>NZ_JAPNLK010000015.1 GCF_026627505.1 Streptomyces sp. H27-H5 | reverse complement strand
AGGCGGACCTTCTCGGCGACCAGGGCCGGCAGACCGCACCGCTCGGCCAGCCGGATCACCGGGACCAGCCCGGCATGCGCGATCAGATTCGGCTCGTCGAACGCGGCGAAGGCCGCTGCCGGACTGTGGGACGATTTCACTTACGAGGTGCCCTCTTGCTCGGGTCTGATGGAAGCGTAGAAACTCCCATCATCCCAGGTCAGCGGGCACCTCTTCTGATTTCTCCATCCACAGCCCGACCACTACGCGGTGGATCCAGGCTGACGCCCGTCCGACGTCACGTCCCGGGAGACGTCAGGGGCGTTTCAGAGCGGCCGTCGATACTGCGATGACGCACCACTGACGCAGGCGGCCCACCGCCACCGAGTTGTCATCGGAATCCAGATTGCAGAGGTCACTTTGACAGCGAACGTCGATTCCCGACCCATACCTTCTCTGAGCAGTTACGTACGCGGAAAGGACGTGGAGAGCGGCCAGTGGGTGTACGTGCTCTCCACACGTGCCGTCCTGGACGATTCGTTCGCGAGCCTGAGCCTGAAGCGAAAACTCGAGTCGGGCAGGATCTCGCCCGACGAAGTACCGGAGGGCGTGATCGCCGGCCGGGTCGCGGTCGCCGACAAGGAGACGTCCCTGGACGCGCTGGCCGCCGCGGCCGAGGCGACCCGGATCTGGCGTTCGGTACCGCTCGCGACGCGGTTCGACGGCTGGATGGAGCTGCTGCGCGCCACCATCGACGAACACGGCGACGAGCTGGTCCGGCTGCTGACCCTGGAGGGTCATCCGCTGGAGCTCGCCAAGTGGGAGATCTCCGGGATGCGCGAGCTGACCCGGAAGGAGACGACGCAGTACCTGCGCGGGCAACTGTGGCAGGAGTTCGCCGTGGACGGGCGTCGCAACATCGTCCGCCGGCAGGCCGACGGCGTCGTGTGCATCACGCCGCCCGCCAACGCGCCGCTGGTCAGCGCGCTCCTGGGCACCATGTGCATTCCCGGGGGCAACGCGGCCGTCGTACGCGCCCCCCGCACCGCGCCGTTCGGCGTGACGTACGCGCTGCGGCACCTGATCGCGCCGATCCTGGACGAGATCGGCGCCCCGCCGGGGCTCCTCAACATCGTGTGCGGGCATCCCGGGCCGATGCTGGACGCCTGGATCAACAGCCCGCACGTGGACGACATCATGTACTTCGGTGACGTCCCCAGCGGCCTCAAGCTGGAGGGCCGGTGCATCGAGGCCGGCAAGAAGCCGATCCTCGAACTGGCCGGCAACGACGTGGTCCTGGTCTGGAAGGACGCGGACCTCGACCGGGCCGCCGACGCGCTCGTCGAGAGCTTCTACGGTTCCGGCCAGCTCTGCATGATCCCCAACCAGGCGGTCGTCCACCCGGACGTGGCGGACGACCTGATCGCCCGCGTCGTGGAGCGGGCGAAAGCGCTGCGTCCCGGCTATCCGGACGAGGAGGGCGTGCTGCTCTCCCCCGTGCTGCGCCACGACAAGTTCAACCAGTTCCTGGCCGACGCCGTCGAGCACGGTGCGACCGTCGTCACCGGCGGCCACGGCATGCAGATCGACGGGACCCGGGACAGTTCCGGGTTCTTCCTCGAACCGACGGTGCTCCGGGTCGACGGTCTGCGCGGGGCACGCGAGGCGGACGTGGTCAAGCACGAGACGTTCTTCCCGTTGCTGCCGATCGTCGTCCCCGAACACGCCGACGACGACACCCTGTTCGACGGCTTCGTCGAGTTCGTGAACACGAACCTGTACGGGCTGCGGAACTCGCTGTGGGCGCGGGACGAGTCGGTGATCGACCGGTTCGTGTCCGAGACGGTCAAGGGCGGTCTGCTCAAGGTCAACGACTCGCACATCGCCTTCACCGCACCGCTGCCCTCGCACGGCGGCACCGGGTTGACGGGCGGGGCCTTCGGCGAGGCCAACTACCCCGTGTTGCGGACCACGCACCTCCAAGGGGTGTCCATCGTCGCGACCGATTCCGCGCGACCGTCCGAGGAGAAGGAGCGCGATGCGCACGCTTGACGAGGCCCGCGAGGTCTGTGAGAAGTACCTGCCGGGTCTCCTGGGCAAGCTGTCGGAGATCCCCCTCGCCGAGCTGGAGAAGCCCGGCAACCGCGGCCTGGAGCTGTTCCGGGCGAGCGGCGGTCCGGCGCTGGTGATCCCGAAGAGCTACTCGGGTTCGGGCGCCACACCGCTGGAGGCGATCCAGGTCACCCGCGCGATCGGGGCGGCCGCGCCGTCGCTGGCCGTGGCCTCGACGATGCACCACTTCTCGGTGGCGACCATCTTCACGCTCGCCGAGAGCCTGCGGTCCAGCGGTGTGGAGTGGGCGCTGCTGGAGGGCATCGCCACGCAGAACCTGCTGGTGTCCTCGGGGTTCGCCGAGGGCAACCCCGGTCAGGGGATCCTGTCGCCCACGGTCGGCGGGGTGCGCAAGGACGGCGGGATCGTCGTCAACGGGTCGAAGCGTCCGTGCAGCATCTCGCGTTCCATGGACCTACTGTCGGCCAGCGTCTCGGTGCCGGCGGAGGACGGCGGATCCGAGACGGTGCTGATGCTCGTGCCGGCGGACACGCCCGGTGTGTCCGTCCATCCGTTCTGGGCCAGCAACGTGCTGGCGGGGGCGGAGAGCGACGAGGTCCGCCTGACGGACGTCTTCGTCGACGACCGGCTGCTCGTGCCCACCGACATCGGTGAGCAGGGCGAGCTCGACGAGTTGCAGACCGTCGGGTTCATGTGGTTCGAGATGCTGATCACCTCCTGCTACCTGGGCATGGCCAGCGCCCTGGTCGAGCGGGCGTTCGCGAGCCGGAAGCTCAGCGCGGAGCAGGTGACGGACCTGGGCGTGCGCGTCGAGAGCGCGGCTCAACTGCTGGAGGGGATCGCCCGGCAGTTGGTCGCGAAGGAGGGCGACAACGCCGCCCTCACCAAGGCGATGATCGCCCGGTACGGCGCCCAGGAGGCGATCGTCGACACCGCGAAGCGGGCGGTCGAGGCCCTGGGCGGCATGGCGTTCATCTCCTCGCCCGACGTGGCGTACCTCGCCGCGGCCTGTCACTGCGTGAGCTTCCATCCGCCGTCCAAGGCCGGCACCAGCCGGGCGCTGGCCGCGAATTTCGCCGGCGACGTACTCAGGTTCGAGTGAGGTACCAGATGCCCGACAGAACAGGCACGGACAACGCACAGGTGACGGCCGACGGGACGGTCACGGACGACGCGTGGGTGGCGTCGGCGTACCGGCGCACGATGAGCTCGGGCCGCGCCCGCCTGGCCGACGTGCTGGGCGGCCAGGTGGAGGTGGAGTCGTCCGGCGCGTGGATCACCACGAGCCGGGGGCAGCGGATCCTGAACGTCGGGGGGTACGGGGTCTTCATCACCGGCGCCCGCCACCCCACCGTGGTGCGCGAGGTCGAGCGCCAGCTGCGGACGCATCCGATCGGCACGCGGATCTTCCTCGACCCGGCGGCCGCGCGGGCGGCCGACCTCCTGACGTCGGTGACCCCGCCGGGCCTGGACCGCGTGCACTTCTCGGGATCCGGGACGGAGGCCGTCGAGGCGGCCATCAAGCTCGCCCGGCTCAACGGCCGCCGGCGGCTGGTGTCGATGACGGGCGGCTACCACGGCAAGACGATGGGCGCCCTCTCGGTGACCGCGCGGGAGACGTTCCAGAAGCCGTTCCGGCCGCTGCTGCCGGACGTGGAACACGTACCGTTCGGCGACGTCGAGGCGCTGACGCGGACGCTGAGCCGGCATCCGGGCGAGGCCTGCGTGATCGTCGAACCGGTCCAGGGCGAGGCCGGGGTGGTGATCCCGGCACCGGGCTACCTCCGGGCCGTGCGCGAGGTGTGCACCCGGTACGGCGCGCTGCTCGTCGTCGACGAGGTGCAGTCGGGTCTCGGCCGGCTCGGCGCGTGGTGGGGGTGCGACGCCGAGGGCGTCAGCCCCGACATCCTGCTCTCGGGCAAGGCGCTGGGCGGTGCGGTGATCCCGGTGGCGGCGACCATCGCGACGGAGGAGACCTTCTCCGTCCTGGACCGCGACCCGATCCTGCACACCTCGACGTTCTCGGCGGCGCCGATCGCGATGGCCGCCGTGTGCGGCGCGATCCTGGCGATCCGGGAGGACGGGCTGGTGGAGCGGGCCGCGGCGCTCGGCGCCCTGCTCACGCCGGAGCTGGAGCGGATCATCGCCACGTACCTGCCGCACCACCCGTACGAGGTGCGCGGCGCGGGTCTGCTGATCGGGATCGAGTTCGCGGACCCGGCCATGGCGGCGGACCTGTTCATGGCGCTCGTCACCCACGACGTCATCGCGAACCTCTCGCTCAACTCGGATCACGTCGTGCGGCTCACGCCTCCCGCGACGATGACCGATTCCGACGTGGCCTTTCTTTTCGACCGGTTCGAGCGGGCGGCCAGGTCGGTCGCCGAGCGGAACCCCGAGTACGAGGTGCCGGCCCATGCGTAGCCTGGAATTGAAGTTGCAGTCGTTCACCGCGGACGCGGACCTCGCGTACCGGCGCATCACCGACTTCGAGAAGTACCCGGAGTTCGTGGACGAGGTGCGCTCCGTCGTCGTCCACGGGAACAAGGGCGACGAGCCGCTCGTCAGCGAGTGGGACATCCTCTTCCGCAACGGTCCGCTGCGCTGGTCCGAGGTGGACTACCTCCAGCCCGACCTGCGTCGGATCGTCTTCGAGCAGACCGCCGGGGACTTCGACGTCTTCCGCGGGTCCTGGCGGGTGGAACCCATCGCGGGTGGCTGCGAGGTGACGTTCGAGGCCACCTTCGACTTCGGCATCCCCAGCCTGGCCGGCGTGCTGGAGCCCATCGCGACGAAGGTGCTCAAGGAGGCCATCGCCACCATCGTGCACCGGCTGCTCGGGGAGGCGCACGTCGTCGGCGATCCGGCGACGGCCATGGCGGTGACCGCGCGGCTGGGCGCCCGGCGCGAGCCCGACACCGCGTTGTCGGCGTAGTCCGGGGGCCGGCGATGGATCACGTGAACCGGTTCGAGAGCCGGGTGACCTTCCGACTGCTGCGGGCGGAGTACGCCGTCGCGCTCGTCGTGAGCGCGGTGCTCTTCCTGCTGCACCTGTCGGAAGTGCGCTGGTGGGTCGCGGTGCTGCTGTTCGTCTACATCGACCTGATCGGCTACATCCCGGGGGCGATCGCGTTCCGGCGCGCCGAGAACGGTCGGATCCCGAAGGTCTACTACGTCCTCTACAACACGATGCACAGCTTCGTCACGCACGCCGTCGTCCTCGGCGTCTGGGCGGCGGTCGCGGGCTTCGAGTGGGCCTTCCTCGCCGTGCCGATCCACCTGTGCGGCGATCGCGCGCTCTTCGGCAACTTCCTGAAGTCCTTCCACGTGCGGTTCGAGCCGGTGGCGGTCCCCGCGTTCGTGGAGTTCGAGGAGCGCGTCGTCGCGCAGCACACCGCGCACCATTCGACGCCCGAACGGGTCTGAGGTGAGGAACACATGTCCGTGAGCAGTGAACGCCCGATCATCATCGGCGCGGGGCCGGGCGGCCTCGCGGTGGCCTGGACGCTGAAGGAGGCCGGTCTCGATCCCCTGCTCATCGACCGGGAGAAGATCCCCTGCTCCAGTTGGCACGCCTACTACCCGTCGCTTCGGATGAACTCGTGGCGCCGGCTGAGTTCGCTGCCCGGCATGCGGCTCTCCGCGGAGTTCGGCCCGTGGCCGATGCGCAACGACTTCCTCGCCTACATGAAGAAGTACGTCGAGGTCCTCGACCCCGACGTGCGCTACGAGACGGAGGTGCACCGCGTCGACCGGGAGGCGGGCCGCTGGGTGGTCCGGACGTCGGGCGGGGACCTGCACACGCGCAACGTCGTCGTCGCGACGGGTCTGCACCGCAAGCCCTTCGTGCCGGACTGGCCCGGACTGGACGAGTTCGAGGGTGAGTTCCTGCACGCCCGGTCGTACACGGTGCCGGATTCCTTCGTCGGCAAGGACGTCCTGGTGGTCGGTTGCGGCCCGACGGGGATCGACATCGCCGTGGCCGTGGCGAACGCCGGCGCGTCCCGGGTGCGGATGTCGATCCGCAACATGCCGGTGCTGTTCAAACTCAGCCCGACCACGTCGTTGCTGTGCCAGGCCATCAAGCACGGCCCGCTGCCGCACGCGCTGGTCAACCGGGCCAGTCTGCTGATGCACAAGATGCAGTGGGGCGACCTGTCGGAGTACGGTCTGGCCGCCCCCAAGGAGGGCACGATGGCGGGCGTGGCCCGGATCGGGCACTCGTACGGGGCCATCGACCGCGGGTTGATACCCGCCGTACGGGACGGGTCGATCGAGGTCGTCACCGGGGTCACCGGGTTCGACAAGAAGGCCGTGCTCCTCGAAGGCGGCGCGAGCATCAAGCCGGACGTCGTGATCGCCTCGACGGGGCAACGGCCCGACATGGAACGCTTCCTGGGGCACCTCGGCGTCCTGGCGCAGCCGGGCGGACGTCCCGTCGTGCACGGCGGCCGGACCGCGCCGCACGCCCCCGGAATGTACTTCCAGGGCTACCGGCTGCCGCCCGGCCAGCTGCCCGACATGGCGGTCGACGCCCGGGCCATCGCCCGCGCCGTCACCGGTGGCCGCCGGTTCTCCCTCGCCGGCGTGCGCGGGAGGCTCCGGTGAACGGCTCCGGGACCCCCTGGGCGAGCGGCGAGGACACGGCCCCGCGCCCCCGCCTGCACGGCCGCCGGCGCTGCGACGTCGCCGTCGTCGGCGCGGGGCTGACCGGGCTGTCCACCGCGGTCGAACTGCTCGAACTCGACCCCGACCTGCGGGTCGTGGTGGTGGAGGCCGACCACGTGGCGGCCGGGGCGAGCGGGCGGGGCACCGGGCTGCTCGGCCCCCGGGTGGGGCCGCCGCTGAGGGTGGCCCGCCGGCGGTACGGCGACGACGTGGCGCGCGCCGCGCACCTGTGGTCGATCGCGGCGGTCCGGCACGTCCTGGACCTGGTGCGGCGCCACGAGATCGCGTGCGATCTGACCCCGGGGAGCCAACTCGTCGTCGCCCGCGACGAGAAGGCCGCCGAGGAGCAGTGGCGGGAGGCCGATGCCGCCGGGGCGCTGGGGCTGCCCGTCGCGCTGGTAGAGCGGGACGAGCTGCCGGCCGTCGCGGCCCGCCATCTCGGCGGACTGCGCTACGGCGAGGCCGCGACGCTGGATCCGGCCGCGCTGACGGGGCAGCTCGCCCGGATCGGTGAGCAGCGCGGCCTGACGGTCTTCGAACGCAGTCCGGTGCGCGCCGTGCGGCGGGGGCTGCTGACCACGCTCGCCACCGACGACGGCGAGATCGTCGCCGATCACGTCGTGACGGCGGTCAACGCGTACGGCGCGGCGCCCGGCGCGCCGGCGGGGGTGGTGGGGCTGCGGGTGCAGGCCGGGGTGACGCGCAAGCTCCCGCCGGAGGCCCTCTCCGCGTTGGACGGGTTGCACACCGAGCCCCTGATCGAGCACGGGGAGCTGTCGCCGTACTTCCGCCTCACGCTCGACGGGCGACTGGTGGTCGGCGGCGGTGCGGTGCGGCGGGGGCCCTTCGGTTCCGTGGCGCCCGCGCCGGGCCGGCTGCGGGCGGCCGTACGGTCCCTGTCCCCGACGCTCGCCGACGTGGAGATCGAGTCCTCCTGGGCGGGTCCGATCGCCATGACGCGCGACGGGCTCCCGATCGTGGGCCGGCATCGCGACGATCCGGGCCTGCTCCACGCCGGGGGGTGCAACGGGCACGGGCTCGCGGTCTCGGCGTACAACGGCGCCCAACTGGCGCGCCGGATCGTCGAGGGCGCCGGGGACGACCTGCCGTTCGCCCTGCCGTGGGTGCGGTCGAAGGGCCCGTGGGTGCCCCGGGGGCGCCTCGCGGACCGGGTGCTCGACCGCTACCTGGCCCATCTGGGCGCCGAGGCCGGACGGTCGTCGGCGCCGGGTCCCGGCCCGAGCGCCGCGCCGGCCGGGCGGAGCAGCCACGCACGACGGACGGAGAGCACATGAGCAGGGTCGGGCGCGACAACGCGAGCGCCAACGAGCGGTTGATGACGTCGGCGTCGATCAGCAACGTGTCGATCACCGAGTCGATGGACCGGATGCCTCCGGGGCCGTCGGAGTCGGTGCTGCGGCAGACGATCAGGTTCCGGCGGGGGCGCCAGCACTACCTGCCGCTGATGCACGACCGGTACGGGGACATCGTGACCCTGCGGGTGGTGCCGGGCGGCCCGTTCGTCATCCTGCGCAACCCCGACCACATCAAGGAGGTGTTCCGGGGCGCGCCGGAGGTCTTCCACGCGGGCGAGGGGAACTCGCTCCTCGTACCGATCGTCGGCCGCCACTCGCTGCTGACGCTGGACGCCCCCGACCACAAGCCGGCGCGCAAGCGGATGATGCCCCCGTTCCACCACGACCGCATCGCCGCGCTGACGACGACGATGCGGGAGATGGCCGAGCAGGAGGCGCGCAGTTGGCCGATCGGGGAGCCGGTCCGGTTCCTGGAC
The DNA here is from genome assembly GCF_026627505.1 of Streptomyces sp. H27-H5. Classification (GTDB taxonomy): domain Bacteria; phylum Actinomycetota; class Actinomycetes; order Streptomycetales; family Streptomycetaceae; genus Streptomyces. The sequence goes on along the minus strand of NZ_JAPNLK010000015.1, from coordinate 116,970 downwards.
CGGGCCTACGCGCTCACCCTGGAGATCATGGTCCGAGTGGTGTTCGGCGTCGACGACCTGCGGCGGGCGGCGGAGCTGAGCGCGGCCCTGCGCCGGGTGTCGGACATCGGCCTGTCGGACATCCTGGTGTGGATCCGCCCCGAGCTCGGCAAGGTCTGGCCGTGGCGCAACGTCGTGCGCAACCTCGAACGCGCCGACGCGCTGATCTACGCGGAGATCGCCCGGCGGAGGCGCGACCCCGAGCGGCCCGGGCGCACGGACGTCCTGTCGATGCTGGTGGAGAGCGAGCCCGACGACGAGGTCGTGCGCGACGAGGTGATGACGCTGCTCGTGGCGGGGCACGAGACGACGGCGGTCGCGCTCGCCTGGCTCTTCGAGCGGCTGCTGCGCCACCCCGACGTCCTGGCGCGGGTCCGCGAGGGGCTCGACGATCCCAAGGACGCGTACCGGACCGCGGTCTTCAAGGAGGCGCTGCGGGTCCGGCCGGTGATCCACAACGTGGCCCGGCGGCTCACCGAGCCGATCGAGCTGGGGGGTTACCGCCTTCCGGCGGGCGTCGCGGTGCTGCCGTCCGTCGGGGCCGTGCAGTGCGATCCCCGGTTGTGGGGCGCAGACGCGAGGCGGTTCCGCCCGGAGCGGTGGCTGGAGGGCTCGCCGCCGCAGAACGCCTGGATCCCGTTCGGGGGCGGTGTGCGCCGGTGCATCGGCGCCATGTTCGCCCAGGTGGAGGTCGAGACGGTGATGGCGGGGATGCTGCGGGCCGTGGAACTGCGGGCCGTCGATCCCGGGGACGAGGGCAGCGCCATGAACCACATCACCATGATCCCCAAGCGGGGGGCGCGGGTCAGCGTCGTGCGCAGGCTCCGTCCGTAGCGCCGTCACCGGTCGGGAACGGCGTGTCGAGAAGCAGTATCAGGAGAGGTGGGAGCATGACACGAGGTCTGCGGGTCGCCGTGGTGGTCAATCCGGCGGCGGGTGGCGACGGGGACGGGATGGTGGCCGCCCTGGAGGCGGTCGGGGCAGCCGAGGTGCACACGGTACGGACGACCGGCCCGGGCGACGCCCGCGACATCGCGTACAAGCTGGCGGGCGCGGCGGAGCCGCCCGACCTGATCGTCAGCGTGGGGGGTGACGGCACGGTCTGCGAGGTGGCCACCGGCCTCTTCCGTGCCGGTGAGGCGGGCGCCGGCACGGTCCCGCCGCTGCTGGTCGCGCCGGGCGGCACCGGGAACTCGGTGTACCGCGGTCTGTGGAACGACGAACCGTGGGAGAAGGTGGCCGCGCTCGCGCTGCGCGGCGGGGCGGCCGTGCGGACGATCGACCTGGCCCGGATCGAGCAGAACGACCACGTGGTGGTCCTCGGCTCCGGCAGCGGGCTGTTCGCCGCGACGTTGCTGGCGGCGCGGAACCGGCCGGAGAAGGGCCGGGACCTGTTGATGGCGGCCGCGCTGGCCGCGATGGAGGACCACGAGCCGTACCCGGGGCGGGTGACCGTCGACGGGGAGGTGCTCCACGAGGGCGGCGTCGTCGAAACGATCGTCGGCGGATTCCGTTACCGCGGGGGGCTGTTGAACCTGGTCCCGGCGTCGATCGTCGACGACGGGCTGCTCGACGTCACGGTGGTGACCTCGGCGGTGGACATGGCGGCCTTCGCGCAGGCCGCCGTCCTCGGCGACGTGTACGACGTCCCCGGCATCCTGTGGGGCCGCGGGGAGCGGATCACCGTCGCGGACACCGGCGGACGGGCGGTGCTGTTCGAACACGACGGCGAGGTCATGCCGCGGAACACGCCCTCCTACGACATCCACGTCGTGCCCGATGCGCTGACCGTGCTGACGGCGGCGGACGCGCCGCCGTGGTTCAAGGAGGGCTGACCGGTGGTGGGAGTCGGTTCCCTGCGAACGGCGGAGGTGGCGCCGAGCGACGCGTCGTGCCGCGCGTACTTCCGCAAGCTGACGGCCGGCGTCGCCGTCGTGACCGCGTGCGGCGACTCCGGGTGGTCGGGGACGACCGTGAGCACCCTGACGAGCGTGTCGATGGAGCCGCCCATCGTGCTGTGCTGCGTCTCCGGGGGTTCGCGCACGGTGGCCGCGATCCGGCACGCCGGCCGGTTCGCCGTCCATCTGCTGTCGGAGGACCAGCCGTACCTGGCGGACCGGTTCAGCCGGCCGCCGAGCGACAGTTCGCGGTTCGAGGACCTGGGCCACGAGGTGCGGCTGATACGCGGCGCCCCGTCGATCGCGGGGACGCTGACGATCGGCTGGTGCGACGTGTACTCGCTCGACGAGGTCGGCGACCACGTCGTCGTGTACGGACGGCTGACCGCCGTGCGCGTCGGCGACGGACGACCGCTGTTGTGGCACGAGCGCGCCTACCGCGCGCTGGAGGAACGGGCCGGATCCACGAGCGGCACGGGGGGCGCGCCGCCGTACGACGGGGGTACCCGCACATGACGTCGACCACGCCCGTCACGGCCGCGCCGGCCGCGCCGGCCGCGCCCGACGAGGATCCGGGGGCGAGCCTGACCACCAGACTGGCCGCCTGGGCCCGGACGGTGAGGTACGAGGACATCCCGGAGCGCACCCTGGCGGCGGCGCGCAGTCAGCTCGTCTCGAACCTGGCGGCCGTGCGCGGTTCGTTGGGGCACCCGGTCGGCGGGAGGATCGTCGACGCGTTCGGTGCCCCGCTCCAGCCCGACGCCGGGCGGTCCGCCTACGTCCTGGCGGCCCTGGCGACGGCACTCGACTTCGACGAGGTGGCCTACTCGGGGCACGTGTCCGCCGGCGCGGTGAACGTCGCGATCGCGGAGGCGGTACGGGGCGGCCTCGACGGGAGGTCGCTGCTGACCACGATCGTCGTCGCGAACGAGTGCGCGGCGCGCGTCTCGGCCGCCACGATCCTCAGCCCCTTCTTCCGCGGCCAGACGAACACGCACTGCCACCTGGCGAGCGCGGCGGCGGCCCGGCTCCACGCCCGGCGCGCGTCGGAGCGGGAGTGGACGGCGGGGCTGGGCATGGCGTTCGGGATTCTGGCCGTTCCCCTCCACCACGGGGTCGTCACCAGCGACGTCAAGGCGCTCGGCGCGGCGGCGCCGATCCGCCTGGCGCTCGACGCGTGTGACGCGGCGGCCCACGGGCTGGCCGGGCCCGACGCGATCCTCGAACACCCCGAGGGGCTGTTGGCGCACCTGTCGGCCGTGCCCCTGCCGGACGCGGTGATCGAGGGGCTGGGGCGGCGCTGGCACACGGACACCCTCACGTACAAGCGTTTCCCGGGCAGCGCCTACCTGCACGCCGCCTTCGACTGCGCCGAACGCCTCCACCGGCGGCTCGGCGCGGTCGACGCGTCCCGTGTGCGGCGTGTCCTCGTCCACGGCTCGCTGCTCACCTGGCAGATGGAACGGAAGGTCGCCCGGGACCTGCACGGCCCCGACACCAGCGTGTCCGCCGCGACCCTGTCCATCGGGTACGGCGTCGCCACGCTGCTCTCGACCGGAACCTTCGGGGTGCGGGACCTGACCCCCGAGGCGATCGGCGAGGCGGCCCGCTGGTCCCTGGCGGACAAGGTGACGGTCGAGCACGACATGGTGTTGTCGGAACGGATGGTGCGGGCGACGTCCCCGCTCGGCGAGGCCCTGCGGCAGGCGGGCGACCGCGCGCTGGACTGGCCCGAACTGCATACGTGGGGCGGTGCGGACGTCCCTCGCATCCTGGCCGGGCTGGGTGCTCCGGAGGAGACGCTGGAGAACGCGACGATGGCCATCGGCGCCAGGGTCGCCGTCGAACTGGTCGACGGCAGCGTCGTGACCGAGGAGTGCGAGGCGTTCATCGGTTCGGCGGGCCCGGCGACGCGCCGGGACCATCGGTCCCTCGTCCGCGAGAAGTTCCGGGCCGTCGGCGGCCCGGACGACGTGCTGCGCGAGCTGGAGGACGTCGACCTGCTCGATCCGGCCGGGACGGCGCGGGCCCTGAACCGGGCGGTGGACGTCTCGGCGGGCGTCGAACCGAACTGACGGCGCCCAGGCGATCGGGGGACGCCGGGGGTCGGGAGTCCGGGGGTCGCGGGTCCTGTCGTCGGGCACCCGGGTTGTTCGGGTGTCCGCCGGTCAGGAGTCCGGTGGTCGGTCGAACTGCGCGACGATCGGGCCGAGTTTGACGCGTGTCGAGATCGAGAGCTTGCGGAAGATGTTGCGCAGGTGGAAGTTCACGGTGTGCGGGGAGAGGTCGAGCTGCTTCGCGACCTGCTGGTTCGTCATGCCGCGGCCGACGAACCGGGCGATCTCGCTCTCCCGCAGGCTCAGCGAGGCGATCGGCCTCGGCTCGGGGGGCGCGGGGTCGGCGGCTCCGGCCCGCGCCACCGCTTCGGCGGTACGGGGTTGGTCGTCGCGGCCGGCGGTCGGGCGGGCGGCCGACTCGGGGTCGAGCCGCCGCCGGGTACGTGCCGGGGACGCGCCGAGCGACTCCGGGTCGGGGGCCGGCTGCGGTGAGGGATGGTGGGGGGCCGCGACGACGGGCGGCCGGTCCGCGCCGAAGTCCAGGAGCGAGGTCAGTTCGGGCTTCTCGCCCGCCGCCGCGGCGCGGGCGCTCTGCGCGGCGCTCTCCAGCAGGGTGAACCCGCGGTTGTCGTTCGCCAGCCGTTCGATGGCCCGCAGGCAGCGTTCGGCGAGGGCGGTGTCCCCGGCCCGCCGTGCGACCGCGATCAGCCACGCCGGTCGCGCGGGGTCCTCGATGAGGCTCGCCGAACCGGTGTTGAGCAGGTGCCACTTGGCACGTATCTGCTCGGCGGCCGCGTGCGGCCCCTCCTGCGCGGCGATCAGGGCCGTTTCCGCGAACGCGGCGCGCGCGACGGAGTCGGGCAGGGCATAGTGGTCGACCTTCGTGTGGAAGGACTCCAGGGATGTCACGGCCCGGTCCCAGTCGCCGCGTGCCAGGTGGGCGGTCGCCGCGACGGAGAGGGCGAGCTTCACGCCGACGGCCGAGTGGTGTTCGTCGCTGACGCGCACGGCGGACGAGGCCGACTCGATCGCCTGCTCGAACCGGCCGGCCTGGAGGTGCAGGACCGAGCGCAGGGCCTCGGGCAGGGACCCGAGCACGTGGAGTCCGGTGGTGTCGATGAGGTTGTCCAGGTCGCGCACGACACGGTGCGCCTGGAGGGAGATGTGGATGTCGCTGAGCTTCTTGGCGAAGAGCAGGTAGGCGTAGACGCGCCACACCGGGGCCACGTCGTGGGAATGCTCGACCGCGGCCCGGTTCAGGGACAGCCCTTGGAGCAGGCTCCCGGAATGCCAGTGCTCGTCCGATTCGACGCACAGGGCGGCCACGGTGAGCGCGTCCGACCCGGAAACGCTCTCACCGGCCGTCTCGGCCATCCATCGCTTCGAGTCCGCGCCGATCACGGACCCCATGAACAGCCGGAGCGCGATCACGTCCCGGTACCCGGGCATCGACCCGTCCAACTCGTCGAGGGTCCGGTCGACGGCGGCCAGCGCGTCGCCGATGTCACCCCGAACGAATGCGATCCGTGCGTCGTCGAGCGTCCGGAGGATATCGATGGGCAATGATCCGGAGCAATAGGAATTGATGAGGTAAAGAATATCGCTCATGGATGTCGGGGCGGCGGATTCTGAATTCGATGAATTCTGCACCTTCCGCTCCGCGCCGCCCTGCGACCTGTCCATCGTTCCCCCCGGTTGAGCTTCAAGGCCGGACCGGCCCCTTTATCACACGACCCGTTCCTCCTGTCCAAACATCGACCCATTGCCGCATTGCCCGGGCAACCCTAAATCGCGCGGGTGTTCAATTGCTAGACCTACCCACAAGTCACCCGGATCCTCGTACGAATTCTCTACGAATGAGAATGGCCAATTTTCGAGCCCGACTTGATGCTCGGGGTCCCGTTCATTTCGGTTGTCAGAGATTGGCCTGATTCCTTCGGTTTTCTGCCGTTCCTCGCGGGCGAACGCGGGTGGCGAGGCCGCCCCGGAGGCGGCGCGCCGCGTCCGGGGCGACCTCGCGGCGGTGACGCGCACGACACGGTCGCCGAACGAAATCGGCCCGGACCACGGCTTCGTGGTCCGGGCCTCGATCGGGCCTGGCGTTCGTTCCCCGGACGCGGGGCGCCCCGGCTCAGCCGCGCAGCGCGGAGGCGAAGATTCCGGGCAGCGCCGACCAGCGGGGCGCGGCGGCGAAGTCGGCGAGCAGCCGGCCGGTGCGCGCGGCGGTCCGGTTGTCGACGAACCACGGGGGCTTCGGGGACAGGGAGGGCTCCCCGTGCAGCAGGGAGCGGGGGGCCGGACGGAACGGGCCGCGCACGACGTTCCGTTCGGGGCCGTCGAGCAGGATCGCGTTGTGCACGACCCCGATGCCGCTCTGCACGTCGTCCACGGTGTGCCCGGGGAAGGCGCCCCACGAGGCGTTCGCCGTCAGGTAGCCGACACCGGTCCAGGCGTTCACCGCGACCGTGCCGTAGCGCAGTTCGGCGATCGCCTCGTCCAGCGCGGGGCCGAGTTCGGCGAGGGTGCCCGGGTGCGCGATGAGGTTCACGCCGAGCGTGCCGGCGAAGTCCTCGTTGGCGGTGCGGACGGCGGTGTCCAGGAACTCCCGCGCGTTGCCGGGCAGTTCGACGACACCGAGTACGGGGGCGAAGTACTCGGTGGTCAGCAGCGGTCCCGGGGCGTTCGGGTCGACGCCTTCGACGAGGACCCGTTCGTCGAGGATCCGGGCGTCCGGGTAGGCGTCCAGGGCCTGCTTCACCCGATCGTCGCTGCCCGGGTAGTAGGCGGGGCGCGTCGGGGCCTGGGCCAGCGCCGCGCGCAGGTGGGTGAGGAAGCGGTCCTTCTGGGCCCAGTCGGAGCCGATGACCACGACCTGGGACGCCACGCAGTTGTACCCGCCGTTGTGGAGCCGTTGGGTGGCCACGTGCTCGGCCTGGAAGCGCAGGTCCGCGTCGGACCAGGTGCCGGGGAGCACGAGGGTCGGCGAGACGCCCCCGAGTTCGCTGGTGACGGGCCTGGTCAGCAGTGGCGTCCCGTTCCTCTTGCGGTCGGCGCCCTCGGGGCCGGTGCCGAAGACGATCGCGTCGTGCGTGGCGGCGCTGCCGGTCATGTGCACGTGCGCGACGGACGGGTGGTGGACGAGCCGGGTCCCGACGTCGGCGCCGCCCGTCAGGATCCGTACCGCCCCCACCTCGATCAGCGGGGCCAGCACCGCGCTGAACACGTCGTACAGGCCGTCGGTGATCGGGTTGAGCTTGAGGGCGACCACCCGGTTGTGGGCGTACAGCTCGTACAGCACGTCCAGCACCGGGATGGAGGTGATGTTGCCGGCGCCGAGGACCACGCCGACCCCCGCCGTCCGCTCGGGCCGGCGCAGGCCGAGGCCGGCCCCCTCGCGCACCCGGGCGGCGGTCACCCCCGGGGGCATCCACACCTCGGCGGAGAACCCGCTCAGCAGCAGCCGGTCGTACGTCCCGTGCGGCAGCACCCGTACGGCGACCCGGCCGCCCGGCGCCGTCGCGAGGGAGAACCCGTCGACCGGGCTGCGTCCCCGCGTCAGCGCGCGCACGCTCTCGCCGAGCGCGGCCGTGCCGGTCAGCACCGGGTACGGGCCGGACATCCACTCCTCGCCGAGCAGCGGGCTGCCGTCGGGCAGGCGCTTGTACGCGGCGGCCGCGCGCACCCAGGCTCCGGCCTGCGCGGCGGTGGCGGCCCGCACCTGATCCAGCAGCCGCCCGCGCCGCGGGAGGTCGCACGCCGCCCAGGCGGCCTCGCCCCGGACGAGTTCGGCCAGGGCCCGGTCGACCCGCGCCTCCTGTTCCGCCGTCGGCGCCGACGTGGTCATCGCACGGTCTCCTTGATGAGGTCGGCCGCCTTCTCCGCGGCCATGATCGTGGGGGCGTTGGTGTTGCCCCGGGGGACCGTCGGGAACACCGACGCGTCGACGACCCGCAGCCCCTCCACCCCCAGGACGCGCAGCTCGGGGTCGACCACGGACCCGATGGCGCAGGTCGAGGTCGGGTGGAAGAGCGTCATCCCGGACCTGCGCGCCCAGGCGAGCACATCGGGCGTGGAGTCCGACTCGGGGACGTCGAATTGTCCGGTGATCATGTCGGCCAGCGGGGCCTGCGCCGTGATGTCGAGGGCGATCCGGACCCCGTCGACGATGCAGTCGCGGTCCTCGGCCGTCGTCAGGTAGTTGTGCAGGATCCGCGGTGCGGCGTCCGGTCGCGGGGAGCGCAGCGTCACCTGGCCGCGGCTGGTCGGGGCGAGCACACAGGGGCCGAGCGCGAACCCGTGTTCGGCGACGGCGCCCAGGCCCTCCTGGTGGAACAGCACCGGCGCCATGTGGAGTTGCCCGTCGGGGAGCGGGACGTCCTCGCGGCTGCGGAAGAACCCGCCGGCCTCGCCGATGTTGGAGGTCAGCGGGCCGCGGCCCTCGCCCTGGAGCAGGGCGGCGTTCTCCGGCGTCGCCGCGGTCAGCAGCGACTCGACGTGGGTGCGGAAGTTCAGCAGCGCCATGTAGTGGTCCTGAAGCCCGCGGCCGACGGGGAGGTCCGCGACCACGTCGATGCCGAAGGGTGCCAGTGCGGCGGCCGGGCCGACGCCGGACAGCATCAGCAGCTTCGGGGACTCGTAGACGCCCGCGGAGAGGATCACCTCCCGCTCGGCGCGGACCAGCTCGACGGCGCCGCCGCGTTCCACCTCGACCGCGGTGGCCCGGCCGCTTTCGATCACCACCCGGTGGGCCCGGGTCGACGGCAGCACCGTGAGGTTGTCCCGGGACAGCGCGGGGTGGAGCCAGGCGACGGCCGTACTGCAACGCATCCCGTCGCGCTGGGTCAACTGGTACGTGCCGACGCCGAGTTGGGCTTCGCCGTTGAAGTCGTCGTTGCGCTTGTGCCCGACCCGTACGGCGGATTCGACGAACGCGGCGGCCAGCGGGTGCCGGGACCGGCCCTCGCTGACCCGCAGGGGTCCTCCCACCCCGTGGAAGGCGTCCTCCCCGCGCTCGTTGTCCTCGGAGCGCCGGAAGTACGGCAGCACCTCGTCGTAGGACCAGCCGGTGGCCCCGGCCGCCGCCCAGCCGTCGTAGTCGGCCGGGTTGCCGCGCATGTAGATCATCGCGTTCATCGAGCTGGACCCGCCGAAGACCCGGCCCCGGGGCAGATAGGCGCGGCGGCCGTCCAGTCCCGGTTCGGGTTCGGTGTCGAGGTCCCAGTCGACCCCACTCTTGAACAGCGTGCCGAAGGCGGCGGGGACGTGGATCTCCTGGGCGGTGTCCGGACCGCCCGCCTCGATCAACGCCACGCGGACGTCCGGGTTCTCGGAGAGGCGCGCCGCCAGCACGCACCCCGCCGACCCGGCTCCGACGATGACGTAGTCGTAGGTGTTCATCCGCTCTCCTTTGTTCCGCCACGGTTGTGCGACCGCCGCCTTCGAGGAACGGCGGTGCGACACACGCTGTTCGCGATTTCACCTCTCCACGGCCGATCCGGCCATGGGCAGGAGGCCGGAAAAAAGCCCCGTTCCCTTGTGCCCACGCACACGCGGCGGCACCTAGACTCGGCGCGTGACAGCAGAGTTGGGATCCGACGAGCGTGTCGCGTCACTGGTCGGCCGGTTGCTGATCGATGTGGATTCGCTCGCCGACGAGCTGACCGTCGAGATCGTGGACGGCGAGGACTCCTACGCCGAGAGCACGGTGCTGGACCGGGACCGGTTGCGCACCGTGGTCCGCGACAACCTCCTGACACTGCTGACGACGTTGCGGGGCGGGCCGAGCACGCTGGAGGCCCCGCGCGCGGCCGGCCGGCTCAAGGCCGAGCAGGGCATCCCGCTGGCCGCGCTGCTGCACGCCTACCGGATGGCCGGGCGGTTCATCTGGGACCGGCTGCTCGTACTGACCTCGGAAGAGGAGTGCGCGAGCGAGCTGCTGCCCAAGGTGTCCGACATCTGGATGGCGATCGACGAGTACTCCAGCGCGGCCGCCGAGGCCTACCGGACCACGGTCGAGGTCCGGGTCCGACGCGACACCGCGGCGCGCCGGGTGATGCTGGCGACCCTGCTCGACGGCCGGGCCGGCACCGGCGCCGGCGCGTGGGAGATCGCCCGGGTCCTGAAACTGGACCGCAAGGGGCTGTTCCTCGTGGTGTGCGCCGAGACCCACGACGGCGAGGACTCCCTGCCCGGCGTGGGGGATCGGCTCCGGGCCGTCGGCATCGGCTCCGAGTGGGTCGCCCAGATCGGCGCCCTGGCGGGACTGATGACGCTCCCGAACGCGCACATGGTCGAGACGGCCGTCGACCGACTCACGGACAGCGCCCACTGCCGGCTCGGGGTCAGCCGCCCCTTCAGCGCCCCGATCAACGCTCCCGCGGCGTGGCGCGAGGCCCAACTGGCGGTGCAGTGCCTGCCGCCCGCCGCCAACGGGGTCCACCTGTACGGAAGTTCCCCGATCGCGATCCTCGCGGCCGCCTCCCCGGACACCGCGGCGGAGGTGGCCCAGGCCGTACTGGGTCCGCTGCGCGCGTTGCCCGAGGTGGAGCAGACCACGCTGCTGGAGACCCTGCACACCTGGTTCGCCAGCGGCGGTTCCACGGCGACGGCCGCCGAGCGTCTGCACTGCCACCGCAACACCGTCCTGTACCGCCTCAACCGGATCGCCGAACTGACCGGACGGCGCACCACGGACGCCGAGTCGTCCGCGGAACTGTACGTCGCCCTCCAGGCCGTCCGACTGGGTTCCGGCCTCAGGATCGCCTGACCTCCCCCGCCTCGTCCCGCGCCGCCGGCGCGGGGTGCAGTGGGGTCGCGCCCAGGGCCTCGCGGTCCTGCGTCCCGAAGGTGGACCAGAGCGCGGCGGTCAGGACCAGGAGGAGTCCGAAGGCGAGGTAGATCGCCTGTCCGCCGAAACGGTCGAAGAGGAAGCCCGTCACCAGGATCGCCGCGGCGCTGACGATCCGGATGACCGCGTCGAGGAGCCCGTTCCAGGTGCCGAGGACCGCGGAGGGCGCGCGCAGCTGGATCAGCAGCCCGGCGGACCGGAGGTAGACGGTGAAGCCGAGCCCGAACAGGATCAGGCCGGCCGCCAGCAGCCACCGCGTCTGGCCGAGGAACGCGGCCGTCAGGGCGCCCGTGCCGGCGAGGGCGGGCGCCCAGCGGAGGCTGGTGTAGATCCCGTCCGGTCCGGCCTTGGCGACGGCGAGGCCGCCGATGATCGCGCCGATGGTCGAGAAGGCCAGGAAGGATCCGGCGCCCGCCGCGGTCATGTGCAGCGTCTCGCGCATCAGGGAGAGCACGGAGAGGATCACCGTGGACAGCGCGAGGACGGTCAGTCCGTGGAAGGTGGTGAACCTCCGCCACGCCCGGCTTCCGGTCAGGGTCCGGGCCACCTCGCGGCGCGAGGGCAGCGGGGCGCGCTCGGCGCCCTCCCCGGCGTCCGGCTCCGCCGCATCGGCCGGCGCGGTCGACCGCACGGGACGCCGCGCCCGGACCACGACGGCGACGAAGGCGGCGAACAGGCCCAGCGCGAGGACCTGGAGGCCCGCGGCGACGAGCAGGGCGCGCGAGCCCGGCATGAGGGCGATGACGAGGCCGGCCACGACCGGGGAGAGCAGTTCGGAGGCCGACCGCACGGTGCCGCCGAGGGCCTGGACCCGGACGAGGGCGCGCGCGTCGAGGATCCTCGGCAGGAGGACGAAGAGGGCCATCTCCCCGACGTGGTGGACGAGGTCCACCGTCGCCGCCGCGACGACGATCGCCCACAGGTGGGAGGAGAGGAACGTCGAGCCGAGTCCGATGAGGACGAAGACACCGATCTTGACGAGGTAGGAGACGACCAGGACGGTCTTCGGGTCGCCCCGGTCCAACAGGGGGCCGGCGGCGACGGACGCGACGACCTCGACGCCGTACCCGACGAAGTACACCAGGCCGACGGTGCTCACCAGCCCGGACAGGTCCAGCGCCAGGTTGGCGAACGCGATGTCGTAGATGCCCTCGCTCATCGAGCGGGCCAGCACCAGCGCGGCGAAGACCACGAGCAGCAGGGTCAGCCGGGGTGAGGGGGCGGGGAGACCGGCGCGCTCCTTCGTCGCCGTCTCCGGTTCCGTGGCGGGCTGCCCGTTCGTCGCGGACTGCCCGTTCGTCGCGGACTGCCCGTCCGTGGCCGACTGCCCGTCCGTGGCGGGGTGCCCGTTCGCGGCGGATGTCTGGTTCGTGGTGGTCACCGGTACGCCAACTCCCTGACGACGGTCTCCGCGAGGGCGGCACCGGGCGGATCGAAAGTCGGGGGTAAGGCGTCGTCGGGGACGGGGACGAACAGCCGGGGCATCCGCACGGTCGCGTCGTGGACCTCGAACTCGACGCGGTAGTGCAGCGTCCCGCTGCCGCGAGCGCGCATCAGCACGCCCGGCTCGATCGTCAGCACGACGCGCGGGTCGCGGGGGAAGGGGATGACCTGGGTGGCGCCGAAGGTCGGGGAGTCGGCCCGGCGGTCGACGAGTTGCAGTTCCATCTCGGGATTGTCGTACAGGAGCGGCGACAGCTTGAGGGTCAGATGGGGATGGGCGCTGAAATGTCGCGGCCATTGGCCGGGAAGGTCGCAGACCATGGTGTCGGCGAGGCCGTTGCCGACGTTGGCGCCGATCCCGTACGAGTCGTCGCGGATGGACTGGTAGGAGCCGACGCCGGCGCTCACGGTGGCCAGCTCCGACCCCGGCAGTTCGGGCCGGTCGCCGGTGAGGTCCTGGTCGAGGTAGTAGCGGCGCAGTTCGCCGTCGATCTCCGCGGTGGCGACCACCCCCTGTTCCGTGGCGCCTCCCCGCCAACTGCGCGAGACCGCCTTGGAGATCAGGAACTGGGCGGGCACGGGGAGCTCGACCGTGTTGGCGACGGTCCTGGGTCGGCCGGCCCGCATCGCCTCGACGGAGTACGTCGCGTTGTCCTCCAGGGGGTTCCACGGCGAGGAGGAGTCCTCGGGGGCGAGCACCGAGTAGTCGTTGCGGGTGGTGACGCTGCCGAGCCCCTCGAACCAGTGGGCGTAGCCGGGGGGAATGGCCAGGACGCAGGATCCGTCCGCCGGGACGTCGATCTCCAGCTTGCGGTCGTACTCGGGCGAGTCCTCGCGGCAGTCGTACATGTGCACGGTGACGGGTGGGGCGTCGGCCTCGCCGTAGAAGGACAGCCGGTCGTACTGCCCGAGGTGCAGGGCGTACTCCTCGTAGGCGAAGTGCGGGCTGTGGACCATGTAGTGGTACGGCCGGTCGTTGCGCGAGGACCTCACGTGCCGCGCACCCGGCAGGCCGGATTCGTGGCCCGTGGTGCGGGTCTTGGTCATGATCAGGTGCGGGTTCGGGAGGGCGACGGGCATGGCCGGCTTCCTTTCTGAACGCCTGCGGGACTACTGGATGGTGGTGACCGAGACGCCCTCCGGCAGGGCGGCCTTGAACTCCTCCACGTCACCGAAGGCGCGGGAGGTGATCCGCTCCTCCGTCTCGGGGTCCAGGACCGACGAAGCGATCTTGCCGAGGATGCTGCGGAAGTACTCCGGGGTCTCGAAGTACGGCTCCAGGGCCGAGCGGAGGTTGCCGAGGGCCGCACGCGCCTCCGGGTCCGTGACGTCGTCGAGCATGGCGTCGAGGTCGTTCTTCCAGGCGGTGGTCTCAGCGCTGGTGATGGACATGGGGTACTTCCTTCCGGTGGGTGAGGGAGATCGCCTTCGCCTCCATGCGGGCGAGGGCGTGCAGTGCGGGCCCGGGCAGGTACGGGGCGTCGTCCCGCTCGGGGGTGCTGGGACCGGTCTCGGACGGGTCCGCCGTGGTGGCGTCGCGGCCGAGCCGGTGCCGGGGGCCCCAGGGACTGAGGTCCAGCAGCTCCGTCTCGGCGCGCAACCAGATGCGGCCGCTGCCGGTCAGCCGGTACCAGGTACCGGGGGGAACGCGGACGCCGATCGTGGGGTCGCCGAGACGGATGAGGGAACGTTCGCCGTCTGTGTCGACCACCTCGATCCGCGCGTCCGTGCTGCCCGCCAGCCAGGTGAGGCGCCGGCGGGAGAACTGGTGCCGGACGAACCGGCCTTCCTGGCCGTCGAGTTCCACTTCGAGGACGTCCGAGGTGCAACTGTCCGTCGAGGGGACGACGGTGAAGGACTCGGGTCCGGTCAGGACGAAGTTGTTGCGGCTGACCAGGGGGTGGGCGTCCGCGGGGGCGGCCTCGGCCGCCCGCCAGTCGGGCCTGATCGTGGCGTAGGTCGTCTCGCCGCCGATGGACACCCGGAACCTCGCGGCGTACGCCTCCTGGATCTGGGAGTTGGTTTTCTGCGACATGCGGGACAGCAGCATGTGGGCGGAGACCGGCAGCAGGTGGCGGTTGGTGCGCACCACGGGAGCCCGGTCGGCCGTGCGCAGGAAGGACACCAGGTCGTTGTCGGGTTCCCAGTCGGGGTTCCGGTCCGCGTACCAGACGGGTTCGTCGCGGGTGACGACGCCGCCGAGGCCGTCGAGGGTGTGGGCGACACCCTTCGGGATGATCAGGACGCGGTGGGGTGAGACGTCCAGCTCGATGGTGATCTCGTCCCCGAGCTGCGGCGAGTCCTCGCGGCAGTCGATCAGGTGCACGCTGATGCGGCGGCGCTCGCCGAAGAAGGTGAGCCGGTCGTCCTGGCCGACGTGGATGCCGAAGGTGGAGTAGGTGAAGTCCTGCTCGTGCGTGACGTAGTCGGTGATGCCCGGCCCGTTGGAGATGCGGGTCACGCTCACCACCGCGGTGGTGCCGTCGCCGGTACTGACGTTGTTCTGCCGGAGCTGCACCCCGGGGAGCGGGAAGTCCCGGTCGTTGATGTCGTCCGGGACCGGGAAGGTTCCGATGTGACTGCGCCCGGTGGTGCGGTCGAGCGCCGCGGGGGACCCCGCGTCGGCGGTTTCGAGCATGGTCGATTCCTCTCTGTGCCTCGGTCGTGATGGCCGGCGGGTGGGCGCGGGGGGTCGAGGGTGCGGTGGGCCGGGGGGTGCGTGGTGGGCCGGGGCCGTGCTCCTATGCGGGGTCGCGCCGGTCCTCCTCGCCGGCCCCGGGGGGGTGTGGGTCGTCCGACAGGCGCCAGGTGGTGAGGCGCGGGGTGTCTTCGATGGCCCGCAGGCAGGCCGCGCGAGCGGTGAGCAGGGCCTCGGCCTCGCAGTCGGCGAGGAGGAACATCACCAGGTCGATCCGGCCGGGACCGGCGCGTGTCCAGAGGTGCTCGACCCGGTCCGCCGGCGTGAAGCGGGCCATGAGCAGTTCGTTGAGGGTGGCCGGGGCGGTGTGCGTTCCGGGACCGACCAGCCGCATCGTGATCATGTGCATGTGGCCTCCGGTCGTGCACCCGCGCCGTGGAACCGTGGAGGGACCGTGTCGGCCCCGTGTTCCCCCCGCCGAGGAGCGTCAGCCGGCGTGCCGGGCGGTGCCGCCACCGGTGGCGGGGGTGGTGACGTCGACGGGGGTGGTGCCGCCGCCGACGGACGTGCCGCCGTCATAGAGGGATGTGCCGCCGTCGTCGAGGGGGGTGCCCCATCCGTAGCCGTCGCCGGCCGTCACGTGCCGGACCGGCGCGGGTTCGGCGGCCGCGGTGGCGGCGGTGGTGGTCCCCGCGACGGCGAGCAGGACGACGGAGGTGAGCACCGAGGCGACGATCCGGGACATGACGAACTCCACCCTTCGAGGTCATTTGGTTCGCTGCTGTTCCTGCGCTTTCACCCTGTTTTGCGGGGTGTTGCGGTCGATGGCTCAAGACTGTCCGACCGAGGGACCGATGTCACCAGCCCGACGCGGGCCTCAAGGTGCCTGGCACCTTGGGGCCACTTCGGCCGCCGCCGCCCCCGGCGCTCCGCACGGTCCGCCTTCGGGCAGGGCTTCGACCCCGCGCCCCGGGGCCGGGTGCCGGCCGGTTGTCCCCCCTTGGGCTTGAGGAGTTCCCGGCCATACGGAAGCCTGGAGCGACCCGCCGGAGGTCGCGACCAGGGGAGACCGCCATGCTGCAACTGCTCGGGCTGTCACCACACGCGGAGGCCGTCTACCGGGCGACGCTCCGGCACCCCGATCACGGGGTGGCCGCCCTGGTGGAGGACACCAGCCTGTCCGAGCGCGAGGTACGGGCCGCCCTGGACGAACTGGCGGCGCTGACCCTCCTCAAACCGTCCGACCAGTTCAACGGCCGGCTGCGCCCCGTCAGCCCCGAAGTGGGGCTCGCCGCACTCCTGGCCTCGGCCCAGGCCGAGTTGGCGTCCCACCAGGCCCGGGTCGAGACCACGCGCGCGGAGATCGCCGCCATCGCCGCCGAGCACCGCGGGGCCCGCGCGTTCGACGGCGCCACGCGGCTCGAAGGGCTGGACGCGGTCCGGGTCCGGCTGGAGGAGTTACAGCGGATCACCGAGTTCGAATGCCTGTCCCTCAACCCGGGCGGCGCGCACCGGCCCGATGCCCGGAACGCCGCCACCCCCCTCAACGAACAGGCGCTGGAACGCGGCGTCGTCATCCGGGCGGTGTGCCGGGACAGCTTCCGCAACGACCCCGACACCCTCGCCTACGCCCGCTGGTTGATCGAGCACGGCGGGCAGATGCGCACCGTACCCACCGTGCCCATCCAGATGATCATCGTGGACCGCAGGGTCGCGATCCTCCCCCTGGACCCGGCCGAGCCGCGCGCGGGCGCGCTGGAGGTGCACAGCCCCGGCGTCGTGGCCGCCCTGTGCGCGCTGTTCGAGCAGACCTGGGAGGCCGGCTCCCCCGTCGGCGAGCAGACGCCCGCCGACGACAACGGGTGCACCCCGATGGAGCGCACCCTGCTGGGAATGATCGCCGGCGGCGACACCGACGAGGCGGCCGCCCGCAAACTCGGCATCTCCCTGCGCACGGTCCGCCGCATGATGGCCCACCTCATGGAACGCCTGGAGGCGGCCAGCCGCTTCCAGGCCGGCGTCAACGCCACGAAGCGGGGCTGGCTGTAGGCCCGGCTCCCGGCGAATCCGCAGCGCGAGGGAGGTCGCGAAGGACCGGGCCTCCCGACCGGGGAGACCCCGTGTCCGCGGCGCGAGGGGCCCTGCGGACGGCCCGAGGCGGACCCGCCTCACTCCATCGGCGACGCCGACCAGACCTCCGGTCCCCCGCCGCGCCATTCCACGAACCCCGGGTCGGAGAGGTCGGCGTCCTGCGCGTCCTCCATGCCCGCGGTGGCCAGGAAGATCGCGATGTCCTCGTACCGGTAGGCGGTGCCCAGGCTCCGCCCGTCGCAGTGCACCCGGCGCCAGCCGCGGCGATCCGGCGGGTGCACGACCAGGCGCGGCGCGGCCGAGCCGTCCTCGCCGAACGGCTCGCCCGGATCCTCCGACCGATCGTGGCCCTGACAGGAGTCCCTCATGCCGCCGTCACCCATCCGCGCGCTCGCGCCAACCGGCGGAGTTCCACCCTGCCCGCCCGAGACCGGTTCGGCTCAGCCCAGTGGGCGTGCGCCTCGATCCGGCAGGACAGGACGATCAGACGACGTCGCAGCACGGCCGTACCGGCCTCGGCGGGCTGCCGGGCCAGCTCCCGGTAGGTGCGGAGCCATTGGACCTGGAGTTCCACCAGGTCGTCGGGAAAGGGAGTGCATGCCATCCCCTAATTCAATCATGTGTTCGATTTCCAACGCGAACCGCAGCTTCCACATCGGTGGCGGTCGTGTGACCGCGTACACCGAGAGTCCTGCGCCCCCTCCGAAGGTCGTCACGCGGCACGGCGACGTGCAGATCCGTGCGTACCTGGCGATCCCCGACGCAGTCGGGACGCTCAAACCCGCTGCCGCGTTCCGCCCGCGGGCCGGCGAAGGGGCCGGTCGGCCGGTCGGCCGGTTCTGCGGAGTCAGTCGGTTGCGGTGCCGAACCATCGGGGGAGTGCGGTGAGGAGGTCACGCTGCTCGTCGCCGACCCAGGCCACGTGGCCGTCGGGACGGAGCAGCACGGCGGGCGCGTCGAGTTCCTCGCAGGCGTCGACGACGTGGTCGACCCGGTCCGCCCAGCCCTCGGCGGAGAGCCGGCCGGTGCGGTCGAGCAGGAGTCCCCGGCCGTCGCGCATCAGCTCGTAGAGGCGACCGTGCTTCAGCCCGACGTCCCGCATCCGCCGGCCGAGCAGCTCGTGCCCCTCGCCGAGGTCGTAGCGGACGTCGACTGCGGTGATCATCCCGGTCACGTACCGGTTCACCTCCTCGAAGTCCATCAGCTTCGAGAACAGCCCCCGCAACGCGGTCGGCCCCGGGTCGGCCCCCAGCAGGGTCATCTGGGCGCGGGTGTTCTCCAGTACGGCGGCGCCCACCGGGTGCCGTTCGGTGTGGTAGCTGTCCAACAGGCCTTCCGGAGCCCGGCCGTTGACGGCGGCGGCCAGCTTCCAGCCGAGGTTGAACGCGTCCTGCACGCCGAGGTTGAGTCCCTGCCCGCCGGTCGGGGGGTGGATGTGTGCCGCGTCGCCGGCGAGCAGTACCCGACCCACCCGGTACCGCTCGGCCTGCCGGGTGGCGTCGCCGAAGCGGGAGAGCCAACGCGGCGAGTGCGCCCCGAAGTCGGTGCCCGCGCAGGCCCGCATCCGCTCCTTGAACTCCTCCAGGGTGGGCGCGGTCGCCCGGTCCTCGGCCACCCCTTCGGCGGGCACCAGGACGCGGTACACCCCCCGGTTCCCGTCCACGTCGGGGAGGGCGCCGAAACGCAGTTGCGTCGTACGGACCTCCTCGACCACGGCGGCGATCGTCGCCGGGTCCTCGGTCAGCTCCATGTCCCCCAGCAGCGTCTCGACCGTGGCGGGCTCGCCGGGGAAGCCGACGCCGAGCAGTTTGCGCACCGTGCTGCGGCCGCCGTCGCAGCCGACGACGTAGCGCGAGCGCAGGTGCGTACCGTCCGCCGTCTCGACGGTCACCCCGTCCTCGTCCTGGCTCAGCCCCACCACCGAGCAGCCGCGCCGGATCTCGGTGCCGAGTTCGAGGGCGCGCTCGTCGAGCAGCCGTTCGGTGACCGGCTGCGGGGTGGCGAGGCCGTAGGGGTGGGCGGTGTCCAACCGGTCCGGCCACGACGCGGTGACGCCGCCGAAGAGACCGCCCACCCGGAACTTCTCACTGACCGCGAGGAACCGGTCCAGCAGGCCGCGCTGGTCCATCAACTCGACGCTGCGCGCGTGCAGGCCACGGCCGCGGGACTGCCCGGACGGCTCGGCCAACCTCTCCAGCACGACCACCCCTACGCCGGCCAACCGCAGCTCGCAGGCCAGCATCAGGCCCGTCGGTCCGCCACCGACCACGTCCACGTCCACGTCCACGTCCACGTCCACGTCCACGTCCACGTCCACGTCCACGTCCACGTCCACGTCCACGTCCACGTCCACGTCCATCATCACCATGCCGCCCGTTCAACGATTCGCCGTCGGCCGGTCGCGCCCCGCGTTCCGGCGGCGGCGCGCCCCGCCGCGAGACCCGCACATCGACTCGACGAGGCGTGCGTACGCGCACGTCCGTGGTGTCCGTGTTGTCCGCGGTTTCCGGCTTCGATCGGAGATTCTGCGGCACGACCGGGGCCTTGCCGCAAGGCCCCCCGTGCGCTATATCTTGAACATGGCAAGGAGTGCGCGACTCCTTGCCTTTGCTGTTTTCGGACCCCGGACCCCGGACCCCGGACCCCGGCACCCTGAAGCCCGGACCCCAATCCTCAGGACGCGCGGGACGTGGTCGCGGCGCCGGTCCGGGCCTCGCGGCTCCGCAGGACCGAGGCGAGTACCGCCCTCTGGAACGGGGGCAGGGACGGTGCCACGCGGCGGCTCATCTCCGACAGGCTCATCTCCGACCACCGGCACGACGTGTTCTTCTCAGTCATGTGCCGCGCCTACCCCGCACGAGGCCTCCGACGCCCGGGCGGCAAGGTGGGGGCACCCGCGCGGGACCCGTCAGCGTCTGCGGCTCCAACCCGACCGGCGACCGGCGCCACCGCCCGTGCGGGCGCTCGAACCGACGCCCCCGAAGTGCAGGGCCAGTACCGTCAGTCCCAGCAGCATGATGTTGACCGATGACAGGACGTCATTCGTGTCGATACCCGCCGCGTTGATGACGAACGCGATGAAGAACAGTACTGCCGCAGCGATGGCCAGCATGGGGACCTCCCTCTCGAACAACCGTGCCGACCGTGTGCCCCGCATCCCCCCGCACACACCGCCCGGTCCGGAAGCTCAGGGGCGCAGGATGGCGCAGGTGGTGGTGCCGTGGGCGTAGAGCTTGCCGTCGTGGGTGCCGATGACGCGGGCCTCGGCGGTGGCGGTGGTGCGGCCCACGTGCAGGGCGGTGCCCTCGCAGCGCAGGGTCGGGGTGTCGGCGAGGACGGGGCGGATCAGGTGGACGCCCAGTTGGACGGTGGCGTAGGTGGTGCCCGCGGGCAGCCGGGTCATCACGGACGAGCCGAGGGCCGAGTCCAGGAGGGTGGCGAGGAAGCCGCCGTGCACGGTGCCCATGTAGTTGAGGAGGTGGTCGCCCGGGTCCCCCTCGAAGGCGACGAAGCCCTCGGCGACGTCGGTCAGCCGAAAGCTCATCGTGCTCATGATCGAGGCGTCGGGGAGGGTTCCCTTGAGGGTGGCGCGGAGCATGTCGAGGCCGCTCAGGCCGTGCGGTTCGGGGGCCTCGGGGCCCGGCTGCCGGTCGTGGGTACGGGAAGGGGCCGGGGCGGGGTCGGTCGTCTCGTGCGAGGTCATCGCTCGACCCTAGGGGCACCGGCCCGTGCGACGGGAGGGACGGATCCGGCATCTTCCGGCGTGATTCAGCCGTCATCCCCGCGTCGGGCCGGTCCGGAATCCCGCCCCGATCCCCGAGCGTGGTGTGGAACCGCGGTGGTGGGGCGGGGCGTCCTCCACACACCCGGAAGATCATGAACATGAGGACCCTGCCCATGACCGCGACCGCCGCCGCCCGCTACCTCTACCTCGCCCGACACGGCGAGGCGACGCCGGACGAGAGCGAGTTGACCGACACCGGTCGCCGGCAGGCCGTGTTGCTGGGTGAACGGCTCGCGGGCGCCGCGCTCTCCGTCGTCCACCACGGTCCGCTGCCGAGGGCGGCACGGACCGCGGCCCTGATCGGCGAGCGGCTCGACGGGGTTCCGGTACGGGAGTCGGACCTGGCCGGGGACTACGTCCCGTACCTGCCGCGGCGCGAGGAACTGCCGGCGGACTCGGCCGACGCGATGCTGGAGCGGCTGGCGGCCTTCCCCGCCGAGGAGCGGGAGGGCGGTCCGGAGCGGGCCCGGGCGGCGCTCGCGCGGTTCGCCTGCCCGGTGGCGGGCGACGAACCCCGTCACGAGCTGGTCGTCACCCACGCCTTCCTGATCGGCTGGCTCGTACGGGCCGCCCTGGACGCGCCGAAGTGGCGGTGGATGGGCTTGAGTCCCGCCCATGCCGCGCTGACCGTGATCCGGTACGCGCCGGACCGGCCGGCTTCCGTGCTGCTCTACAACGACACGGGGCATCTGCCGGCGCGGTCGCGGTGGACGGGCTTCCCCGCCGAACTGCGGATCTGAGGGCGGCGGAAGGTGGACCGCGCGCGCATCGAGGCGTCGCGTCTGATCGGCACGTCACCGGTGCTCACCGCGTCGGCGGTGCTGCTCGCCGCCCTGTTGGCGCTGCACGGCCTCGTGCCCGACCTGCCGGGGCGGCCGGGGAGTCTGCTGGAGACGTTCCTGCCGTGGCTCGGTCTGCTGATCCCGGTGCTGTGGGCGGCGGCGCTGCTGCGCCGGTCGGCCGTCGTCGCGTTCGCGGCGCTGTTGCCGGTCGCCGCCTGGCTCGCGCTGTTCGGTGCTCTGCCGTTGCCCGGTACGGACGGTGAGGGCGCCGCGCCCGGTGCGGGCGACGGTCGTGCTCTGGTGGCCGTGCAGCACAACGTCGCCGACGACAATCCGGATCCGACGGGCACGGCGAGGGCGCTGGCCGCCGCGGACGCGGACCTGATCGCCTTGGAGGAGCTGACGCCGGTCGCGCTGCCCGCGTACGAGGCCGCCCTGGCCGCCGGGTATCGGCACCACACCGTCCACGGCACGGTCGGGCTCTGGTCGAGGTACCCGCTGGCGGACGCGCGACCGGTGGACATCCGGCCCACGGGGGTGGGGCCGGAATGGAACCGCGGGCTGCGGGCGACGGCCAGAACCCCGGCGGGGGACGTCGCCGTGTACGTGGCCCACCTGCCGTCCCTGCGGATCGGCGCGCACGGCTTCGGTTCGGCGCGGCGGGACGAGAGCGCGGTACGGCTCGGCGCGGCGGTCGCGGCCGAGCCGTCGCGGCGGGTGCTGCTGCTCGGGGACCTGAACGGCACGGTGGACGACCGGGGGCTGGACCCGCTCACCTCGCGGCTGACGGCGCCGGGTTCGGGTTTCGCGTTCAGCTGGCCGGCGCGCTTCCCGCTGGCCCGGATCGACCAGGTCCTGGCCCGGTCGGCGACCGTCACCCGGGTCTGGTCGCTGCCCCGGACCGGCAGCGACCACCTGCCCGTCGCCGCGCGCGTCACGCTGTGACCCCGGCGGCCGGGAACCGCCACACCCTGCGCCCCGACAGCCATCCCCGAGGCCAAGGCCCAGGCCGCCGCCTTCTCGGTCTTCAACCGCGTCGGACAGCCGGGCGACGTCGCCGACGTCGTGTCCCTCCTCGCCACCGACGACGCCCGCCTTCGGTCTGGAAGCCGAGGCACCGTCCCCCCTGAGCGCGCCTGCGGTACCGGGCGGCGCCGGCCCGGCCGGGCTTCGCCCGGGCGGCCCATGAGACCGACCCGGTGGCACGCTTCGGAGGTGGCGTGCCGCCGGGTCTTCTCACGTGCGCCGGTCGAGCCGGCACCTCCCGCCCCCGGCCGAATCACCGAGCTTGCGGGACCGTTGCCGTGCCCACCGTGCCCACCGTGTGGGTTCCACACCGCTCGCCCCGGTCTACCGAGCCGGGGTCGGCGGGTCCGTCCGGGCCGTCCGGTCGGACCCGAAGAACTCCTTGACGAGCCTTTGCGTCGCCTGGTGGAACGCCGTTGCCATGGACAGTGCGGCGTCGTCGACGTAGTTCAGGGCGGCGGTGAGGGTCCTGCTGCCGTCGGGCGTGCTGTACATGAGTGCCGCGTGGCCCGCCATGCCGCCGTTGTGGGTGATGACGGTGCCGCCGCTCTCGCCCGTGTCCTGGACGAACACCCCCAGTCCGTAGCCGACCTTGGGATGCGGCGTGCACATCTCGGTCAGCAGCGGGGCCGGCAGGAGCCTGCCTCCCACGAGTGCGGAGATGAAGGTGTGCAGGTCCCGGGTGGTCGAGATCATGTCTCCGCCGGTGGAGATCCAGGACGGGTTCTGGCGGGTGACGTCGACCGTCTCCTCCCGGCCGGCGTCCTCGTAGCGGTAGTAGGCGCGGGGATGCGGCTCCGGGATCTCCGGGTCGGTGTCCGGCAGCAGGGTTTCCGACAGTCCGAGCGGCTCCAGGATCAGGCGGCGCATCTCCTCGGCGAGCGAGCGGCCGGTGACCTTCTCGATCAGCAGCCTGGCCAGGACGTAGTTGGTGTTGGCGTAGCTCCAGTCCGTGCCCGGCTCGAAGCGCGCCGGTTTGGACAGGGCCAGCCGTATCAGCTCTTCCGGTCGGTAGGTCTTGAACCGGTTGTCCACCCACTCCCGGCCCGCGGGCGTGGCGGGGATCCCCGGTACGAACGTCCCGTCGTCGTAGTACTCGCCGGTGAAGTTGAAGATTCCGCTGGTGTGTTGCAGCAGCATCCGCACCGTGATCCTGCGGTCCAGCCCGAACTCGGGCAGGTACTCGTCCGCCGGCGTGTCCAGGCCGATCCTGCCCTCGGCCACCAGTTGCAGGACCAGGGTCGCGGTGAAGGTCTTGGTGTTGCTGCCGATCCGGACGTGGCCGTCCGTCGGCGGCTGCGCGCTCCCGCCGAGTTCGCGCACCCCGACACTGCCGACCCACGCGCCCCGCTCGTCGTGCACGCGCATCGTCACACCGGTGAAGCCGGACTCGACCATCTCCTCCATGATCTTGTGCAACTCGGCTCGTTCCGGGTGGGCTTGGTGGTCGCCGTGGTCCTGCCGACCGTGGTCGGTGGGGGTGAGGGACATGATGGTGTGCTCCTTGCTCGTCGTGGACTGTCTCGGTCGCCGACCGGTGGGCGGGATCGCCGGGCGTGAGGGGCGCCGCGCCTACAGGCTGTGGGCGGTGATGTCGCCGTAGGCGGTGGTCGCGTGGAGCGTCAGCCCGGCGGTGGCGCCTTCGGTGTTCCGGAGTGCGTTGTGGATGCGGCCGTGGCCGGTGCCGGCGTCCAGGGAGGCCGACACCCCACGGGCCGCCCCGACCGAGATGTCGCCGGCCTCGGTGCGCAGCGCGACCGTGCCGCTCACGGCCTCGGTGACGTGGAGGTCGCCCTTCTGGGTGCTGATCTCCGCCGGGCCACCGAGGCGGCCGACGGAGATGTCACCGGCGAGGAGGGTGAGACGGGCGCTCGCGGTCTCGTCGAGCTTGACCGCACCCTGCGCGCCCTCGAAGGTCACGTCACCGAGCCGGCCGACGCCCCGGAACTCGGCGGCGGCGGTCTTCGCCTCGACGTGGGAACCGGCGGGCAACTGGACCGTGATCTCGACGGATCCGGAAGCGCCGAGCACCTGGTTCTTCGCCTCCGGGGCCGTGATCCGCAGGACGCCGTCGAGGTACTCGACCGTGGTCCGCTCGGCCGCCTTCACGTCGCGGCCCTTCGAGGCGTTCGCGGGGAGGATCTCGACGGCGGTGTCGGCGCGGTCGGCGGCGATGAACCGGATACGGCCGGCGGGGATGTCGAGGACGGCGGAGACCGGGGCGGGGGTGTCGAACTTCAGCATGATGTCTTCCTTCGCTTCGCTGTTTCCGATGAGGGAAAAGCTACGTTGCGTTCGAGTATCCGGCAATCAGTTCGTTGCGCACGATGCGCATCACTGCAGGTAGAAGCCGCTGAATCGTTGCAACGGTTCTGGATTCAATGCAACAAACCTCCCGGGATTCGTTGCAATGGAATGGGAGTGAACGCTATGATGGGGCATCACACACCACGAAGGAGACCGCGATGCCGGGAGGCAGACTCACCCAGCAGGAACGCCGACAGATCGCACTGGGGGTGGCCGACGGGCTCGCCTACGCGGAGATCGCCAGAAGTCTCGACCGTCCGACCTCGACGATCACGCGTGAGGTGATGCGCAACGGCGGCCCCGCCGCCTACCGCGCCGACCTGGCCCACCGCGCCACCGAACAACGCGCCCACCGGCGCAAGCGCGCCACGCCCCGGGACGCCGGCACGCCCTCGCAGGCGCACGGACGCGATACCGAGGCCGTGCGCGCGTACGAGGAGGTGTTCGGCACCGTCTTCATGCAATCGGGCCTGCCCAGGATGACGGCCCGGGTGCTGGCCGCCCTCTACACCACCGACGCCGGCAGCCTCGGCGCCGCCGAACTCGCCGGGCGCCTCCAGGTCAGCCCGGCGACCGTCTCCAAGGCGATCGCGTTCCTGGACGACCAGGGCCTCATCCGCCGCGAACGCGACGAACGCCGCCGCGAGCGCTACGTCGTCGACGACGACGTCCTCTACCAGTCGACGATGGCCAGCGCCCGCGCCACCGCCCACCTCGGCGACGTCGCCCGGCAGGGCGTCGGCGTCCTCGGCCCCGGCACCCCGGCCGCGGCCCGCCTGGAGAACATCGCCCGCTTCGTCGACTTCATCTCCGAGAGCATCGCCCGCGCCGCGGACCAGGCCCGCGCGGTCCTCCACACAAAACCCGAACCGCCATCGGAGAACGCCACCTGAGACACGTTCGGATCGAGCCCGGAGGCGCCGGACCGGCCACCGCCGGCCAACGCCGGCCACCGCCGGGCATCGGCGCGCACTCGGGCCGCCCGACCCGGGCCGCCAAGCTTCAACCGGTGTCCGGCGCCTTGATGTCCGGCGCCCGGCGGTCAGCGGTTCACGGTCGCGGGCTGTGGGGTGTCCGGGGCCGGGGCCGACGAGCCCGCGAGTTTCAGCAGCGGGCCGGTCATCAGGGTGGTGACCAGGGCGACGACGGTGAGTATCGCGAGCAGCGGGCCATCGATGATGCCCGCCTCGTGGCCGATCTGGAGGACGACCAGCTCGGTCAGTCCGCGGGTGTTCAGCAGCACGCCCAGAGTGAACGACTCCCGCCAGGGCAGGCCCGCGTACCGCGCGGCCAGCCCCGCGCCGCCGATCTTTCCGAGGACGGCCACGGCCAGCAGGGCCGGCAGGACCAGTGCCCCACCCGAGGAGAGGTCCAGGGTCGACAGGTCCACTCCGAGCCCGAAGCCCAGGAAGAAGAAGGGCAGCAGTACGGTCTTGGACGTGGTGGCCAGCGGCTCGGCGGCGGCGACGGCGAACGGGTTGCCGGCCGGCCACACCAGGCCCACCAGGAACGCGCCGATGAGCTGGTGCACGCCGAGGGCGGCGGTCAGCGCCGCGGAGGCGGCGATCGCGGTGACGAGCACGACCCGGAGGGTGGCGGGGTCGGTGGTCTCGCCCTTGCGCGCGAACCACCCGGCCGCCGCCCGGCGCACCGGCCCCAGGTAGACGGCGACGACGACCACCGCGACGAGCCCGCGTACGGCCGCGTCCCGGTGGTCCGAGCCCTGGGACAGCGCGACGATCGCCGAAAGCGCCAGCCAGCTGCCGCCGTCACCGACGGCCGCGGCGAACAGGCTCAGCCGGCCGGGACGGGTGCGGGAGAGGCCCAGGTCCTCCAGCATGCGGGCCAGCACCGGGAACGCCGTGATGCTGATCGCGCATCCGATGAACAGGACGAAGACGGACTCCGGCAGGCCCGCGGGCGTGTAGCGGTCCGCGAGCGGCAGGGCGGCCAGGGCTCCACCGGCGAACGGGACGAACAGGGAGGCCTGGCTGACCAGCAGGCCCTGCCGGGCGGTGCCCCGCACCCGCATCGAGCAGAGCTCCTGCCCGGTGAAGAACATGAACACCGCCAGGCCGATCTGCGCGAGCCCGGAGAACATGGGCAGCACGGCCGTCGGGAACAGCCACACCGCCGCCTCGGGGGCGAGCGCGCCCAGGAGCGAGGGGCCGAGGGCGATGCCCGCGATCACCTCGCCCATCACGCGCGGCTGGCCCACCCGGACGGCGAGGCCGCCCGCGGCCCGCGACAGGGCGAGGACGACGGCCGCACCGAGGAAGAAGTGGCCGACGGAGTCGAGAGGAAACATGCGGTTCCGTTCTGCCGGACCGGGCCGGTCCGGCCCTTCGCGGTGCGGCGGTGCCGGGCCGTCAGTGGCGGGGGCGGCGGCTGAGTGCCATGCCGGCGAACAGGAAGACCGCGCCCAGGGCGCCGGCGATGACGGCCGCGGTGGTCTGGGCGGGCTGGTCGCCGGCGTGCAGGACGGCCGTCACGACGCCCATCACGCCGCTGATGTAGCAGAAGATCGTCAGGAAGATCTTGAGGCTCGGATTCATGGGGGTCCAATCGGAGAGGGGCGGTTGTTCGGGCCGGGTCAGTGGGGGGCGGTCCCCGTGGCGGTGAAGCCGAGCAGCATCACGTACGCGTCCGGGTCGGCGCGGAAGCGGTTCCAGCGGTCGGTGGCCAGCGCGAACTCGCCCAGGCTCACCACGCCGGCGGCCACGAGCGGCTGGAGGCGGCCGGGGCCCAGGTGCGGGGCGAAAGCCTCGACGGGGTGGTCGTCATTGGTGGTGGCGAACGGGCGCAGGGCCACCTCCTCGTAGCCCGCACCGCGCAGCAGCCGGGTCAGGCGGCGTCCGACGGTCCGGTCCCCGCCCGCCGATGTCTGGGCCCGGGCCAGCTTGCCGTGGATCCCGGCCAGTTCGGGGTAGGCGGGCTCGGCCAGGCCCCAGCAGGAGGCGTCGACCTCGGTCACGGCGATCCGCCCGCCGGGCCGCAGCACGCGCAGCGCCTCGGCGAGTACGGCCTGCGGGTCGGCCAGGTGCTGGAGTACATAGCGCAGCAGCACGAAGCCGACCGAGTCGTCGGGGAGCGGCAGGGCCGCGCCGTCGGCCACGAGGAGTGCGGCTCCACAGCCGGCGGCGTGGGCCAGCAGGTGGCCGTCGATGTCGACGGCGGTGTGGGCGAGGCCGGGCAGGGCGGCGCGCAGCCTGCGGGTGACCGCCCCGGAGCCGGCGCCGATCTCGACGAACGGGCCGGCGTGCGCGTCCAGGCCCGCCTCGCGCAGGATGCGCAGCTCGGCGCCGAACGACAGCTCGGCCTGGGCCTCCAGGCGGGCCAGTTCGCCGGTGAGCCCGCCGGCCGTGGTGGCGGCGGGGTCGTACGAGCCGCCGACCGGGCGGGCTCCGGCGCCCGCCCGGCCTGCCGGATCTGCCGGGGCCGGGACCGGGGCCGGGGCCGGGGCCGGGGCCGGGACGGGGGCCGGGGCCGGGGCCGGGACGGGGGCCGACGGGGGTGACGGGGGTGAGGACATCAGGGGGGACGTGGTCATCGGGGCCTCGCAGTCATCCGCATGCCGTTCTTGGGTCGCAGGGTCACCAGGGCTTCCGGCTCCACCACAAAGCCCGGCTCCAGTTCGAGTCGGGTCGCGCGCATCAGGACGGCCAGCACCAGCGTGGCCTCGATCAGGGCCAGGTGCCGGCCGATGCAGATGCGCTCGCCCCCGCCGAAGGGCAGGTAGAGGTGGCTGGGCAGGTCGGCGTCCTCGAAGCGGTCGGGTACGTACGCATCGGGCCGGTCCCAGTAGTCGGGGTGCCGGTGCAGCACCCACTGGCTGACGCACACCAGCGTCCCGGCGGGGATCTCGTAACCGCCGACGGTGTCGGGGCCCTTGGCGCGCCGGGAGATCAGCCACACCGGCGGGTAGAGGCGCATGGCCTCCTCGATCGCGCGCCGGCAGCGCACCAGGTCGGGCAGGTCGGCCGCGGTGGGCGTGCGGTCCCCGAGGACCGCGTCGAGCTCCGCCCGGACCTTCTCCGCCTCCTCCGGGTGCCGGTCGAGCAGGTACAGGGTCCACGTCAGGGCCTTGGCAGTGGTCTCGTGGCCCGCCATGACCAGGGTGAGCACCTGGTCACGCAGTTCCTCGTCGTCCAGCTCGCCGATCATCGCGTCGAGCAGGGACGCGGACCCGTGCGCGGGGGGCTGCCCGCCCGCGACCGCCCGTCGGGAGGCGATGACGGTGCGGGCGATCAACTGGAGGAACATGCGCGCCTGTACGTATCCCTTGCGGCGCAGCGCCGTGTCCGCGGGGTCCGGGTCGGGGGCCGGTACGTAGTGCCCCATGAACCGGTTGGCGGCGTCGACCGCGCGCCCGAAGCCCTCGCCGGCCGCGCCCAGGTCCACGCCGAGTACGGCGCGGGTGAGGATCGCCAGGGTCAGCGAGGTCAGGTGGTGTTCGACGGGGAGGGCGCTGCCGTCCCGCACGGCCGGCTGCCAGCGCGCCAGGAGGGCTTCGGTCTCCTCGGTGATGATGCTGTCGAAGGTGGCGACCTCGGTGCGCCGGAAGGCGGGGGCGCACTGCTTGCGCTGGCGGGCCCAGTCGGCTCCGTTGCTGGTCAGCAGCCCGTTTCCGAGGAGGGGCCGCAGCATCGCGTCGTCGGGGGTGTTGGCCTTCGTGTAGTTGGCGGTGTTGTCCTTCAGTATGTGCCTGGCCAGTTCGGGCCGGTGCAGCATGACCACCCGCTCGCCGTCGCCGACATGGCTGGTGATGTCGCCGTGGCGACGGTTCATTTCGGTCACGAAGGCCAGCGGGTCGGCACGCATGAGTGCCATGTCCACAGGGGTGTCCGGCCCCGGTGGGACGGTGCCCGCCGGTGCGGTGGTGGCTGTCACGTGAACCTCCGTGGATGGCTTGATCCGATGTACGTACGCCCCCTACGCAAGCCGGCCCCGCGATGCGTACCGGCTGTCGGTAATTCCGTAATCACCGCGGGAATTACCCCGGTTGCGCTCCCGGCAGGCACCGGGCGGCGCCTTGCGTGAGAGCATGCCTACGCAGGCAGGGCAACCGAGCCTGCGGGCGCGGGTGGTTCGGCCACAGTAACTCCCGGAAAGAATAGGCTCAATGCTTATCGGGAGCGGCCGGATACTCATTGACCGGGGGTCTTCGGATTACGTTTCCTTGCGTCTTGGCCGGGCGGTTCTCGCCGTGTGAATCTTGCTTCGTCGCCGGCTGGGCGAACGCACCGAATCCGCAGCAATCGCAAGGAATGGAGAGTCCACATGGCACTCGACCCGCAGCAGCGCGCTGAGTTCGTGAACTCCTACACCCGGGTTCTCATCAGCGCCTGGTCCGACGAGGCGTTCTCCGCCAAACTCGCCTCGGAGCCGCGGACCGCGCTCGCCGAAGCCGGCCTCGAGCTCCCGGCCGATGCCGAGGTCGTCATCGTCACCCAGGCCCCCGACGGCCACGAGCAGGGCAACCTGGACGTCCAGGTCGACCTGTGGGAGAGGGGCCTGGAGACCGGCCGCTACGAGTTCCACATCCCCGCGACCCCGACGGTCGACGCCGCCGAGCTCAGCGAGGGCGACCTGTCCGACGTCGCCGCCGGCGTGCTCGACGCCTGCAACTACTGCTGCTGCCCCTGCTGCTGCTGCACCTGACAGGTGCTCGCGCCCATTCCCACTTCGCTGGAGCGTCCGATGCCCCCTGCGCCGACGGCACATCCCGTTTCCGTACGCGGACTTTCCAAGCGGTACGGTGACGTCCAAGCCGTTCGCGACATCAGCCTCGATATTCATCGTGGCGAAGTGTTCGCACTGCTCGGGCCGAATGGCGCCGGAAAGACCACAACCGTCGACATTCTGACGGGAGTGCAGAGGCGCACTGGTGGAGACGTGCGGGTCCTCGGCCATGATCCGGCCGAGGACCCGCGGGAATGGCGGGCGAGAATAGGAGTGGTGCCCCAGACGGCGGGCGCCTATTCCGATCTGACCGTGAAAGAAGTCGTCACGCATTTCGCCGCCATGTATCCGGCCCCGCTGCCGGTCGGCGAGGTGCTGGGGATGGTGGGGCTCGGCTCCCTCCACTCCCGCCAGGCCTCCGCGCTGTCCGGCGGCCAGCAACGCCGTCTGGACGTCGCGGTCGGCGTCGTCGGCGATCCCGAACTGATCTTCTTGGACGAGCCGACCACCGGCCTGGACCCGGTGGCCCGCCGTGAGGCGTGGGAGCTCGTCCGGTACTTCGCCGACCGCGGCCGTACGACCGTCCTGACCACGCACTACCTCGACGAGGCGGAGGAACTGGCCCAGCGGGCCGGCGTCGTGGTGGGCGGCCGGCTCGTCGAGTACGGGCCGCTGGCCTCGTTCGGCGGCCGCGACCGGACGCCCTCCACCGTCTCGTTCCGTCGCGGCGAAGCACTGGCCGACGTCGCGCTGCCCGCGCTGCCGCCCGGCACCGAGGTGGTGCCGTCCGGACCGGGGACCGTGACGCTGCGCACCGCCGCGCCCTCGCACGCGTTGAGCCTGCTGCTGCCGTGGGCACGCGAGGCGGGCTCGCTGGAACTCGCGGACCTGCGCGTGCACCGGCCCACCCTCGAAGAGATCTACCTGAGTCTGATCGACAGGGAGAGCAGGGAGACCGCCGCATGACCGTGACCGTGCCCGAAACCAGGACCGCGACCCCGGACTTGTCCGGTGACGGGACGACCCGCCCGGCCGAAGCCATGCCCGCGCGCCCTGCCGCGCGCGGGGCGCGAGGGTACGCGCGGGCCTGCGCGGCGCGTTCGTCGGTCGAACTGAGAGCGTTCTTCCGCAACAAGCAGTCCCTGGTGTTCACCCTGTTCTTCCCGGTGATCCTGCTCGTCGTCTTCGGCTCGATCTTCGAGGGGAAGGTCGAGGGCACCGACACGGACTTCCGGCAGGTCTTCATGGCCGGGGTGATCGCGGCGGGCGTCATGAGCACCTCGTTCTCCGGTCTGGCCATCAACGTGGCCATCGAGCGGGACACCGGCACCATCCGCCGCCTCGCCCTGACCCCGATGCCCAAGTCGGCGTACTTCGTGGGCAAGCTCGTCCGCGTGGTGGTCACCACCATGCTGGAGACGATCCTGCTCATCGGCATCGCCGTGGCCGCGTTCGGGCTGCCCCTGCCGCAGACCGCCGAGCGGTGGAGCACCCTCGCGTGGTGCCTCGCGCTGGGCACCGCGGCCTGCGCGCTGGCCGGCACCGCCTACAGCGCGCTGATCCCCAACAGCCGTTCCGCCGCGGCCGTGGTGACGCCTGTCTTCATGGTCCTGCAGTTCATCTCGGGCGTGTTCTACCCGTTCGATCAACTGCCGCTGTGGATGCAGAACACCGCCGCCCTGTTCCCCGTGAAGTGGATGGCGCAGGGCTTCCGTTCGGTGTTCCTGCCGGACACCTTCACCGCCGTGGAGCCGGCCGGCTCCTGGGAACTGGGCCGGATCGCCCTCGTCCTGGCGCTGTGGGCGGTCGGCGGCCTGCTGGCGACCGGATTGACGTTCGACTGGCGCGGCCCGCGGGTGCGCTGAGCGGGTCCCCCCGATGACAGCGGCCGGGCGGGAGCCGGGCGAGAAGAGTGCCGTGATGAGGAGAACGCGTACATGACCAAGGCTGCCGGGCTGCCCGCCCACCTGGCCCACCCCTTCAGCCCCGCCGGGCGGGTCGACCCGTACCCGGCGTACGCATGGCTGCAGGCTCGCGACCCCGTGCACCGCGACCCGGTGACCGGCATGTGGCTGGTCACCGGGCATGCCGACTGCGCGGCTCTCCTCAAGGACCCGGCGTTCTCCGCGGCCTCGGGGCAGCGCGAGCGGTCCCGGGACGACGACCTGCCGGTGTCCATGCTGACCACGGACGGCTTCGACCACACCCGGCTGCGCGCCCCCGGCGCCCTGCTGCTGGGCCCGGCCGCCCTGGCGTCCGTGGCCGACGCGATCGCCGCCGACGCCGACGCCCTGCTCGACCGGGCCGTGGAGCGCGGCACGCCCGTCGACGCCGTGGAGGAGTTGGGCGCGCCGCTGGCCACCGCCGTGCTGGCACGGCTGTTCGGCCTGTCCGAAGACGGGCGGGAGACGCTGGCCGCACTGGCCCGTGCCGCGTCCGTCAACCTCGATCCGCTCGCCCCGCCGCACATCGCGCGCCTGGGCCGCGCCGCCATGGGCGAACTGACCCGGTTCCTCGACGCCCACACCGACCGGGCGGACCCGCACTGCCCGCTCGGCCGGCTCGCCGCCGACACCCGGCTGACCCGGCAGGAGATGCTCGGCGTCCTCGGCCTGGCCGTCGTGGGAGGCTGGCAGCCGCTGGCCGAGGCTGTCGGCAACGCCCTGTACTGGTTGCTGCCGCGCCCCGGGGTACGCGCCGCCCTGCGCCTCGCCGGCCAGGACGCGGCCGAGACCGCCGTCGACGAGCTGCTGCGCCTCGAAGCGCCGATCCCCTTCACCGCCCGCGTCACCGTCCACGACGCCGAACTTCCCGGCGGGCGCATCCCGGCCGGACAGCGGGTCCTCGCGGTGCTCGCCGCCGCCAACCGGGACCCCGCCGTCTTCGCCGACCCCGACAGCCTGGTGTGGGACCGGCGGCCCAACCCGCACCTCGCCTTCGGCGGCGGCCCCCACTTCTGTCTGGCCGCCCGCCTGGTCAAGCAGTCCGGCGCGGTGCTGCTCGGCAGGATCGTCCGCCGCTTCCCCGAGGCCGTCATCGCCGGCCCGGACCCGCGCTGGGCGCCGTCCCTGATCCCGCGCCGCCTCACCGCTCTCCCCGTCGACCTGGGCACGGACGTACGGGACGCGGCCGTACGGGACGCGGCCGGGCTGGAGGGCGCACATGCCTGAGGTGGTGGTGATCGGAGCCGGGGTCGCCGGACTGGCCTGTGCCCAGCGCCTGGCGCAGGCCGGCGTCGACGCCCTCGTCCTGGAGGCCCGGCCCCGAATCGGCGGCCGTGTCCGCACGTTCCGCCCGGCCGACGGCGGCCCGGCACTCGAACTCGGCGCGCAGGTCGTACACGGCGACCGGAACCCGGCCCACACCGTCCTCGGCCCGCTGCCCGCCGCGCCCCGCCCGTCGGCGGCGTACGTCGTGACCGGGCGCGTCGCCCGCCCGATGGGCGTCCTGGCCCGCGGCGCGAACCCGCCGTGGCTGCTGGAGGGCAGGCTCGCCGGCTACGCCCCGGCCCCCGGCGGACCCGACGGCGGGCTCAGCGTCGGCGGCTGGCTGGCGGCGAGCGGCGCCGCGCCCGCCGAGGCGGCCACGGCCCGCGAGTGGCTGCGCCAGACCTGGGCCGCGGACCCCGACCGGCTCGACGCCGCCGGGGTGGCGGCCGCGGTGCGCCAGGACGGCGGCGGCCGCGGTGAGTTCACCGTGCCCGGCGGTCTGGACCTGCTGCCCCACACCCTCGCCGAAGGGCTGGACGTGCGCACCGGCACCCCCGTCCGTCGGATCGCTGCCGACCCCGAAGGCGGCGTGCGCATCGTCACCGGTGAGGGCGAACTCACCGCGGACCGGGCGGTCCTCGCCGTACCACCCGCCGTGGTCGCCGGCGGTCTGCTCGCCGTCGACGGGCTCGGCCCGGAGAAGGCCGCCGCCGCGAGGACGCTCGTACCCGGCGACGGCTTCTGCGCCGTGGTGACCCTGACCGGCCCGGCTCCCGAAACGGCCGCCGTGTTCGACGCGGACGGCGTCGGCGGGTTCGTCTCCTGCCGGCAGGGCCGCCCCGAGGTGCTGATCGTCGCCAAGTCCGCCGCGGCCGCGTGCGTCCGGGAGGCGGCCGGGTCCGCGGTCCACCTCGCCGGGCTGCTGGCCGTGGCGCTTCCGTGGACCAGGGGCGTGGCGGTCGTGGACGTCGAGACCGCCGACTGGGCCGCCGATCCGTACAGCGGCGGGGCGTTCTGCGCGCCGGGACCCGGCACGGACCGGGCGGCCCGGGACTGGGCCCGTCCCCTGGACGGGCCGGGCGGGCGGCTGTTCTTCGCGGGGGAGGCCGCCGTGACCGGGCGGGCACTGCCGTGGCTGCAGGGCGCGTACGCCGACGGTCGGCGCGCCGCACAGGAAGTTCTGGAGGCGGGGAAGCGATGTCCTTGAACGTCCATTCGGGGTGGTACCTGGCCGCCTTCGCGTCCGAACTGGACGGTGAGGTGGTGCCGTTGGACATCGGCGGGCGCCGTCTGGTGGCCGTGCGCACGGAAGGCCGGCTACGCGTCCACGACGCCGACTGCCCGCACCGCGGCGCCCATCTCGGCCACGGCGGCCGGGTGGAGGGCGGCTGCCTGGTGTGCCCCTTCCACGGGCGGCGCATCGGGCTGGGGCAGCCCTCGGGTGAGGGCAGCCGGCCCTGGGTGCGCGAGCACGAGGTCGTCGAGTGCGGCGACGCCGTCTTCGTGCGCCTCACCGACGGGCCGGACGACGACCGCGGCCTGCGCACCGTGCTGAAGGAGCTGGCCGACTCGATGCCGCTGGTCAAGGCGGTGGAGCGGCCAGTGGCCGCGGCCGCGGACCTCATCGTCGAGAACGCCTTCGACACCGACCACTTCACGGCGCTGCACAAAGTCCACCGGATTCGCGGCATGAGGCATTCCATCGGTGTGCACGGCGAGTTGGTGATGGACGGGGAGTTCCCGATGTCCGCCTCGCCCTGGGCCGGCCGCGGTGCGGCAGCGGCGGCGCAGCCGTACGTTCCGCGCTTCCACGCGCGCGCGTACAGCCCCGGTGTCGTCGTCACCGAGTTCGGGCCCGTCGACGAGGTGCACGTCATCGTCACCGGCGCCGTGCCCGACGGGCGCGGGGGCTGTGTCGCCCGGGTCGCCGTCGGCGTGCGCGAAGGCCGCGAGAACCAGCTGCCCATGCTGGTCGCCGGCAGCGAGCGGGCCCTCGCCGAGGACATCACCGTCTGGGAGCACCTCAACCCGCGGGTGACGCCCCGCTACGACGCGGCCGACGCGGCCGTCGTCGCGTACCGGGAGTTCTGCGCGGGCTTCGCCGAACTCGGCGACGGGGAGGCATCGTGACAGAGCCCGGGACGGCGACCGGCGCCGATCACCCTGGGGGTCGCACCGGCGGGTCCGGCGGCGGCGACGGGCGCCACGTCTCCTGCGAGCCGCTGCCCGGCGAGCGGGAGGGCGCGTACGACGGGCTGCGCACCCTGACCTACGGCAGCGGCCCCACCGTGCTGTGGGTGCACGGCTACACCATGGACGCCACCCTGTGGCGGCCCTTGTGGCGGTTGCTCCCCGGACTGCGCCACGTCGGCGTGGACCTGCCGGGGCACGGCGGCTCCGAGGCGCTGCGCTCCGGGCTGACCATGCCGGAACTCGCCGCACGCGTCATGGGGTTGGCCCGTGAGCAGGAGGCCCGGCGGTGGGTGGGCCTGTCCTTCGGGTCGACCGTCGCGCTGGAGATGGCGCTCGCGTACCCGGACGAGGTCGACCGCCTCGTCGTGGGCGCGCCGACCCCGGCCGGCGGACCGCCCGACCCGGCGGCCCGCAAGCGGTACATCGAGATGCTGATGTTGCGCCGGATGCGCGGGGCGGAGGCGGCCGAGCTGTTGGCCGATCTGTGGATGGCGGCGCCGCCGGACATCTTCCGGGGCACCGAGGCCCATCCGGTGCTCCGCGCCGAGCTGCGGTCCGTCGTGGCCCGCCACTCCTGGGCCGAGTTGGACAGCGGGGCGATGGCGGGGCTCAGCGCGCACGTGCACTCCCGGGAGGACCTGGCGCGGATCACGGCCTGTACGTTCGCACTGACCGGCAGCGCCGACATGCCCGTATTCCACGACAATGCCGCTTTGTTGTCCCGGGTGGTGCCCCGCTGTCGCATCCATGTGGTTTCCGGCGCGGGTCATTTGCCCTTTCTCGAACAGCCGTGGGCCGTGGCGCCGCTGCTGCTGGAGCACCTGTTGGCCTGTTAGTCACTTAATGGGCCTGTCGATGCCCGTATAAAGTGATCAAGGGAAGCAAATCGGGGGGCGAGGGACATGCCGATATTCACGCTTGAGTTCTTTGGGATGATCCTCCAAGTAATGGGGCTGGTGGAGGAGTCTGACCTCGCCTTTCACTTCGGCCGACATCTGCTCGAGGAACGGGCGGAGCCGGTACGGACCGCGTTGAGCCTGCATTTCGCCTCACACACCGGGGTGGGGCAGGTAGGGCGTGAGGTGCGCGTGCTCGATGGCGAGGGGCGCGTGCTACGCCGCTGGGCCTACCACGGCATAGGCGGAATCCCGCCAGTTTTGCCGCCCTTCGCCGTCATGGAGCACCCGTACGCGGTCGCCCAGGCCGCCGTGCTGGCCAAGGGCGCCGGCGTGGTCGCGCTGGTCGGCGGCATCGGTTCGCCGCGGAACTCCGTGGCGCTCGCCCTGGGCGCACGCGGGTGGCGCATGGTTTCCGGCCAATACCTGGTCGTCGACCGCGTCACCGGGGAGACACTCCCCTACCAGCTGCCCCTCGAACTGCGGGGCCCCGCCCTGGAGGCCGCCCGGGCCGCCGGCCTCGCCGACGGCTCCGGCAGCGACGTACGAACGGTCTGTTCGCCCCTGACGGGCCCGTCCGTCATGGTCCGCCCGGAGCGGCTGATCACCACGGCGGACATCCGCGAACGGCTCGGCCCGGCCACGCTGGTCCGGCTCTGCAGCACGGGCGCGCAGCGGTCCCGGCTGGAGGACTGGAACTTCGCCGCCTCGGTGTGGCCCCCGGACGCCTCGTCGGACCCCGCCTTCGCGACCACCCCCCGCATGCGCCTCCTGCTGCCCGAATCGGGCGCCGCCGAAGAGGCCGCGGACCTGCTCGACGGACGACTGACCGCGACCACCCCGAAGGGAACCGCGCCGTGCCCCGCCGCACCTCCTACGTTGACGGAACTCCTTGCTGGATCGACCACGTAGGCGTCGACCCCACCGGGGCCAAGGACTTCTACGCGACCCTCTTCGGCTGGGAGTTCCGGCCCGAGGGCGGCCGGGGCTACCACCTGGTGCTGCTCGGCGGCGAGATCGTCGGCGGCCTCGGACCGAGCCCGGCGGGACCGCGCTTCGGCTCCGCGTGGACCGTGTACCTCGCGGCGAAGGACCTCGACGCCGCGGGGCGGCGGGCCGAACGGCACGGCGCCCACGTGGTGGTGGCGGGCGTCCCGGCCGGCGGCAACGGCCGCCTCAGCCTCGCCGTCGACCCCCTGGGCGCGGCCTTCGGGCTGTGGCAGGGCGCCCACGACGAGGGCGTGGTGGCCGTCGACGAGGCCGGCGCACTGACCGGCGCCGCCCTGCACACGCCGCGGCCGGGTGAGTCGGGCGAGTTCTACCGGGAGGTCTGCGGCGCCCGGCCGGAGACCGAGAAGGCGGTGGAGGCGGCGGACACACGCTGGGTGCCGCGGTTCGGGGTGGCCGACACCGGCGCCTTCGAGTACCTCGCCCGCGCGGCGGGCGCCCGTGTCCTCGCCCCGGGACTGCTGAGCGATCCCTGGGGAGCGGTGTTCGGCGTGACGGACGACTTCGGCACCGCCTGAGGGCTGTCTCCGGAACCGCCGCTCACCGACCGCCTCTCGCCGACCGCCCATTACGCAGTCCGCCGGATACGTAATCCCGCGCTGCGCATCACCTCCTGTTCATTCGCGCCGCCCGCCGTGCGAAGGTCGATTCGGCCGAAGAAATCCGATGCGAAACATCCGCTGTGAAGAATTCCCGCGCTCGCGCGTGACGCATGGAATGCGATGGAATTCCGTCGGGGGAACGGGAAGGGCGAAAGCGATGGCACCCGAGATCGTGGTCATGGGTGGTGGGCCGGCCGGCTCCATTGCCGCGGCGCTGCTGGCCCGCCAGGGCGCGCGCGTGAGACTGCTGGAGCGTGCCCATTTCCCGCGCTACCACATCGGGGAATCCGTGGCGACGTCCTGCCGGTCCATCATCGAGTTGGCCGGCGCGCTGGAGAAGGTGGAAGAACGCGGCTATCAGGTCAAGGAAGGCCTGTTGCTGCGCTGGGGCGCCGAGCGCGACTGGGTCGTCGACTGGCCCGAGATCTTCGGCACCAACGCCCAGACCTCCTGGCAGGTCGACCGCGCGGACTTCGACGACGTCCTGCTGCGCCACGCCGCCTCCCAGGGCGTCGAGGTCATCGAGGGGGCCCAGGCCCGCAAGGTGCTCTTCGAGGACGGCCGCGCGGCGGGCGTCGAGTGGACCCACGAGGGCCGGGAGCACACCACCCGCGCCGACCACGTGATCGACGCGACCGGCCGGGCCGGCCTGTTGTCGGTGCGCCACCTCGACAACCGCACACCCCACGACGTGTTCCGCAACGTGGCCGTCTGGGGCTACTACCAGGGCGGCACGCTGCTGCCGCGCACCCCCCGCGGCGGCATCAACGTCATCTCCGCCCCCGAGGGCTGGTACTGGGTCATCCCGCTCAAGGACGACGTGTACAGCGTCGGCTTCGTGACCCACCAGGACCACTTCCTCAAGCGCAAGCAGGGCCATCCGGCGGGCGCGGCGGGCATGGAGGCCCTGTTCCTGGACGCCGTACAGGAGTCGGAGACCGTGCGCGAGCTGGTGGCGGGCGGCACGTTCCAGCACGACGTGCGCGTCGAGCAGGACTTCTCGTACACGGCGGACAGCTTCTGCGGGCCCGGCTACTTCCTCGCCGGCGACTCCGCGTGCTTCCTGGACCCGCTGCTGTCGACCGGCGTCCACCTCGGCATGTACAGCGGCATGCTCGCGGCCGCGTCGATCACGGCGGTCGACGCGGGCGAGGTGACCGAGGACGAGGCGCTGTCCTTCTACGAGGCGCTCTACCGCAACGCGTACGCCCGCATGTTCTCGATGGTGGCCGGGTTCTACGAGCAGTACCGCGGCAAGTCCACGTACTTCTGGCTTGCCCAGCGCCTCGCCCGCGGCCGCCACCCCGAGCTGATGGCCCGCCGGGAGAGCCCGGCCCCGATGCGCTCCGCGCCGGACAGCGAGGCGTTCGCGGCGCTCACCGCCGGAGTCCTGGACCTCGACGACGCGCAGCGGGCGGGTGGCGCCGGTCCGCTGCCCGCCGACGTCCTGGCCGACCGGATGTCCGGGCAGCACGACATCGGCGGCCACGACACGGCGACGGGGCTGTACCTGACGACCACTCCCCGGCTGGGCATAGGCCGGTCCGGGCGGTCCGCAGAGGCGGCGCGCGCCTGACCCCCGGGGCGGGCCGCCCCTGACCCGCGGGGCGGGCGCGGTGGGCGGGGCCCGGCGGCTCCGCCCACCGCCCTTGGTCACACCGGAAGTTCCTCGCCGATCGCGCCCGCCAGCTCGTGCCGGCTGTGGATGCCGAGCTTGCGGTAGATGCGGCCCAGATGGGTGTCGACGGTGCGCTTGCTGAGGAACAGCTTCTCCGCGACTTCCAGGCTGGAGCTGCCCCGCACCACCAGCTCGGCCACCCGCTGCTCCGCCGGGCTCAGCAGTGTGCGCTCGCGCACCGGTTCGCGCCCTGGCTCGCGACCCGGCCGGGGCCCCGCCTCGCGCACCGGCTGGGGCCGCGGCGCCGCGCCCCGCTGCCGGGGCGCGCCGTCCAGGATCGTGGCCGAGGCGGACTCTTCGCCCAGGGCCCGGTACGAGGCGGCCGCCTGGGCCCGCCAGGTCACGCAGCCGGGGTGGGTGATGCCGCGCAGCGCGAGCCGGTGGCCGCAGTCGAGGAACAGGCGTACGGCGGTGGTGTGGTCGCCGAGGGCCGCGGCGACCGTGCCGTGTGCCTGGAGGGACAGCGCCTTGATGAACGGGTGGGCGTCCCCGGCCGCCGGTTCGGCGGTCAGCAGGACGGCCGCTTCGGCGGCCCGGCCCAGGCCCACGAGGGCGCGTGCCGCGGCCGCGGCGGCCGCGCCGGCCAGGGCGGGGGCGTTCAGCCGGCGGGCGAGGTGCAGCGCGGCCTCGGCGTCGGTGTGCGCGTCGGTGTGCTCGTCCCGGCGGAGGCGGACCTCGCTGCGTACGAGGTGGGCGAGGAGGGTGGTGGCGAGGTCGTCCGACGCGCGCGACGTGCTGATCAGCCGGTCGGCGAGGGCCGCGGCCCCGTCGAGGTCTCCGGTCCAGGTCAGGGCCAGGGCGGCGCCCACCGGGCCGGCCGCCGACCCGGGCGCCGTCCCCTCCGGTGCGGCGGCCGGGCCGGCCGCGACCCGCAGGGCCATCCGGCGCGCGGTGCCGAGCCGGCCGCCGGCGGCGGCGGCCGCTGCGAGCGCCCCGGCGAAGACGTGTGCGGCCGGGTCCCCGGGGTCGGCGGCGGCGAGGCGGGCCGCCCGGCGCAGACCGGAGCGGTGCCCGGTGAGCAGGGTCTGTGCGGTCAGCCGCAGCAGGTGTTCGCGCGGCGGTGCGGGCAGTGCCGCCAGTTCGCCGCAGACCCGGACGAACGGCCGGGCGCCTTCGATGCGGGAGACGAGCGCGGGGGAGGCGAGTCGGGCCAGGGCCTCGGCGCGCCGGACCGGACCCAGCGGGCTGTCGGCCGCGGCCGCGGCCTGCCGGGCGCAGGCGTCGAGATCTCGGTGGAGTTCCACGGCGCCGAGCCGCATCGTCAGGTCAAGAAACGATTCTTCACGTTCCCGGGCCTCCTTCGCCGCGCTCTCGTCGCCGTCCGCCCCGGGCACGCCGCGCTGCTCCAACAGGGTGAGCGCGCCGCAGGTAGCGGGCCGCGGACTCGCGGTCGCCGACCCCGGAGGCCTGGATGCCCGCGCCGCGCAGCACGTCGATCCCCCAGTCGCAGCCCGCCAGGATCAGTTGGTCCGCGGTCTGCCGGGCCGGGGCGCCGAGCCGTGCCAGTACGGCCGCGGCGCGCCCGTGCAGCAGCAGCCGCTCGTGCGCCGACACCCGGGCGAGGACCGCGGGCCGGACCGCCGTGTGCGTGAAGCGGCCGGGCGCCCCGGCTTCCAGGAGCCCGGCCCGTACGAGCGTTTCGCGGGCCTGCTGGTCGTGCACCTCGCCGTGCTTGGAGAGCGCGGCGCACACGGCCGGGTCGGTGTCGGGGCCCAGGACGGCCAACTGCGTGAGCAGTTCACTCGCGCACGGGTCGTCCTCGTCGAGCCAGGCCAGCACGGTCTCCGAGACGGCCTGCGCCCCGATCGGCAGCACCTGCTCGGGGTCGGGCGAGCCGGGCGGCACGTGGGTGCGGCGCAGCCGGGTCACCAGGTCGTGCAGCACGAGCGGGTTTCCGTGCGCGAGGGTGTGGCAGAGCGCTGCCAGCTCCTGGTCGACGGGGCTGTCGAAGGCGCGGTCGACCAGCTCGGTCGTACAGGTCGGACACAGCGGCTCCGGCCACAGCCGCAGCAGGTACGGCAGTGGGCCGAGCTGCTCCGCCACCTGTGCCGCGGCCGAGGCGGGCAGCGTGGCCACCATCAGCACCGGCAGGTCGTCGAGCCGCCGGGCGATGTACGAGAACCAGCGCAGCGAGTGCGGGTCGGCGTTGGTCAGGTCGTCGACGAGGATGGCCACCGGCCGGTCGACGGCGAG
This sequence comes from Streptomyces sp. H27-H5, assembly GCF_026627505.1. GTDB lineage: Bacteria > Actinomycetota > Actinomycetes > Streptomycetales > Streptomycetaceae > Streptomyces. The sequence goes on along the minus strand of NZ_JAPNLK010000015.1, from coordinate 74,597 downwards.
GGAGCGGGTGGTCCGCAGGAGGCCCAGCAGGGCCTCGTGGGTGGGACCGGCTTCCCCGAGCCCGGGTCCGGGCGTGCCGTGGCCGCCGGCGCCGCCGAGGACCGGGTCGAACAGCTGACTCACCATGCTGTAGGGGAACTGGCTCTCGCTCGGATGGCAGCGCGCCCGCAGAACCAGGGTTTTGGGGGGGAGCAGCCGGGGCACCGCGTTCAGCAGCGCGGACTTTCCGATTCCGTGAGACCCGTGAATAGTGGCCACGGTCGGGCGTCCCAGGGCGAGTTCACCGACGGCACCCTGAAGGAGGCCCATCTCACGCTCACGGTGGTACAGATCCCCGTTGGGTGAATGCATGGGGTCAATGTTTCACTCCGCAGGGTGCAGATCAAGCCAAATGGCAGTCTGAACAGTCCAGTTGGATGAGGTTCTCGCAGAGAAACCGGATGGTCGAATTCCGCGCAGAGTCGCCTCGCGCCCCGCGCGTGTCCCGGTACGTATGAAACACCGTCGGGTTACGTATTCGATGGTCTTCCTGCGTATCAGGTGAAGCATTTACCCGGGGTCGGCCCCGTGTTTGGGTTGCCGGTGTGATGCCACGTCAGGGCTGATCGCGAGAACCGAGGGGGACAGATGGAAAAGCCGCGCCTCAAGGCCCATTTCCACGTCGAGGTGGTGGAGGGCGAGCGGGTCTTCCTCTACGCGGAGGGCCAGGACTACCTGGTGCCCGGCAAGGCGGCCGCGGCTGTGCTGCCGCACCTGGACGGCCGCAAGACCGTCATGGAGATCGTGCAGGCCCTCGCCGGCACGCTGCCCATCCCCGCCGTACTCGCGGCACTCACCCGCTTCGGCGCCGCCGGGCACCTGGCCGAGGGCCGACCCGGCCTGCCGGAGGCCACCCTCGCGTACTGGGACGCCCTGGGCATCGACCCCGCCCGCACCCTCGACACCGCGCCCGTCACGGTCTCCGCGGCCGCGGGCGTCGACCCCGAGCCGGTCCTCGCGGCGCTGCGCGCGCTCGGACTGGCCGCCCGCACCGGCGACTTCGACACCGTGCCCGAAGAGGGCATCTCCGTCGTCCTCGTCGACGACTACCTCGACCCGGTCCTCGAAGCCCGCAACGAGCGCCAGTTGGCGGCGGCCAAACCGTGGCTGCTGGCCCGCACCGGCGGCATCGCGCCCTGGATCGGCCCGTTCCTCGACCCGGACCACACCGGCTGCTGGACCTGTCTGGCCCAGCGCCTGGCCGGCAACCGCCAGCTGGAGCGCTATCTGGCCGGCAAGCGCGGCGACTCCGTGCCCCGCCACCCGTCCCGCGCGGGCATCGCCGCCGGACCGCTGGCCGCCGCGGGCCTGATCGCCGCCGAGGCCGCCCGGATCGCCGCCACCGGCGAACCCGGCGCCCTGTGCGGGCAGATGGTCACCCTCGACCTCGCCACCCTCACCACCGACCGGCACCCGCTGATCCGCCAGCCCCAGTGCCGTTCCTGCGGCGACCCGACCCTGGTCGGCAACCGCAGCCCCAAGATCGTCCTGACCTCCGGCGACGCCAGTCACACCAGCGACGGCGGCTACCGCGTCAACAGCCCCGAGGCCACCCTCGCCCGCCTGGAGCGGCACATCAGCCCGCACCTCGGCGCCATCACCAAGCTGGTCTCGCACACGCCCGAGTCCAACACGTTGACCTACAGCTACGCCGCGGGCCACAACTTCGCGATGGTCAACGACAGCATGGACCTGCTGCGCCGCAACCTGCGCGGCCAGAGCGGCGGCAAGGGCCGCTCCGAGATCCAGGCCAAGGTGAGCGCCGTCTGCGAGGCCATCGAGCGCTACGCCGGCGTCTGGCGCGGCGACGAGGCCGTGCGGCGCGCCGCCTACCGCGACCTCGACCCCGACACGGTCGTCCACCCCCGCAGCCTGCTGCACTTCTCCGAAGCACAGGTCGCCGGCCGCGACACCTGGAACCAGGACCCCGCCAACCGCCTGCACAAGGTGCCGGACCGGTTCCCCGAGGACGTCGCGATCGACTGGACCAGCGGCTGGTCCCTCACCCACGACGAAGAGCGCCTGATCCCGGCCGCCTACTCCTGGTACGGTCACCCGGACCTCCAGGACCACTTCTTCTGCATCGCCGACTCCAACGGCACCGCCGCCGGCAACTCCCTCGAGGAGGCGATCCTCCAGGGCCTGTGCGAGCTGACCGAGCGCGACGCCGTCGCCGTGTGGTGGTACAACCGGCTGCGCCTCCCGGCCTTCGAGATGGACTCGCTCGAAGACCCGTACGTGGAGCAGCTGCGCACCTACTACGACGCCATGGACCGCGACCTGTGGATGATGGACCTCACCACCGACCTCGGCATGCCGGTGTACGTGGCCGCCTCGCGCCGCCGCCACAGCGTCGAGGACATCATGGTCGGCTTCGGCGCCCACCCGGACCCGCGCGTCGCCGCCTTCCGCGCGCTCACCGAGCTCAACCAGTTCCTGCCGATGATCGAGACCCGCGACGCCGACGGGAACACCTCCTACCTCGTCGGTGACCTGGAGACCCTGACCTGGCTGAAGACGGCCACCGTCGCCGCGGAGCCCTGGCTGCTGCCCGACCCGGAGCTGCCGGCCACCAAGGTCGGCCCGCAGGCCGGGTTCGACCTCGCCGCCCGCATCCGCGAGCAGGTCGAGCGCATCAAGGAGGCCGGCTCCGAGGTCATCGTCGTCGACCAGACGCGCCCCGACCTGGAACTCAACGTCGTCAAGGTGATCGCCCCGGGCCTGCGCCACTTCTGGCGGCGGCTGGGCCCCGGCCGGCTCTACGAGGCCCCGGTCCGCATGGGCCGCCTCGCGGAGCCGACCCCCGAGGCCGACCTGAACACCTGGAACGTCTTCTTCTGAGCCGCCGGACCACCGAGGCAGTGGGCCTCTCCTGATCATCCGTCACCACCGCGGGCTGGGGCACGACCCGGCCCGCGGCCTCATCAGGGCTGGAGCCATGACCAGTACGACCACACTCCCGGGCGAGGCGCCGCCGGCCTCCCCGGCGTCCGGCACGTACACCCTGACCAGCCGACTGCCCCGGGGCGGCGCCTTCCAGAACGGACAGCTCACCACCCGCTTCGGCGCCGTGCGCCTGGACGCCCTCACCCCGGGCGCCGAGGCCGCGCTGCGCGCCTTCGGCGAGGACGACCACGACGAGGCCGCGATCAGCGCGCTCATCGTGGCCCACGACGGCGAAACGGGCCTGCTGCGCTGGCACATACTGCGCTCCCGGCTCGAAGCCGCGGGCCTCCTGGAGCATGCGGTGGCCGGGCCGGACGGCGCTCCCGTCGCCCGCCTGGTGACCGTCGGCCGCGGCGCCACCACCCTCAAGCCCGCCCCGCGCGGCCCCGTACGGCTGAGCCGGCACGCCCTGCTGTCACCCGCCGAGGGCACCCTCGCGCTGCGCGCCCCCGGCAGCCCGCTGGCCGTGGAACTGGGCGCCGGCGCCACCGCGTTGCTCCCGCTGCTGACCACCTGGACGCAAGAGGTCCCGGCCCCGCTGGTGCGGCTGCTCGCCACCGCCGGCGCGCTGGCCCCCGGCGGCCCCGACGCCGACCCGCAGGCCGAGGAGCGCGGCAGCGTCCAGTGGGACCCGATCGACCTCGCCTTCCACGCCCGCACCCGCACACCGGCCTCCGCGCCCGGCTACGGCGGCACCTACCGGCACGCCGACCGCTTCGGCCCCGAGCCGGTCGCGGCCCCCGCCGCCGACGGGCCGCGCGTGGCACTGCCCGTGCCCGACCTCGAAGCGATCGCCGCCCGGGACCTGACCCTCACCGAGGCCATCGAGCAGCGCACCTCCACCCGCGCGCACGACCCCGAGCACCCGCTGACGCTGACCCAACTCGCCGAGCTGCTCTACCGGACCGTCCGCATCCGCGGCACGTTCACCGGCAGCGACGGCCAGGAACTCGCCGACCGCCCGCTGCCCAGCGGCGGAGCCGTGCACGAGCTGGAGGTCTACCCGCTGGTCACGCGCTGCGAGGGGCTGGAGCCGGGGCTGTACCGGTACGCGCCCGACCGGCACGAGCTGGAGTGGGTCAGCGCGCCGGGCCCGGCCACCGCGACCCTGGTCAAGGAGGCCCGCGGCGGCACGATGATGGACGGGGATCCGCAGGTCGTGCTGCTGGTGGCCGCCCGCTTCGGCCGCGTGATGTGGAAGTACGAGACGGTCGCCTACCCGCTGATCCTCAAGCACGTCGGCGTGCTCTACCAGACCGTCTACCTGGTGGCCACCGCGATGGGCCTGGCCGTGTGCGGACTCGGTGGCGGCGACACCAGCGCGTTCGCCGCCGCCACCGGCCGGGACCCGCTGCTGGAGGGCACCGTCGGCGAGCTCGTCCTGGGCAGCCGCCCGGCCGGGCCGGCCACAACCGCCACTGCCGCCACTGCCGCCACCGGAGCCTCCGCCGCTGCGGCCCCGGCCGCCGAGCGCGCCACCGAACCCGCCACAGCGGGCTTCTGACCCGGCAAGGGGGGAACACCACCATGAAGTTCCGCTACCAGGCGCTGCAGCGCAAGCGGGAGCCGGACGAGCTCGACGCCGCCGTCATGCTCGCGGCCCCGCGCGGCTGGATCGCCGTCTTCGTCGTGCTCATCGTGATGGTCGGGGCCTGTGTGTGGGCGGTGCTCGCCCGGCTCGACGTCACCGTCGACGCCCCGGGCGTCCTGACCCACCCCGGCGGCACCAGCCAGGTGCAGAGCCCGTACACCGGCATGGCACAGGATCTGCTGGTCCGCCCCGCCGACGAGGTCCGCGCCGGGCAGCCCGTCGCCCGCCTCGCCGATCGGGACGGGAAGATCCAGACGATCACCAGCCCGTTCGCCGGCAAGGTCATCAGCGCCACGCTCACCACCGGCCAGTTCGTCCCGGCCGGCGCCACCGTCGCCACCGTCGAACGCACCGACCTCCCCGGCGACCGTCTCGTCGCGCTCGTCTTCGTGCCCGCCGACCGGGCCGCCCGCCTGGTGCCCGGCCGCCCCGTGGACCTGAACGTGTCGACCGCGCCCCCGGCCGTGTACGGCCTGCTGCGCGGCACGGTCACCCGTGTCGACCCGTACCCGCTGACCCGCGAGGGCCTCGCGGCGATCGCCGGCGGCGAACTGGCGGCCCAGAGCTTCCAGCAGGACCAGGCGCCGCGTCTGGTGACCGTCGACCTGATCCCCGCATCGGGCTCCGCCTCCGGCTACGCCTGGAGCTCCGCCAAGCCTCCGCCCATCCGGCTCAGCTCGCAGACCTCCGTGTCCGCCTCCATAGAGCTGCGCACCCAGTCGCCGTTCGACCTGGTGCTGGGGCGCTGACCGGCGCCGACGCCGCTGACGCCGAGACATCCGACGCCAAGTGAGGAAACGGCAGCCATGAGCGACACGAAGACCCGACCCCCCGTGGCCGCCTCCCGCCGGGACGCCCGACGCACCAAACGCACCGCGGCCCGGGGCCGCCGCTGGGCCCGGCGCCGCGCGCACCGGGTGCCCACCGTCCTGCAGATGGAATCGGTGGAGTGCGGCGCGGCCAGTCTGTCGATGATCCTCTCCCACTACGGGCGCCACGTCCCGCTGGAGGAGCTGCGCGCCCTGTGCGGCGTCTCCCGGGACGGGGCCCGCGCGAGTTCCGTGCTGGCCGCGGCCCGCTCGTTCGGGCTCGTCGCCAAGGGCTTCCAGGCGGAGACCGACCAGTTGGAGGAGAAGCTCCGCAACGGGCCGGTCATCATCTTCTGGGCGTTCCAGCACTTCATGGTGGTCGAGGGCATCACCACCCGGTTCGGACGCACCCGGGTCGCCGTCAACGACCCGGCCGGCGGCCCCCGCCTGATGGAGTGGTCCGCCTTCGACTCCGGGTACACCGGCATCGTCCTCACCTTCGAACGCGGCCCCGACTTCACGCCCGGCGGCCGCCGCAGCAGCACCGCCGCCGCCCTCCTGGACCGCCGTCTGCCGTCCGGGCGCGCCCTGCCCCTGGTCCTGCTGGCCAGCCTGCTGCTGGTGGTGCCGGGCATCGTCGGCGCCGCCTACTCGCGGGTCTTCCTCGACCGGGTGCTCGTCTCGGATTCGCCCACGGCCGTGCTGCCGCTGGTCCTGGCGATGTCCGTCACCGCCCTGATGGTCTTCGTCCTCACCTCCGTGCAGCAGCACTACCTGCTGCGCATGGAGATCCGTACCGGACTGGTGGCGTCGGCGCGCTTCTTCCGCCATCTGCTGCGGCTGCCCATCGAGTTCTTCCTGCAGCGCCGCCCGGCCGAGGTCGCCCGACGCGTCGCGAGCAACGACACCGTCGCGATGATCCTCTCGCGCGACCTCGCCGCCACCACCATCAACCTCGTGCTCGTCGTCTTCTACGGCGCCCTGATGGTCCGCTACGACATCCTGCTCGGCCTGCTGGGCCTGGCCACCGCCGGCTTCAACGTGCTGGTCCTGCAACTGGTCTCGCGCTCCCGCAAGGACGCCGTGGACGCGCTGCGCGCCGACCGCGGCAACCTGATCGGCACCACCTTCGCGACCCTGTCCACCATCGAGTCCGTCAAGGCGACCGGCGCCGAGCCCGACGCCTTCACCCGCTGGGCCGGCTTCCTCGCCAAGGTCACCACCGCCCAGCAGCGACTCGGACAGACCACCGCGGTGCTGACGGTCCTGCCGCCCCTGCTGGCCGTCGTCAACATCGGCGTCATGCTGCTCGTCGGCGGCCTGCGGGTGGCCGACGGCACCCTCAGCGTCGGCATCCTCGTCACCTTCCAGACCCTGCTGGCGTCCCTCAGCCGCCCCGTCACCCAGCTCACCAACCTGGGCAGCAGGCTCCAGGAGATGAACGCCGACCTCAAGCGCATCCACGACGTGGAGAAGTACCCGCAGGCCCGGAGCTTCCAGCCCGGCGCATCCGGGACGGACGGCCTGACGGACGACGCCCCCGCCGGCCGGCCCGGCGTACCGGCCAACCGGCTCGACGGCGAACTCACCCTGGACGAGGTCACCTTCGGCTACGGCCCGCTCTCCGACCCCGTCGTCACCGCGCTCAGCCTCACTGTCACCCCCGGTTCCCGCACGGCGATCGTCGGTGGCTCCGGCAGCGGCAAGTCCACCGTGGGCCGCCTCGTGACCGGCCTGTACGAGCCGCGCTCGGGGCAGATCCTCATCAGCGGACAGCCCCGCGAGGAGATCCCCCGTACCGTCCTCGCCGCCTCCATGGCCTACGTCGACCAGGACATCGCGCTCTTCGCCGGCACGGTCCGCGACAACCTGACCCTGTGGGACGACACCGTGCCCGACGAGGTCGTCCTCGCCGCCCTCCAGGACGCCGCCGTCTTCGACGAGGTCATGTCCCGGCCCGGCGGCATCAACGCCAGGGTGTGCGAACAGGGCAGCAACTTCAGCGGCGGCCAGCGCCAGCGCCTCGAACTCGCCCGCGCGCTCGCCTCCCGCCCCACCCTGCTCGTCCTCGACGAGGCCACCAGCGCACTCGACCCGGCAACCGAGCGCACCGTCATGGACAACCTGCGCCGCCGCGGCTGCGCCTGCCTGATCATCGCCCACCGGCTGTCGGCCGTCCGCGACGCCGACGAGATCATCGTGCTCGACCGGGGCGTCATCGCCGAACGCGGCACGCACGACGAACTGCTGACCGCCCGGGGCCGCTACGCCGCCCTGTTCGACTCCAGCCGCTCCGAGGAGAAGGACACCCTGTGAGCACTCCCTCCGCCGCGGCCGCCCCCGCCCGGACCTTCTGCCTCGACGACCCCACCACCCTGCTGTACGTGGAATCCGGCGCGGCCGACCTGTTCGCCGTGGACCGCGGACCAGGCGGCGGCGACGGCGAGGAGCACGGCCGGCGCTACTTCCTGTGCCGCGCCGAGGCCGGCATGCTCGTGGTGTGCGGCACCGGCGGCGCGAGCCGCCACACCGTCATCGCCCGGCCCGTGCTCGACGCCCGGCTCACCCGGCTGCCACTGTCCCTCCTCGACCAGATCCGCCAGGGCCGGGCCACGCTGCCCCGGTCGGCGGGCGACCGTCCCGCCGCGCTCGACCACGCCCGGCTCCTCGCCGGCCTCACCGCCGGGCTCACCGCCCTCGCCGCCGCGCTCCCCGGCGCCCTCGCGCCCCGCCAGTTCACGTCCCTGAGCACCACCGACGGCACCGAACTCGACAAGGGCGACGTGGCCCGCTCCGTCGACGGGGTGCAGTTCGTCCGCGTGGAATCCGGCCTCCTCGACCCGGGCGACCCGGCCGCCGAGGGCGCCGCCGCAGGGCTCGACGGGGAGGAGGACACCAGTGCACTGGAGCCCGTCGGCCCCGGCGCCGAGCTGGTCCTGACCGAGCAGGACTGGGTCCGGGCCCGCGGCGCCGCCCGCCTCACCAGCGCCTCCCTCCTCTCCGTCTACCGGGAGGGCCGGCTGACGGACACGCTGACCGAGCACTCCGCCCGGCTGCGTACCACCGTCGACCACCGCATCGCCGTCCAGCGGGCCCGTGAGCGCGCCGAACTCGCCGCGCGCCGCGCCCAGGACGGCAAGGTCCTGTCGTCCGCCGTCCGCACCTTCGACGCGGTCCTGCACGACACCGGCACACGCCTGAAGCTCGCGGACGTCGCCGACGACGAGCCGATGCTCGCCGCGGTCCGGCTGGTCGCCTCCCGGCAGGGCTTCTCGGTCCGCCCCCCGGTCCGAAGCCCCGGCCCGGGCCGCCGCAGCGCCGCCGAAGACCTGCGGGCCATCGCCCTCGCCTCCGGCTTCCGCACCCGGGGCATCCGGCTGGAGGACCGCTGGTGGACCCGGGACGTGGGGCCGGTGCTCGGCTATCACGTCACGGGCCGGCCCGTCGCGCTGCTGCCCCTCGGCCACGGCTACGTCCTCGTCGACGACGGCCGGGTCTCCGTGCTCAACGCCGAGACGGCCGCCCGGCTGCGCCCCGCCGCCGTCGTGCTGTACCGGCCGCTGCCCGAGGCCGTGCGCGACGTCCCCAGCCTGCTGAGGTTCGGCCTTTCGCCCTCCCTGGGGCACGGCCGGGACCTGGTCCGGCTCGCGCTCACCGGCGTACTCGTCGCCCTGGTCGGTCTGATCATCCCGGTCATGACCGGCAAGGTGCTCGGCGAGTTCGTGGCGGACGCCAACCGGAACCTGATCGTGCAGGGGTCCCTGGTCGTCATCGGCTCGGGCCTGGTGACCGCCGCGCTGTCCGTCGTACAGAACTTCGCCGTCCTACGGCTGGAGAGCCGCACCGGCGCCGCCATGCAGGCCGGGCTGTGGAACCGGCTGCTGTCCCTGCCGGCCGCGTTCTTCACCCGCTACTCCACCGGTGAACTGGGCACCACCGTGCTCGGTGTCACCGCGGCCCAGGAACTCCTGTCCGGGATGCTCACCACGGCCACGCTGGCCCTGCTGACCGGCCTCGCCAACCTGGCCCTCGTCTTCTGGTACGACCTGACCCTGGCCCTGGTCGCCGCCGGTCTCACGGCCGTCGGCGTGCTGTTCGCCGCGGCGGCCGGGCGGCTCCAACTGCGTTGGGCACGCCGCGAGTACACGCACGAGCAGGCGATGTCCGCGATGGTCTTCCAGATGCTCACCGCCATGCCGAAGCTGCGGGTGGCCGCCGCCGAGGAGCGGGCCTTCGCCGAGTGGACCCGGCTGGCCGCCCGCGGCCACGCCCTGTCCGCCCGCGTCCGCCGCGTACAGAACAGCGTCACGACCTTCAACGCCGGCTTCCCGCTGGTGTGTTCGGCGGTCGTCTTCGGGGTGACCGCGGGCCCCCTGCACGGGGAGGTCCCGCTCGCCGCCTTCCTGCCGTTCTTCGCGGCCTTCAACCTGCTGCTCTCGGCGGGCCTGCAGTTCACCGCCTCCGCCGTGACCGCCGTCGGCACCGTTCCGATGCTGGAGCGGCTGAAGCCCATCCTCGAAGCGGAGCCGGAGAACGACGGCACCAAGGTCGACCCCGGCGACCTGTCCGGCCGGATCGCCGTCTCTCACCTGTCGTTCCGCTACGGCCAGGACGGCCCACTCGTCCTCGACGACGTCAGCCTCACCGTGATGCCGGGCGAGTTCATCGCCGTCGTCGGCGCTTCCGGCAGCGGCAAGTCCACCCTGCTGCGGCTGCTGCTCGGCTTCGAGACCCCCATGTCCGGCAGCCTGCTGTACGACGGCCAGGACCTCGCCGAGCTGGATGTCTCCGCGGTCCGCCGGCAGTGCGGAGTGGTGCTGCAGAACGGCGCGCTCCAGGCCGGCGACATCCTCGCCAACATCGTCGGCTCCGGCGGCCACACCCTCGACGACGCCTGGGCGGCCGCCGAGATGACGGGCCTGGCCGACGACATCCGGGCCATGCCGATGAGCATGAACACCGTGCTCTCCGAGGGCACCAACACCCTCTCCGGCGGCCAGCGCCAGCGCCTCATGATCGCCCGCGCCCTGGTGGCCCGGCCGCGCCTGGTCTTCTTCGACGAGGCGACCAGTGCCCTCGACAATCCCACGCAGGGACTGGTCGCCGAGAGCACGCGCCGCCTGAACGCCACCCGGATCGTCATCGCGCACCGGCTGTCCACCGTGGTCGACGCGGACCGCATCGTGGTCATGGACCGGGGCCGGGTCGTCCAGCAGGGCACGTACGAAGAGCTCATGGCGGACGCGGACGGACTCTTCGCCCGGCTGGCGGGCCCGCAGATGTCCGACGCCGCGAACAGGCCCTGAGCAGCCGTAATGTGACGGATTGTGAGATCGCGCGGCGGTCGTGGGCGGGAGGTGCGATGCGCCCCCGCCCGACCGCTCACGGCATCCGCCGTCAGGTGAGATGATCCTCCCGCAAACGATGCGCCCCACGACCAACCCGCCTGCTGCGCACATGGCGTGCGGACGGGTACGACCGATCCACCGAATAGGGGAACCCACCCATGTCACAAGGTCCGAAGACAGCCGTCACCAACCTGAACGTGCTGCTGCCCGTGGCGTACGCGCTGGCCGTCGTCGTCGCCGCGAGCCTCGCCTCCGGCACGGTCGCCACCGCCGTCGCCGTGGGCGGCGGGGTGCTGCTGGGCCTCTGGTTCGCCTTCGGCCGCCGCCGCACCACCCGCGGCTGACACGGCTGACGGCCGCATTTCAGGATCCGCACCTCTTTCGGCTTCCGAGGTGCGGGTGGCGGCGGAGGGCCGGTGCCGGCCTGTGTGGATCACCATCCGGCGTGCCCCGGCCCGGGGCACGCCGGCGGCGCGTGTCAGCGGGCGAGAAGGTCGTCCCGGGCGCTGACCGCCGTCTCGAAGGTGGTCAGGGCGCGGGCCCACACCCCGTCCCGGTCCGCCAGGCGCGCCAGTTGCGGGGCGAGTTCGGCGGAGAAGGCGATGGTGGCCTCGAGGGGCAGGAGGGACGGGAGGTTGTCGATGGCGATCAGGTCGAGGGGGGCGCCGCCCGCGGCGAGGGCGCGTACCGGCTCCTCCCACGTGGTGGTCTCGTCGTACACCGGCAGCACGTTGCAGTCGGAGGTGACGTCGCAGGTGACGTCGGAGACGAGGGAGAGGCGCCGGCCCGGGTCGTCGAGGTCGCCCTTGGTGAGGAACGGCGGGACGGGCGTGGTGGTGAGGACGGTGTTGACCATCAGGTCGTGGCCGAGGAGCGCGGCGCGGTCGATCTCGCGGGTCTCGGCGAGGTCCCAGCGGGTCGGCTCGATGCCGGCGGTGGTCAACGCGTCACAGGCGCCGCGTCCGCTGCGGCCGAGCGCGCCGATGACGAGTGCCGTGCCGTCCGGGTCGGCCGCGCCGGTACCGGGGGCTCCTGCGCCGGAGGCCAACAGCGCGTCGAGGGCGGGGCGGTCGGTCGGGCGCAGGGGCGCGGTGAGCAGGCCGCGGCGGTGCAGGACGGCGAGGGCGGCTCCGACGTACCCGGCCCAGTAGCCGAACGCCGCGACACGGCGGCCGGCCTCGTCGATGAGGTACTCCATGTCGAGCAGGGCGCCCCCGCCGGCGGTGAAGCGGGCGAGCAACTCGGCCGCGCCGACCTGGCCCTTGTAGGCGTGGCCGAAGTAGATGTGCCGGTGGCGCAGGACCGGGGCGCCGGGGCCGGCGGGGAGTTCCTTCAGGCCGAGGACGTACGCGTCGTCGGGGGCCGTGAGCCAGGAGTCGGTGGGTGCGGTGTCGCAGCCGGCGGCGGCGTAGTCGGCGAGGGGGAACACGCGCTGGTCCGAGGCCTCGACGGTGATCCGGAGGCCGGCCCCGACGAGCCGGCCGGCGTCGGAGGGGGTGAGGGGGGCGCGGCGCTCGGTGGGGCGGGACTCGTGCCGCATCCAGAGGTGCGGGGTCTTCGACATGAGGGGTCATTCCTGTCTGGGGGCGTGCGGTTGGCAGACGCCCGGCCGTGGTGCGTGCCGGGCTGTACGGTCCCCACCGGTGCCGCCGGCGCCACCGCTGTCACGGGTGTCTCCGGTGCCGCCTGTCCCCCGTCCCGGCTCGGCCTGCGGCGCCCGCAACGCGCCACCCGGTCGGATCCGTTCCCGCCGGCGCATCGGCCCCGGCCGCTTCGGTGTTCGCGGTGCGGGATGAGGTACGGGATCCGGGGCGGGCCCCGTGGGCGGGTCAGAGGTGGGGGATGCGGGCATTGGCCAGGGGGCGGTAGGTCGGGGTGTCCGTGGACGACAAGCCTGCCGTGCGGAGTTCCGTCACGATGGCGGCGGCGAGGGCCGAGGCGAGCGCCTCTCCCGGGCAGCGGTGGGACGACGCACCGAAGGTGAAGATCATCGGATTCACTCGTCCGGGTGATAGTGCGTGTGGATCCGGGTTGACGGCCGGGTCGCGGTTCGCGGCGGCGAGGAGGACCAGGATCTGCTGCCCGCTCTCCACCGCACGGCCGTCGTGGACGAAGGGCGCGGCGGCGAAACGGCGGGTGTTCTGGATCGGGGCGTCGTACCGGGCCACCTCCCGCACCAGTGCCCCGATGTCGGAGCCGTCCGCTCCCCGGGCCAGGGCGACCAGGGTGTTGCCCACCAGTCCGGCGGTGGCGTCGTAGGTCTGGGACAGGAAGCCGACGGCGTTGGACAGCAGTGGCGCCAGGTACGGCCAGGACGCCCGGTCGGCGGCGCGGACCAACTCCCCGAGGAGCCCGTCGTTGTCGCCGACGAGGCCGGGCCGCAGCAGTTCGCGGACCCGATCGGCTGCCGCCGCGGCGGCCCGCTGTTGTGCGGGGGTCGCGGAGGCCGGTATGCACTGGACGAAGTCGGCGATCGCGCGGGCCGCCTCCCGGTCCGCTCCGTCCGTCAGGCCGGTCAGCGCCGCCACGACCCGGGCCGGGACCCCGAACATCAGCTCCTCCCACGGGACCGCGCCGCCGGCCGCCAGCGCCTCCCGGGTGAACCGGGCGGCCAGTCGGGCCGCGTACGCGGTGTCGGCCCGGGCCAGTGCGTCGGCCACCACCGTCTTCAGGCGGCCCTGGACCGTGCCGTCCGTCATGCGGACCAGGTCCGCGAAGACCTCGCCCGCCGGGGTCCCGACGATCCCCCGCGGGACCGGCTCGGCCGGCGGTCGCACCCGCAGCGCGTCGCTGCCCAGTACGGCGCGCACGGCGGCGGCGTCGGCGGCGACCCACACCCCGAGCTCCTCGTCGTGGGCGAAGGGGCGTTCGGCCACCAGGCGGGCGTAGTACGGGTAGGGGTCCGGCAGTCGGACCGCGTCGATCGGCGTGGTGGCGGTCACCTCACGCCCCCCGGCCGTCGAATCCGGATGGCGGGGCGTCGGGATGCGGGGCGCCGGGGGGCGCGGGTGTGGCGGCCGGGGTCAGGAGTGCGTTGGCCTCGGCGTACGGGATGGCGTCCGCGCCGAAGTCGAACGTGCCGGACTCGGCGATCTCCCGCGCGGCTCGGGTGAACGCCCCCAGCGCCGCGCGGGACAGGGCGGATCCGGTACTGATCCGGCGGACGCCGAGGGCACCGAGTTCGGCGACGGACAGGGAGAGGGCGCCGCCCATGAGGACGTTCACGGGCCGGTCCACGGCGGAGCAGACGGCACGGATCGCTTCGGCGTCGGGGAGGGCCGGGGCGTAGAGGACGTGGGCGCCGGCGGCCTCGTACGCCTGGAGGCGGCGGATCGTGTCATCGAGGTCGGGGCGGCCCTGGAAGAAGTTCTCCGCGCGGGCGGTGACCGTGAAGGGGAAGTCCAGTTCCTTTGCCGCCTCCACGGCGGCGGCCACCCGTTCCACCGCCTCGTCGAGCGGTCGCACGGGGTCCTCGTCGCGGCCCGTGGAGTCCTCGATGGAGCCGCCGACCAGGCCGGCGGCCGCGGCGAGGCGGATGGTCTCGGCGATGTCCTCGGGCCGTTCCCCGAAGCCGCTCTCCAGGTCGGCGGTGACCGGCAGGCCACTGGCCTCGACGATCACGGCCGCGTTGGCGAGGAGTTCGGCGCGGCTGACCTGGTTCGTACCGTCGGGACGGCCGAGGCTGTGGGCCAGGCCGGCGCCGGTGGTGGCGAGTGCCGCGAAGCCGAGGCCGGCCAGGATGCGTGCGGTGCCCGCGTCCCAGGGGTTGGGGACGACGAACGGCCGGTCGGCGGCGTGCAGGTCCCGGAACGTGACGGCCCGCGCGTGTCGGGTGGCTGCGGTGGTGCGGTTCATGGGGTCCTCTGGGGTGTCCGTCGTCCGGTGGTCGGATCGGTCCAACGTACCGACCGAACGGGCGAGTTGCTCTGTGGATCGCTCCCGCGCGTCGCTCAGAGCGCGAAGCCGAGGGCGAAGGCGCCGACGACCGGCGCCATGTAGATGACCGGGAAGGGGATGTGTGCGTACGAACGGGCCTTGATCACGGTGATGACGGCGCCGAGGTAGTACAGCACCAGGCCGATGCCGGCCGCGATGCCGACGACGGGGAGGAAGATGCCGACGACGAGACCGATCGCGCCCAGGGCCTTGGCCGCGCCGAGGGGCGTCCACCAGGCCTGGGGCACGCGGTACTCGTTCATGGCTTCGACGACCCACGTGGCCCGCGAGAGCAGCGAGTAGCCCGAGAAGCCCGACATGGCGGCGGCGAGGACGGCGACGATGGTGGCGGCGGTGTTCATCGGGAAGCTCCTTCTCGGATGGTCGCCCCTGCGGCGACCTCACCCCCTTGACCCGCCGGGTGCCGCCCGTGTGACAGGTGTCGGGAAAAAGTTTTCACTTCGTCGAGGGCGCGCCCCCGGGGAGCGGTTCGACGCGCCGTCTGCGGGACACGGCCACGCCGGCCAGGCAGATCGCGCCGCCGAGCAGGGTCAGCCATCCGGGGACTTCGTCGAGGGCGATCCAGGCGATGAGCACCACGACGGCCGGCACCGCGTAGGTGGTCGCGCCCATCTTCCCGGCGGTGGTCCGCGACAGGGCGTACGTCCACGTGGTGAAGGCCAGCGCGGTCGGGAAGAGCCCCAGGTAGACCATGTTGAGGGTGGCGGTGAGCGGGGCGTAGGCCAGTTGCTCGACGAGTTGACCGATGAACGGCAGGGTCACGGCGGTACCGACGAAGCAGCCGTACGTCGTCACCTGGAGCGGGGTCGCATGGGTCCGCCCGGTCCCGCTCAGGAGCGGTGGGCGGGGGCGGTGAGCAGGCTCCGCAGGCGGGCCGCGTAGGCGCGGGGGCGGGCGGTGTTGCCGTTGTGGCCGCCCGGGAAGGTGCATATCGCGGTGTCGAGGAGGTCCGCGAGGGCGGTCGCGCAGCGGTGGTCGAAGACCGATGCCGACGTGGTCGCGCCGATGGCCGGGACGATCCGGGTCGTGGTGCGGGCGAGCGCGGCGAGGTCGAGGGTGTCCTCGATGATCGCCGAGAAGTCGTGCTCGACGAAGTAGTCGAAGTTGGCGCGGCGTCGGTCGTCCAGAGGCTCGGGGGTCACATCCGGTTCGATCTCCTGGCGGGTCGGGTCGATGCCGAGGACCCGGGCGATCTCCGGGAGCGCGACGCCGAGTCCGGACGCGCGGTAGATCTCCTGTAACCCGGCCAACTCCGCCTCGTGATCGGCCCGGTCGGCGGCCGGCAGCAGGCGCGGGGCGACCGGCTCGTGGGCGATGAGGGTGCCCACTTGGCCCGGGTGTCGGGCGGCCAGGTGGAGGCCGATGGTCGCACCGAGGCTGCAACCCAACATCAGGGCGGGTTCGTCGGTGACGGCGGACAGCAGCCGGTGTACGTCCTCGGCGTGCTCGGCCAGGGTGGTCGTCCGGCCCGGTTCGTCGAGCCTGCTGCGGGAGAGGCCCCGTCGGTCGTATGTCAGGACGGTGAAGGCGTCATCGAGGTGCGACACCAGGTCCACGGTGCGATCGGCGTCCCCCTCGCCGCTCTGGGAGATCAACAACAGTGGTCCGGATCCTCGGAGTCGGTAGTGAAGGGTGCAGCCGGGAGCCGCGAGGGTGGCGGACAGGGCGGACATGGTGACTCCTCTGCGTTGATCGGCACGGACCTTTGTCCGCTGCTCTGCGATCAGCCTAATCCATCGGAACAGATACATCAAGAGAGATGCATCTTTCTTGATGTATCTGCCGTGATGTATTCTGGCACGGTGGATGGAATCGAACTGTTCCTGCTGGGCAGGGCCTTGATGAAGCTCGGCGAGGAAGCCCTGCCCGAGCCCCCGGGCGGATCCGGTCAGTACGCCGGCAGTACCCGCTCGGTGGTGATCGTGGCGGGGGACATCGCCGCGCATCCGGACACCACCGTCGGCGAGACCGCGCAGCGCACGGGCCTGCCGCAGAGCCAGGTGTCGGGTGCCGTGGCCCGACTGCGCGAGGTGGGATCGGTGGAGACCGCGCCCGATCCGGCCGACCGCCGGCGCACGCTCGTACGCCGGTCCCCCGAGGTCTCCGCGCGCGTGGCCACCGTGCGGGCCGCCGGTGCCTCCAAGGTCGAGGAAGCCCTCGCCCGGGCGCTCGGCGAGGCGGAGGCGGAACGGCTGCCGGCGGTCACCGAGGCCCTGGAGGTACTGGCCCGCCACCTGGTCCGCCCCTGAGGACGGCGCCGGCGCCGCTCACGCCACGGGCGCCGGCCTCACCCCGCCGGCCACACCCCCGCCGGCAGGAACCACGCCGTCGAGGACGTCGCCTCACCCCGTCGGTGCGGACCGCCCCGCCCGGGCCGTGAACGCCGCCAGGTCCTCCGCGATCGCCCGGGACACCGCGTCCCGCTGTTCGTTCAGGTAGAAGTGGCCGCCGGGGAAGCCGCGGAAGGTGAAGGCCCCTGCGGTCACCTCCCGCCAGGCCATGGCCTCGGGCACGCCGACCCGGGGGTCGGACTCGCCGGTCAACACGCTCACCGGGGTGCGCAGCACCGGTCCGGGCACGTGTCGATGCGTCTCGACGGCGCGGTAGTCGCCGCGCAGCGCCGGCAGGATCAGCTCGCGGAAGTCCGGATCGGCCAGGAGTCTGGCGTCGGTGCCCGCGAGTTCGCTCACCAGGGCGATCAGCGCGTCGTCGTCCTGCGGGTGGACGCCCTCGGAGCGCTCGATCAGCGGGGAGCGTCGCCCGGACACGATCAGACCGCGCGCGGGCGTGCCGGCGTGCTCCAGGCGGCGCGTCACCTCGTAGCCGATGAGTGCGCCCATGCTGTGCCCGAACAGCACCAACGGCCGTTCCCGCCACGGCATCAGAGCTTCCAGCAGCCCGTCGGCCATCGCGGCGATGTTGCCCGGAACCGGCTCGCCGATGCGCTCCTGGCGCCCGGGGTACTGGGCGACGAGCACCTCGGCGCAGGGGGCCAGGGCCGCGGAGAACGGGTGGTAGTAGGCGGCGCTGCCGCCCGCGTGCGGAAGGAACACGAGGGTCGGCGCGGGACCGGAAGGCGGCCCTGGGTGGAACCGGCGCAGCCAGGGCGAACCGGTCCAGCGGTCGAAGAAGACGGGAGCAGAGGGGGGAGTCGTCATCGCCGGTCCTCGGAGTCGTTCGTCAGCAGCAGCTTCTTCTGCGGCTTGCCCATGGCGTTGCGCGGGATGGCGGTCACGAAGCGGACCTCGCGGGGGCGTTTGTGCACCGACAGGTGCGCGGCAACGAAGTCGGTGAGTTCCGTGCCGGTGACGCCCTGCGCGACGACGAAGGCCACGATCCGTTGGCCGAGGTCGGTGTCCGGCAGTCCGACGACGGCCGCCTCGCTGACCCGGGGGTGGTCGAGGAGGGCGTTCTCGATCTCGCCCGCGCCGATGCGGTACCCGCCGGACTTGATCAGGTCGATGGAGGCCCGGCCCACGATGCGGTGAACGCCGTCGGTCTCGTCGACGGCGGCGATGTCGCCGGTGCGGAACCATCCGTCCTCGGTGTACGCGGCGGCCGTCGCCTCGGGGCGGCCCAGGTATCCGGAGAACAAAGTCGGTCCGGTGAGCTGGAGTTCGCCGATCTCGGCGCCCGGTTCGGCGGCGATACGGGTGCGGATGCCGCGCACCGGGGTGCCGACCGTACCGGGGCGGACCTCTCCGCCGGCCCGGCCGCTGACGGTGATCAGGGTCTCGGTCATTCCGTAGCGCTCCACCGGGCGCAGGCCGGTCAGGGCCTCCAGGACCCGGAACACCGGCGCGGGCAGGGCGGCGCTGCCGGAGACGAGGAGCCGGGCGCGGGAGAGCGCGGCGGCCTCGGCCGGGGACCCGGCGATCCGGGACCATACGGTGGGGACGCCGAAGTACAGGCTGCCGGCGGCCTGCGCGTACGCCTCGGGGGTGGGGCGGCCGGTGTGGACGAGCCGGCTGCCGGTGCGCAGGGCGCCGAGGACCCCGAGGACGAGTCCGTGTACGTGGAAGAGGGGCAGGCCGTGCACGAGGGTGTCCTCGGCGGTCCACTGCCAGGCTTCGGCGAGGGCGTCGAGGTCGGCGGCGATCGCGGCGGCCGTGAGGACCACGCCCTTGGGGGGACCGGTGGTCCCGGACGTGTAGAGGACCAGGGCGGGGTCGGTCGCCCCGGCCGCGGGCGTGGCGGGGGTGTCGGCGCGACGGGTGTAGTCCACGTCGAGGAGCGCGGCGCCGGAGTCCCGGAGGATGTGCTCGCGTTCGGCGGGGCCGGCGTCGGGGGGCAGGGGTACGAGGGGGACCCCGGCCAGCAGCGCGCCCACGGTGGCGGCGACGGTCTCCAGGGAGGCGGTGGCCGTCACGGCGACGGCCGGTGCGCCGCCGGCGGTGATGTCGCGGGCCACGGCGGAGGCCGCGCCGAGCAGTTCCTCGTAGGAGGTGGCGCGGCCGGCGACGGTGAGGGCGTCGGGGCGGTCTCCGTACACGCCGTCCAGTGCGGTGAGCACGCGGCAGCTCCCTGGTGATCCGATGGGTGGTGGCAGGGTCAGGCTACGGGCCCGAGCGCGGTGCGGTGCGGCGCACCGCGGGTGGGCTCAGATCACGCCTTGGGCCAGCATCGCGTCGGCGACCCGCTCGAAGCCGGCGATGTTCGCGCCCGTCACGTAGTCGCCGGGCGCGCCGTAGCGTTCGGCCGTTTCGTGGGCGACGGCGTGGATCGAGCGCATGATGCCCGCCAGCTCGTCCTCGACGCGCTCCGCGCTCCAGGAGGCCCGACCGGCGTTCTGTGCCATCTCCAGGGCGCTCACGGCGACTCCGCCCGCGTTCGCGGCCTTGCCGGGACCGAAGGCCACGCCCGCCTGCTGGAGGACCCGCACGCCCTCCGGGGTGGTGGGCATGTTGGCGCCCTCGGAGACCGCCTGGACCCCGCCGCGCACCAGCGTCAGCGCGTCCGCCTCCGTCAGTTCGTTCTGGGTGGCCGACGGGAAGGCGACGTCCGCCGGGACCTCCCAGACCCGGCCGCCGGGGACGAAGCGGGCCGAGGCGCCACGACGCTGGGCGTACTCGCTGACCCGGCCGCGTTCGACCTCCTTGATCTGGCGCAGCAGCTCCAGGTCGATGCCCTTCTCGTCGACGACGTAGCCCTGTGAGTCGGAGGCGGTGACGGGGTTGGCGCCGAGCTGCCGGAGCTTCTCGATCGTGTACAGGGCGACGTTGCCGGAGCCGGAGACCACGGCGGTCAGGCCGTCCAGGGAGGCGCCCTTCACGGCGAGCATCTCGGCGGCGAACAGCACGCTGCCGTATCCGGTGGCCTGGGGGCGGATCAGGGAGCCGCCCCAGCCCTGGCCCTTGCCGGTGAGCACGCCGGCTTCCCAGCGGTTGGTGATGCGCCGGTACTGGCCGAACAGGAAACCGATCTCGCGGCCGCCGACGCCGATGTCACCCGCGGGGACGTCGGTGTGCTCGCCGATGTGGCGGTGGAGTTCGGTCATGAACGACTGACAGAAGCGCATGACCTCGGCGTCGGACTTGCCGTGCGGGTCGAAGTCGCTGCCGCCCTTGCCGCCGCCGATGCCGAGACCGGTCAGGGCGTTCTTGAAGACCTGCTCGAAGCCGAGGAACTTCACCACGCCGATGTCCACCGACGGGTGGAAGCGCAGGCCGCCCTTGTACGGGCCCAGCGCGCTGTTGAACTCCACCCGGAAGCCGCGGTTGACGTGGACGCGGCCCCGGTCGTCCTGCCACGGCACGCGGAAGAGGATCTGCCGCTCGGGTTCGGTCAGCCGCTCGACCAGAGCCACCGCCGGGTCGGCGTACTCGGGTCGGGCGGCGAACACCGGGGCCAGGGTCTCCAGTACCTCGCGTACGGCCTGGTGGAACTCGGGCTGGGCGGGATTGCGGCGCTCGATGTCCGCCCGGAGCGCGTCCAGCCTGTCCTTGTGGTCCTTCACGAAAGTGATCCTCTCGGGAGTCGCAGGTGGCCGTGCGGGGCCGGGAGCCGGAGCGTACCCCGCGTCCGGAGGAGGTCAGGCAGGGGTTGAGCTGATCGGACAAGTCCTCGGGGCCGCGGGAATTGCCTGGGGCAGGCTGTGGCGTGGACCGTATGATCGGCCCCACATCGGACGGGCCACACGACCGGGGGGCTTGCGTGGAAGCGGTACGGTACGCGTCGCTGATCGCGGCGACGATCACGGTGGGGCTGATGAGCGGTCTCTTCTACGGGTTCTCCGTGTCCGTCATGCCGGCTCTCAAGCGCGGTGACGACCGGATCGTCATCGAGGTGATGCAGCGCGTCAACGTCGCCATCCTCAACGGCTGGTTCCTGCTGGGCTACCTCGGCGCCCTGGTCTTCACCGGGCTGGCGCTGGGCCTGCACGTGGTGGACGGCCCCGGTGGCGCGCTGGTGCCGCTGATCGCGGCGTTCGTCTGCTACGTCCTGGCGATGGTCGTGACCGGTGGGGTGAACATTCCGCTGAACAACGCGTTGGAGAAGGCCGGCCCGGTCGATCGAATCGCCGACCCGGCCGCCGTTCGCCGCGCGTTCGAGAGCCCGTGGGTACGGGCCAACGTGTGGCGCACACTGCTCTGCACGGCGAGCGCCGGGTTCCTGGCCTGGGCGCTGCTCGTCCAGGGCGCCTGACGGCCGGGCGTCGGCGCTTGACGAGCGATCGTCGAGCGCCGGTCGCCCCTCGCACCTCGAACCCCACACCAGAGGCTCTGACCGTCGCCCGGCGCGTCAGCGCGTGGTGGCCCGGCCGTACAGGATCAGCGCGCGGGAGAGCGCGGTGAGCGCGGCCGTGCACAGCACGGTGCGGATGATGTTCGTGGTGACCCAGGTGCCCTTGAACTCGTCCACGATCGAGAGGTCGGTCAGTTTCGCCACGTCGCCACCGGCGGCCAGGTCGTTGTTCAGCGGGATGTTCACCGCGAAGGTGACGACCAGGACGACGAGGTAGGCGACGGCCGCCGAAGCGACCCACAGGGCGGTGCCGCGCCGGCCCGCGCGGAACTCGACGATCGCGGAGGCCACGGCGGCCACCAGGGCGAGCAGGAACACGGTGACGAAGAGGCCGCTGCCGTCGATCGCCGCGTTGAAGGAGCGCATGGCGCTCACGTACGTACGGTCGTCGCCGGCCGCGAGGCCGGGCATCACCGAGACGTCGAAGGCGAAGAACAGGCCGGCCATCAGGCCCACGAGCACGGTCGAGAGCGCGAGAAGTGCCGTGGACACGCGTGTCGCGCCGGCCGGATTCTGTGTCATGGGAGCAGATCCTGGCACTCGACTCCCTTGACCACCACGCTTTTTGACGGCCTGAGACGGTGCGATGACGAGGCCCCGGGGCGGCGGCCCGCCCCGTCAGGAGAGCGCGCTGGGCTTCCTGGGTGGCGGGACGGCTCTGAGGAGTTCCCACAGGGGTCGGGAGCCGGCGGCCCATTGGGCGAGGAGGTGGCGGTCGACGAGGTGGAGGTGCTGGGACTTGGCGAAGGCGAGCGCGGGTCCGGAGAAGCGGCCGTTGGTGAGCATGACCAGGACATCGCCGCCGTGGACCTGGCGGCCGGTGCCGTTGAGGACCTGGAGGTCCGGGGTGCCGACCGCGGAGCCGGACCAGCCGGCCTTGCGGTGCTTGCACTGGATCACCCAGCGGCGGCCGTAGGGGTCGGTGGCTTTCACGTCCGCGCCGTTGTCGCCCCGTCCGCCGACCTTCTGGGCGTCGGCGCAGCCGTCGCGGTGCATGAGGTCCCGTACGGCGAACTCGAAGTCGTCGTAGTGGAGGCCGTCGAGGTGCTCGACGGCGTAGCGCAGCCCCCGGGACCGCACTTGTTCCCATCGGGCCGCCTCCTGGCGCCGTCGCAGCCAGAGCCATCCGACGCCGACCGCTGTGACCAGGATCAGGATCAGCACCCACGGGTGGGCGGCCAGCCATGACAGGAGGGCCATGACCAGGCTGAAGGCGACCACGGCCGCCAGGCCGCCGAGCAGCCACAGCCCGTTCGGGTGGCCGCTCCTGCGCCGCCGTGCGCTGCCACCCCGCTTGCGCCGCCTCGCGGGCGGGCGACGGGTCACCGACCGCTCGCCGTGTCGGGGAAGACGATCGGATACGAGACCGTCGGCTCCGGCCGAGGTGTCGGCCGGTTCTCCCACGCCGGCCACTTGATCGGATACATCGGTTGGACGGACGTCGATCGCGGTTGTGGTCGGGGTAACCCCTGCCGTGGCTCCGCGTCCGCCCCGGCCGTGGTGGGGCTGTTGCCGAGGACGAACACGCCGACCACGAACAGGCCCAACAGGGCGGTCTCCCGGCGGGCCCCCGGTGGCAGCCGGAGGTGGCCACTGACTTTGGTGCCGTCCGACTTCACATACGTGTTGATCCAGGGCACAGCCACATCCCCCTCGGTGGTCGTGTTGCGCCTCCCGGCGCGACCGGCCCATGAAAGCACTTGCCACTGACAACACGTCACCCGAGTTCACCAAGTGTGATCATCTGCTGAACTCGGCCTCGCCCAGGCCGGCTCTCTGGGGGCGCACCCGGGACGCCTCCACGAGACTCTGGGGCGCGCCTGCCGGCCGGGGCCGCTCCCTGCGGTACCCGAGACGGTGGCCGTCGACGTGACCACCCGAGTCTTCGAGGAGGGTCGGGCGGGCGAGGAACTCACGCTTCGCGGGCTCCGGCTCGTGGCGCGGGTCGGGGCACCGTGATCGCCGTGACGATGAGGCCGTCGCGGACCAGCCAGCCGCCGTCGAGGGAGTCGAGGCGGACGCCGTCGACCTCCGGGCCGGGTACCAGGAGCCGGGCGTGGAAGGTGGACCAGGCCGGGTCGACCGTGATCTCCGCGTCCTGGAAGTCGAGCCAGCGTCCGGTCAGCGGGTACCAGACCTTGTACACGCTCTCCTTGGCGCTGAAGAGCAGCCGCTCCCACTCCACCTCGGGGCGGCGGGCGGCGAGTTCGGGCAGCCAGGCGCGCTCGCCCGCGACGGTCACCAGGTCCGCGACGCCCCGGCTGCGCAGCGGCAGGTTGGGTTCGGCGTCGATGCCGAGCGCGGCCACGCGTCCGGCGGGCGCCACCACGGCCGCCCGGTAGCCCTGGCAGTGGGTCATCGCGCCGACGAATCCGGTGGGCCACCGGGGCGCCCCCTTCCGGTCGCGCAGGATCGGCGCGGGGGCCACGCCGAGCTTGCCGAGGGCCTCGCGCGCGCAGCGCCGTACGGTCGCGAACTCCCGTCGGCGTCCGTCCTCGGCGCCCGCGACGAGGAGTTCCTCCTCGGGGTGGAGCTCGGCCAGGGCTCCGGGGTCGTCTCCGAAGGACTCCACGGCGGCCGTGCCCGGGGCCAGCAGTTCCTCGATCATGTGCGCTCCGCGAGGATCCGTACGGCGCCCGCCGGGGCGGTGGCGCGTTGCTTCCATTCCCTCGGATAGCCCAGGGAGACCTCGTGGTGGGGAATCCCGTCCTGGTGGATCAGGCGCGGGATGTGCAGGTGGCCGTAGACCACGGCCACCGCCCGGAAGCGGACGGGCCAGTCCTCGGTGGCCTCGGTTCCGCACCACAGCGCGAACTCGGGGAACCGCAGGACGCGGGTGGGTTCGCGGACCAGCGGATAGTGGTTGACCAGCACGGTCGGCAGGTGGTCCGGGATCTCGGCGAGCCGCGCGGCGGTGTGCGCGACGCGTGCCCGGGACCATGCCTGGCGGCTGGGGTAGGGGTCGGGGTGCAGGTAGAACTCGTCCGTGCAGACGACCCCGGCCCGCTCGGCGATGTCCATGGCCTCCTGCCGGGTGCGGGCTCCGGCGGGCCGGAACGTGTAGTCGTACAGCAGGAAGAGCGGGGCGATCGCGACGGGGCCGCCGGCGCCCTCCCACACCGGGTAGGGGTCCTCGGGGGTGGTGACGCCCAGGCGTCGGCAGATCGCGACGAGGTGGTCGTAGCGGGCCTGGCCGCGCAGTTGGACCGGGTCGGCGGCGGTGGTCCACAGTTCGTGGTTGCCGGGCGCCCAGATCACCTTGGCGAACCGGTCGCTCAGCAGCCGGAGGGTCTCCTCGAAGTCGACGGTGGACTCGCTGACGTCCCCGGCGAGCAGCAGCCAGTCGTGTTCCGTCTCCGGGCGCAGGCCGTCGACGACCTTCTTGTTCTCGTCGTGGCGGACGTGCAGGTCGCTGATGGCCAGCAGCCTGCCGGGGCCGGTCGGCATCAGGCGGCCCCCAACGCGCTCGCGCCGCGGCGGTGGAGTGCGGCGCGGATGACGGCGGCCACTTGCGGGACGCTGTGGTCGAGGTAGAAGTGCCCGCCGGGCAGGATCCGTACGTCGCTGCCTGCGGCGGTGTGCACCCGCCAGGCGGCGGCGTCCTCGACGGGGACGACGGGGTCGCGGTCGCCGACGAGCACGGTGAAGGGCACGTCGAGGGGGCGGCCGGGCTGCCAGGCGTAGGAACCGATGGCCTTGTAGTCGGCGCGCAGGGGCGGCATGACCATCTCCAACAGGTCGGGGTCGTCGAAGACCTTCCCGACCGTCCCGCCGAGCGTGCGGATCATCGCGATCACCTTCTCGTCGGTGTCCAGCCGGTCGCTGGCGCTGCCGAGCGGGGTCGGGGCGAACCGGCCGGACAGGAACAGCCGCTCGGGGGCGGGCAGTCCGCGCCGGTCGAGTTCGCGGGTCAGCTCGTACGCGAGCACGGCGCCCATGCTGTGCCCGAAGAAAGCGTACGGGCGATCGTCGCCCCGGCGGCCGGGCCCGAGGGTCGAGCCGGCGGCGAGTTCGTCGGCGAGCGCGGTGACGAGCCGGCCTATGTCGTCGACGGCGGGTTCCATCCGGCGGTCCTGACGGCCGGGGTACTGCACGGACAGGACGTCGAACTCGGGGGTCAGCTCCTGTGACAGCGCGAGGTAGGCGCTGGCCGCGCCGCCCGCGTGCGGAAAGCAGAACAGGCGCGTGTCGCTGTCGGACGCGGGGCCGAACCGCCGGAACCAGTCATTGGCCATGTCTTCTCTCCTTCAACATCCTGTCGAGTCGACTTCCAGGGTCGGTCGAGCCGGTGGACCGCCGGTCGAGAGGCCTTGGACGGGTACTACAGGCACCCCCACAGCCTGGGCGAACGTCGCGCCGGAGCGGGCGGTGGGCCGTGGGTTACCGCGCCGTGAGACGGCGTGGCGAGACTTCCAACCGTTTCTCGCCACTCCCCACCGAGCTCCCCATCGAGCCTGAGCGGTCCCCTTTCCGCTCTCCTCTCCCCCGCTCCCGCCCTTGGAGGCGCGCCCCATGTCCAGCACGGAAACGGAACCCCGGCAACTGTCCCGGGGTCAGATCGTCGGTCTGGCCGTCGCCAGCATGATTCCCGCGGTGGGTCTGGCCGCGGTGCCCGCCCTGATGTTCGTCTCGGCCGGGAACGGCAGTTGGCTGTCCGCCCTGCTGTCGGCCGCGGTGACCACGTTCGTCGGCCTGTCGGTCGTCACCTTCGCGCGCCGACACGTCGCCAACGGCTCGCTGTACTCCTACCTTTCGCTGGTCTTCGGCCCGTGGGCCCGGCTGGTGGCCGCCGCGGCGCTGCTGCTGGGCTACGCGGCGATGATCGCGGGCATCACGATGGTCATCGGGGTGTACGTCGGCAGCTTCCTGTTGTCGCGGGGGTATGCGGCCGGCCTGGAGGTGCCGGCGCAGCTCGCGGTGTACGCGGTGGCGCTGCTGATCGCGGTGTTGTTCGCGCGGCGCGGCGTCGACCTGTCGGTGAAGGCGGCGGTGGTGTTGATGGCCGTGGCGATCCCGGTGGTCGGGGTGGTCGTGGTGGCCGGCGCGGGCACGACCGGACTGCATCTGGCGGAGCAGTTGTCCTTCGAGGGCGGGTTCTCGTTCAGCGGGGTCTTCCAGGGCATGGCGGCCGGGGCGACGTTCCTGATGGGTTTCGAGAGCTGCGCCGCGCTGGCGCGGGAGACGAAGGATCCCAAGCGGGACGTGCCGTTCGCGGTGCTGGGCATTCCGGTGCTGCTCGGTGTGGTGTACCTGGTGGCGACGGTGCTCCAGGTGCCGGGGCTGTTCGCGGCGGCGGACGACCTGGCGGCGGGCATGTCGCCCGCGGCCGCGCTGGCGTTGAACGCGGGATTGGGCGAGACCTTCGCGAGCGCCACCGACCTGGTGCTGGCGGTGGCGACCTTCGCGGGTCTCATCGGGTTCGTGAACTTCGGGTCGCGGTTCGTGGCGACGCTCTCGGACGACGGTCTGTTGCCGCGCCGGGTGGGGCGCGCGCACCCCGAGCACGGGTCGCCGACCGTCGCCGTGACCGTCCTGGCGGTCATCGGCTTCGCGGTGCTGGCGGTCGCCGTGCTCGCCTATCCGGACTCGCTGCTGTCGGTGTACTCGGCGCTGGCCACGCTGATCGTCTACCTGTGGGTGTTCCCGTACGTGCTGATCTGCGCGGCGCACGTGGTGCTGCTGGTGCGCGAGCGGGCGGTGAAGCCGCTTTCGTACCTGACGGCGGTGCTCGGGGCGACGGCGATGGGCTGGGTGTACCTCAACGGGTGGGTCAACCCGCCCGCCTCGCCGGTGGACGCCATGTCCTACGTGGCGCTGGTGCTGATCGGGGTGACCGTGCCGGCCCTGGCGTGGGCGCGGCGCAGTGCGCTGCGGTCGGCGGGGGAGGCTTCCGGGGCGCGGGAGGTCGGGGAGGTCCGCGCCCCGGCGGCGGAGCGCCTGCCGGACTCGGCGCGCGCCTGACCGCGGCGTGCGGCCCGTGTGGTCCCGGCCGCCGGCCGGGCAGGCCCGAGGCCCCGCCCCACCGTGTGGTGGGGCGGGGCCTCGGGCCGTGCGGGGGTCGATCATGCGCCGCTCAGGCCGTGTTGGCCCAGGTGGGCTGGGCGCCCGCGGCCCAGGACGTGGCCGCGCGGCGGCGGGCCGCGGAGGGCGTCCAGCGGGCCGCGGCCTGCTCCTGTTCCTCCTCGGCCAGCCGGATCGCCTCGGCCGCCCGGGCCCGCATGACCGCCGACAGGGCCACCGCGAGCGCGGCGACCTCCTCGGCGGCGGGTGAGCCGCTGGTGATGCGCCAGGCCTGGGCGGAGAGGAACTGCGACGTGTCCGGCTCGGTGGGGACCGCTCGTACCGCCATCGGGTGTCTCCCTCTACTGGGGCTGGTTGCCGTGCTTGCGGCTGGGCAGGGGGGCGTGCTTGCCGCGCAGTACCGCGAGGGCGCCGATCAGCGCGGCTCGGGTGTCGGCCGGGTCGATGACGTCGTCGACCAGGCCGCGCTCGGCGGCGTAGTACGGGTGCATCAGTTCCTCGCGGTACTCGTCGATGCGCGCCGCGCGGGTGGCCTCGGGGTCGTCGGAGGCGGCGATCTCGCGGCGGAACACCACGTTGGCCGCACCTTCGGCGCCCATCACGGCGATCTCGTTGATCGGCCAGGCGAGCGCGATGTCGGTGCCGATCGAGCGGGAGTCCATGACGATGTACGCGCCGCCGTAGGCCTTGCGCAGGACGAGCGAGATCCGCGGGACGGTCGCGTTGCAGTACGCGTACAGCAGCTTCGCGCCGTGGCGGATGACGCCGTTGTGCTCCTGGTCGACGCCCGGCAGGAAGCCGGGCACGTCGACCAGGCTGACCAGCGGGATGTTGAAGGCGTCGCAGAGTTGGACGAACCGGGCGGCCTTCTCCGACGACTGGATGTCGAGGACGCCGGCCATGTTCTGCGGCTGGTTGGCGACGATGCCGACGACCTGGCCGCCGAGGCGGGTCAGCGCGCAGATGATGTTCGGCGCCCACCGCTCGTGGACCTCGAAGAACTCGCCGTGGTCGGCTATCTCCTCGATGACCTTGTGCATGTCGTACGCCCGGTTGGGGTCGGCCGGCACCAGGTCCAGGAGCGCCTCCGTGCGGCGGTCGGCCGGGTCGTCGGCGACTTCCGCCGGGGGCAGTTCCCGGTTGTTGGAGGGCAGGTAGGAGAGCAGGTGCCGGACGTCCTCCAGGCAGTGCTCCTCGTCGTCGTACGCGAAGTGCGCCACGCCCGAGACGGAGGAGTGCACGTCGGCGCCGCCCAGGGCGTCCTGGGTGATCTGCTCGCCGGTGACCGCGGCGACCACGTCGGGGCCGGTGATGAACATCTGCGAGGTGCCCCGCACCATGAAGACGAAGTCGGTGAGGGCCGGCGAGTAGGCGGCGCCTCCCGCGCACGGGCCCATGATCACGCTGATCTGCGGGATCACACCGGAGTTGCGGACGTTGCGCTGGAAGATGCCGCCGTACCCGGCGAGGGCGGTGACGCCCTCCTGGATGCGGGCGCCCGCGCCGTCGCACAGGCCGATGATCGGCGCCCCGGCCTTCTCGGCGAGGTCCATCAGTTTGTGGATCTTCTGGGCGTGTGCCTCGCCGAGGGCGCCGCCGAAGATGCGGAAGTCGTGGGCGTACGCGAACACGGGTCGGCCGTTCACCTGGCCGTAGCCCGTGACCACGCCGTCGCTGTGCGGCTTCCTGTCCTCCAGGCCGAACCCGGTCGCGCGGTGCCGCCGGAAGGCTTCCACCTCGGTGAACGTGCCCTTGTCGAAGAGGAGTTCCAGGCGGTCGCGGACGGTGAGCTTGCCCTTCTTCCGCTGTGCCTCGGTGGCCTTCTCGCTGGGGCCGGCGATGACCGACTGACGGAGTTCGGCGAGCTCCGCCACCCTCGACCCCATGGTCGCGGCCGGCGGAGGGCCGGTCGGCGCTTCCTCGACGATGCTCATGCTTGATCCTTTCCAGATCCGAGAGGCGTCTCGTCGTCCCGAACAAAACGCGGTAGACCCCTACAGACTGGCCAATACGACTACACAACCACTCAAGCGCGCCAAGCGCCGGACTCGGCGGCCGCCGCGACGTAGTCGGCGAAGTCGCGCGGCTCCCGGCCCAGGGCGCGCCGCACCCCGTCGGAGACCTTCGCCTCGAAGCCCTGCTGGACCGGGTACAGGGCCGCGGCCCAGATCGCGGCGTCGGCGGCCGGCACGCCCTGTGCGCCGAGTTCCGCGATGAAGTCCGGGGTGGAGAGCGGCGTGTAGACGGCCTTGCGGCCGGTCGCCGCCCCGATCAGGTCGAGCACCTCGGGCAGGGACACCGCGCGGGGGCCCGAGAGTTCGTACGTCTGTCCGTCGTGGCCGTCCTCGGTCAGTGCGGCGACGGCCACGGCCGCGATGTCCTCGACGTCGATCCAGGTCGCGGCGCCGTCGCCGGCCGGCAGCCGCAACTCGCCGGACAGGACGCCCTCGTTGAAGAAGCCCTCGTCGAAGTTCTGGGCGAACCAGCCCGGGCGCAGCACCGTCCAGGCGAGGCCGGATTCGCGGACGGCCGCCTCGCCGGCGAGGAAGGCATCGCTGGTGGAGGGGTCCTCGCCGTAGTAGCCGGGGGTGTCGACCCCGCGGGCGGAAAGCAGTACGAGGCGGCGGACGCCGGCGTCGGCGGCGCGCCGGGCGAGCTCGCGGGTGCGCGGTTCGCTGTCGTTCTGGACGATGTACACCCCGGACACGCCGTCGAGGGCCGGGCCCCAGGTGGTCTCGTC
Organism: Streptomyces sp. H27-H5; assembly: GCF_026627505.1. Lineage (GTDB taxonomy): Bacteria > Actinomycetota > Actinomycetes > Streptomycetales > Streptomycetaceae > Streptomyces. The sequence goes on along the minus strand of NZ_JAPNLK010000015.1, from coordinate 44,402 downwards.
GAGCCAGTCGAAGCGGGTTTCGCCCGAGCGCGAGGCCGACCTGACCGGAACTCCGCTTTCCGCGAGCCGGCGCACCACCCGACGGCCGGTCTTTCCGGTGCCGCCGATGACGAGTACGGGATTCTGAACCGAATTCTGAGTCATGGTCCGATGGTAATTCGTGGATTCGTCTCCGACACCGGACGATGACCCGCCGGTGAACGGCCGATGAGTGGAGCCGGGCAGCATCACACTTGCGACCTCATCTGCAGCGGCCGCGCCTGGACAAAAGAATTGGGAGTATCCGAATGACTGCCCTCACGAACAAGACTGCTCTGGTCACCGGTGGCAGCCGGGGCATCGGCCGCGCCATCGCCCAGCGCCTGGGCAAGGAGGGTGCGCTCGTCGCGCTCACCTACTCGAGCGACGAGGCCGCCGCGAAGGAGACGGTGAACTCGATCGAGGCCGCGGGCGGCCGTGCCTTCGCCTTCCGCTCCGCGCTCGGTGTCGCCGGTGACGCCGACGCCCTGTGGGCCGCCTTCGACGAGCAGATCGGCGCGCACTCCGACACCGCGGGCCTGGACATCCTGGTGAACAACGCGGGGATCGCGGGCCCGGGTCTGATCCACGAGGTGTCCGAGGCCGACTACGACAAGGTCTTCGCCATCAACGCCAAGGCCCCCTTCTTCATCATCCAGAAGGGCCTGGACCGCCTGCGCGACGGCGGCCGCATCATCAACATCTCCTCCGGCGTCACCAAGGTCGCCTTCCCCGGCATGACCTCCTACGCCGCCAGCAAGGGCGCCATCGAGGTCCTCACCCTCACCCTCGCCCAGACCCTCGGCAGCCGCCAGATCACCGTCAACGCCGTCTCCCCCGGCACCATCGAAACCGACATCCACCCCTGGATGGCCATCCCCGAGGCCAAGGCCCAGGCCGCCGCCTTCTCGGTCTTCAACCGCGTCGGACAGCCGGGCGACGTCGCCGACGTCGTCTCCTTCCTCGCCTCCGACGACGCCCGCTGGGTCACCGGCCAGAACATCGACGTCAGCGGCGGATCCGGCCTCGGCATCTGATCCATCCCCCACACCCGACGTCATGTCGGACGTCGGGTTTCGGTCCCCACGCCGATCGGTCTTCCGTCCGCACACGGAGAACCCGGACGCCGCCGCCTCCACCGCACAGGGGGGCGGCGGCGTCCGTCGTGCGCCCGGTTCCGCCGGCGCGCCGGCGGTCACCCGGTCACGGTCACGGGCACGCGCTCGCGCTCGCGCGCCGAAAGCCCCCGGCCCGAGGGGTTCTCCCTCGGGCCGGGGGCCCGGTCGGTACGCCGGCTCCGTGGATCAGGGCAGTCTGATCGACAGGGTGTGGCGGAACACGTCCCGCGGGTCCCACTGGTTCTTCGCCGCCTGAAGGCGGCAGTAGCCGTCCTTGAAGTACAGGTGGTGCCAGGCGATCCCCGAGGTGTTCAGGGTCGAGTCGGCCAGGTCGGCGTCGGCGTAGTTGATGAACGCGCCGTCGTTGACCACGCCCGGGCGGGGGACACCGCCGGTCGCGGCGTGGACGTCGCGGTAGAACTCCCGGATCCAGGCGAGGTTCGCGGCGTCCTCGGCCGGGGTGGCCCAGAGGTTGACGAACAGCATCTTGATGATCGAGTCGCGCTGTGCGGTGGCGGTCGCCGAGGTGGCCGGTACGTTGGCCGCGGCGCCGTAACCGGCGATCTCCACGAGAGCCGCGGAGTTGGTGTAGTCGTTGCGCGTGAGGTGCTTGTAGAACGCCTTGATCTGCGCGGCGGGCATGGTCTTGCGCAGGTAGGAGGACTTGGCCTTGAAGCGGCCCTTGCCCTCGAAGCCGGAGCCGCCGAGACCCGGCCAGTGCAGGACGTTGTACAGCCAGTCGACGCGCCGGCGGGTGTCCACCCGATACGTCAGGCCCGTGCCGGCGACGATCGCGGCGAGGTAGTCGTCGAGGAGCTGGTCGGCGTTGGGCAGGGCCGAGTCGATCTGCGAGCTCATCAGGAACTCGCCGGCCAGCTTGTGCCGCGGCTTGATCGCGCTGAAGAGCTTGGCGTACGGGGAGGTGGCCGAGGAGTTGTCCTCGTGCCACTTCGTGAAGTTGTGCAGGAGCCGGGTGAACGCGGCCTCGGTCATGCCGGTCCAGGAGAAGGCGACCTCGGAGATGATCAGCTCGCGCGGCGCCTTGGGCAGGAACAGGGCCGGGTCGGTGGACGTGGTGTTGGGGCTGCGGAACCAGTAGCGGGTGACGATGCCGTAGTTGCCGCCGCCCGCTCCGGTGTGCGCCCACCACAGTTCGCGGTTCGGGTCGTTCGCGTCGCGGGTGGCCACGACCTTGCGGGCGACGCCCGCGCTGTCCACGTGCACGACCTCGACGGCGTACAGGTGGTCGACGGTGACTCCGTGGGAACGGGCCAGCGGACCGTACCCGCCGCCCGGTATGTGACCGCCGACGGAAACCGTCGGGCAGGTGCCACCGGGGATGGTGACGCCCCAGGTGTTGTAGAGGGTCTCGTACACGCTGCCGAGCTGGGCGCCGGCCTCGACCGCGACGGCGCGACGGCTCGCGTCGTGGGCCACGCCGGTCATCGCCGAGATGTCGATGAGGACGCGGATGTTGGCGTTGCTCGTGAAGTCCTCGTAGCAGTGGCCACCGCTGCGGACGGCGAACCGGACCCCGCGGTCGAGGGTCTCCTGCACCGCCTGGACCACCTGGTCCGCCGTGCTCGCGACCAGCACGTAGTCGGGGGTGCCGACCCAGCGGCCGTTGGCCCCCGCGACCAGGCTCGCGTAGCGCGGGTCGGACGGCGCCACCGTGACCAGGGAGGTCGTGGCGATGCCGGCGGCGGCCGTCGGCTCGGCGGCGAACGCCTCACCCGCCCAGCCGCCCAGTGCGGGCAGAGCCAGGGCTGCGCCGCCGGCGGCCGCAGTGTGTCTCATGAACACCCGGCGGGAAACTCCGGTCATTAGCGTGTACCTCCACGAAGAAATGGTTCTGGAGTTACGGAACTCGACGTCACGCCGCACACCGGGTGGAGGCGGGGTGGAGTCAATGGCCGTCAATCCCTTTGAAACGCAGATTATCGGCCAGATTCCATCGTGAAGTAATCCGTCACCAATTCCGCTTGTGGAGGTCCGATTCAATTGGTAAGGGCATCGAAAACACGGGGATGAAATGCCCGGTCCGGGGTCGGGCGGCGTCAGACCGCCCAGACCCCGGTGGTGGCCGGCCCGCGTTCGCGCAAGACCCCCAGCGACCCGCCGAGCGGGACCTCCAGTGCCTCGCGGGTGGCCTCGCAGAGCTGGATCTCACCGGCGGGCGAGAGTTCCAGCAGGCACTGGCAGGTGTCCAGCAGCGCGCCGTTGACGGAGGGCGCGGCGGAGGGGTCGTCGGGGCGGTAGCGCACCAGCGCGTTGCCGGTCGCGACGGCGGCGTGCAGGGTCAGCCCGTGCCAGGGCGAGGGGTTCGGGCCGCCGTCGGTGGCCGGATCGGTGAGCCGGTCACGGATGGCCGCCGCCGCGCGGACCGCTCGCAGGGCGCTGTCCTCGTCGCCGCCCGCGCGGAAGAGGCCGAGGGAGACGGCGCCGATCGAGGTGACGGCGTCGCCTCCGAAGCGCTCGATGCGGCGGCGGGCGATCGCGTTGACGCTCTCGAACATCTCGTCCATGAACTCCGGTGCACCGCCCGGTCGTTCGGCGGTGATCCGGGTCTGCACGAGGAGCACGCTGATGCGGCGGCGCTCGGTCACCACGGCCCGGGACAGGGGCTGGGGCACGGGCTGCGACCGTCTGACCGACCCGGCGCGGGGCGCGCCCGGGCGCTCGGCCAGCAGGAGGCCGCGGGGGTGGGTGGGCACGGCGGCCAGCATCCGCCGCCGGTCGTCGCGGCGGTCCTCGCGCGGGTCCGCGTACCGCTGCTCGTACCGCTCTTCGTACAGCTCCTCGCGAAGGTCGTCCCGGCGGTCCTCGCGAGGGTCCTCGCGCAAGTCGTCGCGGCGGTCCTCGTGAAGGTCGTCGTCGCGGTCGTCGTCGCGGTCGTCGCGGAGGTCCTCGCGGAGGCCCTCGTGCCGGTCCTCGCGCAGGCTCCCGGACCGGTCGTCCCGGCGTTCCTCACGGTGGTCCCGGTCCTCGTGCCGCTGCTCGCGGCGCTCCTCCCCGGGGCCCGTCCGGCGGCCGGCGGGGCGGGCCTCCCGCACGTCCTCGCGCCGGCGCACCTGCCCCCCGGGGACGCCGACCGGGGCCGAGCCGCCGAGGACGACCGCCGCAGGGGCGAGGTTCAACGTCGGGTCGTGGGCCAGGATCGCCTGCTGGAGGCGGCGCAGCTCGTGGCCCGGTTCGAGGCCGAGGTCCTCCACGAGGGTGACGCGGATGCGGTTGTAGACGCCGAGCGCGTCGGCCTGCCGCCCGCAGCGGTAGAGCGCCAGCATCAGCTGTCCGGAGGCGCGCTCGCGCAGCGGCTCCGCCTCGACGGTGGTCTCCAACTCGCCGAGGACGGCGTAGTGCTGGCCGCAGCGCAGCTTCGCCTCGAAGTAGTCCTCCAGGACGTCGAGGCGGGTGTTCTGCACGGCGGTGAGTTCCGGCCACATGGTGCCGGTCTCGACCAGGTCCGACAGGACCGGGCCGCGCCACAACTCCAGTGCCTCGCAGAACCGGTTGGCGGCCTCGTGCGGGGAGCCGCCGGAGAGCAGGGCACGGCCCTGGCGCACGCGCCGGCGGAAGAGGTGGAGGTCCACGTGGTCGGGATCGACGCGGATCATGTAGCCGGGCGCCCGGGTGACGAGCTCGGCGGGCGCCCCGTCGAAGCCGGGGTCGCACTGGTTCAACATGCCGCGCAGTCCCCACACGGCGTTCTGAAGGATCTTCCGCGCCGTGACCGGAGCATTGTCGGTGCTCCAGAGCGCGGCGAGGAGTTGGCTGGTGGGAACGACCTGGTTGGCCTGCAACAGCAGATATCCCAGTGTGGCGCGCGGCTTGGTGCCGCCGAGCGGTACCGGCTGGTCAGCGGACATCACTTCCAGCGGACCCAACATCCGAAAGCGCATATCTCCCCCGGTCCTGCGGCTGATAGCTCATGCTCACTCGACCGGAAGATTACAAACCAGCACGCCGGTTTGTCAAAAGGTTAGATGAGTACACCGGAGCACACAGAAGGATGATTCCGACCCCTCTCCGAGGGTCCTCAACTTCGGTAAAACAAAAGGCCAGAGGGCCCGGGAGGGGGGATCCCGGGCCCTCTGGCGGTGGGGCGGCCACAGGGGGTCAGTCGCTACACGAGCGACTCGCTCTTCGGCCACTCAAGGGGTTTGCGACTGAATCTCAACCCCTAAACAGCACAAGCGGTCTGATTTTGATCAGCCGATCGGTGCGAGGCTCGCGCCATCCGTGTCCCGGATGATCACGCACACGTCGCGGAGCGCCTCTTCCAGCCGGCCGATCTCCTCGTCCGTCAGGTACACCGACGGCTCGAACCGCAGGGTGTTGACGGCGCTGGAGGTGGGGAACGTCCGGATCCGGTGCGCGCGGAGCATGTGCCCGGCGACGAAGTAGCCGAAGAACCCGCTCTGGGCCACCGCCTTGAGCGGCTCGGCGGCGGAGCCCGACTGGTCGTGGAACTCCAGCCCCAGCATCAGGCCGCGGCCGCGCACGTCCTTGACCGTCTCGGGGAAGTCGTCCCGGACCGAGCGGAGCATGGCGAGCAGCCGCTCGCCGCGCTCGGCCGCGCGCCGGTAGACCTCGCCGTCGTCGGCCTCCATCAGTTCGAGCACCTTGAGGGCGATCAGACAGGAGAAGCTGTCCTTGGCGAACGTGGAGCTGTGCGCCAGCTCGAACTGGCCGCGGTAGAGCGGCTTGCGCACGAGCATGACGGCGGCCTTGGCGATGCCGCCGCCCAGGCTCTTGGCGAGGGTGTAGTAGTCGCCGCGCAGCCCGAGGTGGGTGGCCGCGAGGAAGCTGCCGGTGCGGCCCATGCCGGTCTGCACCTCGTCGATGACGATCGGGATCCCGGTCTCCGCGCAGACCTCCTGGATCTCGTCGGCGAACTCCCGGCTCAGCTCGTGGATGCCGCCCTCGCCCAGGACGGGCTCCAGGACGAAGGCCACGAAGAGCGGGAAGTCCCGCTCCACGACCTGTACCTGGCCGCCCTCGACGACGAGGTCGAGCAGGTGGGCGCGCTCCTCGTCGATGATCTTGCGGATCGTGCCGGGCCGGTCGCGCGGCACGAACCGGGACTGCGCGGCCAGCGCCTTGAACGGCAGCCGGTACCCCTCGTTGTGGGTGAGCTGCACGCTGCCGGCGAGCTTGCCGTGGAAGCCGCCCTCGGGGACGAGGAAGAGCGGGCTGCGCCCGCGCTGGGCCTCGTTGCGGGCGAGGACGTCGGTGACCAGGTCCTCGAAGGACTCGGCGACGGCGGCCGGGACGCTCGCGGCGCCGGCCTCGACCTGTCCGCGCACGTCGGCCACGTGGGCGGCGATCTCATCGGTGAGCGCGGTCAGGCGCAGGCCCCGGTCGAGTTCGGCGTGCTTGATGGCGGCCTCGACGGCCTCCGCCCCGCTGTTGGCGAAGATGGCGTAGTACTGCTCGTCGTCCCCGCGTTCGCGCTGGACGATCCGGTTGAGGACCTCGGCGACGTCGTTGGCGTACGGGTGCCGCGAGAACTGCGCGTGGACGGGCGTCTGCGCGTCCAGCAGTTCCTTGGCGTACGCGTTGATCCCGGGGTGGTTGTGCCCCAGCATCAGCGAGCCGTAGCCGCCGACGTAGTCCAGGACGGGGATCTCCCGGCCGTCCTCGTCGCGCAGGTAAAGGGTGTTGCCCTCGCCGCGCACGTACTCGGCGTCCAGACCTCCCGAGGCGAGCACCCCCAACAGGAAGGGTTCCGCGTACTCGGTCGTGGCCGTGGTGGGTTCGGCGGTCATGTCATCCCCTTCAGGCACGGGTGGTGGACTCTTCGCGGACCGCGGCGGCCGGCTGCGTGCCGGGCTCCGACTCCGCCGTCCCGACCTGCTCCGGCTCGGCCGGGGCCTCGGCGGCGGGTGCGCCGATCGCGGGGATGTGGCGCAGCAGGACGAGGACGATGACGCCCGTGACGACGGCCAGTCCGGCGCTGACCCAGGCGGTGGCCTGGAATCCGGAGGTGAACGCGTCGCGCGCGGCGGCCACCAACTGGGCCCCGAGGTCGGCGGGGAGGGAGGCGGCGGCGTCGGTGGCTCCGCCGACGGTGTCCCGGGCGGCCGCCGCGGCCTCGGCGGGGATCCCGGCCGGGGTGTTGTCGTCTACCGCGCCGCGGTAGACGGCGACGGCGATGGAACCGGTCACCGCGATGCCCAGGGCGAGCCCGAGGTCATAGGCGGTCTGCCCGGTGGCGGCGGCGGAACCGGCCTTCTCCGGCGGGGCCGCGCCGGCGGCCAGGGAGGTGCCGAGGACGCTGATCGGGGCGACACCGAACATGATCACGGCGAGGCCGAGGGCGGCGGGCACGATGCCGTCCTTGTCGGGGCCCGCGATCCCGGTCAGCCAGAAGCCGGCCAGGGTGACGACCAGACCCGCGGTGATGACGAAGGCGGGCCGGATCCGCTTGGCGAACACCGGGGTGAGCTGCGAGCCCAGGATCAGACCGGCGGCTCCGGGGAGCAGCCAGACACCGGCGGCCAGCGGGCTGAGTTCACCGGCGACCAGCAGGTACTGCGGGACGAGGTACTCGACGCCGTTGAGCGCCATCATGCCGAACAGCAGGGTGAGCAGCGCACCGGTGAAGGCGCGGGTCCGGAACAGCCGCATGTCCAGCAGCGGGGTCTCCAGCGCGTTCTGCCGGCGGACGAAGACCACGGTGAAGGCGGCGCCGATCAGCAGGGCGGCCAGGTTGCCCAGGCTCCAGCCGATCTCGGCGAACTTCTTGACGGCGTAGACGATCGGAAGGATCGCCGCCAGGAACAGCACCACGCTGGCGAGGTCGATCCGGCCGGCGTTCGGGTCCTTGTACTCGGGCAGCAACGCCGGCGCGAGCAGCAGGGGAACGAGCATGACCGGGACGCCCATCAGGAAGACGGACCCCCACCACCAGGAGTCGAGCAGCACGCCGCCAATGACGGGGCCGACGGCGATACCGACGGAGAGCGCGGTGACCCAGGTGGCGATGGCGGTGGCCCGCTGCCGGTCGTCCTTGAACATGTGGATGATCAGCGAGAGCGTCGACGGGAGCACGGCGGCGCCGGCCACGCCGAGCAGCGCGCGCGCCACGATCAGCATTTCCGGGCTGGTCGCGTACGCCGCGAGCAGCGAGGAGACGATCACGCCGAGCGAGCCCAGGATCAGGAGCTTGCGGCGGCCGATCCGGTCACCGAGGGTTCCCATGACGACAAGGAATCCGCAGGTCAGGAACCCGTAGATGTCCGTGGTCCACAGCAGCTGCGAGCTGGTGGGCCGCAGGTCGGCCGTCACGTAGGGGGTGGCCAGCCACAGCACGCCCAGGTCGGCCGTCATCAGTGTCACCGGCAGCAGCAGGACCAGCAGTCCGAACCACTCCCGCGGCCCGGCCCGCAACTCCACCGCGGGGGCGGCGGTGTTCGAAGTCATGGTTGTCCCTTCATCAGTTTTCTGTCGGTGTTGCCGGGGGGACCGTGCGGACCCGCCGGATGATCTCGGCGGCGACCGTGTCGGGGTCCTGTTGCGGCTGCCAGTGGGAGGTCTTCTCCAGCGTCACCAGCCGGTAGGGGCCGGTGACGTGCTCCGCGGTCCTCTCGACGGCGAGTTCGCTGACGGCCGTGTCGGTGCGGCTGTAGACGAAGGTCGTCGGGACGGTGACCGGGCCGAAGGCGAGGTCCTCGCCGAGCAGGTTGTTGGCGCGGTACCAGTTCAGGGCCGCGTCCAGCACGCCGGGAGCGGTGTGGGTGGTGACGTACCGGGCGATCTGGGCGTCGGTCAGGACGCCCTCGCCGACCTGGTTGAACCAGCCGTGCAGTTCGACGGCGTCGTTGGCCAGGAAGTGGTCGGCGGCGCCGGCGGAGACGAGGAACTCCACGTACTGGGAGCTGTGTTGCTGCTCCTCGTCGACCCGGTAGGCGTGCTGGTACGCGTCGAGGTGCGGGATGGCGAGCGCGGTGAGCGTGCGCACCCGCTCGGGCCGGCGCGCCGCCAGGTACCAGGCCACGGCCGCGCCCCAGTCGTGACCGACGACGTGGGCGCCGGCGACGCCGAGCGCGTCGAGGATGCCGAGCGCGTCGGCGGCGAGGTGTTCGAGACGGTACGCGTCGACCTCGGTCGGGCGCGCGCCGTCGGAGTAGCCCCGCTGGTCGGGGGCGATGGTGCGCAGCCCGGCGGCGTGCAGCAGGGGCGCGGTCTCGGTCCAGGACTCCTTGTTGTGGGGGAAGCCGTGGAGCAGCAGGACCGGTTCGCCGTCGGCGGGGCCGTCGACGGCCACGTCGAAGGTCAGGTCGTTCAGGGTGATCCTCATGACTACTCCTGGACCGCGGCGATCGCGGCCTCGATCTCCGGGTCGTGCAGGACGGCCGGGGAGTCGACGAGGCCGATGACCCGGGAGTACGCGCGGGCCACGGCGTCGTCGCGGGACGCGGCCTCCTGGACCTGGGCGATGAAGGCGTGCGCCAGCTGGACCTCCTCGGTCCGCTCGCCCTCGACCTCGGGGAAGCTGAGGTCGGCGCCGACGGCCATCTCCCAGCAGCCGTCGACGGCGTCGGCGGCGAGGTCCTTGAAGTACGCGATCGGGTCGGGCCGCCGGGACTCGGCGGTGTGCCGGCGCAGTACGAGCGAGCCGAGCGCGGAGACGGTCATGCCCTGCGCGTAGCTGGGGTTGAAGCTGCAGACGGCGTCGCCGATGACCAGCAGGCCGGCCGGGAAGTCGGTCAGGCGCTGGTAGTGGCGGCGCAGGTTGGTCGGGAACTTGTACGCGACGGGCTCGTCCAGCGGCTCGGATACCTTGAGCACCTCGTGGATGTCGGGCGCGGCCAGCGACTCGATGAAAGCGTGGAAGCCCTCGGGGGTGGTGGCCGGGTGGTCGCCGAGGATGCCGTAGGCGGTGACGATGGAACGGCCGCCGTCGATCTTCTGGCAGATCGCGCCGCGCGGGACGCCCGCGGAGGCGACGGTGTTGATGGAGATGTTGCCCTCGAAGGCCTCGTCCGGGACCCGGTAGTAGCGGGTGGTGTAGCCGAGGCCGATCTTGTGCTTCTCCTCCTCGACGGCGTCGAAGCCGAACTCCTGGAGCCAGACGGAGGTGCGCGAACCGCGGCCGGTGGCGTCCACGACCAGGTCGGCCTGCACCACCTCCTCGACGCCGTCGCGGCGCACGACGACACCGGTGACCTCTCGGCGATCCTCGCTGGTGACCAGGCGGAGGATGTCGGCCTGCTCCAGGAAGGTCACCTCGGGGAGCGCGAGCACGCGTTCGCGTATGTGGCGCTCCAGGAAGGGACGGCTGGAGGTGAGGGCGAACAGGCCGGAGTGGACCTGCCGCAGGCGCTTGCCGTTGATGATCCAGCGGACGTCGTCGGCCACGTCGCCGAGCTGCGCGCCGGCAGCCTTCATGTCCTCGGTGATGCCGGGGAAGTACTCCTCGACGATCTGCTGGCCGCGGGCGAGCAGACCGTGCAGGTGGTGGCCCTGCGGCAGGCCCCGGCGGAGTTCGTTCGGTCCCGTCAGCTCGTCGCGGTCCACGACGAGCACCTCCGCGAAGTTCTCGGAGAGGGCGCGGGCGGAGAAGAGTCCCGCCATGCTCCCGCCGAGGACGACCGCGCGACCTCCGCGTGCGTTTTCGGCGGATCCGGGGTTGGCCCCTTGGGAAGATGCAGCACTCACAGCGATCAGCTCTCCTTGAATTCGCACGTCACTACAGCGCAGCTGGAGCTCACCGGATCGAGTACGTCCGAATGAAGCGCGTGAGCCCGCATTCACGGTAGCCAGGTGCGTTCCACCGGCCGCTCACTGTGTGGCAATGGCGGGGTCACCAGCCGTTCCAGCGGCCCTGGTTACCAGGCCATGACTGTCCACGAGGTCGTTTTCACTAGCCTGTGAATCCAGGCGCATCGAACCCGGGGCGTATTCCTCCGGGCACGTCGAATCGGGGAACGTCGAAATCCGGCGCATCGAATCCGGGCACGTGGAGCCGGGGGTGTGTGAGGCCGAGACATGAATCCGGGCACGTGAATCCGGGCGCATTCGATCCGGGCGCATTTCCTCCGGGCGCGTTGAATCCAAGAAGGGGCAGCCGAGCGTGGTGACCAGTGAGCGGAATCCTGTAGCAGCCGGGGCGCACACCGAGAAGGTGGAGCAGATCGCTGTCGTGGGGCTGTCCTGCCGGCTCCCCGGAGCCGACGGCCCGGCCGCGTTCTGGGAGCTCCTGCGGAGCGGGCGAGGTGCCGTCGACGAGGTGCCGCCGGGCCGTTGGGGCGTACCCGAGGACGCGGCGCCCGGTGACGGCCGGCAGCGCGGCGCGTTCCTGGACGGGGTGGACCGGTTCGACGCCCGTTTCTTCGGGATCTCGCCGCGCGAGGCCGCGGCGATGGACCCGCAGCAGCGGCTCGTACTGGAGTTGGCCTGGGAGGCCCTGGAGGACGCGGGCATCGTGCCCGAGGCGCTGCGCGGCAGCCGTACCTCGGTGTTCGTGGGCACCCTGCGCGACGACTACACGAACCTGCTGTACCAGTACGGCACCGAGGCGATCACCCCGCACACGATGACCGGGGTGAACCGCGGCGTCATCGCGAACCGGGTCTCCTACCACCTGGGTCTCCAGGGTCCCAGCCTCACCGTGGACTCCGCGCAGTCGTCCTCGCTCGTCGCGGTGCACCTCGCCTGCGAGAGCCTGCGGGCCGGGGAGTCCGTGCTCGCGCTCGCGGCGGGTGTGAACCTGAACCTGCTGACGGAGAACGCCACCACGGAGGAACGTTTCGGCGCGCTCTCCCCCGACGGGGTCACGTACACCTTCGACTCCCGCGCCAACGGCTTCGTGCCCGGCGAGGGCGGCGGGGTCCTGGTCCTCAAGCCGCTCTCGCTCGCCCTCGCGGACGGCGACCACGTCCACGGCGTGATCCGCGCGAGCGCCGTCAACAACGACGGTGCCACGCCCGGAGGTCTGACCGTGCCGAGCGCGGCCGCGCAGGAGCAGGTGGTGCGCCTGGCCCACGAGCGGGCCGCGCTCGGCGCCGGCGAGCAGGTCCAGTACGTCGAACTGCACGGCACCGGCACGCCCGTCGGCGACCCGATCGAGGCCGCCGCGCTCGGCGCGGCGCTGGGCGCGGACCGGGCGCCCGGGGACCCGCTGCGCGTCGGTTCCGTCAAGACCAACATCGGACACCTGGAGGGCGCCGCGGGCATCGCGGGCCTGATCAAGACGCTGCTGAGCATCACCCACCGCGAGCTGCCCGCCAGCCTGAACTTCGCGACCCCGAACCCGCGGATCCCGCTGGACGCGCTGGGACTGGCGGTGCAGCGCGAGCACTCCGCCTGGCCGCACCCGGAGCGCCCGTTGGCGGCGGGCGTCAGCTCCTTCGGCATGGGCGGCACGAACGCGCACGTCGTGGTCACCGAGGGGCCCGCCGTCCCCGCGCCGCAGGAGCCCACCGAGGCGGCCACCGAGGCGCTGCCCTGGGTGCTGTCGGCCCGGTCGGACGAGGCGCTGCGCGCGCAGGCCGGCCGGCTGGCCGCGTTCGCCGCCGCCGACGGCGCCCCCGACCTGGTGGACACCGCCTTCTCGCTGGCGACCACCCGCACGGCCTTCGAGGAGCGCGCGGTCGTGGTCGGCACGGACCGGTCGGCGCTGGTGGAGGGGCTGCGGGCGCTGGCCGAGGGACGGCCGGGCGCGGGGGTGGTCCGGGGCGCGCCCGCCGCGGGCACGACCGCGTTCCTCTTCACCGGCCAGGGCGCGCAGCGTCCGGGGATGGGCGAGGAACTGTACGCGGCCTTCCCGGTGTTCGCGGAGGCCTTCGACGCGGTCGCCGGGGCGCTGGACCCGCTGCTGAAGCGCTCGATCCGCGAGGTCATCGCCTCCGGTGAGGCGCTCGACGAGACGGGCAACACCCAGCCCGCGCTGTTCGCGGTGGAGGTGGCCCTCTACCGGCTCGTGGAGTCCTGGGGTCTGGCCCCGTCCCATGTCGCGGGCCACTCCATCGGGGAACTCGCCGCCGCGCACGTGGCGGGGATCCTGTCCCTGCCGGACGCGGCGAAGCTCGTCGCCTCCCGGGCGCGGCTGATGCAGGCCCTGCCCACCGGCGGCGCCATGATCGCCGTCCAGGCCACGGAGGCGGAGGTGCTGCCGCTCCTCGAAGGCCTGGAGGACCGGCTCTCGATCGCCGCCGTCAACGGCCCGACCTCCGTCGTCGTCTCCGGCGATGAGGAAGCCGCCCTCAAGGTCGCGGGAAAGCTCGCCGAACGGGGCCGCAAGACCAAGCGCCTGACGGTCTCGCACGCCTTCCACTCCCCCCACATGGACGCGATGCTCAAGCCCTTCCACAAGGTGGCGAAGGGCCTCACCTACAACGAGCCGCGGATCCCCGTCGTCTCCACCCTCACCGGCGAACTCGCCTCCGGCGACGACCTGCGCACCCCCTGCTACTGGACCGACCAGGTCCGCGGCGCCGTCCGGTTCGCGGACGCGGTCGCCACCCTGAGGTCGCTGGGCGCCGAGACCTTCCTGGAGATCGGCCCCGACGCCGTCCTCAGCGCCCTCGCCGAGGGCACCCCGGCACTCCGTGCGGGGCGCCCCGAGGTACAGACGCTGCTGACCGCCGTCGCGACCGCGTTCACGCTCGGCGCCGACGTCGATTGGAGTGTGCTGTACGCGGGGACCGGCGCCCGCCGGGTCTCCCTGCCCACGTACGCGTTCCAGCGCCGCCGGCACTGGTTCGACGCCGCCGCCCGCACGTCGGCCCCGCTGCCCCTCCCGGGGGCCGACACCGCCGAGGAGCCGGCCGCCGGACCGCGCGGCGCACTCGGCGCGCGCCTCGCCCGGCTGTCCGAGGCGGAGCGGGACCGCGCCGTCTCCGAGCTGGTCACCTCGCACGTCACCGCGATCCTGGAGTACGGGCCGGACGAGGTGCTGGAGCAGCGGACCCCGTTCCAGAAGCTCGGTTTCAGCTCGATGATGACCACCGAGCTGCGCAAGGCGCTGGCCGAGGCCACCGGCCTGCGGCTGCCCGGCGGGCTGCTGTTCGACCACCCGACGCCGCTGGCGCTCACCTCGTTCATCGGGGCCGAGCTGGCCGGGGCGGCCGTGTCGGCCGAGGAGTTCACCCGTCCCGCCGACGCCGACGAGCCCATCGCGATCGTCGGCATGGCCTGCCGGTTCCCGGGCGGGATCTCCTCCCCCGACGAGCTGTGGAAGCTGGTCGCGGAGGGCGGCGACGCCGTCTCCGGGTTCCCCGTCGACCGCGGCTGGGACGAGGACCTGTACGACGCCGACCCCGACCGCCCGGGCAAGAGCGCGGTGCGGCGCGGCGGCTTCCTGCACGAGGCGGCCGAGTTCGACGCCGGCTTCTTCGGCATCTCGCCGCGCGAGGCCCTCGCGATGGACCCGCAGCAGCGGCTCCTGCTGGAGACCGCCTGGGAGGCCGTCGAGCGCTCCGGGATCCGCCCGGAGTCCCTGCACGGCTCCCGGACCGGCGTGTTCGTCGGCGCGACGGCGCTGGAGTACGGGCCCCGGATGTACGAGGCCCCCGAGAGCGTCCAGGGCTCGGTGCTCACCGGCAGCACCACCAGCGTGATGTCGGGCCGGATCGCCTACCAGTTGGGGCTGCTCGGCCCTGCGGTGACCACCGACACCGCCTGCTCCTCCTCGCTGGTCGCCCTGCACCTCGCGATCCGTTCGCTGCGGTCGGGCGAGACCAACCTGGCCCTGGCGGGCGGCGCGACGGTCATGGCGTCCCCCGGCATGTTCGTGGAGTTCTCCCGCCAGCGCGGGCTCGCCCCCGACGGCCGCTGCAAGTCCTTCGCCGCGGGCGCCGACGGCACCGGCTGGTCCGAGGGCGTGGGCCTGCTGCTCGTGGAGCGGCTCTCCGACGCCGAACGCAACGGACACACCGTCCTCGCGGTGCTGCGCGGCTCCGCCATCAACCAGGACGGCGCCTCCAACGGCCTGACCGCCCCCAGCGGACTCGCGCAGCAGCGGGTCATCCGCCAGGCCCTGGCCGACTCGGGCCTCACCGGCTCGGACGTGGACGCCGTGGAGGCGCACGGCACCGGAACCAGGCTCGGCGACCCGATCGAGGCCGAGGCCGTCATGGCCACCTACGGCAGCGACCGCGAGGGCCTGGCCCCGGTGTTCCTCGGCTCGCTGAAGTCGAACATCGGCCACGCGCAGGCGGCGGCCGGCGTCGGCGGCGTCATCAAGATGGTCCAGGCGATCCGCCACGGCGTACTGCCCAGGACCCTGCACGTGGACGAGCCGTCCCCGCACGTGGACTGGTCGGCGGGCGCCGTGGAGCTGCTCACCGGGGAACGGGCGTGGCCCGAGACCGGTCGGCCGCGCCGCGCCGCCGTCTCCTCCTTCGGGATCAGCGGGACCAACGCCCACGTCGTCATCGAGCAGGCCCCCGAGACGGTGCCCGCGACCGCGACCTCCGTCGAGGCCCCGGCCGCGCCGGAACTTCCCGCGCCCTGGCTGCTGTCGGCCCGCGACCCGAAGGCGCTGCGCGCCCAGGCCGAGCGGCTGCGCGTCCACGCCGCCGCTCCCGACACGGACCTCGCGGACGTCGGGCTGGCGCTCGCGGCCACCCGTACCGCCTTCGAGCAGCGCGCCGTCGTCCTCGCCGAGGACCGCGACGCCCTGCTCGCGGGGCTCGACGCGCTGATCGCGGGCTCCGACGCGCCCGCCGTCGTCACCGGCGCTGCCCCGAGCGCCGGCCGGACCGCCTTCCTCTTCACCGGCCAGGGCGCCCAGCGGCTCGGCATGGGCCGTGACCTGTACGCCCGCCACCCCGTCTTCGCCCGCACCCTCGACGCGGTGTTCGCCGCCTTCGAGGGGCTGTTGGAGCGCCCGCTGCGCGAGGTGCTCTTCGCGGCGGAGGGCAGCTCCGACGCCGCGCTGCTGGACGAGACCACCTACACGCAGCCCGCCCTGTTCGCGGTGGAGACGGCCCTGTTCCGGCTGCTGGAGCACCACGGGGTGGTGCCCGCGCTGCTGGCCGGGCACTCGATCGGCGAGCTGTCCGCCGCGCACGCCGCCGGGGTGCTGACCCTGGCGGACGCCGCGAGGCTGGTGGCCGCCCGCGGCCGGCTGATGCAGTCGGCCCGTCCCGGCGGCGCCATGATCGCCGTCCAGGGCACGGAGGCGGAGATCGCCGCCTCCCTCGCGGGCCTCGAGGACGCGGTGTCCGTCGCCGCCGTCAACGGTCCGTCCTCCGTGGTGATCTCCGGTGACGAGGACGCCGCCGAGGCCGTCGCCGCGCGGTGGCGGGAGCAGGGTCGCAAGACGAAGCGCCTGACCGTCTCGCACGCCTTCCACTCCCCGCACATGGACGCGATCCTGGAGGAGTTCCGCGCGGTCGCGGCCGACGCCGCCTTCGCGGCGCCGGCGATCCCGATCGTCTCCACCGTCACCGGTGCGGTCGCCACCGAGGCCGAACTGACCTCCCCCGACTACTGGGCCGGGCAGATCCGTGCCGCCGTGCGGTTCCTGGACGCCGTCCGCGAGCTGGCCGCGCAGGGTACGACCCTGTTCGTCGAGGTCGGCCCGGACGCCGTACTGACCGCCCTGGCGCAGGGCGCGCTGGAGGACACCGGGGCCGTGGCCGTGCCGCTGCTGCGCGCGGGCCGCCCCGAGGCCGACACGCTCGCGGCCGGCCTGGCCCGGGTGTGGACCGCCGGTGGCAGCTTCGACGCCTGGACCTTCTTCCCGGGCGCGACGCCGGCCCCGCTGCCGACGTACGCCTTCCAGCGCGAGCGGTACTGGCTCGCGCCGACCACGTCCACCGACGCGCGCAGCCTGGGGCTGGACGCCTCGGAGCACCCGTTGCTCTCCACGAGCGTGGAGTTCGCGGACCGCGAGGACGCCCTGTTCACCGGCCGGCTCTCGGTGGGCTCCCACCCGTGGCTCGCGGACCACGCGATCGGCACGACCGTGCTGGTGCCCGCGACGGCGTTCCTGGAGCTGGCCGTGGCGGCCGGCGACCACCTCGGCGTCACCCGTGTCGAGGAACTGACCCTGGAGGCCCCGCTGCCGCTCGTCGGACGCGAGGCCGTACGGGTACAGGTCGCGGTGGGCGCCCCGGACGCGTCCGGGGTGCGGCCCTTCTCCGTCCACGCCCGTCCCGACGGCGGCGAGGGCGCGGCACGACCGTGGACCCGGCACGCGACGGGCGCCCTCGCGGAGGCCGTCGTACCGGCCGAGGACGCTGACCTGTCCGCGTGGCCGCCGGCCGGCGCGAGCGCCGAGCCGCTGGACGGCGTGTACGAGCGGCTCGCCGCCCTGGGGTACGCGTACGGCCCCGCCTTCCAGGGCCTGACGGCGCTCTGGCGCGCCGGCGAGGACCTCTACGCCGAGGTGCGGCTGCCCGGGGCGCACCGGGAGAGCGCCGGCCGGTTCGGCGTCCACCCGGCGCTGTTCGACTCGGTGTTGCACCCGCTGGTGCTGGACGCGGCCGTGGAGGGCGAGAGCGACCGGATCCGGCTGCCGTTCGCCTGGTCGGGGATCTCGCTGCACGCGGCGGGCGCCGCCGAGCTGCGGGTGCGGATCTCCCCCGCCGGGACCGACACGTACCGTCTGACGCTGGCGGACGGGGCGGGCGCGCCCGTCGCGGACGTGGACGCGCTGACGTTGCGCCCGGTCGCCAAGGAGGCCCTGACCTCGGTCGCGGACGGCGCGAACGACTCGTTGTACGAGGTGCGGTGGCAGCCGGTGACCGCCGCCCGGGCGTCGGTCGACTGGACCGAGGTGGGCGGGGACCTGGCCCCGGCCGCGGGCGCGACGACCGTACTCGTCCGGCACGCGGGCTCCGGCGCCGCCGGCGCCGAGGGCGCGCACCTGGCCACCCTGCGGGCGCTGGCGCTGGTCAAGGAGTGGCTGGCCGACGAACGGTTCGCCGACTCCCGGCTGGTGTTCGTCACCGCCGGCGCGGTCGCCGCACTGCCCGGCGAGGACGTCACCGACCTGGACGCGGCCCCGCTGTGGGGCCTGATCCGCTCCGCCCAGTCCGAGCACCCGGACCGGCTCGTGCTCGTCGACACCGACGGCGCGACGGACGACGCGACGCTCGCCGCGGCCCTCGCCACCGGTGAACCCCAACTCGCGGTCCGCGCGGGCGAGTCGTTCGCCCCCCGGCTGGCCCGTGCGGCGGCGATCGCGACCCCCGAGGTTCCCGTCCTGGGGGCCGGGGGAACCGTCCTGGTCACCGGCGGCACCGGCGGCCTCGGCGCGCTCTTCGCCCGCCACCTCGTCACCGAGCACGGGGTCCGGCACCTGCTGCTCAGCAGCCGGCGCGGCCCGGCCACCCCGGGCGCGCGGGAGCTGGCGGCCGAACTGGGCGCGCTCGGCGCCGAGGTGAAGGTGGTCGCGGCGGACGCCGCCGACCGCGCCTCGGTGGCCGCGCTGCTCACGGCCGTGGACGCGGAGCACCCGCTGTCGGCCGTGGTGCACACGGCCGGTGTGCTGGACGACGCGACGATCGAGTCCCTCACCCCGGAGCAGGTGTCCTCGGTGCTGCGGCCCAAGGTGGACGCGGCCTGGAACCTTCACGAGCTCACCAGGGACCTGGACCTGGCGGCGTTCGTCCTGTTCTCCTCGGTGTCGGGTGTCACCGGCACCGCCGGTCAGGGCAACTACGCGGCGGCCAACACCTGGCTGGACGCCCTCGCCGCGCACCGCCGCTCCGCCGGTCTGGCCGCGACCTCGCTGGCCTGGGGCCTGTGGGACTCCAGTCACGGCATGGGCGCCGGGCTCACCGACGCCGACCTGGCCCGCTGGGACCGGGCGGGCATGACCCCGCTCACCCCCGCGCAGGGTCTGGCCCTGTTCGACGCGGCGCTGAACGCCACCGAACCGCTGCTGGTTCCGGTCGCGCTGAACCCGGCCCGGCTGCGCACCGGTTCCGAGACGCCGCCCGCCCTGTACCGGGGGCTGGTGCGCACCCGGACCCGCCGCGCCGGACAGGCCGGGGCGGGCGCGGGCGCCGCGTCGGGCTGGGCCGGGCAGATCGCCGGCCTCCCCGAGGACAAGCGGGCGGAGGCGGTACGGGATCTCGTGCGGTCCACGGTCGCCTCGGTGCTCGGTCACGCGGGCGCCGCGTCCATCGACCCCGAGCGGGCCTTCAGCGAGATCGGCTTCGACTCGATGGCCGGCGTGGACCTGCGCAACCGGCTCGGGTCGGCCACCGGCCTGCGCCTCCCGGCGACGGCGGTGTTCGACCATCCGACGCCGGGCGCGCTGGCCGCGTACCTGCTGTCGAAGGTCTCCGCGGACGACGCGCCGGCGAAGGCCGTCAGGGCCCGCGCCAAGGGCGCCTCGGACGAGCCGATCGCCATCGTCGGGATGGCGTGCCGCTTCCCGGGCGGGGTGCGGTCTCCGCAGGACCTGTGGCGGCTCGTCGCCGACGGGGTGGACGCGGTCAGTCCGTTCCCGGTGAACCGCGGCTGGGACCTGGAGGGCCTGTACGACCCGGACCCCGAGCGGACGGGCACCTCGTACGTCCGTGAGGGCGGCTTCCTGCACGAGGCGGACCTCTTCGACCGGGAGTTCTTCGGGATCTCCCCGCGCGAGGCGACCGCGACCGACCCGCAGCAGCGGCTGCTGCTGGAGACGGCGTGGGAGACCTTCGAGAGCGCGGGCATCGACCCGGCGCTGTTGCGCGGTTCCCACACCGGCGTCTTCACCGGCGCCATGTACGACGACTACGCCTCGCGGCTGCCGTCGGTGCCGGAGGAGTTCGAGGGCTTCCTGCTCGCGGGCAACCTGTCCAGCGTCATCTCCGGTCGGCTGTCCTACACGTACGGGCTGGAGGGTCCGGCGGTCACCGTGGACACGGCCTGCTCCTCCTCGCTGGTGGCCATGCACCTCGCGGCGAACGCGCTGCGCTCCGGTGAATGCGATCTGGCGCTGGCGGGCGGCGTGACCGTGATGAACGGTCCGAACACCTTCGTGGAGTTCTCCCGCCAGCGGGGCCTGTCGCCCGACGGGCGCTGCAAGTCCTTCGCGGCGGGCGCCGACGGCACCGGCTGGAGCGAGGGTGTCGGTCTGCTGCTCGTCGAGCGGCTCTCCGACGCCAAGCGCAACGGACACAACGTGCTCGCGGTGATCCGCGGTACGGCCGTCAACCAGGACGGCGCGTCCAACGGCCTGACCGCGCCCAACGGGCCGGCGCAGGAGCGGGTCATCCGCCAGGCGTTGGCCAACGCCGGTCTGGCCTCGGCCGACGTGGACGCCGTGGAGGCGCACGGCACCGGCACCACCCTCGGTGACCCGATCGAGGCGCAGGCCCTGCTGGCGACGTACGGGCAGGACCGGCCGGAGGACCGGCCGCTGTACCTCGGGTCCCTGAAGTCGAACATCGGGCACAGCCAGGCCGCGGCCGGCGTCGGCGGTGTCATCAAGATGATCGAGGCGATGCGGCACGGGGTGCTGCCCCGGACCCTGCACGTGGACGAGCCGTCCCCGCACGTGGACTGGGAGGCGGGGTCGCTGGCGCTGCTGACCGAGGAGACCCCCTGGCCCGAGGCGGGCCGACCGCGCCGCGCGGGCGTGTCCTCCTTCGGCATCAGCGGCACCAACGCGCACGTCATCATCGAGCAGCCCGCGGCGCCCGCCCGGCGCGGACCCGCCCCGGAGCCGGAGGCGGCCGGTGTGCTGCCGTGGCTGGTGTCCGGCAAGGACGAGAAGGCCGTCGCGGCCCAGGCGGCGCGACTGCACCGCTTCGTCCTCGACCACCCGGAGCTGTCCCCGGCCGACATCGGCTTCTCGCTGGCCACCGGGCGCGCCGTGCTGGAGCACAGCGCGGCCGTCGTCGGCGCGGACCGGGAGACCCTGATCCGGGGTCTGTCCTCGCTGGCGCACGGGGAGTCCGCGTCGAACGTCGTGCGGGGCCGCTCGGCCCGGCCCGGCAAGACCGCGTTCCTCTTCACCGGTCAGGGCAGCCAGCGGCTCGGCATGGGCCGCGAGCTGTACGCCGCGAATCCGGTCTTCGCGAGGGCGCTGGACGAGGTGTGTGCCCGGTTCGACTCGGAGCTGGCCCGCCCGATCAAGGACGTGCTGTTCGCTCCGGAGCACTCGGCGGACTCGGCGCTGATCGACCAGACCTCCTTCACCCAGGCCGCGCTGTTCGCCATCGAGGTGGCCCTGTACCGGCTGTTCGAGCACCACGGCTTCACCCCCGACTACCTGCTCGGCCACTCCATCGGCGAGGTGACCGCCGCCCACCTCGCGGGGGTCCTCGAACTGGGCGACGCCTGCTGCCTGGTCGCCGAGCGCGGCCGGCTGATGCAGGCCGCCCGCGAGGGCGGAGCGATGGCCGCGATCCAGGCCGGCGAAGAGGCGGTGCGCGCCTCGATCGCCCCGTACGGCAACGCGGTCGCGATCGCCGGGGTCAACGGCCCCGACGCGATGGTGATCTCCGGAGACTCGGCGGTCGTCGACGAGATCTGCGACGCCTGGCGGGCCAAGGGCGCCCGCACCAAGCGGCTGCCGGTCTCGCACGCCTTCCACTCCCCGCACATGGACGAGGTGTTGGAGGAGTTCCGCGAGGTCGCCGGCGGGCTGACGTTCCACCCGCCGCGCATCCCGGTCGTCTCCAACGTCACCGGCACCCTCGCCACCGACGAGCAGCTGACCTCCCCGGAGTACTGGGCCACCCACATCCGGGAGGCCGTGCGGTTCGCCGACGGCATCCGTCATCTGGAGGCCCAGGGCGTCACCGACTTCCTGGAGTTGGGCCCCGACGGGGTGCTGACGGCGCTCGCGCAGGGTTCCCTGGAGCAGGAGGCCGGGGCGCTGGCCCCGGCGCTGCGCCGGGACCGGCCCGAGACGGAGACCGTCGTCGCGGCGATGGCCCTGCTGCGGATGCGGGGGGCGAAGCCGGACTGGTCGAGGCTGTTCCCGGGCGCGCGGACCGTCGACCTGCCGACGTACGCCTTCCAGCACGAGCGGTACTGGCTGGACGCCCCCGAGACCCCGGCCGACGCGGCCGGGCTGGGGCTGGCGGCCACCGGTCACCCGTTGCTGGGCGCGGCCGTCGGGTCGGCGCACCGCGACGAGTACCTGTTCACCGGCCGGCTCTCGCGCCGCACCCACGCCTGGCTGACCGAGCACGCGGTGTACGGGACGGTGTTGGTCCCCGGCACCG
The DNA here is from genome assembly GCF_026627505.1 of Streptomyces sp. H27-H5. Classification (GTDB taxonomy): domain Bacteria; phylum Actinomycetota; class Actinomycetes; order Streptomycetales; family Streptomycetaceae; genus Streptomyces. Next base: position 22,138 of record NZ_JAPNLK010000015.1, on the reverse strand, counting down.
GGCTGGTGGAGCTGGCGGCCCGGGCGGGCGAGCAGCTCGGGGTGGACCGGGTCGAGGAGCTGATGCTGTCGGCGCCGCTGGTGCTGCCCGAGCAGGGTGGTACGCAGGTCCAGGTCGTGGTCGGCGAGGCCGACGGGACGGGCCGCCGCACCGTGGAGATCTTCTCCCGGACCGACGACGGCGACCTGGCGGCCGACCGGCCGTGGACGCTCAACGCGAACGGGGTGCTGGCCGCCTCGGCCGGCGCCGCCGGTGAGCCGCTGACGGCCTGGCCGCCGGCCGGCGCGACCGAGGTGTCCCTCGACGGGGTGTACGAACGGCTCGACGCGCTGGGTTACGCGTACGGCCCCGCCTTCCAGGGGTTGACGCGGCTGTGGACCGCGGGCGACGACGTGTACGCCGAGGTGCGGCTGCCGGACGCCGGGCGGGCGGACGCGGGGCGGTTCCTGCTGCACCCGGCGCTGCTGGACGCGGCGCTGCACCCACTGCTGCCCGGAGTCGCCTTCGAGTCGGGGCAGGCGCGGCTGCCGTTCTCCTGGTCCGGGGTGAGCGTCCACGCCGTGGGCGCCTCGGTGCTGCGAGTGCGGCTGACGCTGTCCGGGCGCGACACCGACACGCTGGCCGCCTCGCTGACGGTGGCCGACGGGGCGGGCGCCCCGGTGGCGACCGTCGAGTCGCTGCTGCTGCGCCCGGTGTCGAAGGAGGCGCTGCGCGAGGCCGCGTCGACGGCCCGGGACGGACTGTTCCGCGTCGCGTGGAACGCCCTGCCGGCCTCCGACCCGGTCGCGGGCACCGCGGCGGGCTGGGCCGTGGTCGGTGACCTCGCCGTGCCCGGTGGTCTCCCGTACGCCGATCTGGAGGCGGTGGCGGCGGCCGGACCGGTGCCCGCCACGGTGGTGCTCGTTCCGGGCGCCGTCGAGGGCGAGCCGGCCGAGGCCGCGCGGGCCGCGTTGCGCGAGACCCTCTCCTCGGCTCAGTTCTGGCTGGGCGACGAGCGATTCGAGAGTTCCACGCTGGTGGTGGTCACCCGGGGCGCCGTCGCCACCGCCGGCGAGCCCGTCACCGATCTGACGCACGCGGGTGTGTGGGGTCTGCTGCGCGTGGCGCAGACGGAGAACCCGGGGCGGATCGTCCTGGTGGACCTGGACGGCGACACGCTGCCGGCCGCGGCCCTGGCCTCGGGCGAGCCGCAGATCGCGGTGCGCGGGGAGCGGCTGTTCGTGCCGCGTCTGGCCCGTACGAGTCAGGACGCGCAGGCGGTGACGCCGCGTTGGGACCGGGGCACGACCCTGATCACCGGCGCGACCGGCGCGCTGGGCGGCGTACTGGCCCGCCACCTGGTCACCGAACACGGCGCACGGCACCTGCTGCTCCTCAGCCGACGCGGCATCGACGCCCCGGGCGCCGAGGAGCTGCGTACGGAGCTGACCGGGCTGGGTGCCGAGGTCACCGTGGCGGCCTGTGACGTCACCGATCGGCAGTCGCTGGCCGGGGTGTTGGCGGCGATCCCCGCGGAGCAGCCGCTCACCGGGGTGATCCACACGGCCGGTGTGCTGGACGACACCGTCCTGTCGGACCTGACGCCGGAGCGGCTGGAGAAGGTGCTGGCGCCCAAGGTCGACGCGGCGTGGAACCTGCACGACCTCACCAAGGACCTGGACCTGTCGGCCTTCGTGCTCTACTCCTCGATCGCCGGCCTGATCGGCAACGCCGGGCAGGCCAACTACGCGGCGGGCAATACCTACCTGGACGCCCTCGCCCAGTACCGCCAGGCCAACGGCCTGCCGGCCACCTCGCTGGCCTGGGGCCTGTGGGCCCAGGCCAGCACCCTCAGCGGCTCGCTGGAAGAGGCCGACCTGCGTCGCCTCGCCCGGCTCGGCCTGTTGCCGCTGTCCTCGGCGGACGCGATGGACCTCTTCGACGCGGCCCCCGGCACCGGCGAGGCGGTCCTGGCCGTCACCCGGCTCGCGGTGGAGGCCCTGCGCAAGCAGGGCGACCGCCTGCTGCCGCTGCTGCGGGACCTGGCTCCGGTCGGTCCGCGCCGCGCGGTCGCGGGTTCCGGGTCCGGGGCGGGTACGGACGGTCCCTCGCTGGCGGAGCGCCTGGGCGCCCTGCCGGAGGAGGAGCGGCTCGCGATGCTGACGGATCTCGTACGCGGTCAGGTCGCCGGGGTGCTCGGGCACGCCGACCACACCGGCATCGACGCCGACCGCGCCTTCCAGGAACTGGGCTTCGACTCGCTGACCGCGGTGGAACTGCGCAACCAGCTCAACACGGCGACGGGTCTGCGCCTGCCCAGCACCCTCGTCTTCGACTACCCGAACCCGGCGGCCCTGGCCGTGTACCTCCGCCGGCAGATCACCGTCGAGGAGGTGTCGGCGGCGACTCCGGTGCTGTCGGACCTCGACCGGTTGAAGTCCGCCATTCACGCCGCGTCCTCGGACCGGGAGGCCTTCGACCAGATCACCGGCCGGCTGCGGGAGCTGTTGGACATCGCCGACTCGGCGGGCGGCGGCAAGCCGGACGAGGCCGATCACCAGGACCTGGACGGGGCGAGCGACGAGGAACTCTTCGCGCTCCTCGACGACATGGACTGAGCGGCACGGAGCGGCAGACGACCGGTCGGCACGCGTCGGAACACCGTGCGGGCCCGAAATTCATCACCCAGCCACATCACGTCGGGGAGCTGAGATCACGTGGCGAACGAGCAAGAACTCCGGGACTACCTCAAGCGGGCCATCGCCGATGCCCGGGACGCGAAGAAGCGTCTGCGCGAGGTGGAGGACAAGGCGCAGGAGCCCATCGCGATCGTCGGGATGGCGTGCCGGTACCCCGGCGGGGTCGCCACCCCCGATGACCTCTGGAAGCTGGTCACCGACGGGGTCGACGCGGTCGGCGGGTTCCCCGTCAACCGCGGCTGGGACCTGGAGGGGTTGTACGACACCGACCCCGACGCCGCGGGCACCTCGTACACCGCCGAGGGCGGGTTCCTGCACGAGGCCGACCGGTTCGACCCCGAGTTCTTCGGGATGTCCCCGCGCGAGGCGCTCGCCGTGGACCCCCAGCAGCGGCTGCTGCTGGAGACCACCTGGGAGGCCTTCGAGCGGGCCGGGATCGACCCGGCCTCGCTGCGGGGCAGCCGTACGGGCGTGTTCACGGGCCTGATGTACAACGACTACGGCTCGCGGGCCGGGCTGCCCCCCGAGGGCAACGAGGGGTACCTGTTCAGCGGCAGTGCGGGCAGCATCGCCTCGGGCCGGCTGGCTTACACCTTCGGGCTGGAGGGGCCGACGGTCACCGTCGACACGGCCTGCTCCTCCTCACTGGTGGCCATGCACATGGCGGCGAACGCGCTGCGCTCCGGCGAGTGCGACCTCGCGCTCGCCGGCGGCGCGGCCGTGATGTCGACGCCCACCGCCTTCATCGAGTTCTCCCGGCTGCGCGGCCTCTCCGCCGACGGCCGCTGCAAGTCCTTCTCGGAGCACGCGGACGGCACCGGCTGGGCCGAGGGCGTGGGTCTGCTGCTCGTGGAGCGGCTCTCCGACGCGCGGCGCAACGGGCACACCGTGCTCGCGGTGATCCGCGGTACGGCCGTCAATCAGGACGGCGCGTCCAACGGTCTGACCGCGCCCAACGGTCCCTCCCAGGAGCGGGTCATCCTCCAGGCGCTGGCCAACGCCGGTCTGACCACGGCCGACGTGGACGTGGTCGAGGCGCACGGCACCGGCACCTCGCTCGGCGACCCGATCGAGGCGCAGGCCCTGCTGGCGACGTACGGCCAGGATCGCCCGGAGGACCGCCCGCTGTACCTCGGGTCCCTGAAGTCGAACATCGGGCACAGCCAGGCGGCGGCCGGCGTCGGCGGCATCATCAAGATGGTCCAGGCGATCCGGCACGGGGTGCTGCCCCGGACCCTGCACGCGCAGGAGCCCTCGACCCGGATCGACTGGGAGGCGGGCGCGGTCGCGCTCCTCCACGAGGCCCGGGAGTGGCCCGAGACCGGTGCTCCGCGCCGGGCCGGCGTGTCCTCCTTCGGGTTCGGCGGAACCAACGCGCACGTGGTCGTCGAGCAGGCCCCGCCCGCCCCGGAGGCGGCCGACACGGAGTCGCAGCCGGCCCCGCCGGCCCTGCCGGTGGTGCCCTGGGTGCTGTCCGGCAAGTCGGCTCGGGCCGTGGCCGGGCAGGCGGAGCGGCTGCTGGCGTACGTGGACGCCCACGGGGACCTCGATCCGGCCGAGCTGGGCCGGGCGCTGGTCGGCGGGCGGGCGGCGTTCGACCACCGGGCGGTGGTCGCGGGCGTCGACCGTGAGGAGCTGGTGCGCGGCCTGCGGGCGCTGGCCGAGGACGGTTCCGCCCCGGGGCTGGTGCGGGGTGCGAAGTCCGGCGGGAAGTCGGCGTTCCTGTTCACGGGTCAGGGCGCGCAGCGCGCCGGGATGGGCGAGGAACTGTACGCCGCCTTCCCCGCCTACACCGCCGCCTTCGACGCCGTCGCAGCAGAACTGGACAAGCACCTCGACCGGCCGATCCGCGAGGTCATCACCACCGGCGAAGCCCTCGACGACACCGGCAACACCCAACCCGCCCTCTTCGCCCTCGAAGTCGCCCTCTACCGCCTCCTGGAAACCTGGGGCCTCAGGCCCGACCACCTCGCCGGCCACTCCATCGGCGAACTCTCCGCCGCACACATCGCCGGAATCCTCACCCTCCCCGACGCCGCGAAACTCGTCGCCGCCCGCGCCCGACTCATGCAGGCCCTGCCCACCGGCGGCGCCATGATCGCCCTCCAGGCCACCGAAACCGAAGTACTCCCCCACCTCGAAGACCTCCACGACCGCCTCGCCATCGCCGCCATCAACGGCCCCACATCGGTGGTCGTCTCCGGCGACGAGAACGCGGCGCTGCACCTCGCGGAGCGGTTCGAGGCGCAGGGCCGCAAGACCAAGCGGCTCACCGTCTCCCACGCCTTCCACTCCCCCCACATGGACGGAATGCTCACGGAGTTCAAGGCCCTCGCGGCCGGCCTGACCTACGACGAACCCCGCATCCCCATCGTCTCCACCCTCACGGGCCGACTCGCCGCCGGCGATGACCTGCGCACCGCCGACTACTGGACCGAACAGGTCCGCGGCGCCGTCCGCTTCACCGACGCCGTCACCACCCTGGAAACCCTCGGCACCACCACCTTCACCGAGATCGGCCCCGACGCCGTCCTCACCGCCCTGGTGAGGGGAGCCGTCGAGGACCCCGACGCCGCGGTGGCCGCGGCCACCCTGCGGGCGGGCCGCCCCGAGGCCCCGCAACTGGCCTCGGCCGTGGGCCAGGTGTACGCGCGAGGCGGTCGCGTCGACTGGTCCGCGTACTTCGGCGGCCGGCTCGACTCCGTCCTCGACCTGCCGACGTACGCCTTCCAGCGCGAGCGCTACTGGCTCGACGGCGTCGAGGCCCCCGCCGACGCGTCGGGGCTCGGCCTGAGCCCCACCGACCACCCCATCCTCGGGGCCAGCCTGGACCTCGCCGACGGGGAGCAGACCCTCTTCACCAGCCGGTTGTCGCTGCGCTCCCACCCCTGGCTGGGGGACCACGCCGTCCTCGGCAGCGTCCTGCTCCCGGGCACCGCCTTCGTGGAACTGGCCGTCCTGGCGGGAGGCCGGCTCGGCACCCCGCAGGTGGAGGAACTGACCCTGTCGGCCCCGCTGGTGCTGCCCGAGCACGGCGGCGTGCAGGTCCAGCTCGTGGTCGCGGAAGCGGACGCCTCGGGTCGCCGCGGGGTGGACGTGTACTCGCGTCCCGACGGCGAGGAGCCGGCCGAGGCCCGACCGTGGACCCTGAACGCCAAGGGCGTCCTGGCCCCCGCCGCCGAGACCGGCGGCGAGGCCCTGTCGGTGTGGCCGCCGGCCGGCGCGACCGAGGTCCCCCTGGACGGGGTGTACGAGCGGCTCGCCGCCCGGGACTACGCGTACGGCCCTGCCTTCCAGGGGCTGCGCCGCGTCTGGAAGGGCGAGGGGGAGATCTTCGCCGAGCTTGCCCTGCCGGACGCGCGGCGCGCCGACGCCGGACGCTTCCTGCTGCACCCGGCGCTGCTGGACTCGGCGCTGCACCCGCTGCTGCCGGGTGTGGTGGACGACGAGCGGGTGGCGCTGCTGCCGTTCTCCTGGTCCGGGGTGAGCGTGCACGCCACGGGCGCCGCCGCGCTGCGGGTGCGGTTGACGCTGACCGGCCCCGAGGTGGCCTCGCTGACGGTGGCCGACGGGACGGGCGCCCCGGTGGCGACCGTCGAGTCGCTGCTGCTGCGCCCGCTGTCGAAGGAGGCGCTGCGCGAGGCGAACTCCACGGCCCGCGACGGGCTGTTCCGGGTCGCCTGGAACACGCTGCCCGCCGCGCGCCCGACGGTGGACACCTCGGGCTGGGCCGTGATCGGCGACCTCGCCGTCGACGGTGCCCGCCCGTACGCCGACCTCGCCTCGGTCGCCGCGGCCGAAGCCGTGCCGACCACGCTCGTCCTCGCGCTGCCGGCCGGCGGCGTCGACACCGACGTGCCGGCCGCCACGCACCGCGCGGTGCGGGAGGCTCTCGCGACGGTCCAGTCCTGGACGGCCGACGAGCGGTTCGCCGACACCACGCTGGTGGTGGTCACCCGAGGCGCCGTCGCCACGGCGGGCGAGCCCGTGACCGATCTGGCGCAGGCCTCCGTGTGGGGTCTGCTGCGCGTGGCGCAGACGGAGAACCCGGGGCGGATCGTCCTGGTGGACCTGGACGGCGACACGCTGCCGGCCGCGGCCCTGGCCTCGGGCGAGCCGCAGATCGCGGTGCGCGGGGAGCGGCTGTTCGTGCCGCGTCTGGCCCGTACGAGTCAGGACGCGCAGGCGGTGACGCCGCGTTGGGACCGGGGTACCACCCTGATCACCGGCGCGACCGGAGCGCTGGGCGGCGTACTGGCCCGCCACCTGGTCACCGAACACGGCGCACGGCACCTGCTGCTCCTCAGCCGACGCGGCACCGAGGCGGCGGGCGCGGCCGAGTTGACGGCCGAACTGACCGGGCTCGGCGCCGAGGTCACCGTGGCCGCCTGCGATGTCGCCGACCGGGAGGCCCTGACGGGCGTGCTGGCGGCGATCCCCGCGGAGCAGCCGCTCACCGGCGTGATCCACACCGCGGGCGTACTGGACGACGGTCTGCTCTCCTCGCTCACCCCCGAGCGGCTGGAGAAGGTGCTGGCGCCCAAGGTCGACGCGGCCTGGAACCTGCATGACCTCACCAAGGACCTGGACCTGTCGGCCTTCGTGCTCTACTCCTCCATCGCGGGCCTGATCGGCAACGCCGGGCAGGCCAACTACGCGGCGGGCAACACCTTCCTGGACGCCCTCGCCCAGTACCGGCAGGCCAACGGCCTGCCGGCCACCTCGCTGGCCTGGGGCCTGTGGGCCCAGGCCTCCACCCTCAGCGGCTCGCTGGAAGAGGCCGACCTCAGGCGCATCGAGCGCACCGGTCTGCTGCCGCTGTCCTCCGCCGACGCGATGGACCTCTTCGACGCGGCCCCCGGCACCGGCGAGGCGATCCTCGCGGTGACCCGGCTGAACACCGCCGCGCTGCGCAAGCAGACCGACGGCCCGCACCCGCTGTTCCGGGGCCTGGTCACGGCCGCCCCGCGCAAGGCCGCGGCCCGCGCGGCCGGCGAGTCCTCGTTGGCCGACCGGCTGGGCGCGCTCTCCGCGACCGAACGGGACCAGGCGCTGATCGACCTGGTCCGGGCGAGGGTCGCCGGGGTGCTCGGGCACTCCGACCACACCGGCATCGACGCCGACCGCGCCTTCCAGGAACTGGGCTTCGACTCGCTGACCGCGGTGGAACTGCGCAACCAGCTCAACACGGCCACCGGCATGCGGCTGCCCAGCACCCTCGTCTTCGACTACCCGAACCCGGCGGCCCTGGCCGCGCACCTGTCGGCGGAGCTGTTCGGGGACCGCGAGAACGCCCCGGCCGCCGTCGTGGCCGCCACGGTCGCGGCCGGTTCGGGCGGAGCGCCGGAGCCGATCGCGATCGTCGGCATGGCCTGCCGCTACCCGGGCGGGGTCTCCTCGCCCGCGGACCTGTGGCGGCTGGTCGCGCGGGGCGCGGACGCGATCACCGAGTTCCCGGTCAACCGGGGCTGGGACCTGGAGAACCTGTACCACCCGGACCCCGACCACACGGGCACCACGTACGCCCGGGGCGGCGGCTTCCTGCACGACGCGGACCTGTTCGACCCGGAGTTCTTCGGGATGTCCCCGCGCGAGGCGCTGGCCACCGACCCGCAGCAGCGGCTGCTGTTGGAGACCGCCTGGGAGACCGTGGAGAACGCGGGCATCGTCCCGGCCTCGTTGCGCGGCAGCCGCACGGGCGTGTTCGCCGGTGTGATGTACCACGACTACGGCTCGGCGCTCACGACGATCCCGGAGGACCTGGAGGGCTACCTGGCCAGCGGCAACGCGGGCAGTGTGGCCTCGGGCCGGGTCTCGTACACGCTGGGCCTGGAGGGCCCGGCGGTCACCGTCGACACGGCCTGCTCCTCCTCGCTGGTGGCCATGCACATGGCGGCGAACGCGCTGCGCTCCGGCGAGTGCGACCTCGCGCTCGCCGGCGGTGTCACCGTGATGTCCAGCCCCACCTCGTACGTGGAGTTCTCCCGTCAGCGCGGGCTGTCCCCCGACGGCCGCTGCAAGCCCTTCGCCGCCGGCGCCGACGGCACCGGCTGGAGCGAGGGCGTGGGCCTGCTGCTGGTCGAGCGGCTCTCCGACGCCGAACGCAACGGGCACACCGTGCTCGCGGTCATCCGGGGCTCCGCCATCAACCAGGACGGTGCCTCCAACGGGCTGACCGCCCCCAACGGGCCGTCCCAGGAGCGGGTCATCCGCCAGGCCCTGGCCAACGCCGGTCTGACCACGGCCGACGTGGACGTCGTCGAGGCGCACGGCACGGGCACCACCCTGGGCGACCCGATCGAGGCGCAGGCCCTGCTGGCCACCTACGGCCAGGGGCGTCCGCAGGAGCGGCCGCTGTACCTCGGCTCCCTGAAGTCGAACATCGGGCACAGCCAGGCCGCCGCCGGCGTCGGCAGCGTCATCAAGATGATCGAGGCCATGCGCCACGAGGTGCTGCCCCGGACGCTGCACGTGGACGCGCCGTCCGGGCACGTCGACTGGGAGGCGGGCGCGGTCGAGCTGCTCACCGAGGCCCGGCCCTGGCAGACGTACGAGCGTCCGCGCCGTGCGGCCGTCTCCTCCTTCGGCATCAGCGGCACCAACGCGCACGTCATCATCGAACAGCCCGCGGCCCGGCCCGAGTCCGCGGCCGTCGACCGGGACCGGTCGCCGCTTGCGGTGGTGCCGTGGACCCTGTCCGGCAAGACGGCGCAGGCCGTGACGGACCAGGCCCGGCGGTTGCTGGAGCTGTTCTCCGGAGCCGGCGCGGACGTCGACCCGATCGACGTCGGTGTCTCCCTGGCGGGCGGTCGCTCGCTGTTCGAGCACCGGGCGGCGGTCGTCGGCACGGACCGGGAGGCCCTGGTGGAGGGCCTGCGGGCGCTCGCTTCGGGTGCCTCGGCGCCAGGGGTCGTGCGTGACAGCCGGGTCGGCGGGAAGTCGGCGTTCCTGTTCACGGGTCAGGGCGCGCAGCGCGCCGGGATGGGCGAGGAACTGTACGCCGCCTTCCCCGCCTACACCGCCGCCTTCGACGCCGTCGCAGCAGAACTGGACAAGCACCTCGACCGGCCGATCCGCGAGGTCATCACCACCGGCGAAGCCCTCGACGACACCGGCAACACCCAACCCGCCCTCTTCGCCCTCGAAGTCGCCCTCTACCGCCTCCTGGAAACCTGGGGCCTCAGGCCCGACCACCTCGCCGGCCACTCCATCGGCGAACTCTCCGCCGCACACATCGCCGGAATCCTCACCCTCCCCGACGCCGCGAAACTCGTCGCCGCCCGCGCCCGACTCATGCAGGCCCTGCCCACCGGCGGCGCCATGATCGCCCTCCAGGCCACCGAAACCGAAGTACTCCCCCACCTCGAAGACCTCCACGACCGCCTCGCCATCGCCGCCATCAACGGCCCCACATCGGTGGTCGTCTCCGGCGACGAGAACGCGGCGCTGCACCTCGCGGAGCGGTTCGAGGCGCAGGGCCGCAAGACCAAGCGGCTCACCGTCTCCCACGCCTTCCACTCCCCCCACATGGACGGAATGCTCACGGAGTTCAAGGCCCTCGCGGCCGGCCTGACCTACGACGAACCCCGCATCCCCATCGTCTCCACCCTCACGGGCCGACTCGCCACCGGCGACGACCTGCGCACCGCCGACTACTGGACCGAACAGGTCCGCGGCGCCGTCCGCTTCACCGACGCCGTCACCACCCTGGAAACCCTCGGCACCACCACCTTCACCGAGATCGGCCCCGACGCCGTCCTCACCGCCCTGGCGCAGAACATCGTGACGGACGCGGCCGCCGTGCCGCTGCTGCGGCGGGGTCGCCCCGACGCGGAGACCCTCGTCGCGGGCGTGGGCCGGCTGCACAGCCGCGGCGTCCGCGTCGACTGGGAGGCCTACTTCGCCGGTACGGGCGCCGAGCGGACCGACCTGCCGACGTACGCCTTCCAGCACGAGGCGTTCTGGTTGAAGGGATCGGGTGCGGTGGCCGACGCCGGGTACGGCCTGAACCCGACCGGGCACCCGCTGCTCGGGGCGGCCGTCACCATCGCCGGGGCCGACCAGGTGCTGTTCACCAGCCGGCTCTCGGTGCGCTCGCACCCGTGGCTGGCCGAGCACGCCGTCTTCGACTCGGCCGTCCTGCCGCCCTCCGCGCTGGTGGAGCTGGCGGTCCGGGCGAGCGACGAACTGGGGCTGGCCGGGCTCGCCGAGCTGGAGTCGAGCACCCCCGTGGTGCTGCCCGTACAGGGCGCCCTCCAACTCCAGTTGGGCGTGGGCCCGGTGGACGACTCCGGGCGGCGTCCCTTCACGGTCCACACCCGCGGTGACGAGGCCGAGGCCGGTTGGACGGCCCACGCGCACGGCGCCTTCGAGACCACCGGCGGACAGCAGGTGCCCGCCGCGGTGGGCGGCGAGGCCGTCGAGGTCCGGCTGCCCGAGGAGCTGCTGCCCGACGCGGCCGCCTACGAGCTGCACCCGGCGCTGCTGGAGGCCGCGCTCGCCGGGGCCGGCGGCGCCGGCGAGGCCGGCACGACCAGGGTCCCGGCCCGGTGGCAGGGTGTCCGGCTGCACGCGACCGGCGCGACCGCCGTGCGGGTGCGGATCGCCCCGCTCGACGGGGACGCGGACGGGGCCGTGACCGTACGGCTCTCGGACGCGGAGGAGCAGCCCGTCGCCACGATCGAGCGGCTCGTCTTCCGGGACGTGCCGGACGAGGAGTTCACCGCGCGCGCCGGCGGCAACCTGCCGCTGTTCCGGGTGGACTGGTCGGCCACCGCGCTGCCCGAGCCGGGCAGCCGGGTCCGCTGGGGCGTCCTCGGCGCCGCCGAGGGCGGTTTCGACGGGCCGTCCTTCGAGGAGGTGGCGGCGGTCGGCAAGGCCGCCGAGGCCGGTGCCGCCGTGGACGCCGTGGTGGCCCGCATCGCGCCGGACACCTCGGGTGACGTGGTGGGCGCGGCCCACGCGGCGGCGCGACAGGCCCTGTCGCTGGCGCAGGACTGGCTGGCCGACGACCGGTTGGAGGCGACCCGTCTGGTGGTCCTCACCCGGGGCGCGGTCGACACCGGTTCCGAGGGGGTTCCCGAGCCGGGCTCGGCCACCGTGTGGGGGCTGCTGCGCTCCGCGCAGGCCGAGGCCCCGGACCGGATCGTGCTGGTCGACCTGGACCACACGGACGCCGGCGCGGTGCCGGTGGACGCCCTGTCCGCCGTACTCGCCTCGGGCGAGCCGCAGGCGGCGCTGCGCGGCGGCGAGGTACTGCTGCCGAGGCTGCGCCGCGTGGTCTCCGAGAGCGAGGGCGCGCCGACCCCGTGGGGTCCGGAGGGCACCGTGCTGATCACCGGTGGTACCGGGGCGCTGGGCGCGCTGTTCGCCCGGCACCTGGTCGCCGAGCACGGCGTACGGAACCTGCTGCTGGTCAGCCGCAGGGGTGCGGACGCCGAGGGCGCGGCGGAGTTGCGGGCCGAACTCGGGGCGCTCGGCGCCCGGGTGACGCTGTCCTCCGTGGACGTCTCCGACCGGGACGCGCTGGCCGCGGCCCTGGCGGCGATCCCGACGGAACATCCGCTGCGGGGCGTGGTGCACGCCGCGGGTGTCCTCGACAACGCTCTGGTCGCGGCGCTCGGACCGGACAGTCTGACCGCCGTGCTGCGTCCGAAGGCGGACGCGGCCTGGCACCTGCACGAGTTGACGCGGGACCTGGGGTTGTCGGCCTTCGTGCTGTTCTCCTCCAGCGTCGGTGTCATCGGTGGCCCCGGCCAGTCCAACTACGCGGCGGCCAACGCCTTCCTGGACGGCCTGGCCGCGCACCGTCGGACCCTCGGGCTGCCGGCGACCTCACTGGCCTGGGGCCTGTGGGACCTGAGCCACGGAATCAACGCGGGCCTGGACGAGAACGACCTGAAGCGGTTCGGCCGCGAGGGCTTCCGGCCGGTCACCCCGCAGGAGGGAGGCGGTCTCTTCGACGCGGCCGCGGCCGGCGGCGGCCCGGCGGTCGTGGTGCTCCCGGTCGACCTGTCCGCGATGCGGGCGCACGGCCTGGTGCCGCCGGTGTTCCGGTCCCTGGTGCGGGTGGCGAACCGGCGCGCGGCCCAGTCCGGCACGGGCTCCGTGGAGCTCCTCGCGACCCGGCTGGCCGGGTTGTCGGCGCTGGAGCAGCACCAGCTGGTGCTGGACCTCGTACGCGGTGAAGTGGCCACGGTGCTGGGGCACTCGGGCCAGGACGCGGTGCAGGCCGACCGGGCCTTCCAGGAGATGGGCTTCGACTCCATGACGGCGGTGGAACTGCGCAACCGTCTCGGTGCGGCGACGGGGGTGAGGCTGTCCGCCACGGTGGTCTTCGACCACCCGACCCCCACCGCCCTCGCGGAGCACGTGCTGGGCGAGGTGGCGCCCGACGGCGCCGGCGACGCGTCGGCGCCCGTGATGGCCGACCTTGACCGGGTGGAGGCGAGCCTGACCGCCCTCCTGGAGGACGTCCAGGCGCGCTCCACGGTCTCTGTACGTCTCCAGGCGATCCTGTCCCGGCTGAACGAGGCGACGGCAACGGCAGCGGGCCCGGACCTGGCGAGCACGATCGAATCCGCTTCCGCGGACGACCTCTTCGACTTCATCGACAACCAGCTCGGCCGTTCCGCGAACTGATGGTCCCGACGTACGCAGCTCTGAGGAGAAGTTGATTTCGCATGTCCAATGAGACCAAGTCCAACGAACCGGCAGCGTCCACGGACCAGGCTGTTTCCAAAGAACAGAAGATGGTCGAGTACCTCAAGTGGGTGACCACCGACCTTCAGAAGACGAGGCAGCGGGTCGCGGAACTGGAGGCCGGCCAGGACGAGCCGGTCGCCATCGTCGGCATGGCCTGCCGCTTCCCGGGCGGGGTGACCTCTCCGGAGACCCTGTGGAAGCTGGTCATGGACGAGGCCGACGGGATCACCGACTGGCCCGAGGACCGCGGCTGGGACATCGACGCCCTCTACGACCCGGAGCGCGGCAAGCCCGGCAAGTCGTACACGAAGAAGGGTGGGTTCCTTGCGGGCGCGGCCCTCTTCGACCCCGGCTTCTTCGGGATCTCGCCCCGTGAGGCGCTCGCCATGGACCCGCAGCAGCGGGTGCTGTTGGAGACCGCGTGGGAGACGTTCGAGCAGGCGGGCATCGACCCGACCTCGCTGCGGGGCACCCCGGTCGGCGTGTTCGCGGGCGTGGTGGAGCAGAGCTACCTGGGGCTGGAGGGCCCCGAGGAGCTTGAGGGCTACCTGATGACGAGCAAGTTGAGCGCCGTCGCCTCGGGCCGCATCGCGTACTCCTTCGGTTTCGAGGGCCCGGCCGTGTCCGTGGACACGGCGTGCTCCTCCTCGCTGGTGGCCCTGCACCTGGCGGTGCAGTCGGTCCGCAAGGGCGAGTCGTCCATGGCGCTGGCGGGCGGTTCGACGGTGTCGGGCAACCCGAGCGGGTTCGTCGACTTCTCGCGGCAGAACGGGCTGGCCGAGGACGGCCGGATCAAGTCGTTCGCGGCGGCGGCCGACGGCACCGCGTGGTCGGAGGGCGTCGGTCTGCTGCTCGTCGAGAAGCTGTCGGACGCCCGGCGCAACGGCCACGAGGTCCTCGCCGTGATCCGCGGCAGCGCCGTCAACCAGGACGGCGCCTCCAACGGGCTGACCGCTCCCAACGGCCCCTCCCAGGAGCGGGTCATCCACCAGGCGTTGGCCGCCGCGAAGCTGTTCGCGGCCGACGTGGACGCGGTGGAGGCGCACGGCACCGGGACCCGGCTCGGCGACCCGATCGAGGCGCAGGCGCTGCTGGCCACCTACGGGCAGAACCGCCCGGCGGACCGGCCGCTGCACCTGGGCTCGTTGAAGTCGAACATCGGGCACAGCGTCGCGGCGGCCGGCGCGGGCGGCGTCATCAAGATGATCATGGCGATGCGGCACGGGGTGCTGCCACGGACCCTCAACATCGACGAGCCGACCCCGATGGTCGACTGGGACGCGGGCGCCGTCTCCTTGCTGACCGAGGCCCGCCCGTGGCCCGCCGGCGGCGCGCCGCGCCGCGCCGGCATCTCCGCCTTCGGCGTCAGCGGCACCAACGCCCACGTCATCCTGGAGGAGCCGCCGACCGAGGAGGCCTCCGAGGAGGCGCAGCCGGCCGGCGACGCGCCCGTCCGCGCGCTCCCCTTCCTGCCGTGGACGCTGGGCGCGAAGACCCCCGACGCGCTCGCCGACCAGGCCCGGCGCCTGCTGGAGCTGGTCGAGGCCGACGCCGGAACCTCCCCGCTGGACGTGGCGTACTCGCTGGCCACCGGCCGTGCGGCGCTGGAGCAGCGCGCGGTGGTCGTCGGCGCCGACCGGGACGCGCTGCTGGAGGGCCTGCGCTCGCTGGCCGCCGGCGCACCGGACGCGAGCGTGGTGCGGGGCGCGAAGGCGGGCGGCCACACGGCGTTCGTCTTCACCGGCCAGGGCGCGCAGCGTGCCGGGATGGGCGAGGAGCTGTACGCGCACTTCCCCGTGTACGCCGAGGCCTTCGACGCGGTCGCCGCCGAGCTGGACAAGCACCTGGACCGGCCGATCCGCGAGGTCATCGCCTCGGGCACGGACCTGGACGAGACGGGCTACACCCAGCCGGCCCTGTTCGCCGTCGAGGTGGCCCTGTACCGCCTCGTCGAGTCCTGGGGGATCACCCCCGACCACCTCGCGGGGCACTCCATCGGCGAGCTGACGGCCGCCCACATCGCGGGCGTCCTCGACCTCCCGGACACCGCGAAGCTGGTGGTCGCCCGGGCGCGGCTGATGCAGGCCCTGCCCACCGGCGGCGCCATGATCGCCGTCCAGGCCACGGAGGCGGAGGTGCTGCCGCTCCTCGAAGGCCTGGAGGACCGGCTCTCGATCGCCGCCGTCAACGGCCCGACCTCCGTCGTCGTCTCCGGCGACGAGGAAGCCGCCCTCAAGGTCGCGGGAAAGCTCGCCGAACGGGGCCGCAAGAGCAAGCGCCTGACGGTCTCGCACGCCTTCCACTCCCCCCACATGAACGGCATGCTGGAGGAGTTCCGGAAGGTCGCGGCCACCCTCACCTACAACAAGCCGCAGCTGCCCGTCATCTCCACCCTCACCGGCAAGCTCGCCACCGGCGACGACCTGCGCACCCCCGGCTACTGGACCGACCAGGTCCGCGGCGCCGTCCGCTTCACCGACGCGGTCCACACCATGGAGCAGTTCGGCGCGACGACCTTCGTCGAGATCGGCCCCGACGCCGTCCTGGCCGGGCTGGTCCGCGACACCCTCACCGACGCGACGGCCGTACCGCTGCTGCGCCGGGGCCGCCCCGACGCCGAGACCCTCGTCAGCGGGCTCGGCCGGCTCCACACGGCGGGCGTTCCCGTCGGGTGGCGGGCGTTCTTCGCCGACACGGGCGCCCGCCGCGCCGACCTGCCGACGTACGCCTTCCAGCACGAGCGGTACTGGGTCGAGACCAGCGGGATCGTGGCCGACGCCTCCGACCTGGGCCTCGAATCGGCGGACCACCCGCTGCTCGGCGCCGCGGTCACCATCGCCGGCTCCGACCAGGTCCTGTTCACCAGCCGGCTCTCGCTGCGCACCCATCCCTGGCTCGCGGACCACATCGTCCTGGGCCAGATCCTGGTGCCGGCGACCGCGCTGATCGAGATGGCGATCCGCGCCGGCGACGAGCTGGGCAGCACCGTCCTCGACGACCTGTCGATCCTCGGCCCGCTGGCCCTGCCCGAGAAGGGCGGCATCCACCTCCAGGTCAGCGTGGGCTCCGCCGCCGGCGGCGGCCGCCGCGAGCTGGCGATCTACTCGCGGCCCGACAACGCCGACGTGCCGTGGACCCTCAACGCCCGCGGTCACCTCAGCTTCCAGGGCGCCGACGAGCCGTTCGCGCTCACCGAGTGGCCGCCCGCCGGGGCCGAGGAGGTCCCGCTGCACGACGCGTACGAGAAGCTCGCCACGCAAGGCTACGTCTACGGCCCGGTCTACCGGGGCCTGGACGCCGTCTGGCGCCGCGACGACGAGGTGTACGCCGAGGTGAGCCTGCCCGACGGCAGCCGCACCAGCCAGGCCGGTTTCGGCCTGCACCCGGCCCTCCTCGAAGTCGCGCTGGCGGCCTCCTGCCTCGCGAGCTACGGCACCGTCCCCGAGGGCGCGGTCTGGATCTCCACCGACTGGAAGGGCGTCCGGCTGTACGCGACCGGCGCCTCCAAGCTGCGCGTACGGCTCTCGCTCGACGCCGACGACGCGCTGGTCGTCCAGCTCGCCGACCAGAGCGGACAGCCCGTCGCCCGGGTCGCGTCGGTCGCCTGCCGGGCCATCGCCGTCGGCGAGGTCTCCAACGCCCTGGCCCGCCGGCGCGACTCCCTCTTCCACGTCGACTGGGCGCCCTACCCGGTCGTCGCCACCGGGGACACCACCCACTGGGCGACCCTGGGCAAGGACGGTTTCGGGGACCGCCGGTTCACCGACGTGGCCCGGGCCGCGCGGGTCATCGGCGCCGGCGAACGCGTCGACGTCGTCCTGGCCCGCCAGGAGACTCCCGACACCGGGGACCGGGCCGCCGACGTGCACACGGCGGCCCGGAACGCGCTGGCCCTCGTACAGAACTGGCTGGCCGAGGAACGCCTCACCGACACCCGGCTGGTGGTCCTCACCCGCGGCGGTGTGGCCGCCCGCGACGAGGACGTCACCGACCTGGGCGCGGCCACCGTGTGGGGCCTGCTGCGCTCCGCGCAGTCCGAGAACCCCGGCCGGATCGTGCTCGTCGACCACGACCTCGACCTGGACGACCCCGCCGCCGACCCGTTCGCGGTACTGGCCTCGGTGGTCGCCTCCGGGGAACCGCAGTCGGCCGTCCGCGCCGGGCAGGTGCTGATACCGCGCCTGGGCCGGATCTCCGAGTCGGCCGCGGGCCGCACCGGCGAGTGGAACCCCGACGGCACCGTCCTGATCACCGGGGGCACCGGCAGCCTCGGCGCCCTGTTCGCCCGGCACCTGGTCGTCGAGCACGGTGTACGGAACCTGCTGCTCACCAGCCGGCGCGGTCTCGCCGCCGAGGGGGCGGGCGCGCTCGCGGCCGAACTGACCTCGCTCGGCGCCCGGGTGACCATCGCGGCCTGCGACGTCGCCGACCGGGAGGCGCTGGCCGCGGTGCTGGCGGACGTCCCGCGTTCGCACCCGCTGACCGGTGTCCTGCACACCGCCGGCGTCCTGGACGACGGGCTGATCGGATCGCAGACCCCGGAACGGCTCTCGGCGGTGCTGCGGCCCAAGGTCGACGCCTCGTGGAACCTGCACGAGCTGACGAAGGACCTGGACCTGTCCGCCTTCGTGCTCTTCTCGTCGATCGCGGCGGTCGTCGGCGGTCCCGGCCAGTCCACGTACTCGGCCGCGAACCACTTCCTCGACGGCCTCGCCCAGCACCGCAAGGCCCGGGGCCTCGCCGCGACGTCGCTCGCCTGGGGCCTGTGGTCCCAGACCAGCGGCATGACCGGTCACCTCGACCAGGCCGACCTCCAGCGCATCGCCCGCAGCGGCTTCCGCCCCGTGGAGTCCGAGCAGGGCCCCGCCCTGCTGGACATCGCGTTGGAGACCGGTCACGCGGCGCTGGTCGCCACCCCGATGGACCTCGCGACCCTGCGGGAACAGGTCCAGGTGCCGGTGCTGCTGAGCAAGCTGGTCCGCACGCCGGCCCGCCGGACCGCCCAGAACACCGAGGTCACCACGGAGACCCTGGCGGACCGGCTGGCCGGGCTGGCGGCCGAGGAGCAGTCGCGGGCGGTGCTGGAGGTCGTCCTCGCGCAGGTCTCGGCGGTCCTCGGGCACTCCGACACCTCGGCGATCGACACCGGGCAGCCGTTCTCGGCGCTGGGCTTCGACTCGCTCACCTCGGTCGAGCTGCGCAACCAGTTGGGCACGGCCACCGGCCTCAAGCTGCCGCCGACGCTGGTCTTCGACCACCCGACGCCGCTCGCGCTCGCCGCGTTCCTGCACGGCGAGGTCGCCAGCGGTTCCGCCGGCCGCAAGGGAACGGACTACGCGGCGGAGATCCGGCTCGCCGACGACATCCGGCCCGCGCAGGAGGTCGTACGGACCGCCGTGGACCCGAAGGAGATCCTGCTGACGGGGGCCAGCGGCTTCCTCGGCGCGTTCCTGCTGCGGGACCTGATGCGCGGCTCCACGGGCCGGGTGCGCTGCCTGGTCCGCGGCGAGGACGAGGCCTCGGCCCTGGAGCGGCTGAAGGCCAACGCCCGCTGGTACCGGGCGTGGGACGAGATCGACGAGGACCGGCTGTCGATCGTCCTCGGCGACCTGGCCGAGCCGCGGCTCGGCCTGACCGAGGAGGCCTTCGACGCCCTCGCCCGCACCGTCGACGTGGTCTACCACAACGGCGCCCGGGTGCACTGGCTGCACCCGTACGAGACCCTCAAGGCCTCGAACGTGACGGGTACGGAGGAGGTGCTGCGGCTCGCGGCGCGCCACCGCACCGTGCCGGTGCACTACGTCTCCACCGTCGGTGTCTTCAACGGGGTGCGCGAGCCCGGCGTCCCGCTGAAGGTGACCGACCCGACCGGGCCGGCCGAGGCCCTCGCGAGCGGGTACCTGCGCTCCAAGTGGGTCGCGGAGCAGATCATCGGGCTGGCCCGGGACCGGGGCCTGCCGGTCTCGGTCTACCGCGTCGACGTGATCTCCGGCGACCAGGTCAACGGCGCCTGCCAGACCGCCGACTTCGTGTGGCTGACGCTGAAGGGGCTGGTCCAGTCCCGGAGCATCCCCAAGGGCACCGAGGGCCGCTTCCACCTGCTGCCGGTCGACTACGTCAGCGCGGCCATCACCGGCATCTCGCGGCAGCCCGGCGCGATGGGCCGCACCTTCCACCTCTTCAACCAGAGTTCGCTGGCCCTGACCCGGTGCGCCGAGTTCCTGCGCGGCCTGGGCTACGAGCTCGACGAGGTGAGCTGGGACAACTGGAACACCACGGTGAAGGCGGGCGACAACGCGCTGCTGCCGCTGTTGGACGCCTTCGAGATGATGACGTCCGACACCGACGGGTTCTACCCGCCGATCGACACCACCGAGACGGCGGCGGCCCTGGCCGGGACCGGCGTCGAGATCCCCGTGCTGACGAAGGAGCTGTTCGAGAAGTACGTCGGCTTCTTCGTCGAGGAAGGCCACTTCCCGGCGGCCCCGTGACGGGGGCGGCCACGAGAGAGCCCCGCCGGCCCGAGGCCGGCGGGGCTCTCCCCTTGGGTGCGGCACCGCGTGTGAGGGGCGCGGTGCCGCGGTGTGAGGAATCGTTACGGCAGGCGGATGCCGAGGCGGTGCGAGAAGACGTCCCGCGGGTCCCACTTCGCCTTGGCCCGCTGGAGGCGCGGGTAGTTGTCCTTGAAGTAGAGCCGGTGCCAGGGGACGCCCGAGGTGTTGAGCGTCGGATCGGCGATGTCGGCGTCCGCGTAGTTGATGTAGCAGCCGTCGTTGACCCCGCCCGGGCGGGGCACGCCGCCGGTGCTCGCGTACACGTCCGCGTAGGCCTCGCGCACCCAGTTCTGGTGGACCGCGTCGTCCGCCGGGTTCGTCCAGAGGCTGCAGTAGAGCATCTTGGCGACGGAGTCCCGCTGGGCGGTTGCGGTGTCCGCGCTCGCCGTGTCGTTGATCCTGCCGCCGAAGCTGACCAGGGCGATCATCCCGTACGGTCCCGGGTAGTCGGTGCGGGTCAGCTGCCGGTACATCGCCTTCAGCTGGTCCTGCGGCATCGCCTTGCGGATGTACGCCGACTTGGACTTCCAGCGCGGCACGGCGGCCTCGACGAAGCCGGACCACTCCGTGACCGCGTACAGCCACGGCGCCCGGTAGCGGTCGCCGACGGTGTAGCGGACCCCGGTGCCCTCGGAGACGGCCGCGAGGAACCCGTCGAGCACCTGGTCGGCGTTCGGAGCCGCCGCGTCGATCTGGGTGCTCATCCGGAAGTAGCCGGCCGCCTTGTGCATCGCCTTGAACTGGCTGTAGAGGAATCGGCCCGGGGCGCCGGGGCCCGAGTTGTTCTCGTGCCAGACGTTGAAGTTGTGCACGAGCCGGGTGAAGCTCGCCTCGTCCAGGTCGTCCCAGGACCAGCTGACGTCCGACAGGATCACCTCGGAGGGCGCCTTGGGCAGCAGCTTCGTCGGATCGTCGCCGGTGGCGCCCGGGGAGCGCAGCCAGTACTTGGTGACGATCCCGAAGTTTCCGCCGCCGCCCCCGGTGTGGGCCCACCACAGCTCGCGGTTCGGGTCGTTCGCCTCACGGGTCGCGACCACCTTGCGGGCCCGGCCGTTCTGGTCGACGTGGACGACCTCGACGGCGTACAGGTGGTCGACGGTCAGTCCGCGCGAACGTGACAGCGCGCCGTAGCCGCCGCCGCTGATGTGTCCGCCGGCGCCGACGGTCGGGCAGGTGCCGCCGGGCAGGACGACGCCCCAACGCTTGTAGAGGGTGCGGTAGACGGTGCCCAGCAGGGCGCCCGGCTCGACGGCGATGGCCCGCATCCGCGGGTCGTACTCGAGGGAGCCCAGCCCGGCCATGTCGATGACGACCCGGACCTCGGGGTTGGTGGTGAAGTCCTCGTCGCAGTGGCCGCCGCTGCGGACCACGACCTTGAGTTTCCTGTCGACGGCCTCCTGCACCGCGCTGACGACCTGGTCGGCGGAGCCGACGAGCCGTACGTAGTCGGGGGAGCCGACCCAGCGCTGGTTGGAGCCCGATATGAGGCCGCGGTAGCGCGGATCGGTGCGGGTGACGGTGATCGGGTCGGGGACGGCCGCGCGGACGGCGGCCTCCCCGGTGCCTTCGACGACGGCCGCCTCGGCGGTTCCCGCGGCCGCCACGACACCGATCGTGGGCACCGCCAGAGCGCCGCCGGTCAGCGCCGCGCCTTTCATGAGCACCCGACGGGACACATCGGTCATGACCGCATACCTCCATGAGACACGAGAGAAGAGCCGGAGAAGAGCGCCGGAGCAGAGCCGCGGCACGAGAACCGCGGGAGAACCCGGGGCGCGGCCACCCGACCACAACTCGGTCACCAGGCGTTCTCTGGCGGTCCTCGTGCGGTGATTACCTGCCGGTGGGCCGCCGGCGAAGAGCCGGGGCTACGTTTTTGACGTCGATGGTTCGAACTGTCACCGAAGTTGAGGAGAGCGTTCGTGCGTAAGGTGCTGATTGCGAACCGCGGCGAGATCGCTGTCCGCGTTGCTCGGGCTTGCCGGGATGCGGGGATCGGGAGTGTGGCTGTTTACGCGGATCCGGATCGGGACGCTCTGCATGTGCGTGCGGCGGATGAGGCTTTCGCGTTGGGTGGTGACACCCCGGCCGCCAGCTATTTGGACATCGCGAAGGTTCTGCAGGCGGCGGCGGACTCCGGCGCGGACGCGATCCATCCCGGGTACGGCTTCCTGTCGGAGAACGCCGACTTCGCCCAGGCCG
>NZ_JAPNLK010000159.1 GCF_026627505.1 Streptomyces sp. H27-H5 | reverse complement strand
CCACCGTGTGCCGGACCGAAGCCGGGTCGTCCGAGGACCGCTTCCCGCAGGATGCCTGCGCGCTCACACAGCGTCACCAATCCAGCCACGCCCAACCGGCAAAGGACCTGCGACGCGCTGCACTAGTACCGCTGACGGTCCGGCTGCGCTGGGCGACGTATCCGGGGTACGTCGCTCAGCGGATCAGCAGCTGGACGATCGCGAGGACGCCGACCACGACGATGATCCCGCGCAGGACGGTCGGCGGGAGGCGTCGGCCGACCTTGGCTCCGATCTGGCCGCCGATGGTGGAGCCGACGGCGATGAGGACCACGGCCGTCCAGTCGAACTCGGCGACGAAGAGGAAGACGACGGCCGCGATGCCATTGACGAGGGCGGCGAGGACGTTCTTGACGGCGTTGATCCGTTGCAGGTCCTCGTGGAGGAGCAGGCCCATGAGTCCGATGTACAGCACTCCCTGGGCGGCGCCGAAGTAGCCTCCGTACGCGCTGGCGAGCAGCATCCCCGAGAGCAGGGCCGGGCCTCCGTCGGGGTGCCCGGCGTCGCTTCCCGAGGCCTCCTGGCGCTTGCGCAGTGCCGCGGCGAGCCGGGGCTGGAGCACGACGAGCACGAGGGCGAGCCCGATCAGGACGGGCACGATCGTGTCGAAGGAGTCCGACGGCAGGGTGAGGAGCAGGACGGCGCCCGCGAACCCGCCGACGAGGGAGACGGCGCCGAGCCGCATGATGCGGGCGCGTTGGCCTTGGAGCTCCTTGCGGTAGCCGATGGCCCCGCTGATGGACCCGGGCACCAGGCCGAGCGTGTTGGACACGTTGGCGGTGACCGGGGACAGGCCGGTGGCGAGCAGCACCGGGAAGGTGATGAGGGTGCCGGAGCCGACGATGGTGTTGATCGTGCCGGCGCCGATGCCGGCGGCGAAGACCGCGAGTGATTCCCAGATGGACATGGACCGCGACATCCCCTTTGCATGAGTGGGTCGCCTCCCCGCCATGAAGGTCGAGGGGCCGGTCCGATCATGCAGGAGGGGGAGGGAGCGTCAGTCGATGGGGGGTTGTTCGCGGCGGGAGGGCGGGACGGTGTCGCTCGGGCTGCCGCTCTCCTTGCCGGAGTTCTGCGGGTTGAAGCCGGAACCTCCGCCCATGGGACCGAAGTTGCCCATGGCGCCGGAGAGGCCCTTGAGGGCGTCGCCGATCTCGCTCGGCACGATCCAGAGCTTGTTGGCGTCGCCTTCGGCGATCTTCGGGAGCATCTGGAGGTACTGGTAGGCGAGGAGCTTCTGGTCGGCGTCGCCGGCGTGGATGGACTCGAAGACGGTGCGGATGGCCTGGGCCTCGCCTTCGGCGCGCAGCGCGGCGGCCTTGGCGTCACCTTCGGCGCGCAGGATCGAGGACTGCTTCTCGCCCTCGGCGCGCAGGATCTCGGACTGCCGGACACCTTCGGCCTGGAGGATCGCGGCGCGCTTGTCGCGGTCGGCGCGCATCTGCTTCTCCATCGAGTCCTGGATGGAGGTCGGCGGCTCGATGGCCTTCAGCTCGACGCGGTTGACGCGGATGCCCCACTTGCCCGTGGCCTCGTCGAGGACTCCGCGCAGGGCGGCGTTGATCTCCTCGCGGGAGGTGAGGGTGCGTTCGAGGTCCATGCCGCCGATGATGTTGCGCAGCGTGGTGACGGTGAGTTGTTCGATGGCCTGGATGTAGCTGGCCACTTCGTACGTCGCGGCGCGGGCGTCGGTCACCTGGTAGTAGATGACGGTGTCGATGTTGACGACCAGGTTGTCCTGGGTGATGACCGGCTGCGGCGGGAAGGGGACGACCTGTTCACGCAGGTCGATCCGGTTGCGGATCGAGTCGATGAACGGGACGACGATGTTCAGGCCCGCGTTGAGGGTGCGGGTGTAGCGGCCGAATCGCTCGACGATGGCGGCGCTGGCCTGCGGGATCACCTGGATCGTCTTGACCAGTGCGATGAAGACCAGAACCACGAGAATGATCAGGACGATGATGATCGGTTGCATGCGGTTCCCCGTGCCCTTCCGGCTGTCTGTGCTGCCCCGTTGATCGCGAGTCTCGCAGACCTCGGGGCCGCGAGTCGGCTGCTTGGCTCACATCAGGTCACATCACGTCACATGACGACCGCGGTTGCCCCGTCGATGTCCACGACGTCCACGGACTGGCCGGGTTCGTAGCTGACGTCCGCGTCGAGGGCGCGGGCGGACCAGATCTCGCCGGCCAGCTTGATCCGGCCGCCGCCGGCGTCGACGCGTTCGAGGACGACGGCGCTCCTGCCCTTCAACGCGTCGATGCCCGTGCGGTGTTGGGGTCGTTGGTGGCGGTTGGCGAGGGGCCGGACGACGGCGATCAGGGCCACGGAGACGATCACGAAGACCAGTACCTGGGCCACCACTCCCCCGCCGATCGCGGCCGTGATGGCGGCGGCCACGGCGCCGACCGCGAACATGCCGAACTCGGGCATCGCGGTCAGGACGAGGGGGATGCCCAGTCCGACCGCGCCTATCAGCCACCACACCCATGCGTCGATGTCGGTCACATGGTCATGGTAGGTCCGCGGGGCACGGTCGGGACAGGGTACGGGCCGTGCCCGCCGATCCCGGTCCGGAGCCGGGCCCTGCGGTCAAAGCCCCGCACGGGGCGGGGCTTTGACCGCAGTTCGACACCAAGGCCTGGGTCGTCTCAGCGCAGGGGCAGGCCGCGGGCGGCCCAGCGGTCGTCCTCGTTGCGCTCGACGATCAGCGGGAGGCCGAAGCAGAGCGAGAGGTTGCGGGAGGTCAGCTCCAGGTCGATGGGACCGGCGGTGACGACCTTGCCCTGGCGGATCATCAGGACGTGCGTGAAGCCGGGGGCGATCTCCTCGACATGGTGCGTGACCATGATCATGGAGGGTGCGAGCGGGTCCCGGGCGAGCCGGCCGAGACGCCGTACGAGGTCTTCCCGGCCGCCGAGGTCCAGGCCGGCGGCGGGCTCGTCGAGGAGCAGCAGCTCGGGGTCGGTCATCAGGGCGCGGGCGATCAGGGTGCGCTTGCGCTCGCCCTCGGAGAGGGTGCCGAACTTCCGGTCGAGGTAGTCCGTCATGCCGAGGCGGTCGAGGAACGCGCGGGCGCGCTGCTCGTCGATGTCCTCGTACTCCTCCTGCCACGTCGCCGTCATCCCGTAGGCGGCGGTGAGGACGGTCTCCAGGACGGTCTGCCGCTTGGGGAGCTTGTCGGCCATCGCGATACCGGCGACACCGATGCGGGGGCGCAGGTCGAAGACGTTCACCTTGCCGAGGGCGCTGCCGAGGATGGTGGCCTCGCCCTTGGTGGGGAAGAGGTAGCTGGAGGCGACGTTGAGCAGGGTGGTCTTCCCGGCGCCGTTGGGGCCGAGGATCACCCAGCGCTCCCCCTCCTTCACCGACCAGGAGACCTGGTCCACCAGCGCCCGGCCCTCGCGGACCACGGATACGTCCACCAGCTCCAGAACATCGCTCATGAGCGTGTTGTCACCCCTTGCAGTCTTCGGATCGTCAGTGCACCGGTAGGCGCAGCCCCAGGGGAAAACCTACGCCACTCGGCGAGGCCTCCGGGCGCCAGGCCGGTTCCCCGCACCGATCCGTAAAGTGGGGGGATGCTTTTCGAACCACGTTCAGGGCGGTTGGCCGCCTGGGGGAACGCGCTGCTGGCCGGTCTGGTCTCGCCCGACGAGGCCGTGTTGTCGATCGTGGGCGAGGACGCCGTGCACCGGGTGGCGGGGCTGCCGGGGGAATCGGGGCCGGTCGGGCTCACGCTGGCGCTGGGCCGGATGCGGGCGCTGGGGGTGTCCGGGCTGCGGGTCGCGCTGCCGGCTCCGGGGCATCCGCTGGGGTTGAGCGGTCCGCCCGAGTTCAACGCGCGGGCGTTGGACGCGGAGGAGGCCGTCGTCGCCGTCGGCGCGGCGCTGGGGCTGGTGCCGGAGGTGACCGAGGCCGGGCCGGCCGGTGACGTGCACGTGGAGGTGGTGTGGCACGTGCTGCCGGTGCGGGAGGCCCCGCCGGCGGACGTGCCGTCGCTGGGCGAGGCGGAGCGGGAACTGGCCGAGGCGTTGCGCGAGGCCATGGTGGTGCTGACCCGGTTGGACGTGGCGGGGTCGGGGCCGGTGGCGGAGGCGGCGCTGTCGGCGTACCGGGCGCGGGCGGAGGCCGGGCGGGAGGTGCTGGCGCCGGGGTACCCGCCGCGGGCGGTGCGGGTGCTGTCGTTGGCGCAGCGGGTGGACCTGATGGTGTCGCTGGCGTACGAGAACGGACACGGGGGCGCGGTGGCCGCCTCGGAGATCGCGGCGCGGGCCGAGGCCCTGCGGCCGGTGGAGCGGGTGGCGCGGCGGGCGCTGGTCGCGGCGTACAACGCGGCCGTGGAGGAGCGGGAGCGGGGCTGACGCCCCGGGTCCGCCCCGCGGGGCCCGGTGGGGCGGACGCGGCTCGGCCCCGCTTCCCGGGGAGAGGTGGGGGAAGCGGGGCCGGTGGGAAGGGCGTCAGTGGTTGATGCCCGTGTTGCCGAAGGCGCCGTTCAGCAGGCCGATCACGGTGACCGAGTTGCCGACGAGGTTCACGGGGACGTGCACGGGGATCTGGAGCTGGTTCCCCGAGGCCACGCCGGGCGAGTTCAGGGCCTCGCCCTCCGCGGACGCACCGCCGTGCGCCGAGGAGACACCGGCGCCGGCGGCGATCAGGCCGCCCGCGATCATGGTGACGGCTGCGGCCTTCTTGATGTTCTTCACGTTCTCGTCCTCCAGTACGTCTGCCGCGGCCTGCCGCCCCGACACATGGAGAAGAACGTTCGTCCCGTGCTCGGGATACGCCATGTGGGCTACATACACCCGACCGTATGAATCTCAGATCAACGCCGGACGTCCACGATTCCGTGCCTGACCGCCCACAACGCCGCCTGGGTCCGATCGGACAGGTCCAGTTTCATCAGGATGTTCGATACGTGGGTCTTGACCGTCTTCTCCGACAGGACCAGCGCGCGGGCGATCTCCCGGTTGGACCGGCCGTCCGCGATGAGGGAGAGCACCTCCCGTTCCCGGTCGGTCAGCGAGCCGGGGCGACTGGACGCGGCTCCCTGGCCCTCCTGGGCCAGCAGGGCCTGCGCGACCTCCGGCTGGAGGAGGACGTGGCCCGCGTGGACGGAGCGGATGGCGGCGGCGAGGGCTTCGGGGTCGATGTCCTTGTAGACGTAG
Source organism: Streptomyces sp. H27-H5 (assembly GCF_026627505.1). Taxonomy (GTDB): domain Bacteria; phylum Actinomycetota; class Actinomycetes; order Streptomycetales; family Streptomycetaceae; genus Streptomyces. The sequence goes on along the minus strand of NZ_JAPNLK010000159.1, from coordinate 5,636 downwards.
CCGGCCGCGCCCGCGCGCAGGGCGGGGACCACGGTGCGTTGCTCGGTGAAGCTGGTGACGATCAGCACCCGGGCCGGGTTCGCCGCCTCGCGCAGTCGGCGCAGGGCCTCGATGCCGTCGGTGACGGGCATCTTGACGTCCATGAGGATCACGTCGGGCCGCAGTTCCTCGGCGCGGGCGATGCCCTCCTCGCCGTCGGCGGCCTCGCCGACCACCTCGATGTCCTCCTGGACCTCCAGGAAGGTGCGCAGTCCGCGCCGGACCACCTGGTGGTCGTCCACCAGCAGGACGCGGATCCGGGTGTCAGCCACCGGGGACCTCCATCTCGATCGTGGTGCCCCGTGCGGGCTCCGAGTGCACCTCCAGGCGGCCTCCGACGCCGCTCGCGCGGTCGCGCATGGAGACGAGGCCGAGGTGGCGGCCCGCCTTGCGGACCGTGGGAGGGGAGAAGCCGCGGCCGTCGTCCCGTACGGACAGGAGTGCTCCGGCGCCCCGGCGGAGCAGGGTGACCTCGACGGTCTCCGCGCCGGAGTGGCGCAGGGCGTTGTGGAGGGCCTCCTGGGCGACGCGCAGGACGGCCTCCTCCTGGGTCGCGGGGAGGGCCCGTACGCCGTCACAGGTGAAGGTGACGTGCGCGGTGTGGGCCCGGTCCAGTACGCGGACGTGGTCGCGCAGGGTCGCGACGAGCCCGTCCTCGTCCAGGGCGGCGGGGCGGAGCTCGGTCACGGCGGCCCGCAGTTCGTCGGCGGCCTCGGCGGCGAGGACGGCGACCTGCTGGAGTTCGCCCTTGGCCCGGGCGGGGTCGCGGTCGACGAGGGCGGAGGCGGCCTGGGCGGTGAGCCGCAGGGAGAACAGCTTCTGGCTCACGGCGTCGTGCAGTTCGTGGGCGAGGCGGGAGCGCTCCTCGGCGATGGTGAGCTCGCGGCTGCGTTCGTAGAGGCGTGCGTTGGTGAGGGCTATCGCCGCGTGCTGGGCCAGGAGGGACAGGAGTTCCTCGTCCTCGTCGGTGAAGCCGCGGCCGTCGCCGGCCGTCTCCGCGGGGGTGGCGCCGCGCTTGTTCGCGAGGAAGAGGGCGCCGAGGGTCTCCTCGCCGTCGCGGACCGGCATGCCGAGGAAGTCCGACATCTCGGGGTGGGCGGCGGGCCAGCCGCCGAAGCGCGGGTCCTCGCGCACGTCGGCGAGTCGCTCGGGGCCGTCCTGGTGGAGCATCGCGGCGAGGATGCCGTGTTGGCGGGGCAGGGGGCCGATGCGACGCCACTGTTCCTCGGTGATGCCGTCCACGACGAACTGCGCGAAGCCGCCGTGGTCGTCCGGGACGCCCAGCGCCGCGTACTCGGCGCCGAGGAGTTGGCGGGCCGAGACGACGATCGTGCGCAGGACGTCCTGGACCTCCAGTCGGCGGCTCATGGCCAGCAGGGCCGTGCTGACGGCGGCCAGCCCGGTACAGGGTCCCTTGTGCATGGCCTCACGGTACCGGCGGGCCTGACCTGCGGGATCGGACCTCGGGCGTAGGTCCAGGGGCCTCGGGCACACGACCGAGGGAGGGGCGGCGGAGGGCCTCTCTGCCTTGGGGATGACGGCCGGGGGGCTCTTCTCGTCCTCAAGGTGGATAAACCTCACCGATTGCATTGCTGCTGCAACCCTGGGTGAGAACGTTACGAGGCCGATGTGAGCCCGGGCATAGGACCCACGTCACTTACGAAGAAGCCTAGTGGACACATAAAGACCCTGTCAGCACTGCTGCACCTAGAGCCGATACCCGAATGCGGGCCGCGGCCGGGGATCCTGATCCACTAAGCGGCTTCGTACGTCACACCTTTGCCAGGCGTTTTTGCCACCGCTAAGAATGTCGACGTCGCACAGCGCCGAGGATCTCGGATCCACCCGGCGCTTTCCTGCGGCTCCCGCTATTCGAAGAGGTTGCACACGCATGACCGAGACCAGCACCCCCGGCCACAGTCGTCGTCTGACCAAGGCCCAGAAGCTTTCCTTCGCAGGCATCGCCGGCTTCGGCGCCGCCGCGCTCGTCTTCTCCCTCGTCCCGGCCAACGGCGCCGACACGAGCGAGTCGACGACCATCTCCGCCGCCCCCGTGGCGTGGACGAAGGCCGTGAACGGCGCCCAGACGAAGACCGTGCAGGCGCACCTCGGCACGCAGAAGGCCATCGCCGACCAGAAGGCCATCAACGCGGCCACCCAGGCCGCGCTCGCCAAGAAGGCGAAGGCCAAGGCCGACGCCGACAACAAGGCCAAGGCCGCGGCGCAGGCGAAGGCGCGCGCCGCGAAGACGGCGGCGAGCCGTTCCGCGGTCCGCACCCCCGTCTTCGCGAACAACCTGGACGGCTGGATCAAGGAAGCGCTGCACATCATGAAGCGCGAGGGGATCCCGGGCACCTACGCCGGCATCCACAAGAACGTGATGCGCGAGTCCAGCGGCAACCCGCTGGCGATCAACAACTGGGACATCAACGCCCAGAACGGCATTCCCAGCAAGGGTCTGCTCCAGGTCATCGCCCCGACCTTCAAGGCGTACCACGTCAAGGGCACGAAGTTCGACCAGTACGACCCGGTCGCCAACATCGTCGCCGCCTGCAACTACGCGGCCGACCGTTACGGCTCCATGGACAACGTCAACAGCGCCTACTAGGCCTTCGACGCACCGTTCCCCCATGCGCCTCAGGGCGGCCCCCGGACTTCCGGGTGCCGCCCTGAGGCGTTCGTGCGTACGGCCGCGCGGACCGGTCACTTGCCGGCGCGCATGACCTCCGGCTCGTGGCGGCGCAGCAGGCGCTGGACCGCGAAGCCGCAGGCGATGCCGAGGAGCAGCAGCACCGTGACGTTCAGGCTCCACTGGCCGACCGTGGCGTCCCAGAGCGGGTCGGTGTTGGTCGGGTTGTCGGCGTCCCACGGCGGCATGAGCACGCCGAGGTTCAGCGTGGTGCCGGCGGCGGCGATGGCCCAGCGGGACGGCATCAGCCAGGCGAACTGCTCCAGGCCCGGGGAGTCGTACACCTGGAAGAGGATGCCGGTGAAGACGACCTGGACGATCGCGAACATCACCAGCAGCGGCATGGTCTTCTCGGCGGTCTTCACCAGCGAGGAGATCACCAGGCCGAACATCATCGAGGTGAAGCCGAGCGCGATGACCGACAGGCAGATCTCGACGGCCGGCGGCATGAGCAGGCCCTCGGCGGGCAGGTCGCGCGGGTAGAAGCCGATCCCGCAGATGATCACGCCCTGGATGGCCGTGATGACGCCGAGGACGATCACCTTCGACATGAGGTACGCCGACCGGGACAGCCCGGTCGCGCGCTCACGCTCGTAGATGACCCGTTCCTTGATCAGCTCACGGACCGAGTTGGCCGCGCCGGAGAAGCACATGCCGACCGCCAGGATCAGCATGATCGTGCCGGCGTCGCCGTTGAAGCGGGACGGGGCCACGGGGGGCGCGAGGCCGAACTTCGCGGGGATGACCGTGGAGACCACGCCCAGGACCGCGGGCAGGATCAGCATCAGGCCGATGAAGCCCTTGTCGGAGGCGATCACCGAGACGTAGCGGCGGATCAGCGTCCACAGCTGGGAGCCCCAGCCCTGCGGCTTCGGCGGGCGCATCTGCTGCGCGGGCGGCATCGCGATCGACTGCGGGGCGACCGCGTCGATGTCGGCGGCGTACAGCTGGTAGTGCTGCGAGCCCTTCCAGCGGCCGGCCCAGTCGTACTCGCGGTAGTTCTCGAAGGCGGAGAAGACGTCCGCCCACGTGGTGTAGCCGAAGAAGTTCAGCGCCTCGTCCGGCGGGCCGAAGTACGCGACCGAGCCGCCGGGGGCCATGACCAGCAGCTTGTCGCAGATGGCCAGCTCGGCGACCGAGTGGGTGACGACGAGGACGGTGCGGCCGTCGTCGGCGAGGCCGCGCAGCAGTTGCATGACGTCGCGGTCCATGCCCGGGTCGAGGCCGGAGGTCGGCTCGTCCAGGAAGATCAGCGACGGCTTGGTGAGCAGCTCCAGGGCCACGGACACGCGCTTGCGCTGGCCGCCCGAGAGCGCGGTGATCTTCTTGTCCTTGTGGATGTCGAGCTTGAGCTCGCGCAGCACCTCGTCGACGCGGGCGGCGCGCTCGGACTCGGCGGTGTCGCCGGGGAAGCGGAGCTTGGCCGCGTACTTGAGGGCCGTGCGGACGCGCAGTTCCTTGTGCAGGATGTCGTCCTGCGGGACCAGGCCGATGCGCTGGCGGAGTTCCGCGAACTGCTTGTACAGGTTGCGGTCGTCGTAGAGGACGTCGCCCTCGTTGGCGGGCCGGTAGCCGGTCAGCGCCTTGAGGAGGGTGGACTTGCCGGAGCCGGACGGGCCGATGACCCCGATCAGCGACTTCTCCGGAACGCCGAAGGTGACGTCCTTGAGGATCTGCTTGCCGCCGTCGACCGTCACCGTGAGGTGGCGGGCGGAGAAGGAGACCTCACCGGTGTCGACGAACTCTTCGAGCCGGTCGCCGATGATCCGGAACGTCGAGTGGCCGACGCCCACGATGTCGTTCGGGCCGAGCACCGCCGTGCCGGACTTGGCGAGGGGCTGACCGTTGACGTAGGTGCCGTTGTGACTGCCGAGGTCGTGGATCTCGAACCGGCCGCCGGGCATGGAGCGGAACTCGGCGTGGTGGCGGGAGACCTGGAGGTCGGAGACGACCAGTTCGTTCTCCAGCGCGCGACCGATCCGCATGACGTGGCCCAGCGAGAGCTGGTGGAACGTCGTCGGGCTGCGGTCGCCGTGGCCGGCGCCCGCCCCCTGCGCGGGGCGCACGTCGCCCTGCTGCTGCGGGGAGTGCTGCTGCGGGAACTGCGGCTGGGCCGGCGGCTGCTGCTGCCAGGCCTCCTGCTGCGGCTGCTGCCGGACCGGCGCCTCGTACCCGGCGGCCTGGCCCTGGTAGGCCGGTGCCTGGTGGGCCGGGGCCTGGTGGGCCGGGGCCTGGTGGGCCGGGGCCTGGTGGGCCGGGGCCTGGTGGGCGACGGGCTGCGGCGCGGCGGCGGCGCTCGGATTCAGCCGCGGTCCGTCGGTGGCGTTGCCGAGGTGGACCGGCGTGCCGGGCACGAGTTCGGCCTGCTGGACCCGGGCCCCGTGCACGTACGTGCCGTTGGTGCTGCCGTGGTCCTCGATCCCCCAACCACGGCCGTTCCAGCTGATGGTGGCGTGTCGCCACGACACGCGGGCGTCATCGATCACGACGTCTCCCTGGGGATCGCGCCCCAGCGAGTACGACCTGGACGGATCGAGCGTCCAGGTCCTTCCATTCAATTCCAGTACGAGTTCCGGCACTCCAGCCCCACTTAAGTCCCCCGAGAATCCCCCTGGCGTCAGGGAGTCCGACGTCAGGGAGTCTAGGGATGGCGAACATCCGTGGGAACTATTTCAGGCCTGCGCCCACATGTGGAATCGGGGCCGTTCCGGGGTGCCCGCGACCGGCCGTCGGCGGGGTCCAAAGGCACGCGGAGAGTGCGATACGGGACTTCTCGCCCCGCGGTTCGCACCCGCGTCCGGGTGGCGTCGGGGCGGCGTCCGGCCGCATCCGGCCCGCGGCCGCCCGGCGCCGGCGCTCGCGGGGTGGCCGGGGGTCCGGGAGCCGGGGGCGGGGGGCAGGGCGGGCA
>NZ_JAPNLK010000158.1 GCF_026627505.1 Streptomyces sp. H27-H5 | reverse complement strand
CGCGGGATCGCCACCCGCTACGACAAGACCCCGGAGAGCTACCTGGCCGGACTCCACCTCTGCGGCACGATGCTCTGGCTACGCAGCATCACCGGACGAACATGATCTGAATCCCGTACAGGACCTAAGTGGCAAGGCAGATTCCGCACACGGACGTGCTCATCACCCTCATGGGTGCCCCCCACGCGTCGGACCAGGTCACCAGCGCACTGCGACTGACCCAGGCCCTTCTGGAACGCGGCGCCACCGTACAGGTGTGGACCTGCGGGTACGCGACCCTGCTCACGCAGCGCGCACTCGGCCGCGACAAGCCGCGCAACCTCGCCGACTGGAACCGGGAGCACCCCTCCACGGCCACCCTCGCCGAGGAACTCCTCACCGCGTACGAGGGCCGGCTGTACTGGTACGGCTGCCGCTTCTGCAGCGACGACCGGGGGGCGGTGGACCACCTTCCCCAAGTGGTGCTCCGCCCGCCCGCGGGATACGCGGCCAACGTCGCGGCAGCCGACAAGACCCTGCTCCTGGGGGTGATCTGATGGACGGCCGGGTGCTGGCCATCGTGGAACGCGGCTACCGGGGCGCGCTGGAGAAGCAGTTCTTCGACGAGCTCTACCTGGCCACCGAGCTCCACCGGCAACTCGGCGGCCTCGACGTCCTGCTGCGCGGCTCGGCCGTGACCTACGCACTGGACGCCGGCCCGGTGCCGAGCCTGCGCATCGGCGCTCGCACGGTGGACACCCTCAGCGATCCCCGCAAGGGGCTGCGCACCCTGCTCGACGCCGGCGTGCGGATCCGGGTGGAGGAGCCCGACATCGAGGCCCTCGGCTCGACCCGCCCGCTCATCGAGGGAATCGCGCTCACCCGCCGGGGCGAGACGGCCGAGCGATGGGCCCACTACCGGATGGTCTTCTTCCTCTGACCCCGGACCCGGCGCCCGATACGCCGCGTCCGCACGACGCACCCGCAACGGAAAGGAAACAGGTGACGGTCATGACCACTGCCACCACGAGCACCGGACGCCCGGTGATCACCGCCTGGTCGGCCGTGTCCCCGTACGGCATCGGCAGAGCCGCGTTCGCCGAGGGACTGCGGGAACGACGCGGTACCGTCACCGAACTCGGCCCCGAACACGGCAGCACACCCGACGGCGTCGGTTGCGTCGTGCCCGCCTTCGGCATCCGGGACGTGCTCGGCAAGAAGGGCACCCGCTCGATGGACCGGGTCACCGGCCTCGCCGTCACCGCCGTCGGATCCCTGCTGGACGACGCCGACCGCAACCGCACCGTCGGCACCGGCGAGGGCGCCGCGTTCGCCCTCGGCACCACCACGGGCAGCGCCCAGTCCATGATGGACTTCACCCGCGACTCCCTCACCGGTGAGCAGCCCTTCTTCGTCGACCCGGCGCGGTTTCCCAACACCGTCATGAACTGCGCTGCCGGCCAGAGTGCCATCTGGTACCAGCTCAAGGGCCCCAACGCCACCATCGCGGGCGGCCGCACCGCCGGCCTGCACGCCCTCAACTACTCCCGCAGGCTCCTCGGGGCGGGCCGCGCCCGCACCGTACTGTGCGGCGCCGCCGAGGAGTTCTCGCAGGCCCGCGCCTGGCTGGAGCACCACAGCACCGACCCGGGCACCGAGGCCGCACCGGTGCTCGGCGAGGGCTGCGCCATGCTGCTCGTCGAACCACACACGCCCGACGACCCCGACCAGCCCGTGCTCGCCGAACTCCTCGCGGTGGAACTCGGCGTCGTCCTCGACGGCGACACCCGCCCCGCCCTCGTCTCCTGCCTGCGCTCGGCACTGCGCCGGGCCGGCGTCGAACCCGGCCGGGTGGCCGTCGTCGCCCGGTCCGGAGCGCCCGGCCGCGAGGGCCGCGGCGAAGCCGACGCGGTGCGGGAGGTGTTCGGGGAGCCCGCCCCCGTCGACCTGACGCCGAGCGCACTCATCGGTGACACCGGCGCCGCCGCGGCCGCCTTCCAGACCGCCGCCCTGCTGTCGTACGCCGAGGACCGGCCCGCCGCCGCGGCCGGCCGGATCGGCGTGATCACCTCCGTGGACCGCACCGGCACCGTCGGCTGCGCCCTGCTCGGCCTGCGCTGAGCCCCGCCCCTCCCGAAAGGAACCGAACAGTGCTGGAGAAGGAAGAACTGCGCGCGATCGTGGCGCAGGTGCTCGACGTCGACCTCGCCGAGGTGACCGACCACGCGCGCTTCGTCGACGACCTGGAAGTCGACTCGCTGATGGCGCTGGAGATCGTCGTCGTGCTGGAGAAGAAGTACGCCGTCAAGCTGCCGGAGTCCGACCTCAAGCAGATCGCCACCCTGCAGAGCGCCTACGACGTCCTGCTGGGCCGGCTCGACGCCGCGCAGGCCGCCTGATGCCGCCGCGAGCCCACTTCGCGGCACGGTCGAGGTGCTGCCCGCCGAGGGCGAGTCGAACGCCGCAGTCGCCCACTTCACGGTGGCCGGCACCGAGACCGTGCTGCCCGGCCACTACCCGGGCTTCGCGATCTTCCCCGGAGTCTGCCTGGTGGAGTGCGCCCGCCAAGGTGCCCAGGCCACGCTGCCGCCCGGCGCCAAGGGCGCCGAGTTGACCGCCGTGGAGTCCACCCGGTTCACCGGGCCGGTCTTCCCCGGCGACCGGGTGGACATCGCCATGGAGTGGAAACGGACCCCGACCGGCGACTGGCAGTGCCGGGCGAAGCTCACCACCGGGCGCGGCCCCGCCGCCGGCGTCCGGCTGCGCTACGGCCTGCCCGCGGCCGGACGGGTCGCGGCATGATCGGCCAGCGTGACATCAGGGCCCGGCTGCCGCACCGCTTCCCGATGCTCCTGGTCGACCGGGTCGTCGACGTCGCCCCCGGCGAGCGGCTGACCGCCCTCAAGGCGATCACCTGCAACGAGCCCTGGTACGAGCGGTTCGGCGCGGACACCCCGGACGAGGACTTCGCGTACCCGCCGACCCTCCTCGTGGAGTCCTGGTGCCAGTCCGCCGGAGTCCTCGCCACCTGGGACGACCCCAACCCGGACGTCCTCACCGGCCAGGTGATGCTGTTCGGCGCCATGACCGGCGTCGAGTTCCACCGACCGGTGCTGCCCGGAGAGGTCCTGGAACACCGGGTGCGCCTCGACCGCAAGGTCGACGACACCCTGCTGTTCGAGGGCGAGACCCGCTCGGCCGGCGAGACGGTGATGACCGTGGGCCGCATCGTCATGGCCTTCCGCCCCGCCGAGGCCCTGCGCCCGGCAAGCGTCTGAGGAGAAAGCATGTCGGACAGCACGAGCAGGGTGGCTCTCGTCAGCGGCGGCTCGCGCGGCATCGGCCGCGCCACGGTCCGCGCGCTGGCCCGCGACGGATTCGACGTCGCGTTCTGCTACCGCTCGGACGACGACGCGGCACGCGACCTGGAGAAGAGCGGCCAGGAGTTCGGCGTACACGTGGTCGGCACCCGTGCCGACGTCGCCGACGGCGCCGCCGTACGGGGCTGGATCGAGGCCACCGAGGATCGGCTCGGCCCGATCGACGCGGCCGTCACCGCGGCCGGCATCACCCGCGACAACCCGCTCGTCCTCATGGACGACGAACAGTGGCGCCAGGTCATCGACACCAACCTCGACGGCGTCTACCACGTCTGCCGCGCCGTGGTCTTCGGCATGATGAAGCGCCGCCGCGGTGCCATCGTCAACATCTCCTCGGTCGCCGGGGTCTACGGCCACCGCACCCAGACCAACTACTCCGCCTCCAAGGCGGGGATCATCGGATTCTCCCGCGCCCTGGCCAAGGAGACCGGCCGCGCCGGCATCCGCGTCAACGCGGTCGCACCGGGGTTCATCGAGACCGACATGGTCGCCGAGATGAACGACAAGGCCCGGAAGGAGGCGCTCGCCTCCATTCCGCTGGGGCGCATGGGCACCGCGCACGAGGTCGCCGACATGGTCGCCTACCTCGTCTCGGACCGGGCCGCCTACGTCACCGGCGCCGTCCTGCAGATCGACGGCGGCATCACCATCTGAACCCCCGCACGACCCGAACCGCCCCGAGCACCCCTACGAAACCATTGGAGGCCGGTGATGGCACGCCGCGGACCACGCTGGTACTTCTCCTTCCGCAGCCCCTACTCCTGGATGGCGTACCGGGACCTGGTGGACCGGCACCCCGAGGTGGCAGGCCGGATCGATTGGCTGCCGTTCTGGGAGCCGGACGAACCGGCCCTGGACGAACTGGAGCGCAGCAACATCACGCTGCCGTACGTCCCGATGTCCAAGGAGAAGCACCTCTACATCCTCCAGGACGTCCGCCGCCTCGCCCGGGCCCGGGGCCTGGACATGGTGTGGCCCGTGGATCCCGCCCCGCGCTGGGAGGTCTCGCACCTGGCCTACCTCGCGGCCGACCGGCTCGGCGCCGGACCCGAGTTCATCGCCGAGACCTACCGGGCCCGCTGGGAACTCGGCGAGGACATCTCCGACCCGGACACCATGCGCCGGCTCGGACGCACCGTCGGCCTGGACCCGGAGGTCCTCGCCCGGGCCCACGAGGATCCGACGATCCGCGCATCGGGGCTCGACGCGCTGAACTCCCTGCACCGCGACGGGGTCTTCGGCGTTCCCTTCTTCATCAGCGGATTCGACAAGTTCTGGGGCGTCGACCGGCTGTCCGACTTCGTCGAGCAGCTGAACGCGCGCGCCGCCTGACCCTCCCACGCACTCACACCGAAGGAAGAACCGGCCATGGCCACGAACCCGTTCGAGAACGACGACGCCCGCTACCTGGTCCTCGTGAACGAGGAGAACCAGCACTCGCTCTGGCCCGCCTTCGCCGAGGTCCCCGCCGGTTGGACCGTGGCGCACGGCGAGGACGGCCGCCAGGCCTGCCTCGACCACATCAACGAGAACTGGACCGACATGCGCCCGAAGTCGCTGGCCGACGCCATGGACGCCGCCTGACGTCCCCCGCCGGGCGGTCGGGCAACGGGCGTTGGCAGCAATCTGCAGCGCCCGTTGCCCCTGTCCGGAACCGATGAAAGCGTGGCTCTCACGCAGCTTCCCAGAAAGCGATGCCGCTCATGACCCACTCCTTGGTGTGCCTCCCGTTCGCGGGAGGCGGCGCCGGTTTCTACCGCGCCTGGAAAGACCTCCCCGCCGACGCACCGCGCATAGTGCCGCTCCAACTGCCCGGCCGCGAGGAACTCTTCCTCGACGAGCCCTTCCACGACGCCGTCGACGCGGCCGACGCCCTCGCCCCGCGCGTCGCCGCCCTGGCCGGGGACGGGCCCGTCGCGCTCTTCGGCCACAGCCTGGGCGCGGTGCTCGCCTACGAGGTCGCCCGCCGCCTGGAGCAGGACGCGGCCGTGAACCTCACCCACCTGTTCGTCAGCGGCTCCCCGGGCCCCTGGACCGGCCGCACCCGGCGGGCGACGGGCCTGGACGACGACGGCTTCCTCGCCCGGGTGCGGGAGTTCGCCGGATACGAACACGACGCGCTGGCCGACCCCGACATGCGGGAGCTGCTGCTGCCGATCCTGCGGGCGGACGTCGAGATGCACGAGAACTACAAGCCGGTCTCCGACGAGCCGCTGCGCACCCCCGTCACCTCGCTGCGCGCCACGGACGACCACCTGGTGACCCGTGAACAGGCCGAGGAGTGGCGGCGGGCCACCACCGCCGCCTTCCGGCTCGTGGAACCGCGAGGCGGCCACATGTACCTCACCGAGTCGCCGTTGCCGCTGCTCGACGCGGTCGCCGCGGACCTGCGGTCATGACCGCGGGCGCTGCCCGGCTCGGGCGCAAGACGGCCGTGGTGACCGGCGCGGCCCGCGGACTCGGCCGTTCCTGCGCCGTTCGCTTCGCCGCGGAGGGCGCGGACCTCGTGCTGGTGGACGTCGGCAGGGACGTGGCCGGAGTGCCGTACCCGCTGGGCTCCGAGCGGCAGCTGGAACACACCGCGCGGCTCTGCCGGGCGCACGGCGTCGCCGTGCACACCGCCGTCGCCGACGTCCGCGACGCGCGTGCCGTCGCCGCCGTCGCCGAACAGACGTGGGAGCGCTTCGGCACCGTGGACGTCCTGCTGAACAACGCGGGCATCGCCGCACCGTCGGGCAAGGCCGTCCACGAGATCGCCGAGGACGAGTGGGAACTCATGGTCGGCATCGACCTCACCGGCGCCTGGCGCATGATGAAGGCCCTCGTCCCCGCCATGGTCGAACAGCGCTCGGGCAGCGTCATCAACGTCGCCTCCACCGCGGGCCTCGTCGGCTACCGACACTTCGCGGGCTACGTCGCCGCGAAGCACGGCCTGATCGGCCTGACCAAGGCGGCCGCCCTCGACTACGCGCCCTTCCGGGTCCGGGTCAACGCCCTGTGCCCCGGATCGGTGCGCGACGACCCGCTCCACGAGGGCCGGATGCTCGCCGAGATCGCCCGCTCGCTCGACGTCGACGTGGACGAACACGAGGAGATCTTCGTCCAGTCCCAGCCGATGAACGCCCTCATCGAACCGCAGGACATCGCCGGCGCGGCCCTCTGGCTCGCCGGGGACGACACCCGGCAGGTCACCGGGACCACTCTCACCGTCGACGGCGGCTTCAGCGCCCGCTGACCCCCCGCTCCCTCTCGTACGACAGGAGTCCGACCATGTCGAGAAGTCAGGCCGCGTCCTGCCACAGCCTGGTGGTCCGGCTGCCGGGCCCGGTCGATGCCGCGGAGCTGGAGCGCCGCCTGCGCGCCGGAGCCGCGCAGGCCTGGCCCGAACTGGCGGCCCTTCGCCTGTGGGAGGAGCCCCTGCCGTTCGACGCCGCGCACCCCGCCGCCGCGAGCCGGGCCCGGCAGGAGGCCGAGCGCCCGCTGCACGCCACCGGACTGCCGCTGCGCGCCGTACTGCTGCGCCACCGCGACGGCACCGCCGACCTGGTGCTGGTGGCGCGGCACGGCCTCACCCTCGACGGGACCTCCCTGGTCTTCGGGCGTGCCGACGCCGCCGCGGGACTCCCGGCCGGTGACCGGCCCACCCTCGAATGGGGCCTGGGCGACCCGGCCGCGGCGGGGCGCACCGCCGAGGTGCCCGTCCCGCTGCCGCAGCACCTGCCCGGCGACCCCGCCCTGCTCGCCGCCGCGACCGCGCTGGTACTGGCCCGGTACGGCGCGGGGGAGCCCCTCGACGAATCGCAGGACGCGGCGACGCTGCGGGCCCGCTGGGAGACCGACGGCGGGGGCCCGTCGACCCTCGCCGGCATCGGCGTCCTGGTGGAGGACGGCCGACCAGGGCAGTGGCGCCTGCCGTACCTGGCCCCCGCCCTGCCCGGGTTGCTGCACTTCGTGCGCCACCCGGACGGCACCGTCACCGGGACCCTGCGCCACGACCGCGGTGACCTCGCGCCCGCGGTCGCCGAGCGGTTCGCCGCCCATGTCGCCCACGTCGCGGACCAGTTGGCGCAGGCCCCGGACCGGCCGCTGGAGACGATCGAGCTGCTCGCCCCCGAGGAGACCGAGAGGGTACTGAGACTCGGCGTCACCCCCGCCGTCGGCAGCGCCGAGGCCGCCGGACGCACCCTGGACGGACTCTTCGCCGACGTCGTGCGCCAACGCCCCGAGGCCATCGCCCTGACCGCCGGGGACACCAGCCTCAGCTACGCCGAGCTCGACGCCCGCGCCGAACACACCGCCGCCGGGCTGCGCGCCCTGGGAGTCGCCCCCGGCGCCATGGTCGGTGTCGCCCTCGAACGCGACGCCGACCTGGTGGTGACCCTCCTCGGCGTCCTCAAGGCAGGCTGTGCCTACGTGCCCATGGACCTGCGCAATCCCGTGGAACGACTGCGCTATACCGTTCAGAACGCGGGCGCCGCCGTGGTCGTCGGCAGCGGCGACGCCTTCCCCGACGTCGAGGGCGTCCGCGTGATCACCCCCGACGCGCTGCGCTCCCTGGGCACCGGGGAACCCCCGGCCGCCCCCCGGCCCGAGGACGGCTCCGCGCCCGCGTACGTCATCTACACCTCGGGCTCCACCGGGCGCCCCAAGGGCGTCGTGGTCCCGCACCGCAACGTCGCCGCCCTGATCGAGGCGACCCGCGAGGACTTCGGGCTCGACGCCGACGACGTGTGGACCCTCTTCCACTCCAGCGCCTTCGACTTCTCCGTCTGGGAGATGTGGGGCTGCCTGCTCACCGGCGGGCGACTGGTCGTCGTCGACTACTGGACGACCCGCGACACCGAGCTGTTCCACACCCTGCTCGTCCGCGAGCGCGTCACCGTGCTCAACCAGACCCCCTCGGCCTTCGCGCAGGTCATCGAGACCGACCGGCGCACGCCCGCCGAACTCGCCGTGCGCCTGGTGGTCTTCGGCGGCGAACCGCTCGACCTACGGATGCTCGCCCCCTGGTTCGCCCGGCACTCCCACACCGACTGCCGGCTGGTGAACATGTTCGGCATCACCGAGACCACCGTGCACGTCACCGCCCACACCGTGACCCCGGCGGACGTGCTCGCCGCCGGCCGCGAAGTGGGTCCCGCGCTGCCCGGCTGGACCCTCTCGGTCCGCGACCCGCGCGGCCGACTGCTGCCGATCGGCGCGCCGGGCGAGATCTGCGTGGGCGGCGCCGGAGTCGCCGACCGCTACCTGGGCCTGCCGGAGCTGACCGCCGAGCGTTTCCTCACCGACCCGTACGGCGGCGGGCGCGTCTACCGCAGCGGCGACCGGGGCCGACTGCGCCCCGACGGCAGCCTCGACCACCTCGGCCGGCTCGACAGCCAGGTCAAGGTCCGCGGCCACCGCATCGAACTGGACGAGATCCGCAACGTGCTGCTCAGCCACCCCGACGTGGTCGGCGCGGCCACGGTGCTGGGCCACGACACCCCCGGCGACGCGGCGACCGCCCGCATCGACGCGTACGTGGCCCTGCGCGGACCCGCCGCCACGGCGGACGTCCTGGCGCACGCGCGGGGGATGCTGCCCGCCTACATGGTCCCCTCGACGCTGACCGAGGTGCCCGCGATCCCCCTCACCATCAACGGCAAGGTCGACACGGCGGCCCTCCCGGCCCCGGCCGCCGCACCCGCCGGGCAGCGCGCCGGCGATGCCCCCGCCGGCGACGCGTACGACGCGTTGACCGCGCAGATCCTGAAACTGTGGGGCCATGCCCTGAATGCGGACGTCACGCCGAACGACAATTTCTTCGAACTGGGCGGGAACTCCCTGTTGGTCATCAGGGTGCTTCGCGAGATGCGCGAACAGGGCCTGCCGAAGGTCACCACCCAGGACTTCTACCGCAACTCGACGGCAGGCCGATTCATCGAGGTCGTACGGGACGCTCAGGCCTGACGCCGGGCATTCCCGGAGCGTACGTCGACCCGACGCTTGATGGCGGAAAGCAAAGCGATCCTGATCATTCCGCTGGGAATGCGAATCACCTTCCAGTATCGTCCGAACCTGCGCCGGGTCTCCTCGTCGGTGGCCCATATCCGGGTCTCCGTGGAGAGAACTCCGCAGGCCAGGTGCAGAGTGAAGACCACCTTGGTGCAGCCGGGCTCGGCGTAGTCGCGGAACACCTCGGCCATCGGCCGGTCCGGGCTCACCGGGCCGGCCTGTGAACCGATGCCTCCGTACACCAACTCGCTGTCGGACAGCTCCAGTACGGTGTCGCCCCCCATCGCGAAGTCATCGAGCACCCGGCCGTCGGGCCGCAGTTTGTTCCGGGTGAACGCGAGGAGGATCCGGGCCACCGGGGCCTCGCGCCAGGTCATCTCGCGGGCCGCCCGCAACACCTCCTCGCGCGGCGCGCCCACCTTCACCCAATGCCGTTCCCGGAAATGCCAGTCCGGCATGTAGCGGTCGATGACGAGACCCTGCGGATTCTTCATATCGGTCATGCTCCGACGCTAGCACGCGGTCGATCTCCCGCCCGGCCGTGGCAGCTTTCTGCAACCGGCGTTGTCCTGGCCGAAAGCACCCTGTTAGAAATGCTCCGTTGCCTTGATTTCCGCCAATTTACATTGAGGGTGAGTGGCTGTGTCCGATTCTCGGGGTCCCCTGCTGCGTAAGTGTTCAGGGGTGTGGGTTCAGGTCGTTGCTGGCGGTATCCAGGGGGTGCCGGTGAATGCGTTGCGGAGGGCGTCGAGCAGGTCGATGCCGTGGGCGCGGGCGGTGTCGAGGTAGGAGCGGACGGTGCAGTACCAGTCGGCGCTCTCGACCCGGCGCCAGCAGCCGCTGACGGCCATCTGGAGTTTCACCATGCGAAGGGCCCGCTCGGCCGGGTTGTTCGTCCATTCCACGTCGAAGTCGCTGGTGAACAGCAGGATCTCGTCGGTGCGGTTCTTGAGCATCTCGGCGGCCACCCAGGCCGGGTGGCGTTTGTTCTGGCTGGTTCGGCGGCCGGCGTTCTGGGCGAGGCCGACCAGGTAGGCGTGCCGCCATCGCCGGTGGAGCTCGGCTTCCCGAGGCGCGTCGAGCCGGTTGGCCCCGGTGGCCTTGGCCTGTTCGACGCTGCGGTGGAAGTCGCGCAGGGTGTCCTGGGCGGCCAGGGCCCAGGAATGATCGACGCCGGGTTCGCCTTCGATGACGCCGGTCAGGTCCCGCAGGATGTGGGCGCAGCAGATCTGCCGGCCGGCCGCGGTCTTGGCGTACTTGTCGTACAGGGCGAGCCGGTCGGTGACCAGGACGCCTTCGTATCCGGTGAGGATGTTGAAGGAATCGGTGGCCTCGTGTGAGCGGCGTTTGTGTGCGCCGAGCCAGATCAGCGGCCCGGCCCGGGCGACGTGCACGTACATCCAGTCAGGTCCCGGCTGCCTTCGGTCCGGGGCGAGGTGTTCTCCGCGCAGCAGGGCCTCGGTCTCGAACTGCCGCATCTCATCGCCGCTCACGCTGGCCGGGGTCTCGTCCAGATGCAGCACCGGCGCGGACTTCAATCGAGCCTTCAACGCGGTCATGAACGGGGTGAGTTCCGTGGCGAGGCGGCGGATGAGGCCGGAGGCGAAGCCGGTGGAGACCTGGGCGTCGAGCAGGGCGTGCATCATCTGTGCAGCCCGGACCACGCTCATGTGGCCACGCACCGCCAGTAGCACGGTGGCCGCCTTGACGTCTGGGCCGTAACAGACCGGGCCGAACACCCCCGACGGGGCTGTCCCAGCGGACACCGAGGAGCAGTTGGGGCAGGCGATCTTCAGCATCCGGTACTCGGTGCACCGCAGTTTCACCGGCGGCACGTCCAGCACCTGGGCCTTCGAGGCGGAGGGTGTATACCAGGTTGTGTGAGTAGGGGATGATTGCTCCTGTCTGGTCCGGTTCCTGCCTCGAACGGAAAGTGACGCACAGTGATATCGAGGCAGAATTCTCAGCGGGACCGCAGCGAGGCGG
>NZ_JAPNLK010000157.1 GCF_026627505.1 Streptomyces sp. H27-H5 | reverse complement strand
ACCCCCGAGGACGCACTCGACACCGCCTGCCACCTCCACCTCACCGGTCTCGACACCTGACACGGGCAAGCGCACGCCAAGCCCGACGTCAACCCCCGAAGGATTTACGACGCAGACCACTAAGAGCCCGTGAGCGGCAGCCTTCAGAGGCCCGCCTCGCATCCTCGGTCGGCGTCGCCGGACGCGGGCGGTTTCTCCGCCCCGCAGTGGCACTTGGCGCTTTGCCATCAACCAGTGTCGTGAAAGTCGTGTAATTCGACGGGCCGTGGGAACGATCAGGGACCCCGAACGGGCCTCTCCGCTCTCCTACTTTCAAGGATCGCCGATGCTTCCCGAGTTCCACTCCCACGCGTCCCTCCCCGTCTCCCAGCAACTGGAGCAGCGCCTGGGGCTGGACCCGCGCCTCGAAGCGGGCCGAATCGACATCGAGCGCGTTGCCGACATCGCCGTCGTCGCATCGGCCCACTCCGACGGATACGCGGCCACCGCACACCTCCTCGGACTCCTGGCAGCGCTTCCCGCTCCCACGCAGGCCGGAGAACGCTTCTGGTCCGACTTGTGGAGGTCCTCAGGCTCCCTCTACCTGCTGCCCGCCAACATCAAGACCTGGGTACTGAGTTCACTGGCCGGAGAAGGCACCGGTCTGGCCGGACAGATCCTCTCGGCTGTCAACGAGATGACCCCGCCCCAGCGCATCGCGGCCGCAGAGGTCATCGGTCAGGCACTGGCCGAATCCGACCACCTCCCCGACCTCAAGACACAGGTCATCGGCGAACTGTGGCTCCGCGACCTCGAACTCACCGCCTGGCGTGTGCTGCACGCGGACCACAAGACTGCCGATCCGTCCAGGCGGGAGGCTTTCCTCGACGCGTGGACGAAGGCCTGAGCAACCAGGCTCCTCACCGACGCGATACAACCGCTTCCTCAGCCTCCCGCACTGTACGGGCGCCTCTTCCCGCCTCGCCGTCCCCGCCCCGGCTCGTCTCTGATGTAGCACACCCCCCGCCAGGCGGGAGCTGTCCCCCGTGGCCGAAGGGTCCATCGATGACGGCGAGACACCGGCGTTCGCCGTGGCGGCAGCGCCAAGGCGGGGGGCTCCCCGGGTTGATCCGGTGGCGGGTTCGGACACGGTCCGAACCCGATACCGTCGGCGCAGGAACACCAGCCGCGGGGGAAAACATGACCGACCACGACCAACCGTCACAGCGACCTGCCCCCGTGGATTCCCGGCCGGACCTGGTTCGCGTCCGCGGCGAACTGGACCTGGACACCGGGCGCGCCGCTGAGCTCGACGCGGCCCTGCGGCGTGCGGTCACCGATCCCGACAACCCCGCGGAGATCACGGTCGACGTCAGCGAGCTCATGTTCTGTGACTCCACCGGCCTGAGCATCCTCCTGCACGCCCAACTCGCCGCCCTCTCCCACGGCCGCACCCTCCGACTGCCGGCACCCAACCCCCAACTCGTCAAACTCCTGCACCGCACCGGCGCCCTTCCCCTCTTCACCCTCGACCCGCCACCGACCGCCTGACCCGCACCCGCCCGCTCGATGTCCCACGTGCGTTCGCGGGTGGAGAGCGCTCTGTGGGCAGTCGATGGTCCGCTCGACCTGTCGTGTGACGTCCAGGACGATCCGCCGGACGGCCGGGTCGGCGACAGCCGGGTTGCCGGCCTGCCGGAAGGGTCCCAGGGTGTCTTGGTCGAACTCTCCGACGCACGCGATCACCCGCACGTCGTCGCCTTCGTCCGGCAGCACCAGTACTTCTTGTTGCACAGGTCTTTCCTTGAACGCACGCGTGCCCCCCGTCCGGTCACCCTTGGATGGGAAGTGCCGACGTGGATGTTCGGTTCGTCCACGTCGGCCCTATGGTGATACGGCAGTCGCGTTGGCGGTGGCCGGGACGGTGTCGTCTCAGGCCGCGGCCCCGGCGTCCGCGGCCGCGGTGGCGGGCTCGTGCTCGGCGTTGAGGCGTTGGGCTTCCCGAAGCTGGTCTTCGAGGACGACGATGCGGCAGGCCGCCTCGATCGGGGTCCCCTCATCGACGAGCTCCCGGGCGCGGGCCGCGAGGCGGAGCTGGTGACGGGAGTAGCGGCGATGACCGCCCGCGGAGCGCAGCGGGGTGATGAGGCGGGCGTCGCCGATGGCACGGAGGAAGCCCTGGGTGGTGCCGAGCATGGCGGCGGCCCGGCCCATCGTGTAGGCGGGATAGTTGTCGTCGTCGAGACGGCCGAACGAGTCGTCTGCTGTCATCGCACCTCACTGCGAAACAGGTGAAGGAACAGGGGTCTGGGTACGGGGAGGGGCCCTGGTGCTTACCGCACCAGGGCCCCGAAGGAACTGCTACACCATCTGCCGGCCCTGATACTGCGCCGGCCTCATTCCGCACACCCGCCTGAAAGGCAACGGGTGATGCGGGGATCGCGGTTGTTCGACCGGAGACCACCTCACTCACGATGTCCTGCGGTACCCGGACTCGCGTGGCGTCCGGGCGATCCCGATGATGCCCAATCCCTCCGTTCATCCCTCGGATGATCAACTACCTACCTACGGGAACTGCTGATACTGCGAACGGCTGGTACTGCTCCACTCGGAACTACTGGTGATGCGCACTGCGGGTACTGCTGTAATGCGAACTGCTTGTACTGCTCGTGGCCTCATCAAGCGCCACACTTTCGGCAGCCAGCCCCGTCGCCCATCCTGCATCCACTCTGGCTTGGAACCCCACTGCCGAACCTCCCGATGCGCGCGCCCGCAGCCGACGCCTTCACCGAGGTACCACTCCACTGACTTCACTGCTGGGGTACTGCGAACTGCGGGTACTGCCTGTGGCGGCCCCTGATGACCGCGGGCCACCCGATCCGGTGATCAGCCCCGTCGCCGTCCCGCAACCACTCTTGGCTTCGACACTCCATCACCGCACCGCACTGCTGAACTGCAACCACCTGTACTGCGGTACTACTGCCCGGCAGTTCATCTCTGCCAGGCCCCTTCGTTCTCTCTGGGCTACGAGAGAAACCATAACCACAACACCGCCCGATGTCTACTCCAGCCGACACAGATTTTCGCGCGGTGGACAGCGAGGTAATCGGTGGCGATGGCACACAGGCACTCGACCCGGCCGAAAGGGCGACACAGCAGGACGGACCTCAGATGACGCGGCGGCGACCGAGCCGCAGGTCAGAGCTGCGAAGCCGGGGGGCTCCCGGTGGGTTCGCGCACCGCACGGGCGGATACCGTCTCAGCAGGAACACCGACGACGGGGGAAACCGTGACCGAGCATGACCACCCGTCACAAACGCCCGTACCGGCTGAGCGGCCGGACCTGATCCGCGTGACCGGCGAACTCGACCTGGACACCGACCACGCCGCCGCCCTCGACGCGGCCCTGCGACGGGCGGTCACCGACCCCACCAACCCCGCCAAGATCACCGTCGATGTCAGCGGCCTCGCCTTCTGCGACTCCACCGGCCTCAACATCCTCATCCGCGCCCAACTCACCGCCCTCACCCACGGCCGCACCCTCCACCTCCAAGCCCCCAACCCCCAACTCCTCAAACTCCTCCACCGCACCGGAGCCCTCACCCTCTTCACCTGCGACACCCCACCAGCCACCTGATCCCAACCGCCCGACCCCCCGGGCACGATCGCGGTGAGCTGCGCCGTGCGGCCGGCGTGCAGGCCCGCGGGCTCCTACGGGCCTGTTCCAGCGGCGCCGAATGCCGGGCCACGTCGGGGATTTCGGCGCGAGCGAACGCGGACCGGGAGCGGTCGATGCGGTGCGGAAGGCGCTCGACGAGACCGCTGCCGATCGGATCGCGTATCCGAACTGGCGGCCGCGATGGCCGATGGCAGTTCTGCTACGCGGCCCTGCGTGGCCTCGTGGAGGTCGGGACGGCGTTGGAGGACGTGGTGCCTGGGGTGACGGTCCACGCGGACGACGTCGGCCATCCGCCCCCTGGTGCCGTGACTGGGAGCGGCTGAGTGGACCCACGACCTGTCCACCATGGACGCCGACCAGGACGGCCTCTTGGACCGGGCCGAGTTCATCTCCGGGATGAAGAAGGCCGTCGCCAACGACCGCGAGGGCATCCTTCAGCGCCTCAGCGTCATGGTCGACGCCTGGATGGACATCTGCGACACTGACGGCAACGGCCTCATCGACGAGGACGAGTTCCAGACCATGTACATCAAGTCCCTCGGCGCCTCCCCCGAAGACCTGAAGGTCGCCTTCGCCAAGCTCGACACCGACGGTGACGGCACCCTGGGGCGCGAGGAGATCCGCCGCGCCACCGAGGAGTACGACACCAGCGAAGACCCCAAGGCCCCCGGCAACTGGCTCTTCGGCGCCCTGTAACCACCGCCGGGCGTCACCGGGGCATGCCGGTTGCGTGCCGCGACGCGGGCCTGGGCGCGAAACCCGGGCGAGCCATCGCGCGGCACGCAGACCCCATGATCGCCGGCAGGCTCCGCCGGTTGTTTCCCGGGTCAGAGTCAGGGTGTGTCGCCCTGCCACAGGAACGGGCCCTCGACGTCGCCCGCGAGGGGCGCGTAGAACGCCCGGCCACCCGGCCCGAACAGGCCCCTGTCGGTGATCAGCAACGCGCCCTCCACTCGGTCCGTGACAGACCAACCGGTGACATCGAGGACCAGACCGTCCAGGGGGCCGCCAGAGAGTTCGACGTAGGCGCGGTCGGGCTGTGGGGCCCGCTCCTCGCGCTGTCGCCGGAACTGCCGTACACCCGTCGTACATCCATCGTGTCCACCCCGCCGGCCTGCCCGCACAAGGGCCTCTCCACCCGCCGAACGCGGGAGACACCGCGCCCATCGTGCCCTTCCCGCCAGGTGAGTACCGGGGAATCCGCGCACTTGTGGGGCCGGCCCCCTCTGACACCGGTGCCGCCACGCACGGGGTGGTCCTGCCTGTTCGACCCGCTGCACCGACCCAAGCCTGTGGCGAAGGGCCGGAGGGGAGTCCGGCCCTTCGGGGCATCGCGGTCGTGTGGTGCGCGCCCCGCGGAGCGCCTCGGCGCGGGCCGGTCAGTTCAGCGAGATCGTCTCCAGCAGGTCGCCGACGTTCGTGTCGGGCAGGGCGCGGGCGACGTCGGCCAGGGCGACGATGCCGACCAGGGTGTGGCCGTCGATGACCGGGAGACGGCGGATCTGGTGCAAACTCATGGTGCGCAGGATCTCGGCCGCGTCGTCGTCGGCGCCGATGGTGACGGCTTCGCCCTGGGCGAGGTCGCCCGCCTTGACCGTGGCGGGGTCCTTGCCCGCGGCGAGGACGTTGACGACGATGTCGCGGTCGGTGAGCATGCCCTTGAGCTTGTCGTCGGTGCCGCAGATCGGCAGCGAGCCGACCTTCAGCTCGGCCATCTTCTTCGCCGCCTCCAGCACCGTCTCCTCAGCGCCGATACACGTCGCGTCCGCCGTCATGATGTCGCGTGCCCTCGTCATGCCGTACCCCTTCGTCCTCCTTCGCCGGGATGCGCACCGGCCTCCTCACGCGGACCGGCCACGGGACCTATGGCTGCCCCCTGCCCCCGATCGGTAACGGCACCCACCCCACAACCACCCTCGGGACCCGGGGCAAGCCCCGTTGTTGTTTCCGCGAGCCGCGCCTCGGCTCCGGGAAGTGCCACGCCAGGATGGAGGACCGCATGCGCCGGCGCATGAGGACGTCGCGAGGAGAGACGCATTGATCACAGTTGACATCGACTACTGCGGCAACACGGTCCTGGTCAGCGTGAGCGGCACCCTCGACGAGGCCGCAGGCCAGGCACTGCAGGCGGCCTTGGACGGCGTCACCATCGATGTGCGGGATCTGTTGGTGGACCTGCACCGCGTCACGGTCATGGACGGCGACGGCCTGCTGCATCTCCTGGATGTGCACCGGCGCGCCGAATGCCTGGGCCTGCGGGTCCTGGTCACCGGCTGGCAACCCCAGCCCCAACAGTGCATGGCCCAGATCGCCGGCATCCCCGGATCCGGTACGGCCACCGGCGAGCGCTACCCGGTCGCCGGCTTCCGCCGCCTCCTCGAAGACCGAGCCCATCGCGCACGAGACACCGCCGACCTCACCGCAGAATGACCGCCCCGCCCCTGACGGGACGGATCGCGGCCGGGGGTGGTGCGTTCTTTCGGGCCCGGGTCGCACCGGCCGCGCGTGCGGACGCGGCAGAGCCCCGCAGGTCGCGGCGCAGCAGCCCGGTGGGCCCGCCGCGGTCCCCTTTCGGGTAGAGGCAGTCGACGAGGTCCATCAGGCGCAGCGGTTGGGGCTGCCAGTCGTAGGCGAAGAACGCGATCTCGCGCCCGTTCAGGCGTCGTGCGAACGTGGTCGGGCCGTGCAGGCCGACGACGTCCATGAACGTCAGGCGCCGCATGTCGCAGGCCACCACGTCGACATTGTTCGGGACTGCTTGTACCTCGTCGAGAGCGGCCCTGGTCTCCACGTCGAGCTCGCCGAGCAGGATGAGGTGCACGGTCGGTCCGTAGCGCCTCATCGTCACCCGGAGGTCCATGCGTCTCACCTCGCCGCGATCGGCGGGCTTGATGCGCGCCCGCCCGGATCCAGACACCGAATGTCCCGCAAGTCGATGGTCACGCCGGCCGGCGGCCGGCCGCAAGTCCGCCGCAACCCGAGCGCACGCCTGCGGCAGGCGTGCCGCGCGTACCGTCCGCGCGCCTCGTGAGCCTCGCGCGGCCTGGGGGCATACCTTCCATGCACACGCGAACGCGCTCCGCTGCCCCCGCTTGGATTGAAGGGACCTCCATGTCGACGCCCTCCGGCCTGTCCCCCGACCCGCCCGCCACCCAAGGCGACGGCCGGCATCCGGCCCCTGAACCGTCGACCCCGCGGGCGGTCGGAATGCTGATGGCACGCGTCCCGTGCTCGGCCCGCGACGCACGACGGATCCTCGCGGCCGCCGCCGACCTCGCCGGCCTCCCCGTCGACGACCTTGCGCTCGCGATCACGACCACTCCCGCCGGCAGCCTTTTGCCCACCCGCCTGGAACGAGCCCTACGCCACGCCATCGAAGCCGCCCACACGCCGAGCGAACCCGGTAGCCAGGCGGACC
This sequence comes from Streptomyces sp. H27-H5, assembly GCF_026627505.1. Lineage (GTDB taxonomy): Bacteria > Actinomycetota > Actinomycetes > Streptomycetales > Streptomycetaceae > Streptomyces. The sequence continues at coordinate 4,419 of NZ_JAPNLK010000157.1, read as the reverse complement.
CCGCGCTGGTCCCGAACGCGGCCCGCACCGAAGAAGCCCTGACCCGACTCCGCGGATGCCAAGCCCGCCTCGCCACCACACCCGACGACCCCGCCGCCATGCGCGCCATGGACGACGCCGCCTACACCCTCTGCATCCTCATGGGCCGCGCTACCACCCACGAGGCCATCGCCGCCGCCGAAACCCAACTCGCCTAGTGCTGTGGCCGGAAAGGTTTGCCGGGTCGCGGTGTCCGGTGCGGTGCATCGCAAGGCGGAGGACTGCCGCTTGTACTGGACGTACTCGGGCGGTTCGACAACGCGGCGAGGTGCCGTGCCGGGCGCCGTGACACGGTGAACCTTTCCGGTCACAGCACTAGACACACCGGCGGCAACTCCCGCCAAAAGTCGGGACACGGTCGGTGTGTCCGCGCCGCGGCGGATTCGGCGATCGTCGTCCCGCAAGAGCCTCTGCCCGGTCCACGAAAGTCTCGGCGAAGTCGACGTACTCGCTGCGGGCGACGCACTGCTCGCGGAGTACGGCCAGTGCCCGGATCCTGCCCGCAGGGGTGCCCAGGACGCCCGCCAACTCGGACCGCACCCGGGGCGCGGTCGGCGAGCAACGCGTTCGACCGGGGTTGAGGCGCTCGCCCAGTACGCCACCCGTGAAAGAGGCGTCGTCGTCCCCACCGGGCGCACACCGAGGAGCTGCCGGACGGAACGGCGATCCGACTGGGGGTGCGGCTGTCCAACATCCGCAGCCGGCGGGACGGGCTGAGCGCCGAGCGGCGCGAGCGCCTGGCCGCGCTGGGGGTGGACTGGGCTCGGTAGTGCCGGCCCCTCCACGGGGGCCGGGACGGCGGGATCCACCACCGGGCCAGACCGGCGCCCGGTTTACGTGCGCACGGGTAGCCGCCACGATCACGCAGCGGTCTCCGCCGGGCTCACCCTGCCCCAAGATGTTCGGCCGAGCGAACTTCGACTCCTCCGCCCAGGTCCTCCACGCCCTCTGATCCACGGAGTGTCGTCTGCCGCGCGAACGCAGTCGTTCTGCCACGGGAGGTATCAGCAGCAGATCACGGATAAGGGCGGGAGCGTCACGGCCCCGCCCTCACGCCATGGGGCTGTGTCGTTCAGACCAGGTGAAGTGGCTCAGGCGGTCACGAGCGCGTCTTCGGCCACCTTTGCGGTGTTGATGAGGGCGACATTGGACTGGTCGGCGATGTTGTTGGCGAGGGTGTTGCCGTTGCTGCTGCCGTGGCTGCTGGTGGTCCCGTCGTTTCCGGCGTTGGCGCCCTCGTTCTGGCTGGCAATCAGGAGGGCTCCGATGTTGTTCCCGATGGTGCTGCCAGGGTCGTCGGCCAGCGCGGGGGTGACCGCGGTGAAGGCGGTGATGCCGGCGATGGCTGCGGGACCGAGAACTCGGGTCAAGATCATGATCATGATCATGATCATGCACAGGAAACGACTGCTGCGCGCGGCTGGACACGGGCGGCCGGGACCCGCTGACATCCGGTGGCAGAACCCGAACCCACTGACGGTCTGATGCCAGACGGCACGGAGCGTCACGAGTCCACAAGATCAGTGCCAGAGCCGCCAACCTTCAGCGGGAACGACACCGGCCTTCAGCTTGTCATTTATCCAGTCGGCGGGGCTTGGTGCCCTTCTTGTGATGGGCGGGTCTGGTGTACGCCTCACCGGTTGCGAGGACCCGTCCCACGTCGTGACGGGTTGCCGAACGGCTGTTTCTGAACCGAGTGGGCGGCCGGGGCCGGTCGGGAGGGTTTGGGCGCACGCGCTGGCGTCGGGGTCTGAGCGTGGAGGTTTCTGAACCCGGTTCAGGCGGGGGTCGTGGTCACCCGCGCCGTGTGCCGCCCGGTCTCGGCGGTCCGGGCCGGTTCACCGACGGTAGCAGTGGCTTAACCGCTCTGTTCTGGTGAGCTGAAACAACCAGCACCGCCCGGTGTGCCGGCGCCTCCACCTGGACAGTGGTCGTAGCCGGCCCGGCTCCCGCCTCGGATACCGTGTTCCTCTACGGGGTGCCATAACGGATGTGACGCCCCCCACCGGAGGTAGTCAGCGTATGAGTTCAAAGCGCAGCAAGAATCCTGCCCTGCCCGTACTTGACGACGCGTTCCGACTCGCGTCGGTCAAGGACGCCGAAGAGTCCACGCGTGACCTGGCCGCGCGGCTGGCCACCACCGAGCTGCGCCGCGTTTCCCACCCGGGCCGGGTCACCTGGGAGCCCACCGATCAGGCCGAGCCCGTACCGGTCCCGCCGACTGTGGTCGACGGTGACGGGGACCTGTGGCTGCGGGACCGGGGCACTGGCACCTGGACCATGCCCGAGTTCAACCCGAAGGAGTTCCCGGCCCGCTGTGGCGAGGTGCTGACGTGGAACGAGCTTGCCTGCGAGTTCGGCCCGCTGACCGCACTGGCCGACGACCGCCGCATCGGCGGCGGCCGGCGCTGACCGCGCAGCCTTCTGGGATGACCGCGCCCCTGAAGCGCCCGTTACGGGTAGCTGGGAGCTCCAGCTCACCGCCGAGCTCGACGATGGCGGCGAGCACGTGAGCGTGGTGGTGGCGTGCGACGGCCTCGGGCAGAGTGGTGCCTGGCGCCACCCGATGTCCTCGGTGCGGTCGGCGTCGGTGGACCAGCCGGGTAGCGGTCGGCCTTCAGTTCGTGCTGAGCGCGCGGCCCAGCTCGCCGATCGACCGCTGCCAGTCGGTCAACTGCCCGAGCAGGCCGCGCACCAGCTCGTCGACGGCGGCCGCCGGGCCGGCGCCGAAGGCCCGCGCTTCGGCGGCGGCCTCGGCGAGGACGTCTTCGTCCAGTTCCTCGAGGGCCTCACGCCACGGAGCGGCCGCAGCGTCGAAAGCGGCCAGGGCGGCGTGCAGCTCGGCGTCGAGAGCGGCGGGCGAACACGGCAACGGGGTGCTGATGAGGATTCGTGAAAATCCCCAGGGTCGCTCTTCCCCTCAGCTGGTTGGGGGTTGAACGTTCTGGGGAGCCTGGGGATCGAGGAGCGGAGAGAAGGCCTCTCGGAGATTCTTCGGGCCCTCGGTAGTGAAGGGCAGTCATCCCCACTTCGCGGGCGGCGGTGACGTTGGCGGCGGTGTCGTCGATGAACAGGCAGCGGTGCAGAGCTGGCCTGGCAGACCTTCCTGCGGCGATTCGACATCGAGCACTTCTTCAGGATGATCAAGCAGACACTCGGCTGGACCGCCCCGAGGCTGCGAGAGGCCGAAGCGGCGGACCGCTGGACCGCTGGACCTGGCTGATCGTGGTCGCCCACACCCAACTCCGCCTGCCCGTCCCCTGGCCATCGACCTGCGACGCCCATGGGAGAAGCCGTCCGAACCGAACAAGCTCACCCCCACCCGGGTCCGCCGCGGGTTCCGACACCTGCACGCCCGAACCTCAACGCCGGCCGAAGTGCCGAAACCATCCCGGCCCGGCCCCGGTCGCCCACCCGGCTCCAAGAACCGCCACCCCGCGGCCCGCTACGACGTGGGCCTACTCCTGGCCACCGGCCAGCCCTACCGCAGACCGACCCACCACAAGATCGGCACCAAACCACGCCGCACCGAATGAATCACAAGCTCAGCGACTCCCAGCGCCCTCGCTCGTTCGTCAGTTGTCGTTGCTCTCCGGGACGATGTCCTGGTGACGACGCATCTGGAACTCTTCGCCGACTACCACCAGATCCATGTGATGGACGAGCACTCCGACAGTGATGTGGGTGGCGCATGGACGGCACAGGCTCTGTTCGATGCCCTCGCCACCGCGGAAGACATCCTGGCGTTCAGCACGGTCAACAACATGGACGTCGTCGTTGCCGTGGACACCCTGGAGGGCGAGCCCAAGGACGACTCTGCCGACTTCGACCATGTGGCGGAGGCGAGCGCCCATGTCCCTTCCGGGCGCCTGACCATCCTGGGGTGCAGCGACTACCTGCCTGACGCTGCCCGGTTCGACGTCCCGGCCGGATGGATGCGTGTCCGTGTCTCCCGCAGCGGCCTGCCGGTTGCAGCCGCGGACCCGCAAGGGTTCGCCCCCGAGGGCATCCGCCTGCAGATCTGGCCCGCACCTCAACGGGAGCTGCGGGTGATCACCAGGTGGACGAGGCCAACGAACGGGGCTTGACCTCCATCGTGACCGCACCCACGGTGAGCCACAGTCACCGTTCGTCCGAGGGCGGACGTTAAATCACAAGGTCAGGGGCTGTGCCCGAACCCCCGAACACCCACAACCGGCGGGACGGGCTGAGTGCCGAGTAGCACCGAGCGCCAGGCCGGCCTCGGCATCGACCCCCTCTCTGTCAGCCTTGGGTGAGACGTCCCGCTTTGTCGGGTTAGCCTGAGAGGGCGCGACAGGAGACCCCACCCCTCATGACCAGCACCAAGCCCGCCGGATCCGACCCGGCGCCGAGGCCGAA
>NZ_JAPNLK010000156.1 GCF_026627505.1 Streptomyces sp. H27-H5 | reverse complement strand
AGAAAGAACCTCGGAGAACCCGCCACCGGGACGGCCACCCGGGATACCGGCCTGCCCGAATCCGGAAACCCACCACAAAAGCAATCACACCGCGTGATCAAAGATCACGCGGTGGATCGAGGCTGAGGCCCATGATCTTCGCGATTTTATTGAGTGAAAGCGCTGTGGTTCCGGCAGAAGCGATCTGCTCCCAAGCCCGTTCCTTGATCTCGGCACGCACTTGCCGCCGGTACCGTTCGCGGGGGGTGGTCGTAGCAGCTGTTTCAGTCATGACAGCCTCCTCCTCGCGTGTTACACCCTATCGCTCGCGAGGAACCACTGGCGCTTCCCGGCGGCCTTAACATCGGAGAGAGGCCGCCCATTTTTCCTCCCGGAGGGGCCGAGGTGGCCCAGTTGCTGAACCGCCCGCCGGGCCACTCAGAATTTGAGCTTGTCCTTCCCCTTCTCCTTGATTCGTCGGGCTTTCCCTCGTGCCTCCAGAGCGGCCCCTTTCGCCGCCGTGGTCCGATGGCCGATGGCGAGCGCAATCTTGCGGACCGCACGGCCGACGACCTGCTCGACAGTCGCCTTCGCTTTCTCTCTGGCGCTCATCTCGCCCCTTCTTTCCTCTCACATGCCTCCTACCCTGTGAGGCCACAATGACGTCGGGCTGGCGCGGCGCAGCGACGTCCGTCGACACTGGAGGGGAAGGCCCGCCCACGGACATGGAACGACGCGGAAGTGGAAAGCGGTAGCCGCCAGGGAGAGGCGTCTGCAGTGGCTGCAGCGCGCAACACTCATTGGTCGGGAACAGCCGCAGGAGACGACTTGCAGGGTTGAGGAGAAGGGCATGCGAAAGAGCGCTGACCTGCGGACCAAGGCCACCCTGTACGGTGCGGCCCACTTTCAGGGAGTCGCTGTCCCGGTCTCGCCCGACAAGGGAGACGAAGGCGAAAGCATGGTCGTCCACTCACTCGCCCACCTCGGACTGAGCCGGGTGGGCTCCCTCACTGCGCCTGGCGAGCTCGCCGATCCCGACCATCTGTTCAGCCAGCACGCCGGCCGGATCACTCATGTCACCGTCTGGTCATCCAGACCGGCCACCTGGCACCTCGACCCCGAGGAGCGGGGCAGGACCTGGCAGCAGTATGACGCCGATACGGGTGATCTCGGAGCCTGGGCTGATCGATCGAGATACGTGCGCGTATGGAGCCAGAAGGACGGCGCCGAAATCAACACAGACCCGCTCGCGCCGGGAGGCCCCTCTCGTCTCATCACGGTGGTGGAGTAGGGCTCGCTCCGCTGCGGCCGCGTGAGAGTTCACCTCTGAATTCACGTCCCTGTGTGGGGTCGTGGGATGTTGACTCCCGCTGGCGAGCGCGCGGCCGTCCAGCACCTCGATGTCACCGCCACGACCCGCCAAATGCTGCTCGCCCCTGCGGAAGGCCCCTGCCCACCCCGCCGGGATCTCCCGCACCCGGCTGTCGAATCATCCGCGGGCGCGTTCACGGGCCTGGGCATGCCCGACGACAGGGCCCAGTGCGAGGCGACGCTCTTGGTCGACACCCTCCTCGGGCTGCTTCACGCACCCCTTGCCGACGGCACCTGGGACCGCGCCACAGCGACGTTCCAAACTCTCCTCGACCGCCTCGAACCCGCCTTGCACACGTGCGATTGAACCGACGGGCTGCATGCGCCGGCCGTCGGAGGCCCCAGTTCGATGGCGCGCACCTTTCAACGGGTCCAACGGGTGGAAGCCGCGACCGCGTACCGCGCTCGCGTCTGCACACCACTGTCCGTTGGACCAAGGGCGGTGGGACGTAGGTTGACCTTCTCACCCATGTCCTCCCCACGTCGTCGTCTCCTCGCACCTCGAATTCCTCACCGACCCGGGCTTCCAAGCCCCGCGGTGGGCCCAGCTGTGCCAAGCCCTGACAGGCTCGCCAGGGTGTCGACGGAGCGGGAGGCGGGCCGGACACTGTGGATACGCCGGATCTGTGGGAGCCGGCGCAGGCGATCGGCGTCTGCGAACCGCGTGTCCTGCGAGTCCCCGTCATCTGACGCCTTTTCCGGTACGGCGGGTGCAGGGGCGTCGGACTGTCGACCATGCTGTTGAAGGGTGGAGAAGGACCGGAGAGACACCGGGAGGCAGACATGACCGGGATCATGTACGACCTCCGCCTCGACACCACCGCGGCGGCCGACGGCATCGAGATCGGCGTGATGGCCGCAGCGCCCGGCACGGTCCGTGTCTGCGTGAGCGGAGCGAGCGATCTGCACACCGCCGCCCTCCTGCACGAGACCCTCCTGATCGCCCTAGCTTCTCACCGCACCACCCTGCTCCTGGACCTCCAGCGGGTTGCCTTCTGCGACTGTGCCGGCCTCAACGCCCTCCTGGCCGCAGGCCAAGCGGCGCGCCGAGCCGACAGAGACCCGCGCATCACCGCCACGGGGCGACCCGTGCGGCGGCTCCTGCAACTCACCGACACCACATTCGTGCTCACGTGATCGTGCTCGTCGAAGACTGGTGATCGTCATGACCACGACCCCTCATAGACCCCATACCGACACGGCCGAAGCCCGGCACGCATCCGCATGCAGACGCATCCTCGGGAGGCGATCGCATGGGCGGTGGGCACCCTGATGGCGGCAACTCCCGCGCACGCGGCGAATCAGGCGTACGGGTACGGCCCGAACGCTGCACACGCGCGTTGACGGGACACGACATCGGATTTCGCCTTGGCGGACACGCAGCGGGAGGTGGCGGTCATGCCGTCCATCGACAGGAGCGTTCACCATCCCCACGGTGCGTGGTTGGCGGGTCGGCGCGCGCGTGCGGCCGCGAGCCGTTGGCGTCGTGACGGGTCCGAGGCCCGCTGGGCTCGTAGTGATCTTCGACTTCGGCGGCTGCTGTCGACGATCTTTGACCCGATCTTCACGGCTGCGGGTGTGCTGTTCACGATTGCCGCGCTCAGGGCCGCCGACGGCACCGACCCGTCTCCGACGTTGTACGCCGTGCCGGCCGCTGTCTGTTTCGTGATGGCTGCAGTAACGATCATCGATCTCTACATGATCAGACGGGGCGTGCGTGCACAGCATCGATGGCACCGTGCGCCCTGACATCGCACTGACCCAGCCGGCCGGCCGGTTGTGGTCTCGTGTCCGCGACCTGCTGGTGGCAACGAACCGCGAACTCCGAGAAAGCGTCATGACCCGCGCCCCGCCATCGACGCGGCTCCGTCGGTGGTTTGTGTGATTCACCCATCGGCGTCGATCAGGCCTGTCCGTACCGGGCGTCTCTATCTCGGCGGACGGCGTAGGAGTGTCACCCGTCGGGGCGCACCGCCGCCATTCAGTGGATCGTCACGGTCGTGCGCCGGGAACACGGCATCAGGGAGGCGGTCAGTCTCGCCATCTGATTCGGCGAAAAAAGGAGACGTTGGTGGACGGGATCGTATTGCTCAAGGAAGACCACAAGACGGTGGAGAAGTTGTTCAAGCAGTTCGAGAAGGCGGGCGACGACGCCCACGCCGATAAGCGCAAGATCGCCGATCAGGTGATCGACGAGCTCACCACGCACACCTGGATCGAGGAGAAGATCTTCTATCCAGCCGCCCGGGAGGCCGCTCCCGATACCAAGGATCACGTACTGGAGAGCATCGAGGAGCACCATGTCGTGCTGTGGATGCTTTCGGAACTGAAGGACCTGGACGCGGCTGACGAGCGGTTCGACGCCAAGATGAGCGTCCTCATGGAGAACGTCCGCCACCACGTGGAGGAGGAGGAGAAGGAGTGGTTCCCCGACGTCCGCAAGGCCATGGGCCGCAACCGCCTCACCGAACTCGGCGAACAGATGCAACAGGCCAAGAAGCGAGCCCCGGGTGAGCCCCTCGCCGTCCCGAGCGCAAAGCGCTGATCACCGTCTGCGGCCGCCGCCCCGTGCCTGCTCGCACAGCTCCTGACAGGGTCGTCAGTGAAGGGCGTCTGATGCGGGGACGAGGCGGGCCGCCATGTTGATCTCCATCATCCTCAGGGCGGCGTCGGCCAGGTCCGGATGAATGTGGGCGACAGCGTCCCGGGCCACCGTGACGGACAGGTGCCTGATGTGGGCGTCGAGGGCGGAGTACAACACGCACTGCTCGGTGACCTGCCCACAAAGGACGAGATGGTCGACACCCAGTGTTCCGAGCAGGTATGCGAGCGGCGTCTCGTAGAAGATCGAGTGGCGGGCTTTGATGATGAAGTAGGAGTCCTCGTCCGGGCGTACGGGCTCGACCCGGCGCGCATGAGGCCCGGCGAGGGCGGCATCCAGGATCTCCCCGTGGTGGGAGCGCCACTTCCCGAAGTTGTCATTCGCGTAGATCACCGGTAGCTCGCGTGCGCGAGCTTCCTCCAACAGGTGCACCACGGCGGGCAGGGCCTGCTCGACGGAGCGGACGAGGTCACCCGCGTCCTCGTGGTCGTACGTGTTGAGCATGTCGATGATGACAACCGCGGTCTTCGCCATGATCAAGAACTCTCAAACGGTCCTGAGGTGCGCCGATGACACGACGGCCCCTGGGTCCGGCCATCCCGCCCGACCCTCGGTCGGCCGGGGGCGCGCCCGGGACCTTTTGGGTGGGCGCTCGGCGTTCTTTTGGTGCCTCCATCAGCCCCTTCGACTTTGAGCCGGGTCTGATTCGATCCCTTTCACTGGTCGGCGGCCGTCTCGCATCCCGCCTAAGACTCGCCGCTGCTCTCCCTGTTTCGGTCGTGCTTCGGGGCCGTCCAGCGGACCTTCCCCTTTCCCGTGCGCGGGTCCCTGTCCCGCTTCGGGCGGTCGAGCCGGCTCGCCTCGTCGGTGTCGGCAGCCGGCGTCCGTTCGTCGTCGCCCTGATGGGGCGGGCGCCGCTGCGGCCGTCGCGTGCTGTGTCCGTCATGCGGAGGTGCTCCGCCGGCGCCGCCTTGTTCGTCGTCCATCGTGCCCTCCTCGGGCTTGCGAACCCCCTCCTCCAGCCGCTGCCCGTCCTCCTGCCGGGGAAACCGGAGCGGCCGCCTCCAGAGTAGGCACTCCTGGGGGCGGGCGCCGGGGGCGCGCTGCGCCGGACCGGTGGCCGGCCGGGATACCAACGACCCGGTCTGCCCCTCCGATGTCGGTTCGCAACGGGCCTGCACGAGTCCGAAAGCCTTCTTGGGGAGGGGGTGTGGATCGCGGGTGAGAGGGCACGAGGCGGGGCACATCGATCATCCGTCCAGGGAGGGAACGGTTCCATGTCTCAGAGCGCCATAGCCACCGGCACCACCGTGGGAGTGGAGACGCTGTCGGGCGCCAGCGCGGAGGGTGTGCGGATTGCTGAGGATCTTCCGCGGATCGACAACGCCCGTCGGATGGCGCCCGCCGATGCCCGTGAGCTGTCGCGTCTGTTCCTGCTCAGGCTGCGGTCGCTGGAGGAGGGAACCCGCGAGTATCAGTACGTCCGGAACACCCTGATCGAGATGAACATCTCGCTGGTGAACTTCGCCGCCCGGCGGTTTCGCAGCCGTTCCGGCGAGGGCATCGAGATCGAGGACATCCTCCAGGCCGGAACGATCGGGCTGATCAAGGCCATCGACCGGTTCGACCCAGAACGAGAAGTCGAGTTCTCCACCCTCGCTCTCCCGTACATCACCGGTGAGATCAAGCGGTTCTTCCGCGACACGACCTGGGCGGTACACGTACCACGCCGCCTGCAGGAACTGCGGTCGGAGATCGCGAAGAGTCAGGAGGCGCTGACCGAAGTCTTCGGCCGTGCCCCCACCGTGAAGGAACTCGCCGAGCACCTCGAAATCCGTGAAAAGGACGTCATCGAGGGCATGGCGGCTGCCAACGGCTACACAAGTGCCTCCATCGACTCCCCGACACCTTCCAAGCCGCGCGCATCCGACGGGATCGAGGGGCGTTCCCTCGCAGACACGGTCGGCGACGTCGACCCCGACATGGAACTCTTCGAGGACCTCCACACCCTCGCCCCCCTCCTGCGAGAGCTTGGGGAACGCGACCGGCGCATCCTGAATTTGCGGTTCGCACAGGAGATGACCCAAGCGGAGATCGGCGCAGAACTGGGCGTCTCCCAGATGCAGGTTTCCCGCCTTCTCACCCGCGTCCTGACCAAGCTGCGCAACGGGATGCTCGCCGCATAGAGGACGGGCGCTGTCTGGGTGTTCCAATCCAGGGAGGGGGTGGGCACCTGCTCGGAGGGGGAGGGGGCAGGCGCCCACCGAGTGGCGGTCGGGGCCGCTCAGAGTTCCGACCGCCTGTCTCAACCGTAAGACGGCGCGTGCTCCCTCCCCAGGGCGGGCAGGAAATCGGGTGAGACGCCTCGGCAGGCATGCCGTTTCGCGAGCCCACTCCCCGGCGGGCCCTCTTCCCCACCCTGCTCGGCATCGCGGGGGAGTCGGCGACGAAGCAGGTCTTGGGCAACCTGCGGAAACTCGCGCCCGGCTCGGCGCGGGACGTGGTCACCGGTGCGGTGCAGCAGCTCCAAGGCCAATCGGGTGTCGGCTCACTGCCGGCGATCGTTGTCTGCTCGTCGCCGTATGGTCGGCCTTCGGACACATCGCGACGTTCATCCGCACCTCGAACCCCGTCTACCGCATGCCCGAAGGTCGCCCCGTTTGGAAGGGCCTCCCGCTGCGCCTGGGCTTGACCGTGCCACTGGTAGTCCTGGCCTGTGCCGGCGCGCTCATCGTGGTCTTCTCCGGCAACCCGGGAGCCGACGAGGATCGCCTGCTCCTCGTCCATGTCCGCAGGGCCGTCCTGGATCAGATCCGCCCCTGGCCCGCGGCGCGGATCGCGATGAGTGCGAACTCGCCGTTCTGGCAGAGGGACACCCCTTGTGATCACGGCCTCGGCGCAGTCGGCGAAGATCCGGTACCTGGGCTGACCGACGGCGACGCCCGTTTCGTCCGATTCAATGTGTGGAACCGCTGGCCCTCGGCCGGCCCGGTGGATGTCTTCGGCAGCGCCGACCGCTACCACGAGGAGGTCCAGGTGCTGATCCGCACGGGTGTCCTGTGTGACGAAGGCATGATCTACTTCGACGCCCGTCTCTCGGCCACCTACCCCACGGTCGAGGTCAGGGTCGCGGATGTCTGCCTCGACGCCTCCACGCCCGTCCTGCTCGCGGCTCTGATACGCGGCCTGGTCGAAACCGCGGCGCGCGCGCCTGGAGTCGGACCCTGTGGGAGACCGCCTTACACCCCCGCGCCGACCCGGCCGGCGTGGCGTATGCCTGCGGACGCGGAGTAGGGGGTGGAGGGCGGTCTCGACCCGAGGGTTGCAAGGTGACGCCGCAGCTCCGGCCGCAGGGGGTCGCGTCTGTCGCGGTTTGGCGGCGGCGGCGAGGCAGTCGGATGAGTGTCGGACAGCTGGGTAGTCGTACTACATGATCTACAGGGTGAGGGATTCGACGACCCACCCCCGCAACCGGCCTCTGGTCCGCGTATGCACGAGTAGGGCTCGCATCGAGCTGGAACGGGGTGGCGCTGATGTGTCGCTGGCTTGCCTATGCGGGTTCGCCTCTCCTCCTGGACGAAGTTCTGTACCGCCCGGAGCACTCGTTGATCGATCAGAGTCTCCACGCCCGGATGGGCGTGGAGTCGACGAACGGCGACGGTTTCGGCATCGGCTGGTACAGCCCAGGGGGCGACGGTACGCCGGCAGTGTTTCGCGACATCGGGCCAGCCTGGAACAATCGAAACCTCCGAGAACTCGCCGCGCACGTACGCTCTCCGCTGTTCTTCGCGCATGTCCGAGCCTCTACGGGATCGGCGATCCAACAGACAAACTGCCATCCGTTCCGGCACGGCCGTTGGCTGTGGATGCACAACGGGGCGATCGCTGACTTCCCCCGGCTGCAACGAGACCTCTGCATGGCGGTGGACCCTGCCCTGTTCCCGTCCATGGAAGGCTCCACCGACTCCGAGGTGATGTTCTACCTCGCCGTCACCTTCGGGCTCGATCAGGACGTACCGGGCGCTGTGGCAAAGATGGCCGGTCTCGTTGAGCGGCTCGGGAAGCTACACGGGGTCGATCACCCCCTCCAGATGACGATCGCGGTGAGCGACGGCGAGCGCGTGTGGGCCTTCCGCTACTCCAGCCAGAAGCAATCACGGTCTCTCTTCTACAGCAACAAGACCGACACGGTCCGCGAGCTCTACCCGGAGCTGGACTACCTCCGGGACGTCTCCGACGAGACGCGGTTGGTCGTTTCCGAACCGTTGGGCAGCTTGCCTGGAGTGTGGAACGAACTTCCAGAGGGAAGTTACGCGGTTTTGCCTTCAGCGCCCACCGAGGACTATCTGCCCTTCGTCCCCGATCTCACCTGAGACAGCATTGACGAGGCTTGCGGGAAGGGTTGCACTCGATGGAGGTGGGCCGTCCGGACCTGGGTTTTCATCGGGAGAGCTGGTGGCTGCCGAGGCGGCCGGGATGCGGAATGGGCAGCCAGTCCGGCAGGAGTTGCTGGTGCGGGCCTATTCCATGGAGTCGAGCCAGTGGTGGTACGCCGAGGCGAAGGGCTCGACGCCATCGCCAGCACCTTCGCGACGGACCTTCTCCACCAACCACTCGCAAGTCCGTCGTGGCTGTAGTGGGCCACAGTGAGGTCGATCGGCCGAGCGTCCCTGCCGATTGTCCTCAGCAAGGCACCCCGGGCGGTGAGAGGATTTACCCCCTGGGGGAGGGGCGTGTTCGCCCTGCCTTGGCGGCCCACGCAAGTTTCTTGGTGCCCGCTTTGAAAACGTGATGCCGTGCACGTATGGGACGAATCGAGCGTATATGTCGGAATCTCAGGGTATCCGCTGAGTGTGATCACTTTGGGCGTCGAAGAAGAGTATTTGTTGGTGGACCCGGACACCCTGCTGCCGGTGCCATGGGCGGACGACGTGCGTAGGGCCGCAGGTGTCGTGTCCCTCACCGAGGACGGCGAGGTTCAAGAGGAACTGTTGCAGTCGCAGATCGAGGTTGCTACCCCCATCTGTGTCCGGATGGACGAGGTAGGTGGCCATCTCCTGCGGCTGCGCCATGCGGTCGCCTCGGCCGCAGAGGACCGGGGCTGCCGAGTTCTCGCGTCTGCTGCGGCGCCGGTCAGGGGCTCCGCCCCTGTGCCCGTGACCCCCACCCCGCGCTACCGCAGGATGGAGGGGGAGGCGCGACAACTTGTGGACGAACAGCTGATCAACGGCATGCACGTCCACGTGGCCGTACCCGATCCAGAGACCGGGGTGGCGGTTCTGAATCGTATCCGGGTCTGGCTCCCGACCTTGCTGGCCATGTCGGTCAACTCGCCATTGTGGGACGGCAAGGACACCGGATTCGCCAGTTGGCGGACAATCGTCTTCGGCCGCTGGCCCGTGAGCGGCCCCCCGCCCGCCTTTCGCGATTACTCCGACTACGAAGAACGGGTCGAGGCCCTGGTCTCGTCGGGAATCATCGCCGATCGTGGACAGCTGTACTGGCAGGCCCGGCTCTCCGAGCGGTACCCCACCGTGGAAGTCCGATGCCTGGACGTCCAACTCCGCGCCGATGACGCCGTCATGCTGGCGGGAATCGTCCGCGCCCTTGTCGAGGTCGCCATCGACGAGGAGAAGGCCGGAGCGGCTCTGCCACTGTGCCCGCCGGAGCTGCTGCAAGCCGCCAACTGGCATGCGGCCCGGCACGGGCTGGGTGGCTCGCTGCTCGACCCCTGGGGGCGTCTTCGCAGCAGTGGGGACATTCTGTGCATGCTCCTTCGCCACGTCGCTCCCGCGCTGGAAGACAGCGGTGACCAACGTGAGGTGGGCTCGCTTGTACACCGCCTTCTCAGGGAGGGCACTCCGGCAGACCGCCAACGCCGCGCGCTGGCGGACGGCATGCCTGGCCTGCGAAACCTACTTCTGGGGACGTCTTCGGGCTGAGCGCCTAGCGGAATGGCGGCAGAGACGGAGAACCTGCCGGGTCGGTGAAGCTTGTCATGTGCCCGGCTTGATCCGGTGTACGACGGGGTCACCGCGCGGTGGCCATCGGGCGTGCTACCTCGGAAGGCCGATCAGCTGTGCGCACCACGGCCCGAGCCGGGAGGGGATCCCGGTTGGGGGTGGGGCCCGGGACCTTCCGGGTGTTCATATCCGGACTCGCGCTCCGCGCGAGCCTCCTCTTGGTGGCTGTGTGTGGTGGAGCCGAAGTTTCCGTATCCCTGCATCTCGTGAGGTCGCAGGCCTTCGGTGGGAAACCCCACCGGCTCCCGTTCCTCGCGGACCTCGTGGACAGCTCCGCCCTCGGGCAGGTGGGGCTGGCTCTCGGCCGTGGGCGGAGCGGGCTCCTTGTTGCGGACTCGCCTACCGAGTACGAAGCCGCCGAGCAGGAAACCCACCACCGCGAGCCCGACGAGCAGGAACCAAGCGATGTCGGAGATGGCCGTCTCCGCGCTCAATGTCATTTCCATAGCCAGCACATTTCCTCAAATCGGCGCGACATGTGCGCTCTGGTGACGTGGGCGCCGTAGTCCACCCGGAGGATGATGGATCGACTCTGCCCGATCCCCGCGCCCCTTTCGGCCGTGGCAACTTTTACGGTCGCCCAGGGCCTTTTGGGGTACTGGTTCGTGCTGTGAGAGGCACTGACCGGCGCCAAGCCCCCCTGCTCCACTGTCCTGGTCACCGTGAAGGCAGCACGCTCGGCTCGCGCCGCCGGGGCACAGCCCGCCGATACGTCGTTCCCGGCGCCCGCTGTCTGTGCTCCCTGCTCAGGCGGCAGGCGGGCACACCGAGTCACCGGTGGCCTCACCACCCGTCCGGTAGCCAGCGCAGACCGATCCCGCAGAGTGCCGCGTTCGGATCTGCCCCGGGCCCGGCCCCGCCCGCTCGTCACGCGCTCGATGCACCCATCGGGTGGACCGGATGCCGGTGCCGGGGCGCCCCTTCCACGGCGGGGGATACAAGGTTCGCAGGTTCGACTACGGCGAGCGCATCCGTCAGCAGAGTGAACGGCGAACAGAGTGCGGCACCACTTCACGACCCGGAGGACTCATGCACGCGAAGTCGGTTGCTCGACAGCTCATCACCGCTTCCCGGACCCCGCATACGCCTCGACCCACCGGGGCAGCCACCATCGACGCGAACGTGACCGACGCCGTCACGAGCGAACTGGACCGGCTGTGTGCCGAGTTTGTCGCGTACAGCCGTTCGCTCGACCCCACCTTCGCCACGGAAGTTGCCGAGCGGCTGGTCGCCTTCACTCTCAACGGCGGCGCCCGCATCCGGCCCCGGTTTTTGTGGTGGGCCATGCGGGCCAGTGGCGGCACGGACATCCACGTGGTCGGGGCACTGCGCATCGCCGCCGCACTCGAACTCATTCAGAGCTGCGCCCTGGTTCACGATGACGTCATGGACCAATCCGCGTTGCGCCGCGGCAGGCCCTCGTTCCACGCTCAGATCGCGGAACAGTTTCAGCCAGGCGCGCCCCCGCGAGAACGGAATTTCTCGCCGTTCGCGCATTCGGTCGCCGTCCTCGCGGGGGACCTAGTGCAGCGCGTCGCAGGTCCTTTGCCGGTTGGGCGTGGCTGGATTGGTGACGCTGTGTGAGCGCGCAGGCATCCTGCGGGAAGCGGTCCTCGGACGACCCGGCTTCGGTCCGGCACACGG
>NZ_JAPNLK010000155.1 GCF_026627505.1 Streptomyces sp. H27-H5 | reverse complement strand
ACCTAAACGGGCGCGGCCCGGGGGAACCCGGGGGCCGCGACCGAAATCAAGCGCCCGGCGGCGCAATGGGCAAAAGGCCGCCGGGCAAAGTCCCCTTCACACTGCGGAGCCTCACGGCACGCAGAAAGGACACCACCCATGGTAGTCCCTCCCCCCGACGACACTCCACAGCCCTACGACCACGTACACCTCCACCCCGACAACCGGCTCGGCGCCGACCCCCGCACCCCCTACCTCGTAGCCGACACCGAACCCCCCGGCACCTACACCCTGTGGCACCTCGCCGACCACCCCCAACACCACGACTGGGCCGCCGCCGTGACCCTCGACGACATCGCCCTCGCCGTCCGCGTCACCACCACCGACACCCGCACCTGGACCCCCTGACCCGCCCACGCTCCGCCCCGCCCGCACCGCCAGGAGAAACCCCCGCCATGACCGAGAACACCGAACCCCGACTGCTCACCCGCGAGGAACTCGCGGCCGCCCACGGCTACAACGTCCGTGCCCTGCAACGCCTGTGGGCCAACCGCGCCAACAACAACCACCCGCCCGCCCAGCGCCGAGGCAAGACCCTCGTATGGGACGCCGACGAATTCGAGGCATGGGACCGCCGGCGCCAGAACCTGATCGGCGGATCCGATTTCGCCCGCATCCTGGGACTCAAAGACCACGGATGGATCAGCAGGGCCGCCGACGTACCGCCGCCCGGATTCCCCCCACCCGCCGAGTGGGCCAACGCCGCCGAACGCTGGGGCCCCCTGTGGGACCGCGACGCCGCCCAGGCCTACGCCGACACCCGGCCCCCCACCGAAACCCTGCGCGGCGCCGGCGCCGGCCGCCCCGCCGGAACCCGAGACGGCACCTCCTACTCCAACGACCCCCGCCTCACCGCCGCCCGCAAGATCATCGCCAAGCACCCCGACGAAAGCGCCATCCAGCACACCCGACGCCTCAACGAACAGCACCCCGGGACGTCCGCCGCCGTCTGGCGGAAAATCCTCCTCGCCGCCCGCGACCAGGAGCAGAAGTGACGGACCACCACGCCCGCCCCTGCCCCCGCTGCGCCCAACCCATCGGCGAACGCCCCGCCCACTCCCGCCTGCACACCCACCGCACCCAACCCATCTGCACCCCCTGCGCAACCGACGAAGCCCACCGCGACACCACCGGCCTCGCCCCCATCCCCCCGACCGAATGGCCCCTGACCACGAACCCCGACCACTGACCTCGCCCCCGCGGTAGGAGCACGAGACCACCCGCGAACGACACACCACGCGCCGCGAGCCGACCCCGGCCCGCGCACCAGCCAGGAGACACCGTGAGCGAGATCCTCGACGATCACGCCGCCCGCCACCAGGCCGCCAGCCGCCACCCGAGCGCCACCGACTTCAAGCCCTCACCACCGCCGGCGCGCTCTGATACACCGGCCGTGAACAAAGGCCGGAGCAAACCCGTGACGAAGCACGTGGCCGCCGCACAGACCGCCTACCTGGGAATCGTCACCCTGTCCCACGGCAAGCAGCACGCCACCGTCCGCGTCCGAGACAGCCGAACCAAGGCGCGCCGCGCCGCCCTCGCCGCGTCCGTCTACGTCGGCGCCACCGGCGGAGTGGCCCAAACACGGATCGTCAAAGCGAGCGGACATGAACGCAATTGGGTACGTACGACCGTGCGAGACGTCGAGGCGCAGCAGATCGCCGCCATGCCCGCACAGGCATGGGCCTCACTCGACGAGACCATGCGGAGCCTCGACCCTGCCGACGCCGAGCAACCCGAAGGCTAGACACCGGCGCCGAAGGGCCGAGGGTGGCCACCACTCGACCGCCGGGAATCGACGTCGCGGCGCAGCCCGGTTCCGGCGCCGGGGGCGGACTTCCGAGCGGAACGCCGGGCGGGCGTTCCACCGCTCCCGGTCGGTCGGTTCGGGTGTGAGGGTTTCCATCCGGGCCGGGCCGGCCGCTACGGTCTCCTCCGGGGGGCGCCGGCCCGCACCAGCACGGAGGACACCCGCGTTGCCCAACATGGAACTGATGACGGTCACGCTCGGCACCGGCGACCAGGTCGCCGACATCCGCACCACATGGGGCATGGACTTCCCGCCCGAACGCCGCTGGACCGACGGCTGGGGCGTCAGCGTCGAACTGCCCGCCGTCCTCGAACTGATCGACCTCGCCCGCGACGGCGTCGTGAGCCTGGACGACGTCCGCGAACAGCTGGCCGCCCGCGCGCACGAGATCGCCGTCGAAAACGACCCCGGGGAGGCCGACCCCGAGCGACGGGCACGACGCCGGTGCTTCGGTGACTGCGACACCTGCCAGGCGAAGAAGCCGGAGTTCGAGGCGCACCATGCGCACGCCGTGGAGCAGAAGGCCCGTCACGCACAGCCGGACCTGTACCCGGTCAGCGTCGGCGGCAGCAGCCTGCACCGTGTCACGTGCTGGTACGTGCAGGATCAGGTGCGCAGCGTCAACGCGGGGGATGACCCTCGCTGGCCCGTGTGGCGTGACCTGCGCGACTACGCCCACGACGGCAGCCTCACCACCGCGTTCTGGACCCAGTACACCGCCCTGCCGCGGCACGAGGCCGCCTCATGGATCGGGGAACACACCGGCACCCGAGGCGGCAAGCGGTACCGCACCTGCAAGCTGTGCGACCCGGACCTGACCGGGCTCACCGAACGCACCTGAGCGGGGGCACACCCGCCGCGTCGCGGCTCACCGCCGAACACCCCGCCGCCCGGGCGCGGTGCCCTGGTGTCTCAGACGTCGAGGAGCCCCAGGGCGGAGTCCACCCGGCAGATCGCGCAGGCGCGCGCGATCGAGTCCCGCAGCGCCTCGACCACCTGCGCGCGCGTGGCCGGGCGGGAGCGACCGGAGACCAGCGGGCAGTCCCCGGTGTGGACGAGAACGGAGCGGCCGGCCGCGTCGATCCCGTACTCGATCACCCACTCCACCACCGGCGGCCGGTGTCGGGCCGCGTCCGCGCGCACCCGCTCCTCAGCCTCCACCGCGGCGATCCGGACCCGGGTCTCGTCAAGGAGGACCGACAGGAGCGTCTCCACCGTCCGCAGGCGCTCCAGGTCCGGCGGGAGCCACGCGGGGCCGCCCGCCAGGTCCACGACTACGCCCCTTGCACCAGGTGGGCGCGCTTGAGCCCCATCCGCGCCTCGACGATGTCCTCGCGTACCAGCGTCGACCAGAACCGGTCGGTCAACACCAGGCCGGTCAGCCGGCTCAGTCGACGCTCGAAGGCCGCCTTCCGTGCCCGTTGCTGCGGGGTGTAGCCGGGGCTGGCCTCGACGTCGCCGCGGTGGGAGTAGACACCATCCCGCGCCTGCCAACCCTCCATGGGTTCCGCCGACCACGGCAGCGTGGCGCAGAGCTCCGCGTGCTGGGAGCGGACGCGATGCAGCTGCGCTTGCAGCGCAACGAGACGAGGGGGGTAGTCAACGGCCATGGCCCAATCATACGCCTGTTCGATTTCGTGTTGTAATCAGGACATGGCCGAAATCTGGCTCTTCCCCACCGATCTGATCCAGCTGAAACAGGAGAGCATCCGCGTCTATAACGAGCTCTCCGCCACGCCGCCCCCCGAGCGGCGGGCCGAGCTCAACCAGCGGCTGTTCCAGCTCGCCGTGCGGATCGGCGAACACCCCCACTGGCGGGAGCGCCCCCACAGCCACGCCACACGCGTCGCGCTTCACCGGGCCGCCGTCGCCGCACCGGGCGGGGAGCCCTCCGTCGAGAAGCGCGTCGTCGACGGCCGCCTCACCACCCTGCCCCCGGGCACCGGCACCGCATGGCAGTACCCGCCGACCGGGCAGTGAGCAGCCCGGCGTCGAGGCCGGCGGCATGATCCCCCCGTGTTGGACAATCGTTGTACGCTCGAATCATGAGCGTGGGATTCCGGCCCACACCGGCCGACAACGAAATCATCCAGGCCAACAAACGGCCCGAGGAGAACACCTCCGACGTCCTACGCCGAGCCCTGCGCGCGCTCGACCGACAGAAGTGGGACGACCAGGCCCGCCAAGACATGGAACGCATCGCCGCCAGCGGCGAGGACCTGTCCGAAGAGCCCGACGACTGGGGCTACGACGAAGACAGCCACCCCGGCGACCAGCTCGACCGGCAACACCCCCCGTCCGCCCGAGAAGGCCGGCCGTTCCTCACGCCGGCTGAAGACCCGGCCCCGACGTCTACGGCCGCCGACTCCACGTTGGATGGCCCCCCGTACTACATCACCAACGTGCAGGGCAGCGTCGGGCTCGTCACCCCTACGCACAGCATCGAAGTCATGCACTCGACGCCGTTCGTGGCCACCTCGCAGCATGACTACGTGAGGACCAGTCCCCGCGTCGCCGCGCGTATCGACGCAGGCGCCGACCGAGGGGTTCTGAGCGCAGCTGCCCTGTTGCAGGGGACTGACCCCACGAAGGTCCTGCAAGGGACACAGGCCTTGTTCACCGACCCAAGAGGCGAGGCGCGACCCCGCCCGCTCCCGTCCGCCGCCACTTCCTGGCGGATCGCCCACCTACACGCCGTCGCCGCCCGTAGGGCGGGCAAAAGGTGATCCGGGGGTCCGTCTACCGCGTCGATCTCGGTGACGCGAAGCGCGGTCACGAGCAGCGTGGCAGGCGGTACGGCATCGTCCTCAGCCAGAACCCCGAGTCGTGGTCGACCGTGGTGATCATCCCCACGTCCACCAGCGCGCAGGATGCCCTCTTCCGGCCCCGCCTGCACATCGCCGACCGTGACACCCTCGCCCTCACCGACCAGGTCCGCACCATCGACACCCGATACGTGATCGGGGAACCCGTCGATCACCTGAACAAGCCCGACCTGGCCCAGGTCGAATTCGCCCTCGCCCGCCTGTTACAACTACGCCTCGAACTCGACTGGTAGACCCGTGCGCGGCGCGCTGTCGTGTCACCGCACGGCGGGGCAGTGCGCGCCGACCGCGGCACATCGTGCCTCGAAGTCAGGGGGAAGCCATCCGCCGGAGGTCAACCGCGGGTGGGCCGGGAAGGTGGAGTGCGCGGCCAGCGCAAATATCAGTGACGCCCATGGAGTGTGGAGCTGCACGGTTTTGTAGCCGCCGGTGTGGGTGTCGTGGAACGAGCACTGGAACACGTCCGGGCCCGCCAGGTCCACCGAGGTCAGGCCCGACCAATTCAGGTCCAGGTAGCCGCGCGCCTGTCCGAGGAAGGCGCGCCGGTTGGTGACGGTCAGCATGCCCTGGCCATCGGTGACCCATCGCGCTTGGGCGTCGGCCCGTGCCTGGCTCTTGCGGTTGGCGTTGCCCAGGGCGGAGGCTGCCAGGGTGATGAGCACGAAGGCCGGGGATCCGAAGGCGACCGTGTTGTCGCGTCGGTAGCTTCCGTTGCCCAGCGCGCGCCAGGTGTGGCGGGAGGCCGGGCCGACTGCCAGGGACAGTTCCCCGGGCACGAGGGGCGCCATCGTCGGTACCGGGGCCCGCTCGGAGAGCCGGCCCCGCATCAGGTCGTGCACCACGTGGACACTGTGGAGCAGGTGATCGTCAAGCACCGTCCAGACCGGCGCGGTCCGCCTCTCCACCGGCTTCACCGCATACGGGTTGTAATCCACCGCACCCCCACCGTCATAGTCCGGGCGCCCAGCCTAACGATCACCCCACCCGGTCGGGCACGGAACAAACACACCGGCCGAGCCCCGTCGGCACAGCAGGGACCCGAAGCCGCCCCAGCGTGTATCTGGGGCGGCCGGCTGAACTCTCTCTTGGGGGACGGCCTGCGGAACGGTGTGCGCCGGCAGTAGCTTGGCCGTGCCGTGACCCCTTTCTGCGGGGTTCAGGCGGGGCCCGCCCCCTTGGCCTGGTAACCAGGCGGGCCCGGCCACCACCTCCCCAGCCCACGGGCACAGCCACCGCGCCCGCGCGGCGACGTCGGCCGGCTCTCGCGCACCACCCCGACGCCCGACGAGCACGCCCCGGAAGGTCAGGTCGTGCGTTGCGCGGTGCGGACGGCGTCGGTGTAGAGCTCTCGGGTCAGGTCCTCGGGTGTGATGCCGAGTTCGTCCAGGACCGCGCGGACGTCGTCCAGGGCCGCGGCCATGTCGTCCAGGGCCGCGAGGGTCTCCAGCTCCAGGAACGTGCCCTCGATCTCCGGGACCCGCACGAGGGTCGCGAGCATCCTGCGGCCCCGGGCGTCGAAGTCGTAGTTCCGACAGTGTTTCTCGAAGGCGATCAGGGGGACGTAGCCCAGCCCGCGCAGCATCGCGTGCACCGCGTCCACGTCTTCGACCCGGGTTTCGTGCTCCGGCTTCGAACCGGACTCCTCATCGACCGCGGCCCCCTTGTACGTCAGCACGCTGCGGGTCTCGTCCGTGCCGTGCACGGTCCGTACCCGCAGTTCCTCGCCGCGCTCGTCCAGGGCGTGGGTGGGGGTGTCGTAGTAGGTGTCCACGTACACCTCCGCCCTGCCGCTCGCCCGCTCCTCCAAACGCCGAACCATTTCTTCCGGCGTCTCGACGCGAGCTTTCAACTCCGCCTCGATCACGTGCCCGTCCCCCCTTCCCGCGTTCTCAGACCGTGCGCACCGCGTCGGTCACCATCGCCTCGACCATCCGCCGAAACCCCCGGTACAGGGGTCCGTGCGGTGTTTCCATCACCTTGTACGTCGCCGACTCGTGCCCCTCCCAGCCGGCGTCAAAAGCGCCGACGAACATGCAGTCGTCCGTTCGGATCACGCGCCAGGTGGGCAGCATCGCGTACCGGTAGACCTCGATGTCGCAGACCGTCGAAAGTTCCCGAAGACGGGCTTCGGCCAGGCGGACGCCGGAGGCCAGCGACTCGACGGACTCGCCGATCTCCGCCGCCCGCCGCACCAACGCCGGGCCCTCCGGATCCAGCAGCAGCACCCGCACCCGCAGCCGGCCGTCGGGGCGGGTGAGATGGGAGCGCAGCATCGAGTCGTTGAGGCCAATCAATCCCAGGCCGCGCACGGCGAGGATGTCGAGCTCCTTCGCCGTACGGGTGCGCTGTTGGATCTCCTCGCGGGCGGAGGCCTGCGCGGAATAGACGCGCACGACCTCCGGGAAGGCCGCCAGGTCGAACGCGGCGTTTCCGGTGCGTTGTTCACGGCCGGCGGCCAGGCCGAGGAGGTGTCGGGTGTCGTCGGGCATCGTGAGACCTTCGGCGATCCGCTCGTAGACGTCCAGGCGGGAGACCGCGCGGCGGCCGTTGATGATCTCGTTCACGCGGGCCTGCGTCATGCCGACCGCGGTGGCGATCCGGGATTGGCTGGCCCCGCTGTAGCGCTGGACGTGGCGGAACACGGCGCCGATATCGCGGGCGCGCAGCGCCTCGCGAACCTCGGGGTGTTCCCACGCCCGGTCCGCGAGGGTGATCGGTAAGAGGCTGCTTGTCACAGAGAGGTCTGCCCGTCATCCGCGAACGGGATGGGATCCATCCCACGGTGAGATTACCGTTCGGGTATCGCGCGATGTGGACAGTCGCCGGAGGCTGACCCCATGGTGACGGCACGGCAGGTCAGGACGGATCCACGACGGCGGGAACACGAACGGCCGCCAGGGATACGACACCGGGTGCGCGCGTCACTTCGCGAGCGGGCGGGAACGATTCCGCGGTGAAGCCGACATCACGGGAACTCCAGGTCGTGGAGGGACAATGGCCGCACCGGCCCGATGGCGGGTGGTGCCAGTGGCACGACGGCCCGACCACCACCGAACTGGTGGCCTGTTGGGGCGCGACGAACTCCGGCCCCGACCAACCGACGTACACGTGCGCGGACTGCCGCGTACGCCACAACCCGACGCCCGTGGGAGGGTGGCCCGTGACCACGACGACGCTGCAATGCGCGGACACTCCCCTGCCCCCGGCCCAGGGCCTGCCCTGGAATGTCGCCATGGGCCGGGCCTGCGTCGCCTGCGGAAAGAAGCTCACCGCCGGAGCCGTCTCGCGCGGGAAGGTCTCCGGCCGACAAGGAGTGCACAGCATCGACACCGAGGTATGGGCCTGCCCCCCGAGGCCCGCGTCATGACAGCGCCCGCGACACCGCCCACCGGCGGAGGCGAGGAGCGGCCGCCCACCTGCCGACAGTGTGGAGCCGAGGCCCTTTCGATCGGCGGCCCCGAGGGCGGGGTCATCGTGCATGAGAGGTCCTGCCCCAACCGGCGCGAAGGCGAACCGGTGGCCCGCCCGCCCCGCACACCCTGAATCAACCAGCCTGCCCGTCACCGCGCCGCGCGCCGGATTCGACGGGCCGGCTCGACCCGCGGCCGTCTCCGCGTCCCCGGCGTATGTCGTGTGAATGACCCTTCCGGTCGCCGGTCGTTGTCACGGCAGACGATCACGGGAGGTCGATTCGATGCGCGGGACCAGGTCCAAGGCGAGGTACAGGGTCACGGGCGCGGTGACGGTGACCGCGGTCGCCGCGCTGGGGATGTCAGCGCCGGCGCAGGCCGCCGAGGCGTGCAAGACGAGTTCGAAGAGCATCGACACCCCCACCTACAGCGGCCCCTGGCCCGACAACTGGAAGTTCACCGTGAAGGCCTGCGCGAAGCGCTCCGGCGGCCGCGTCAGCCACTGGGCCAAGGTGTCCTGGGACCTGCCCGCGAGCGTCTTCACCCCCGGAGGCATCTTCAACACCCCCGGCACCGGAGTGAGCGTGACCGGGAAGCGACCCGGCGGCCGTGCGGCCGGCGTGACGCGGTGGACCGACCTGCGCGACCGCCTCGACCGGGCCCGCGACGGATCGGTGACCACCCCCGCGTTCACGACCGGCCACGGCGCCGGCCAGGCCGTGACCTCCGTGGTGGTCGAGCTCGATTGGAAGAACGACGGCAAAGCCCCCGTCCGATACGTCTTCACCACGTCACCGAAGGTCTGATCGTCTCGACAGCACGTGAAGGCGCCCGGCACCTGTGGGACAGGTGCCGGGCGCAGGTGCGTCGGAGGTGGGGTGAGTCAGGCGGTTCTCTTGCCGGGTTCGCCCGGGACGCCGTCGAAGCGCTCGATGTTGCCCACGGCGGTCGCGAGCTCGCGACCGCCGCCGTCGCGCCGAAGGTAGGCGAGCCGCACGCGGCGAGGCCCTCTGTGGGTGGGGACTTCTTCGACGACCACGGCCATCAGCTTGCCCACGGTGCCCGATGCGGTGTCCCTGACCTGCCGCCCGAGGAGCGGGTGGTCCTGGTGGCCGAGTCCGAGGCCGAGGCGAGGGTCCGTGCTCACGCCCATTGCCGGTCTCCCGCCGCGTGGCCGCCTGCGGTCGGGGTGCTCCGTGCGTGTCGGGCGCGCGTCGTGTCGGGTCCGTGGGGGGCCGGGGGTCGGCAGTCGATCATGGTCAGGCCTCCATCGGGGTGGCGTCGGATCTGTCCCACCAGTAACGCGCCGCCCGGCCCTGTCGAACATGACGAACCGGCAGCCGGTCGCGCGCAGCGGTACTGACGAATTGACCATTGCTTTAGCTGACGGCCCGTAGCCGCTGCCCCTACCGTGACGGTCATGGCACGCCGGAGGAACACAGCGCTCGCCGAGTGGATGCACGAACACGAGATGACCGCCGAGGAGTTGGCACAACGGGTCAACAACGCGCTCGCCGAGATCATCGGCCGGCAGGGGACGACCGGGGAACGCACCGTGTTCCGGTGGCTGTCCGGCGAGAACCGTTGGCCGCAGGCCCGGTTACGCCGGGCCCTGGAAACCGTCACGGGTGTACCCGCCCGCGATCTAGGGTTCGTGCCCCGAGGCCACCACCGCGCCGAGGCCGAGCACGACCAGGAGACGCCCATGCTGCGCCGCACCCTCATCACCGGGATCGCCGCCGCGGCGGCCCCCCTCGCCGGCGCCCGCCACAGCGTCGGCAGCGCCGACGTGATCCGCCTGCGGAACGGGCTGGACACCCTGATGGCCGCGGACGACGCCCAGGGCGGCAGCACCACTCTGGAGCGGACAGCTCTGGCCGGGGCGCGGGACGCGCTCGCCCTGCAACAACGCGGCGCGACCGACCGCGTACGCCTTCGGTTGTTCTCCCTCGCCGCGAACTACACCGCGACCGCGGCGTGGTCGTGCATCGACGCCCGCCGGCTCGACCAGGCGGAGGAACATCTCAAAGTCGCCCTGCAACTCGCCGGCCTGGCCAAGGACCCAGAAGCCGCGATGCGGGTGTGGAACTCGACCGCGATGCTCGCCCACCAGCGCGGCCGCCACACCGACGCCGTCGCCGCCGCCCAGGCCGCGCAGAGCACCACCGCAAGCCGCCGAGACCCCCTCTACGCGTCCCTCGCCCACGCCCGCACCGCCGTCGGCCACGCCAACCGCCGTGCCCGGCAACCCGCGCTCCGCTCCATCGGTCAAGCCGGCGAGGCCCTCGCCAAGGCCCGCGACGAAGCGCGCCCCAGCTGGATCGCCTTCTACGGGCCCGCCGAACTCCACGCCCTGACCGCGATCGTCCGCGACCGACTCGGCGACGCGGCCGAATCCGAAGCCGCGTCCCACCGGGCCCTGTCCGTGCTCCCCGTGCCGTTCCGCCGAAACCGAGCCCTGGCCACCTCCCGACTCGCCCTCGCCCAACTCCACCAAGGCGACATCGGGCAGGCCTGCGCCACCACCGAGGACGCGTTCCGGCTGATGCAGGGCGCACCCCTGCCCGGCCGCATGCGGACCCTGCTCGGTGACTTCCACCGGGACCTGATCAGCACCGCACCGTCCACGACCGAGGCCCGCGAGTGGGCCGATCGCCACCGCACCGAATGGAGCCGCACCGCATGAGCGACGTCCGTCTGACCCGCCACGGCCACCACGACCTCGCCAACATCCGTCAGACCCTCCTGGACATCCACGCCGACGCCTACGCCGACCAGATGGACGACGAGTTCAACCAACGCTTCGAATGGTTCGTCGACCACTGGGGCGGCAACCCCGAGTTCGCCTGCGTCATCGCCCACGACGGAGACCAACCCGTCGGATTCGCCTACGGCGCCCCCTCGAAACCAGGCCGCGAATGGTGGCGCGAGAGCCTCGATACAACACCCGAACCGAGCAGCACATTCGCCGTCTCCGAACTCATGATCCGCACCAAGTGGCGCAAGACAGGCATAGCTCAACGCCTCCACGAAGCCCTGCTCACAGCCAGGGACGAGGCCCTCGCGGTCCTCCTGGTGGACACCACCCACCCCCGCGTCCAAGCCCTCTACGAGACATGGCAATACCGCAAGGTGGGCGAACGCCGGCCCTTCGCCGACTCACCCCTGTACGCCGTCATGCTCCGCGACCTGCGCGACTGAAGCCACGACGGCCCGCTATCGAAGGCACGCGCACCGAGGGCCGCGTCCCGGGACGTCATCAGCATCCAACCGAGGGGAACCCGCACATGAGCACCGGCGAGCAGCGCGAAGGCACCGAGGCCGCCATGGCCTCACTCGGCTGGTACAAGTCCAGTCACAGCAGCGGCGACAGCGGCCAGTGCCTGGAGGTCGCGACTACCCCGGGAGCCCTGTACGTCCGCGACTCTGCTGCGCAATTCGCTGCGGGGGTGGGGTCGGGTCCGCGATGATGGTTCCTGAGGTCGCTTCTCTGTCGTGCGGCCGTGGAGGCGGTACGGATGTCGATGCGGCCGGTGGGGCTGCCGGAGATCCCGGAGCAGACCATGGCGGTGGCGCGGGCGGCGTTCCCGAAGGGGAGCCTGGCGATACGGGTGCGGGACCGCCTCGCGGAAGTCTTCGCCGACGAGCCGTTCGCGGGGGCATTCGGAGTGCGCGGGGCTCCGGGGCTGTCGCCGGGGGTGTTGTCGCTGGTGACGGTGTTGCAGTTCACTGAGGACCTGACCGACCGGCAGGCCGCGGCGATGGCGGTGCGGGCGATCGACTGGAAGTACGCCCTCGTGCGCCACGAGGCGCCACTACCCCGAGCGGGGGTGAAAGGACCCCGCCGCTGGCCTGTCGCAGCAGGCTAGTGCAGCTGAGGGCAGCCTGACCGCGGAGACGCGCGGGAGGGCGGCAAGC
>NZ_JAPNLK010000154.1 GCF_026627505.1 Streptomyces sp. H27-H5 | reverse complement strand
CGATCTGGGACCAGATCACCGGGACTCTCGGCCTGTCCGCAGCAGCCTGAACCACCGTCACCACCACGGCCAGATACGCCCCGAACCAGAACACACCCACCAGGACTCACCCAACCTGACAACGCCCGCTGCACCAGTCGCGAGCTTCGGTCAGCGAGGCGAAGGATTGCGGGTATTCACCGCAATACTTGATCGTTTTGAAGTTCGCTTCGCTGAAGGGGTTGTCGTTGCTCACCTTCGGCCGGGAGTGCGAGCGGGTGACGCCGAGGTCGATGAGGAGCTGGGAGACCTTCTTGGAGGTCATCGAGGTGCCGCGGTCGGCGTGCACGGTCTCGGGGACGATGCCGTCGCGCTCGATGGTCTCGCGGATCAACTCCTCGGCGCGGTCTGCGGATTCGGCGGCCTCGACGGTAAAGCCGCAGATGTAGCGGCTGTAGATGTCGATGATCACGTAGAGGTGGTACCAGATCCCTTTGTCGGGGCCCTTCGGTTTGGAGATGTCCCAGGTCAGCACCTGGCATGGGCCGGTCGCCAGGAGTTGGGGGACCTTCTTGGCCGGGTGGGTGGCCAGGTGGCGGCGTTCACCGGACTGCCCGGCGGCGGCCAGGATCCGGTACATGGTGCGCTCCGAGCACCAGTAGCGGCCCTCGTCCAGCTCCCGGGCCCAGATCTGCGCGGGCGGCAGATCGGCGTAGTGCGGCCGGTTCATCAGCGCGAGGATCTCCTCCCGCTCGGCCTGCGAGAGTGCCGAGGGCGGGGCCGGTCGCGGGGCCCGTTCCCGCGGTGGTGGCGGGTGGAGCCTGCGGTAGTGGGTGGCGCGCGAGCGGCCGGTCAGCCGGCAGGCCACCGTGGTGTTCAACTCCCGCTCCAGCTCGGGGAACAGTTCGTCGACGACTTCGTCGGCGGACGTCTTCAGCCCGCGCTCCTGGAGAGCGGTTCCAAGAGCGCGTTGGCTTTTCCCATGAGCTCCAGGGCGGCGTCTTTGCGGGCGGCCTCGGCCTCCAGCCGGGTGACCTTCTTGCGCAGTCGTTCCAGTTCCGCTCCCTGTCGGCTGTTCCCGTGCCGCTGTCGGCCGAGACTGCGCTGCCTTACCCCCGCCCCGAGACGACCTCTTTCTCGGGCCGGGTCTCGCGGGAGGAGGTCGGGTGGACCCCGTCGATGGATGCCGTCCTGCTGTGGAGCCGGCGATCCGGCCTCGATCTGAACAAGGTGGCCGCCGAACTGGGCGTCGACTCCCGCGCACTTCTCCTGCGTGCCCAGCAGCTCGGCGCGGAAGGACGCCTAACTGTCGAACCGGTGCATGGCGCTACCAGCCAGGCCGGACGGCACCGCCGCCACGCAACCCCGCACATCCCCGTCCCCGACAGTCCCGCATCCCTCTACGACTCCTACTCCCACCCCTACACCTGAGCCGTCCTGCCACTACGACGAGTGCCAGGGACTGAAGCCTTCACAGACCCGAGCGCCACGTGCCGATGAAGCGGTGACCTGCGTCTCGGATACACCGCTTGCGATACGGCGCTTCCAGACGGAGCGCGTGCGATGTGCGGTGGGCGGCGCCGCGGGCCGAGGATGCCTCGCGCTCGACGTCCACGGCGGTGTCGTCGTTCTCGCCCGGCATTCCAGGCCATTGGTCGCAGGGATCGTCCTGGCCCGGGGAACCTCAAGGGGGTCCAGATCCAAGGTGAGCCCTTTTTCGTGGTGGGGTGCGAAACCGGTGGTGGGGTTCGGTCGTTGAGAGTGTCGGGATGGATCCGCCCCCGGGGTTCCGAGTGCCCGCCCCCCACCCCGTGGGGCGGGTTATCCCGGTCGGTGGTTCTGGCGGCCGGCTGTCTTTTCCGTCTACTACGCGTGCCGTACGGGAGCCCACGCGCGTGGTCACGGGTGCCGGTCGCCAGGACTTTCCCCGCCCCGAGGAACCTGGTGCGACATTACAGAGCGCTGTCACAAACGCCCATCCGAGGGCCTGCACTGCGTCCGATTTGGCCCACTCCACGGCCTCGGTACGGCGGGACGCCGGCGTGATGTCATCGCGTTCCGTAATTGCGCGGCAGAGCCCCCGGGAGTGGGAGCCGCCAACGCGAATGGCCGTTGACAGCCGCGAGGGTCCCCGATGACAGTCGGGGCGGTCGGTCGGCTCTCGCCGAGTATTCGGGGTCTTGTCCGTGACGGCCGCTCATCTGGCGGCCGTCCGTGGGTGTTCGCCGACCGGGGTCCGGACCCCGCTCATCGCGCTCTCGGCCAAGCGCTTCGATTGTTGTCGACGGCGGATGTCGACGGTGTCGCCGAGGGCCGGGGCCCGGGCGTCGGTGCCGGGGCGCTCTCGTATCGGGATCGGACACCGATGCGTGGCGGCCCTGGCCGTCGTCGCGGGCAGAGCGCTGGTCGACCGGCGGCCTCACCGGATCGACGAGGCGCCAGGCGCCAGGCGCCAGGAAAACGAGTTCGTTCCGGCCGGGTTCCCCCTTGACGGCCGGAACGCGTCCATACGGGTGACGCGCCCGGTACCCGTGGCGTGGTGGGTCGCGGAGCGGTACCGATCGCTGTCTCCTGGCGAAGAGCGGTGACGGTTGTTCCCGGCGGGATGGCCGCGGCTCGAAAGCCCCCGCCCCGGGCCGCCGTCACATAGCAGGCCCCGGGGCGGGGAGAGCCAACCATCGCAGGACGAGCGGTCACTCCCACTCTCCGGGCGGACCACCACACCGGCTATCTCGTCCGGAACGAGGCGCGGCGCGCGGTGGCCGCCGCCCTGGCGAGGCCACCATCCGCGGATGGCCGTGACACGCGCACACGGGTGGACCACCCCAAGATCATGGATGTGGCCGGCCGTCGAAGAAGGCCGAGTCGGGCCCGCGCCCGGGGCTCCGGCGCCCGCCCGCACCGCGGCCCCGGTGCGGTTCAGCCGGTCCCCGATCCGGATCGAGATCCGTTCAGGTGCGTATGACATGTACGGTGTGTGATTCCGTGGACGGCGAGAGTGTTCCACACGTCGGTGGGGGTTCTGCCGGTGCGCTCGGTGATCCGGGCGACGGGTTCGCCGCCCGCGTATGCCGCGACGGTGGCCTCGGTCAGGTTCCGGCGGGCCGCGTGCACCGCGGCCCGCGCCTCCCGCAGGGCCCGGGCCGCCCTTCCATACTCTCCTCGCCACTCACGCCCCCATCCTGCCGGCCTGCCGCGGTGCGGGGACGGGCGCCACCGTCACCGCGCGGTGGGCGCCGGTGGCGGGACCCGGCAGCGGCACATCCCGTCACGAGGTGGGCCGGATACTCCTGTCTGGAGGACGTAGGGCCCCGCCCGAGACACGCGACGCGCGGGGCCGAGGGGGACAACATCGTAACGTGTGAGCAGTCCGCTGCCGGTGATGTGACAGGAGAGCCGAACGGCCCCGCGCTCAGGGACTTTCGCCCCGCGGATGGAGCGCGGCCCGACACCATGATCTTTCCCGGGGCCCCTGCGGGCCCGGGTGAGCGCCACACTGGGCGGGCTGGTGCGCCGGCTTCCCGTTCGGGGCGTTGCGGCGGTCGGGTGAAGTCTTGTGCCGGGTGGTGTCGGTGGGGGTGTTCGGTCGTTGACCGGTCGGGGACGTGTTCGGCCCTTTCGGGACGGGGAGTCTTCGGGCCGGTCCCCGGGTCCTGGTGTTTCACGTGCCCCCGGACGCGGGATGCGAGGCGCCGCGAGCGGCGGTGCCGTGTGGGATGCCAGGACCCCTTCCCGGCCGGGGATTGTTCACGATCGCCGTCCCGCTCCTCCACCGACCACGGACGTCAGACACGGCAGCTGTAGTTCTTGATCACGGCTGGTCGTGATGGCGATGTCGTTGTGGTGGCAGGCGGTCGCGACGGCTTGGTGCCGGCGGCGCCAGGCGGTCCAGTGCAGGACGTGGTCGCGGGCGGTGGGGCGGCAGTACGAGGGCCCGCAGGAGACGGACGAGCTCGGGGCAGGTCAGTCTTCCTGTTCCCTTCGGGTGCGCCTTGCTGGCGTGAAAACATGGGGGTGGCGCTTGCCCGCCGATGCCGGTCGCTCGTTGGGACGTTGAGCCCGTAGGTCAGTCTGGTGCCGGGGCCGCAGTTGGGCCACGCACTGTTGCCATCGAGCACGCCGGTCAGATTCTCGCTTCCCCCGCGGCCCCTTGGGCAGGCGCCGGCCCGTACGGACCGACAGCAGGGAGCGGCGCGTGGCGGACATTGACAGTGGTGACATGGAGGAGATCGAGCAGGGCGAGGAGTTGGTGGCACGGGTCGCGGCGATCGACATCGCCAAGGCGTCGGGCATGGTCTGTGTCCGGGTGCCGCGCGAGGAGACGCCTGGCAAGCGCGTGCGGCGGGTCTTCAACACGGTCGCGACCAGCGGAGCGATCCTGGCCCTCGCCGACCCTGATCCGCCAGGGCGTCACCCGGGTGGTCATGGAGGCCACCTCGACGTACTGGAAGCCCTACTTCTTCCTCCTGGAATTCGCCGTGGTCTGGAGTGCTGGCTGGTCAACGCCCGCGACGTCAAGAACGTCCCCGGCCGGCCCAAGACCGATCGCCTCGACGCGGTCTGGCCGGCGCCGAGCGCGGCATGCTCCGCCCCTCTTTCGTGCCCCCGAAGCCGGTCCGTGAACCGCGCGACCTCACCCGGGCGCGGCCCACGCCCGGGAACGAGGCGTCAGGGTGCGGCTTGGGATGGTTGCGTTCGACTCTGGTGCGCATTTCCTGACGTGGTGTCGGCTGGTTGCGGCATGATCGAGGGTGTGGTCGCTTCTGTCGTGCGACTGCGGGGGTGAGGGTGTTGTCGTTGCAGCCCAAGGGTCTGCCGCCGGTCCCGGAGCACCGCTTCGCGGGCGAGCCTGCGCAGGCCGGGATCTCGGCATCGCCGCGCTCACCCCGGCGGTACCTGGTCCGGGTGTGGCCCTCACATCGGTGGCCCAGCACACCGGGTACCCGTGGACCGAGTAGGCGGCCTGTTGACCGAGACCCCCGTCGTAGACCCGGAACGTGGCTTCGGCTGCTGACTTCGCCGCCTTCTCGGCGCGGTGACCCGTCAGGGAAACGTGCCACCGCGCCGCCTGCCGGTCAGAAGAAGATCGTAAGGAACGAGAACGAGTGCGCCTCGAACACTCCTGCCGTGAGGTTGTTGATCTCCGGGTTGCCGGTGGGCGTACCCAGAAGGGAGAAGGTGTCCTCTCGGTCACCGACGGCGTTGCAGTTCGTCTCCCTGTACTGGGTCACGACTACCAAGAACGACGGAGCGCCGGCGCCGATCTTCAATGACCTGAAGTCCACGTTCTCACAGCCGAGGTCGAGCACGTCGTCAAAGTCGTACACCGTCTTGGTGCCGGTGTAGTTGGTGCCAGTCCAGACGCAGAGCCGCTCGGCGTCACAGGACGAGTCGGCGTGGGCAGTGCCGAGACTAGTGGCGGGCACGACCAGTGCGAACAGACCGGCCATGACGGCCGCCCGCCGGGCCCAGGGACGTTGCTGGAACCAGGACATGGCTCTCTCCCTTCCTCTCAGTCCCCTGACAGGCAGGGGCCGAGAGCTCCGGTCTCGCTCACCGAGGTGGTGAACGTCGTATTCCGGTGCATCTCAGAGTCCTGCCAGCAGACAGGTCTCGTACAGCCAGGAATACGGGGCGCCCTGAAGCACGAAACCGGCGCACATTACATCCGCGCTACCCCAATACACCACCACCCGCGCGCCCCTCCCCGGAGAGAATTTGCTCTTTGACAGCCACATGTCCCGGTACGGCAGCCGCACTTCGTTACGTGACCTGCGGGTACGGGTTCTCGACGGGCCGTCCGAGACGGGTCCTCCGGTGGTGCCAGCGTGCTCTGGCTCGGTGTCGGTCTCGCCAGTTCTGCCAGTGGATCCTGTGCTCGAGGGTGGCCTGGCGGGGGTTTAGGGCACCGAGGAGGTTCTTGATCGCGGCGACGGTCAGCGGGACGCGCCCAGGTTCGAGCGGCGGGATGGGCGTTGTCAACTTGGTGGGAGCTGTGAGTGCGCGCTGGGGATCAGGATGTGCCTGGCCGTGGGACCCGCGGTGGTTCAGACGGCGGCGGACACGCCGGTGACCTCGTTCCACACGGTGAAGCGGTCCTTCATCTCGTCTCGGTAGTCACGGACTGTCATCAGATGGCGGCGGGGCCGGAGGTGCGGGGAGATGAGGCTGAACGCTGCCAGGAATCGTTGGGCTCCTGCGACGGAGCGGAAGCCCTTCATCGCTCGTTCCCGTTGTCGGGTGGGTTGGTGGGAGTTCTCGGCCCGGTTGTTCAGGCCTTTGTGGGAGCGGTGATCGATGGAGGACATGCCCAGCCCGCGCAGGGCGGACCCGTAGGAGCGGAGCTTGTCGGTGACCACCACCCGGGGCGCAGAGGCGGTCTTCTTGCGTAGTTTCTTGAAGAACTTCCTGGCCGCGGCCGTGTCCCGCTTGCTGTGGACCAGGACGTCCAGCGCGTTGCCGTCGGCGTCGACGGCCCGCCACAGGTACCTGTACTCGCCCTGGATTTTAATGAAGACCTCGTCCAGGTACCACTTGTCGCCCACCTTGGGGCGGCGATGCCGCAGCGCGGCCGCGTACTCGGGTCCGAACGCGATCGACCACTGACGGATCGTCTCGTGGGTGACCTCGACGCCACGCTCCAGCATCAGCTCCTCGATGTCGCGCAGCGACAAGGCCAAGCGGTGATGCAGCCACACACAGTGGCTGATGATGTCCGCCGGGAAACGGTAACCCCGGTACGACGGCCCCCGCACGGACTCCATGACGCCCCCCACCAGCAACGATCAGCTTGATGATCATGCCTGCCGAAGGAGACTCAGCTCAAGTTGACAACGCCGCCGCACCAGCTGCCCAGGGGCGTCCTTGGCGTAGACGGTCCTGCGCCAATTCCTCGACGCGAACGACAAATCCAGCGGCCGCGACGGCTCGTCTACCGCCTCGCCGATGGCGTCGCAGAGGGCGGTGGCTGGTGGGGTGTCGGGGATCAGCGGCCGGGTCAGGTTCTGGTGCGCGAGCGCGTGCTCCAGCGCGTCCAGCACACTGCGGTCCTGCGAGGTCGCCACGAACGTGAGCCTGCGCGCGAGTTTGAACATCGTCGGCCGGTCCGGACGGAAGAAACGCTCCACCAGCGGCGTGAAATTGCTGCCGTAATGCGCAGCCAGGGCCTCGATCTGGCCGAGCTGCGCATCGACACCGCCCGCCCGTTCCACCGCCTCCCGTGCCAGCTTCAGGGCCAGGACGTCATCGAGCGAGTCCGCGGTGCTTCCGTCCCCGTTCCCGGCGGGGTCTTTCAGCGCGGCCAGGACGTCCCGGTAGGCGAGGAGCAGCTGCTCGGTGACCTGCTTCTGCCGCTTCTCGATCTCCGCGAGTTCCTCCTCGGCGCGCCGGATGTGCCGGGCCATGCGCTTGCACAGCATCGTCACGAACTCATCCCGCGCCCCTGCCCGCACCTCCGCGACCAGGCAGGCGAGCATCGCCGTCCGGCGCGGCTCAGAGATGTCCCTCATCTCCCCGACACTCAGCACGCGGGCCTGCGCGGCCAGCGACGCCACCTTCGCCGACGCCGTCTTCCCCAATTCCCCACCCACCAGCCCGAATCCCCCAGAGCATCCAGGCACTCCATACGCTCCGCGTGGGCCCGGAACCTCGACCACGTCGCCCGCCGCCCCGGCTCCTTCAACCCATCGAACCCACTCCGGCGCTCACCATCAGCCACCTCCAGCAGAGCGGACACGCGGGCGCGGGCCGCCTCACTCATCCGACCCGCGATCCCCGCGCAGATCTCCCCCTCCAACGGGTCCGGACGGTGGCAGCCATACGGTCCAGAGTGGAGAACCCCGGCAGCTCCAGCCCCGCCCGCACCAGCTCCTCCAACGCCACATTCACCAGATCCGCCGTATGCGCCTTCACCGGCGCCGCCGCCTCCATCGCCTGCTCAACCACCCTGCGCACCCGCCCCGGATCACGCACCAGCCCCAGACGCTCGCGTATCCAGGACCGGTAACGCTTGGCCGTGCGCGCCGAGTCCACCGCCGGGGCGAGGGCCTCCGGCAGCCCGGCACACTCACGGACATGGCCCACGACAGCCGACGGCACCGTCTAACCGTCTCCAGATCCGGGAAATACCCCAGACGACCACAGGATTTGAGCAGCAACAGCAGCGCGAGCGTCCGCTCCGGCCGATGATGCGTACGCTCCCGGGCCCAGGCGATCTCCTCCGCCGACGGCGTGAAAAACTCCCGCAGCTCCCGCACCGACATCATCCGCTTGAACCTCGGATACGCGGTCCGCTCCACCGACGCCACAGCCATCACCACCCACGATCGCGCCACCCAGACGGACGCACTCTAACCGGGTCGAACCAGGGCAAGCAGCATGCGGTCCACCACTCCCAAGCGCAGCCACACTCCGCATCCGAATCTAACCCTGCGTCACAAAGTGACCCCTTTCGCGGGTATCTCCTCCGACCGCCTTGCTGATCAGATCGGGACTGACCTCGACCCCGTAGATCTGCGCCAGGTGCGAGCGGATGTCGCGCACGCTCATCCCGCGGGCGTAGAGCGAGAGGATCGGGTCGTTGAACCCCGCGAGGCGGCGGGCGTTCTTCGGGACCAGCCGCGGTTCGAAGTCGCCGTTGCGGTCCCGCGGAATCGCCAGCGTGACGGCGCCGGCATCGGTCAGGACGGTCTTGGGTGAGGTTCCGTTGCGGGAGTTCCCCGACCCGTGACCCGCTGAATCTCCGCGTTCGTAGCCGAGGTGTTCACTCATCTCGGCTTCCAGGGCCCGCTC
Organism: Streptomyces sp. H27-H5; assembly: GCF_026627505.1. GTDB lineage: Bacteria > Actinomycetota > Actinomycetes > Streptomycetales > Streptomycetaceae > Streptomyces. The sequence continues at coordinate 3,434 of NZ_JAPNLK010000154.1, read as the reverse complement.
GAGGACGGCCTTGGTGATCTCCGTCAGGAGCCCGCCCTCACCGAGCAGGGCCGCCCCGGAGGCGTCCGCCTTGTCGAGCAGTCGCTCGACCACCTCGTCGACCATCTTGTCGCCGGCCACGGACGCGGCCGCTTCGTCTTTGTCCGTCATGACTCGTCCGATCCGCCTGGCCCACAGGCCCGAGGCCGAGCCCCGGGCCAGGCTTCCACATCACGGACTTACACGATCTTTCAGACACGCTCTCCTCGTGATCCCGTTTCTCCAGGTTGCCTTTTCGGGTGGGTTCGAGTACTCGAGGGGGGTGTCGGTCGGGTCTTTCGGCGGGGGGTGTGGGTGGGGGAGGGTGGGGGTGTGGTCCGGTCGTCGTGAGGGGGCCGGACCACACCAAAGGAGGGCTGGTCCGCGGTGGGGGCGTCGTGATTGAGTCCGGGTGTGTTCGCGGAGGAGAGTGGTCGGCGATGAACGTTCGCTTTCGGGGCTGTTTCTCCGTTTCCCGTGAATGCGATGGGTGGGGGGAGCGGTGTGGCCCGGGGGCGCGGGGTTGTCGTCCCCGTGGTCGGGAACCGGTCCGGTGTCGTCTACGGGGGGAGAGCCCGAGTCACGGGGATCGTCGTTCGGGTTGATCGTGCGGGGGTGCCCGTCCCTCGTGGTGTCCTCGGGTCGATTTCCCGAGGGTGGGGGTGGGGGTGGGGGGGTGTTCGTCGGTGTTCTCTCCATGGTCGGAAAAATTTTTGTGGGAAGGGTCCCCTGATGTCCCCTGTTCCGGAATCCGGTGGTGTCAAGACGCCCAGGACGGGTGAGTTGCTTCCCTCGGTCTACGACGACGATTCGGTCATTCAGGCTTTCGCCGCGGCCATCGACACCGCGTTGGAGCCGATCACGGAGGCCCTCGACGCCTTCCCGACGCTCCTCGACCCGTGGCTGGCCCCCGCCCGGTTCCTGCCCTGGCTCGCGCATGTCAGCGGCGCGCGCGTCGAACCCGGCTGGACCGATCTACGCTGCCGGGCCGCGATCGACATGGCTCCCTGGATCAACGCCCGCCGGGGCACTCCCGAGGCGTTGCGTACCGAGGCCCGGTACGTCTACGGCTGGAAACTGAATTTCACCGAACCCGGTGAACGCCCAGGCTTCGACCGCCTCACCGTCACGGCCCGTCAGGTCTCGGATGAGAACGACGAACCGCTCGACCTCACCAACGCGACGATCCGTGCCCAACTCGAACGCCTGATCCGAGCCCACTGCCCCGCACACATCCCCTACGAGATCATCCCCGGCCTGACCTTGACCGCCAGGCACTACGACAGGTACTGGGCCGACGCCAAAATCACGGTGATGCACCCGGCACAGAACGAACCCCTCACAGTGGATTTCGGCGACGGAGAACCCGAGTGGGTAGGAGCCGCGGATGAGGAAGGCAAGCCTGTCATCATCCACCACTCCTACGCCACGCCCGACACCTACACGATCAAGGTCCAGGGCGAGAGCGAGGACGCCTATGATGAGGCCACTTTCGAAACCCTCCCGCTGAGCCTCGAGCTCCAGGACGGGGACGATCCGTACACCATCAAGGTCACCGTCTCCCAGGCCCAGCCCACCGAGCAGGTCGATTACTCGCCCGAGGAAGGCGGTCCGGCGCTCCCCGGGCAACCTGTCGAGGTGAGCTTCGTCGATTCGGCCGGCACTGTTTACGGTCCCCAGTCCTTGCAGGTCGACGAGGCCGGCACCGCGTTCTGCGAACAGCCCCTGAATCGTCCCGGCGTGGTCACCGTCACCGCCACCCAGCCCACCACAGACCCAAACAAGCCCCACACCACCACGGATACGTACGACGTTCCCGGTGCGATGATCATCAGCGTGGCCGCGGAAACCATGGCCATCACCGTGACCGCCGAGACCACGGCCCTCACCCCCCGGCAGGGGCAGGACTGGGCCACGGTCATCGCGGCCATCTCCGGTGGCGTCGAGGGGGAAACCCTCACCGTGGACTTCGGCGACGAAACCGACCCGGTGCCGGCGCGCGTCGGAGCGGGGGGGACAGCCGACCTGCCTCATACCTACACAGAGCACGACACGTACACGATCACCCTCAAGGACGCGACCGGTCAGACCACACTGGCCACCGCCACCTTCACCGTCGTCTACATACCCGACGCCCCGACGATCACCTCACCGGCCCAGGACCACACCGTGGGTGTCAACCCCGAGATCACGGGAACCTGTGAGCCCGGTGCCACAGTGACCGTCGAATGGGAAGGCTCGGCAACCGACCCTGCCACCGTCACTCCTGGCGGCAATCTCACCAGTTGGACCCTCACCCCGACCACCGCCCTGGCAGCCAGCGCCGGCGCTCTCACCGCAACCCAGACCATCCCCGAAAGCGATACTTCCCCCGAGTCCATCCTCAGAATCAACGTCGTCGACATACCCGACGCCCCGACAATCACCTCACCGGCCCAGTACCACAACGTGGACTTCACACCCGAGATCACGGGAAAGGCCTTGCCCGGTACCACCATCGACCTGTGGAACAGCGGAAGACTGATCGGCGAGAATGTCGCAGTCGACACTGAAGGCGAGTGGGCCTACACCCCCACCACCAACTTGGTCGCCGGCCCAGGCTCGCTGCAGGCCCGGCAATACCTCAACGGCGGCCCGCACAGCGACTCCGGCATCGTCAAGGTCTACGTTGGCCCCATCCCCCCACCGAGGATCACTGCACCGACCTCGGGCACCGTGCCCAGCAGGCCTCCGATGACGGGAGACTGCGTGGCGGGCGCCACCGTGACCGTGAAACGGAATAACACGGCGATCACCCCCGACGCCGAAGTTACCAATACGGGGTGGACCCTCACCCCCGGCCCGCTGCCCACCGGCACCAGTACTCTCACCGCTGTCCAGACCCTCCCCGGCAGCGACCCCTCCCCCGAATCCGACCCAGTTGACATCAACGTCGTCGCTACACCCGGCCTTCCGACGTTCGAGGGTCCGCCCGCGGGTGATGTGTCGGTCAAACCTGTGATCGCCGGTACCTGTGAGGCCGGCGCGACCGTAAACGTGACCACGAGCCTCGGAACGATCACCCCCGCCACGGTCACGCCCGGTGGCAACGCCACCACCTGGACCCTCACCCCCACCAGCAACCTGCAAGTCGGCGCACACACCCTCAGTGCCACCCAGACCACACCCGGCGGAACCTCTCCCGCGGCCACCCTCGACATCAACGTCCGGTCAATGGCCATCACCATCACCCCCGGCGACGGCCTCATTACGTAAGCACCCCACCCGAGCAGGCGAGCAACCCGACCAAGGGCGTTGTCAGGTTGGGTGGAGGCCTCTTCCGGTGGCATGATCATCCGTCTGGTCGGATCGCCGGGAGGGGCTTCGCGTGGACACGCCGTCGTACCGGGGTTTCCGGTTTCCGCCGGAGATCATCT
>NZ_JAPNLK010000153.1 GCF_026627505.1 Streptomyces sp. H27-H5 | reverse complement strand
CCGCTTCACCGTGTGGAACGAGGTCACCGGCGTGTCCGCCGCCGTCTGAACCACCGCGGGTCCCACGGCCAGGCACATCCTGATCCCCAGCGCGCACTCACAGCTCCCACCAAGTTGACAACGCCCCGCCAGGTCCACGGCGAGTCCGGCGGCGCCTACGGTTCCCCGCGCGTGACCGCCGAGCTCCGCGGCAAAGGGCGGCAGGTCAACGAGAAGCGGGTCGCCCGGATCATGCGGACGTACTCCATCACCGGCATCCGCCTGCGCAGACGCATCCGCACCACCGCCCCCGACCCGGCAACCTCGCCGGTCGAAGACCTGTTCCAGCGGGACTTCACGGCCGTCGAGCCGGGGCGGAAGTACATGGGTGACATCACGTATCTCCCGCTCGCGGGCGGGAAGTTCCTCTATCTCGCGACGGTGCTGGACTGCTTCAGCCGCAAGATCGTCGGCTGGTCCATCGCCGACCACATGCGCACCGACCTGGTCGCCGACGCTCTGCGGATGGCCGCCGGCACCCGCGGCTCGCTGGACGGGGCGGTGTTCCACTCCGATCACGGAGCCCAGTACGGATCAAGGGCCTACGCCGGCCTCTGCGACCAGCTCGGGGTGACCCGGTCGATGGGCGCGGTCGGCACCAGCGCCGACAACGCGGCCTGCGAAAGCTTCCACGCCTCCCTGAAACGCGAAACCCTCCAAGGCGCCCACGACTACGGCGACGCCACACCGGAACGGCATCCGGAAAACCGCCCTGCCCGAAACACAGAAACCCACCCCGAAATCATCACACCGCGTGATCTTTGATCACGCGGTGGATCGAGGCTGAGCTGCGGAACTCGGGCCACCAAAGGGCTCGAAATCGACCGGCCCGCCGTGGACGCCGGGCTTAACTTGCTTTACCACAATGGCCGCATCGAAGGCGTCAACACCAGCACCAAGAGGATCATGCGACAGATGCACGGACGCGCCGGATTCGACCTCCTCCGGCACCGTATCCTCCTGTCCTGACGGACACCCGGCGTCACCACCGACTACGGGTCAGAGCCAGATCGCTGACACGCCCGTCAGCGCACGAGACGGGGCAGATCGATGTCGATGGCGAAAGGGACCGCTGTCTTCATGCGTTCGCGATTGATACCGGTGGCGACGTAGGCGCGGGTGGTGTCGTCCAACTCGTACGTGTGGATGACGGGGAGGCCGTTTTCCTCCTCGATACGCCAGTAATGCGGGATACCAGCCTGCGCGTACTTGAACGGCTTCAGCGACCGGTCCCGGTCTGCGGACTCCTCTGAGACGACTTCGACGGCGAGGGCGACCTGGTCGGGGAGGTAGCGCGTCAGGTCCGGGTCGTATGGGACCGTGACAGCAAGGACGTCAGGCTCGGGCCGGTTCTTCTCGTTCAGTTTGACCGTCATTTCCCGGTCGATCACGAACCCCTCGGGGGCCTGGTCGTCCAGTGCGGTCGTAAGCCGGGTGACGACGCGGGCGTGCCAGGACCGCTGCGGGGACATCATGAAAATCAGCGCTCCATCGATCAGTTCGGTGTGTCGGGGGAGGCCGGGGGCATTGTCGAGGTCGTCGGCCTCCCACCCGCTCTGCCGGGGCGGCAGCATCCAGGTCGGGAGAGCGTCCCATGCGGTCGTCATAGTGTCCTCCTTCGGGTACCCCGGCCAGCTTACGACCTGCTGGATGAAGCTTCCCCTTGGTCTTGGACACCTGGAGACTGGGACGTGAGGTTCCAGAGGAAGTAGTGCCAGGTGGGAAACAAGTACACGAAGCGGTACTCGGCGAAGTACAGGCGGGACGCGATCGCGCTCGTCCGTTCTTCCGGCCGGGACCGTGACCGAGGTCGCCCGGGGGCGTTGTCAGGTTGGGTGAGTCCTGGTGGGTGTGTTCTGGTTCGGGGCGTATCTGGCCGTGGTGGTGACGGTGGTTCAGGCTGCTGCGGACAGGCCGAGAGTCCCGGTGATCTGGTCCCAGATCGCGAAGTGGATGATCATTTCGGTGCGGTATTCGGTGCCGGTCATCAGGTGGCGTCGGGGCCGGAAGTGGGGGGAGATGCCGCTGAACGCCCCCAGGAACCGTTGGGCCGCGCCCATGGAGCGAAAGCCCTTCATCGCGCGTTCGCGTTGCCTGGTCGGTTGGTGGGAGTTCTCGGCCCGGTTGTTCAGGCCCTTGTGTGAGCGGTGCTCGACCGAGGGCATCACGACGCGGTGCGCGGCGCCGTAGGAGCGGAGCTTGTCGGTGACGATCACCCTCGGCACGGACCGGGTCTTCTTCATCAGCTTCCGGAAGAAGCGCCTGGCCGCGGCCTCGTCGCGCCGGTTCTGCGGCAGGATGTCGAGCACGTTCCCGTCGGCGTCCACGGCCCGCCACAGGTACCGCTGCCGGCCCTGGATCTTGACGAAGACCTCGTCCAGGTGCCACTTGTCACCGGGCTTCGGGCGGCGCCGGCGCAGCTCGGCGGCGTAGGCGGGGCCGAACCGGCGCGTCCACTGATGGACCGTCTCGTAACTGACCTCGACACCGCGCTCGAGCATCAGCTCCTCGACATCACGCAGGCTCAAAGCAAACCGGTGATACAGCCACACGCGGTGGGAGATGATCTCCGGCGGAAACCGGAAACCCCGGTACGACGGCGTGTCCACGCGAAGCCCCTCCCGGCGATCCGACCAGACGGATGATCATGCCACCGGAAGAGGCCTCCACCCAACCTGACAACGCCGTGCGGCGCCCATCTGATCCGTGAACTGACGCCGCCGAAGAGGACTTCCCCCACCAGAAGTGGCACCAGCAGATCCGGTGGGCCCTGGCCGGACTGAACACCCAGGCCATGCGGGTACGCTCCGGCGAGATCGGCGAGATCACCCCCCAGGCCCTGCTGCTGCACCTGGAAGCCTTCCACCAGGGCATCACCGTCGGCCTCTCCGAACACCCCAGAGCACCGGGCCGCAAACAGTCCCCGGCCCGCAACCTGCTGGAACGCCTGCGAGATCAGGCCCACTCGATCCTGCGGTTCGCCGACACCCCCCGGCACGTGCCCTTCACCAACAACTGCGGAGAGAGAGCACTTCGGCCGGTCAAGACCCAGCTGAAGATCTCCGGCTGCCACCAGTCCGAACACGGTGCGACGGCCTGGCTCGCCGTGCGCTCCTACCTCGACTCCGCCCGCAAACACGGACTGAGCGCCTTCGAGGCCATCCACCGCGCCCTCACCGGCAACCTCTGGATGCCCCCCATCGCGCAGACCGACTGACCAGTACCTCTCACACACCGTCACCGGTCAACTGCATTCCTTCTGAATGCTTACCATCGAGGAGCGGCCCGGCCAGGAGCCGCGGCACAGTCACAGTAGGGCGGTGGGCGCACGGGTCCGCAAACCGGAGGGGTTATCGGGTGAGCGGCGGAGGTCGCCCTGGGCCGGATCCCGCCGGGTTCAGCGTACTGTCCCTGCGCGTCCGGCACGCTGGACCTGCCGGGGCCCGGCTTCGCCGGCGCGCTGCCGTTACCACGCGCGTCAGCCGAGGTCCGAGAGGAGTTCGGTCAGCAGTCGTTCCTCCATGACCGCCTGGCCCGACGCCCTCAGGGCGGAAGCGAGGGCGGGGTCCCAGGGGCTGGCGGCGGGCGGTCCGGTCAGCGGAGTGGACTCGCCGCCCGCCAGAGCGCTGCGGTAGTCGGCGGTGGTCATACGCCAGGGCCGGGCGCCGTGGCGCTCCACGGCGGCGGCGGTGATCCGCAGGCCGGTCCAGTCGAAGTCGGCGCGCCAGTGCAGGCGGGCGCCGGACCGGGCGGCGTCGGCAAGGAGCTTGTGACAGGCGGCGGAGGGGATTCCTTCGGTGCAGACCAGGGCCGCCGCGCGGTTTTCGAGCTCGGCGGCGGCCGCGCGCAGCACGGCCGGGTTCTCGCAGACGTGGATCTCGCGGGCGGCGGGGACGACGTCGGCGGCTGTCAGCTGGTGCAGGGTGAGGCGGAAGGGGATGCCGAAGCCGGTGGCATCGCGCAGCCAGTCGCACACCACGTCGTCGCCGCGGGCACCGATGTTGAGGACGAGGACCTGACTGGCGAGATCGTCGGCGACGGCTCCGGCGCTCTCCCACAAGATGCGGCGTCCGGCCCGGTCACGGGGAACACGGCCCGGTTCGGCTCCGCCTGCCGAGGCGCGCTGGGCGACGGCACGCAGGACGAGCTGTTCGAGGGGGCCGCCCGGCAGCAGGGCCTTGGTATCTCCGGTGGCCCACTCCGCGAGGACGGGCAGCGGGAGCAGGCCCCGGTCGGCGTCACCGCATACCCCGGGGAGTTTCTCCAGGACGCGGACGGCTGCCTGGAGCAGGGAGCCGTCACCGCGCCGCAGGAGGCGGGTGAGGGTGCCGTCGGCGGCAACCTGTTCCAGCCAGGCCGGGTACCAGTCCAGGGCGGCAAGGGGTGAGGCGTGAGCTGCTTCGAGGGCCTGAGCGCGGGCGGACACCTCGTCGGCGCGCTCGGCCGGCCGGTCGCGCAGGGGTCCGTGCAGCCCACCCAGGGTCTTGAGCAGACCGGTTCCGTAGCGTCCGTGAAGGTAGGCGTCGAGGTCGGCGAGGGGGACGGTGAGACGTTTGACGGTTTCGGGTCGATAGCGGCCGGTAACGCCGATAACGGTGCGGCGTTCGGCTTCGGTGGGGGCGGTGAGGCCGATGTCGCCGTGGAGGGTTCCGCCCGTGCGCTCCAGGCGGCGGCGGGCAGCGGCGAGAAGTCTCTGCCAGCCCTCTTCCTGGAGTTCGGTGTACGGCGGCGGGGACGGCTGATCAGTCGACAAGTCGGGCCTCCTGTTCCCGCTGGTCCTGTCGGCGTACGGAGCGGGTGCTCGGTGAGCCGAGCACGCTGCTCAGGGTGCCGGTGTCGTCGGCGTGCAGGCGTTCGCCGTCCCACAGGAGCAAGAGCGCGGAGACGGTGTGGTCGATGGCGGAGTGCGCGAGGTCGTAGTGGGCGGCGGCACGCACCGCGCTGTGCACGGCCCACAGGTCGTACCCGGTCATGAACAGGTCGAGATCGAACTGGGCGGCCAGTGACATGAGTTCGCCGCGCCCGGTGTCGTCGACGCCGGCGAACGCCTCGTCGAGGGCGAGCAGACGCGGGGCGTCGGGGTGCGCGGAGTTGAGCATCGCGTGGGCGGCGGCGAACAGCGGCAGGTGCAGGGAGACGGACTGTTCGCCGCCGGAGAGGCGACTGTGCCGGGCCCGGGTGAGGCGTTCCTCGTCGCCGCCGGGGCGTACCAGCTGGAACGCGAACTGGCGCCAGCGCCGGTAGTCCAGGACCTCGGCGAGCAGCTGCCGGTAGGGGGTCTCGCGCTGCCGGGCGCGGGCGTTCTTGATCTGCGCGGCGAAGTGGGTGCGCATGCGGGCCAGCTTCTCGGGGCCGAGGCGGGCGGCGTCGGCGTCCAGGAGGGCGCAGACGGCACGTTGTTCGTCGTCGAGGCCGTCGGCGAGCAGCCAGCTGACACCGACCGTGGTGCCCGAGGACATGCGGCGCTCGCGCATGTCGGTGTTCATGCGGCGGATCAGGTCGCGGGCGTCGACGGTGCGGTCGTGGATCTGCTGGGCGAGGCGAGTGAGCAGGGCGTCCTCAAGGATGCGCTGCTCGGAGTCGGAGAGGAGTTCGGCCTGGTCACGGCGGTGGGAGGCGATCTTCTCTGCGAAGGAGGCGATGGGCAGCGGGCCCTGTTCGTCAGCGACGGTGACGGTGATGACGCCGCTGGAGCTGTCCCAGGCGGGCTGGTAGTCCTGCCCGGCGGCGGCGAGATGGGCGTGCAGGTCCTCCAGGGCCGTGGTGAGGCGGGTGACGGTCTGCTTGACGCTGGACTCGGTGGGCGCGAGTTCACGGGTGGCGGTCAGGATCGCCTCGTGGACGGTGACAGCGGCGGGCGGCAGACGCTCGCCCGTCCAGTCGGCCTCCTGTGCGGGCCAGGCCAGGCCGGGCGGGCAGCGCAGGAGGTCGAGGAGTTCGCGGGCCGCGTACGGGGCCAGGCCGCGGGCGGTGCCCTTCTCCTCGGCGACGGCGACCCGCAGCGCTTCTGCGGCAGCGGTGCGGCGAGCCTCGGCGGCGGCCAGGCGGCCGATCGCCTCATCCTTGGCACCGCGGGCGGCGTCCGTCTCCCGCGCGGCGGTCTCCAGGCTGTTCTCGGTCTCCTCCACGCGGGCCATGACCTGCTGCGCCTCGGCGCCGACGGCCTCGCGCAGCGCCTGGAGCCCGGCGGCCTCCTCGGCGTGGCGGCGGCGGGCGGCGCGTTCGGCCTCGGCGGCGGCCTCCTCGTCCTCGGCGGCGGCCGTGAGCCGGTCCGCGGCGGCGGTGGCGGTATCGGTCTGCCGGGTGTGCTCTCGACGCCGGGTGGCCAGTTCGCCCGCCTCCCGTTCGAAGGCGCGAGTGGCGGACTCGGTGTCGTCGGCGTCCTGGACGGTGACGCCATGCTCGGACTCGGCGCGGTGCAGGGCCCGCACGGCTACCGCGCAGGCGGCCTGCGTCTCGTCGTAGACGGACTGGGCGGCATCGGCGGCCGCGCGGGTGGCGCGCAGGGCGGCGACGGCGCGGTCCAGGGCGCGCAGGTGCGGGGCGAGGGCTGTGGTGCGGGGCAGGGCGGCGCGGGCGGTGTCGTACTCCTGAAGACTCTGCTCACAGCTGGACCCGGCCTGCGCCAACTCATCAAACTGGACGGCCAGTTCGGACAGGATGGCATCGCAGGCCGCGATGCGTGCGGCGCGGCGGCGCATCCGGGCGGTGGCTCCGACGTACTCGGCGTGCGGTTTGCGGTGGGAGCCGACGAGGATTCCGGCGGTATAGCGGCCGTCCGGGCAGACGGCGGTGGCCGCGCCCGCGGTGTCGGCGACGGCGACCGACCTCAGTACGGCGGTGATCCGGGCGGCCGGGATGGCCGTACCGGTCTCGGGGCGCAGCAGGTCGGCGAGGCTGGAGCCGTCGACGGGGACTGTGGCGCGCAGGTATCCGTCGCCGTCACCGGTGGGGGGCTCATCGGCGGTGACGAGCGCGTCGAGCAGGCCGGAGGCCTCCAGGGACGCCTCCACGCCCGCGCGTTCCGTGTCGTCGAGGCCGTCGGCGAAGTCGACCAGCTGCCACAGGGGGAGAGCGCCTTCCAGGCTGTCACGGTCGGCGGTGCGGCCGCGGGCAGCAGGCGGCGCGTCGTCGTGTTCGGCGGCGATCCGTGTCCGTTCGGCCTCGGTCTCGGCCCGGCGGGCCTCCAGCGCGCCGAGTTCGCCGCGCAGGGCGGCGAGCCGGTCCCGCAGCCCCTGGGCGGCGGGGGCGGTGGCCTCGGTGAACAGGTCGGTGAGCGCGGGGGTGCCGGCTTCCGGGCCATCCGGTCCGGCGGCGGCGTCGAGGGCCTGCGCGAGCAGCTCGGCGGCGCCTTCGGGCAGCAGCTGCCCGTACTGGTCCTGCCACCGTCCGAGTTCCTCCCGGGCCCGCGTGTGGGCGGCGCCGAGCGCGTCCTGGGCCGCTCGCTCCTCCGTCTCGGCGGCCCGGGCCGCCTCCTGGGCGCGCTCCTGTCCGGCGCGGGCCGCGTCCCGGCCGCGCTCGGTGTCCCGCAGGTGTACCGCGACGGCCCGTACCACCCGTACACCTTCGTGGCGGGCGGCGGCGCGGGCCGAGGCGCGTTCGGCGAGAGCGGAGGGGACGGCGTCGGCAGGGGTCCAGGGAATGCCGGCGCCGTGCGCGTGGTCGGCGAGGGCGGCGGCCGAGCCGCTGACGGCGGTGGCGAGTTCGGCGGCAAGCTGCCCGGCACGTTCGGCCTCGGCGCGGGCCCGGCCGGTGGCGGCGGTGCGGCGTTCGCGCTCGGATGCGGCCTGCCGGGCGGTCTGTTCGCACGTGCGGACCAGGCGTTCCAGATCGGCGAGTTGCTCGACGGCCTGGTAGGCGGCCGAGGAACGCAACTGCTCCAGGCGGGCGCGCAGCGCGGCGAGCGCGGACTCGGCCTCGCCGGCCCGTACTCCGGCCGCCTCGCGCTGCTCGCGGGCCTCGTCGAGCTCCGTTTCCGACGTGGCGTGGGCGCGTTCGCGCTCGCCGCTCTCGGCCCGCCGGGCGCTGAGCCTGTCGGCGGAGACGCGAGCGTTGACCCGCAGGTACGTCGAGTACGCGGCGAGGAAGGACCGGGTGGCATCGTCCGCGGCGACCAGCCCCTCCAGGGTGCGCTGCACGGACTCCATGTCGTCGAAGGAGCGGGCGGCCTCACCGATCAGGTCCTCGTCCAGCGGGCGCAGGCCTTCGGTGAGAGTGTCGGAGAGCTTGGCCGGGTCGAGGTTCTTGGCGAGCTGCGGGCGGCGCAGCGTGAGGATGAGGGTGAGCAGCTGTTCGTAGCGCTCCCGGCCGAGGCCGAACAGGCGCTGGTCGACGGCGGTGCGGTAGTCCGTGGCCGAGGCGATCACCTCGGTGCTCAGCGGGGCGAGTTCGGCTGCCAGCTGCTTCTTCGTCAGCGGCCGGTCGTCGTCGGTGAGCAGTGAGAAGTCCTCGCCGACGCGGCCGTCGGCGACGAAGTGCCAGCGGGCGGGGGTGTCCCGGTGCTTCTGGGCGTGCAGGCCGATGCCGCAGGTGACGGCCTGCCCGGTGGTGCGGTGGGTGAATTCGATCCATACGTAGCCGAGGGCGCCCTCCTGCCCGCGAAAGAGCAGGTTGGACTTCATGGTGCGGTCCTCGGCGGCGAACGGATTGAGCCGCTTGGGGTCGATCCGCCCGTCCAGGACGAACGGGAAGAGCACCTCGAGGGCCTTGGTCTTGCCGGATCCGTTGGGGCCGCGCAGCACCAGCCAACCACCGGCGAAGGAGAACTCCTCGTCGCGGTAGTCCCACAGGTTGACGATCCCGGCGCGGGTGGGCACGAACCGGGGCTGGAGGTCGGTGGGCCGGGTGCTCACTGGGCGGGGTCCTTCACGTCGTCTACGGGGAACAGGGCGGCGGGGACCCCTGCTTCGGGGCTGTCCGTGCTCCGGGGGCTCCCAGGGCTCCCGGGGCTTAGGGTGGCACGAACGCGGGAGTGCGCCTTCACCTCAGCCGTCACCCCGCGGTAGCGGGCCAGCAGCGGCAGCGCGAGAACCCCGCCCACCCCCCGCACGACGAGCGACATGGCGGCCAGCAGGTCCAGGGCCTGGTCGAGGAGTCGATCGGGGTCGCCGCGCAGGTCGGCGGCGAACCCGGCACCGTACTGCTCGGTGATCTCCTTGGTCCGGGCGCGCAGCCAGGAGGTGGTTACGAAGGGGTAGCGGACCTCCGGGGCGGCCGACGCCTCGTCCTCCCCCTCCGCCTCTTCCTCCGTATCCTCCAGGTCTGCCGTGGCCTGTTCGAACACACCCTGCGCGGGGAGAGCGAGGTCGATCCGGCCGGCCTGGTCCGCGAGGCGCTCGGCGGCACTCGGCGCGGGCAGCAGATCGGGCGCGTGCCGACCGGTGCGCGCCGCGGCCTCGCTGATCCGCGCGCCGAGCAGCAGGGCGGCCTGCGCGACGGTGCCGCCGCCGGGGAACCGCGTATCGGAGAGGCGTCCCGAGGTGTCCACCAGGGCGATGCCCTCCGCGCGCCGCTCGACGGTGAGGCCGGTGAGGCGGGTGAGGTCCTCGGCGAGCGCGGGGGCACGCAGCTGGCCGGTCAGCTCGGGGTCGGCGTCGGCGTAGTACGCGACCGGGTGCTCCAGGACCAGGCGCCTCGCCCGCCGGGACGCGGAGAGGCGCTGGGCCCGGCGCCCCTCGGACAGGCTCCGCGCACCCGCGGAGTCCAGCAGCGCGGTCACCGACGTGACGTGCTGGAGGACGCGGGTGGGCTGGTGGAGGGCGGTGAGCACCTCCCGGTCGATGTCGTACAGCGCCTCGGCCCGCTCCGGATCGGAGACCCAGGAGGCGGCCGAGCCGTCGGCCAGTCGCAGCGCGCCACGTTCGGTGAGCCAGCTGACGGCGTCGACGAAGGCGTCCCGGTCGTGCTTGCGGCCGGTGTCCAGGCCGAGCCCGTCGATGCGGGCGGCGTCGGCGGCGACGGCGTCGGCGAGTTCGCCCAGCGCGACCTGAGTGCCGTGCCGGCCCAGCGCGGCCAAGGTGAGGGCGAGGTAGGCGTAGCGGCGCCGGTCGAAGGGGCGACCGGACCGGCTGAGCGCGGGCCGGGTGGAGTCCAGTTGGTCCTGTGCGCGCTGGAGGCGGGCGGTGTCGGCGGTGGTGATCAGCCGATAGCCGAGTACCTCCATCAGATCGGTACGCAACTGCTCGGCCCAGCGCCGCACGGTCGCCAGCGCGCCGCCATCCGGGTACACCGGTGTGATCAGCGGATGCCGCAGGACGAGACGTACGGCCTTCTGGTAATCGGCCAGTTCCAGGGCCGATACGTTCTCGGCGACGCGGGTACTCATCCGGTGACCTCCAGGCGCAGTCCGTCCAGGTGCAGGTCGCCGCGCACGGTACGCACCGTGGTGAACGCCTCTTCGGGCCCCGTCGGAAGGAGGGTGAGCCGCACCCCGTGCGCCGTGCCGGAGGCCGTCGGCCCCGCGACACCCCGGGTGACCGGCACCCGCGCGGCGAGCGCCACGTCCATCAGGGAGAGCAGCGCGCGGGTCTCGGCCTCATCCAGGACCCTGCCGTACGCGCCGTCGCGGGCGAGCGAGACAGCTGCTCCCCGGCGCTCGGCCTGCTCCTTGATCTGCGCGGCCCGCAGCCTAGCCCTCTCGGGTTCGTTGCGCTCGATCCGTCCCGGCCCCTTGAGGGCAGGGGTGCGGCCGGACTGCACCAGGGTGCGGGCCAGCTCCACCGGCTCGGCCTCCCACCACGAGGTACGCCCGGAAATCAGCTCGGGGTCCGGATAGGGGACGGCGATGTGCCGGGGCGCACCGAGCCCGAACACCGCCTGGAACAGGGCATGCGCGTCGTCGTCGCTGACACATGAGGTGAACCACTGGGCGAGGTGGCGCAGCTGGCTCTCCCGGCTGACTCCGCCGCGCCGCGCTTCGGTGACCCGCCGAAGCAGCGCGAGGACCGAGCGGATCGCGGTGACCGTGGCGTCCTGTAGCCGCTCGGCCTCGCTGTGTTCACGCTCCCCGAACCAGTGCACGATGCCGCCCCACCGCTGCCGCCAGTCGTCCAGACGGGCGGCCGGGGTACGGAAGAGCCGCTCGTCGGCTTCCGCCGCGTACTCGACCATCCGGTCCACACCGCTGGCCGCGGCCTTCTCCACCGCCTCGGCGAGCAGCGGGGCGTAGCGCCCGAGCTCGGCGGTGAAATCCCGCATGTGCGCGAGCAGCGCGTCCTTGTGCGCGAGGAACACCTCGGGCCGGGTGTCGTTGGTCCGCGCCAGGTCGCCGAGCATCAGATAGAAGCGGGCAGCCCGCTGCGCCATCTCGTTCAGCACGGAGTCCAGGCGGCCCAGCTTCCGATAGACCTCCTCGGCCTCGCCCGCGGCGTTCGCCTCGGCAAGCGCGGCCAGGTCGGCGAGGATGTCGGAGAAGACGAGCCGGGAGAGCTGCGCGTCCTCCAGTGAGGCACCGAGCACGTCCTCCACCGCCCGGTAGGCCCGGTAGCCGGCCTGGGTGAACTGGTACACGTAGTGCCGGTTGCGGTACTCCGCCAGGTTCGCCGCCCGCGTCCCGTCGTAACTGCGTTCCAGGACCCGCCACTCGGCGAGCGCGTCCAGCAGCGGCTGCACGTCGCCCACGGCCGCCCCTGGATGGTCCGCGACCATCCTGCCCACCAGGGCGGCCACGTCGGAAGCGTGAAGCAGCACCTGATAGTTGGCCCGGCCCCTCTCGAAGGCACGCAGCAGCCACAGATACTCGTGACGCTTCTCGGCAGCCGCGAAGTGGAAGAGCCGCAGCCGGTCGTCGAGGGTGAAGGCATCGATCCCGAACGCATCCCCGTCTCCGTCCTCCGGGGGCGTCGGGCCCGAAGGCATGGAACTCGGGGGCACAGAGCCTGCCGGCACAGCCGGGGGTGGGGCCACGGAATCGTCACTCACGAGCGTCAGCGGCTTCCTCGTACGACGGGACAGAACCAGGTATGACCTCAGTCTGCCCTCTGGCCATCAGAGTGGGAAACGCCGCCCACCGCATCCATCTGCGTAGGTAGACTCCGCGCCCGCGCAGATCCATCCCTTGTCGCACCCGGAACGGCTTGACCACCTGGAGCGAGACCGTCCTGCTGGAGTCGGCCGCCGCTCGTGACTCCCGTCGCGTGACGGTCGGAGGTGAGATGACCATCACGGAGCCTTAAATGCACGGGTGGGTTCACCAAGTGCTCGGCTCGTCGAACGCGGCGTGAGCCGCTCCCGGACCAGGGTGACTCTGTTGCTGAATTCGTCAGCTGGTGAGTCGGTAGCTGAGGCGTTCGAGTCTGCTGGTGCGGGGTTTGCGTAGTGGGTCGGTGGTCCACCAGGCGTCGAGCCGGACCACGTTGAGTGCGGTGGCGG
>NZ_JAPNLK010000152.1 GCF_026627505.1 Streptomyces sp. H27-H5 | reverse complement strand
ACCCCCGCCCCCGGCACCGCCCCGGTCCCGCCACAAATCCCCACCCACCCCGGCCAGGGGAAGGGCAGAATTGCCCGGTGCAGTACCGAATCCTCGGCCCCACCGAGGCCCGCGACGACTCCCAGGCCCCCTTCCCCATCGGCGGCGCCCGCCTCCGCGGCCTCCTCGCCTCCCTCGCGCTCCGCGCCGGTTCCCCGCTCGCCGTCACCGTGGCGGACCTCGTCGACGAGGTGTGGGGCGACGACCCGCCCCGGGACGCGCCCGCCGCCCTCCAGGCGCTCGTGTCCCGGCTGCGCCGCGCCCTCGGTGCGCGCGACCGCGTCCTCGCCGACCCGACCGGCGGCTACCGCCTCGTCGCGGCCCGCGAGGACGTCGACCTCCACCGGTTCACCCGGCTCGCCCACGAGGGCGTCCGCCGGCTCGACGATCCCGCGACGTCCCCCGCCACCGCCGCCGCGACCCTCCGCCAGGCCCTCGCCCTCTGGCGCGGCCCGGCCCTCGCCGACCTCCCCGAGCCCGCCCGTTCCGCTCACGCCGCCGCCCCGGAAGCCCTCCGTACGGCCGCCCGCCGCGCCCGGGTCGAGGCCGAGCTCCGGGCCGGCGCCGCGGACCCGACGTCCCTGCTGCCCGAGCTGGACGCGCTGATCCACGACCACCCGTACGACGAACCCCTCCGCGCGCTCCAGCTCCGCGCCCTGCGCGCCGCCGGCCGCCCCGCCGACGCCCTCGCCGCGTACGAGCGCACCCGCCGCACCCTCGCCGAAGGCCTGGGCGCCGACCCCGGCCCCGTCCTGCGCGCCCTGCACGCGGAACTCTTGCGCCCGCCCCCGGAACCCACCGCGCCCCCCGAACCGCCGGAGGCCCCGCGCGGCAACCTCCGCCCCCGCCTCACCTCCTTCGTGGGCCGCGAGCCCGACCTGGAGGCCCTCCACGGCGACCTGGCCCGGCACCGCCTCGTCACCCTCATCGGCCCCGGCGGCTCCGGGAAGACCCGCCTCGCCGAGCACGCGGCGGCCGACCACCCGGAACCGGGCTGGCTCGTCGAACTCGCCCGCCTCGACCATCCCGCGGCCGTCCCCGGCGCCGTGCTCAGCGCCCTCGGCCTGCGCGAGAACGGCCTGGTCGCCCGCGAGAAGACACCGGCCGAGGACCCCACCACCCTGCTCATCGACCACTGCGCCCACCGCGGCCTGCTCCTCGTCCTGGACAACTGCGAGCACGTCATCGGCGCGGCCGCCGACCTCGCCGACCGGCTCCTCGCCCACTGCCCCGGCATCCGTGTCCTCGCCACCAGCCGCGAACCCCTCGGTGTCCCCGGCGAGGTGCTGCGCCCGGTGGAGCCCCTGCCGCCCGACCCCGCGCACCGACTGTTCGCCGACCGGGCGGCGGCCGCCCGGCCCGGGTTCACCCCGCACGACGACCCGGCGGCCGTCGCCGAGATCTGCGCCCGCCTCGACGGCCTTCCGCTCGCCATCGAACTCGCCGCCGCCCGGCTGCGGCTGCTCACCCCGCGCCAGATCGCCGACCGGCTCGACGACCGGTTCCGGCTCCTGACCGGCGGATCCCGCACCCTCCTGCCCCGCCAACAGACCCTGCGGGCCGTCGTGGACTGGTCCTGGGACCTGCTCAGCGAACCCGAACGCGCCGTCCTGCGCCGCCTCGCCGTCTTCACCGGCGGCTGCGACCTGACCGCCGCCGAGGCCGTCTGCGCGGAACCCGCCCTCGACGTGGCCGACGTCCTCGGCTCCCTCGTCGACAAGTCCCTCGTCCTGGCCGAGCCCACGCCCGACGGCATGCGGTACCGGATGCTCGAAACCATCCACGAGTACGCCATCTCCCGCGCCGCCGACGAGCCGGCGCAGGCCCGCACGACCGCCCTGCGCCACGCCGCGCACTTCCTCGCCCTCGCGGAGCAAGCCGAACCCCTGCTGCGCACGGCCGCCCAACTGCCCTGGATCCGGCGCGTCGAGATCGAGTTGGACAACCTCCGCGCGGCCCTCGACCTGGCCGTGCGGGACGGCGACACCGACACCGCCCAACGCCTGGTCTTCGCCCTGGGCTGGTTCTGGTGGCTGCGCAACTACCGCGTGGAGGGCGCCGAGTGGACCGACCGGGTCCTCGCCCTCACCCCGACCGAACCGCCCGAGGGCTCACCCGCGTACGGGACCCACCTGAGCCTGCGGGTGCTCCACATGTTCCTGCGCTCGGAATCCAGCGAGGCCGAGGAATTCCGCAGCCCCGAGTACCGGGCGCTCGCCCGCCGCATCAAGGAAACCTTCCGCCACGGCTCCCCGGAGACCAACACCTTTCCCGGCATCCTGTGGCCCACGACCGCCCTCCTCACCGGCGACCTCCTCGACTTCCACACCGACCTCGACGAGGCCGTCGAGAACTGCCGCCGACACGGCGGGGACTGGGAACTCGGCGTCATCCTCATGCTCCGCACCCACGTCGCCATCGACATGACCGGAGGCCTGCACACCGTCGACGCCGACCTCGTCGAACTCCAGGAGATCGCCCACCGCGTCGGCGACCGCTGGACGCGGGCGCAGGTGTCGAGTGCCGCCGGCGAGGTCGCCCTGTCCCGTGGCCAGTACGACTGGGCCCGCATCGAGTACGAGGAGTGCCTGCGCCTCGCCCGCGAGGTCGGCGCCCACATGGAGGCGCCGTTCGCCATCGCCCGGATCGCGGAGACCGCCTACTGCTCCGGCGACATGGAAGGCGCCGAACGCCTCCTGGCCGCATCGGACCGGGAGTCGCGCAAGTACGGCGGGGTGTACGACGTACGGGCCTTCGCGCGCCTGCTCGCCTCGATGATCGCCCTCTACCGGGGCGACTTCGCCAAGGCCCGCGCCGAGTACGTCGTGGCCCGGGCCGAATCCAAGGGAGCCGGCGTCCCCCCGCAGTTCATCGCGGGGCTCGACAACATCGAAGCCCTCCTCGTCGCCCACGACCAGGGCCCGCGGGCCGCGCTCGCCGGCGTCGGGCCCGCCTTCGCCGACGCGATCTCCACGCACTGCGCGGAACGGGTCCTGGCCGCCCTCGCCGAGACCGCGGCCGGACTGCTGGCCGCCACCGACCGGCCCGGCGAAGCCCTGCGGGTCCTCGCGGCGGCCACCGCATGGCGCTCGGGACACCCCCGCTCGGTCCCCGAGGAGACGTTCCTCGACGGGTTCCCCGAACGGGCCCGCACCCTCCTCGGCCCCACCCGCTCCGCGGCGGAGGAGGCGGTGGGCGCCGCACTGACCCCGCCCGAGGTCGCGGCCCTGCTCAAGAGCAGCTGATCACCGCGTCGGCCCAGCTCGCCAACGCCGGCAGCCGCCCCGGCCCGACCCGCTCCACCACCAGGCGCATCGTCTTGTGCCCGGCGAGCGACACCTCGACCCGGGCGGGCGCGTCGCGGTACCCCAGGGCGCCGGACCGCCACAGCCGCCGCCCGTCGCCGTACACCGAGAACCGGACCTCGGCGTCCGTCAGCAGCGCCAGACCGTCCATCCCGGCCCGCGCGGAGAAGCTCGCGCACTGCCGGTTGAGGTCGATCTCCACCGAGGAACGGGAGTCGACGGTGATGCCCTGCGCGAACCGCCGCCCGCCGACCTCCAACCCCCAGCGCTGCCACATCCAACTGCCCGCCCAGGTCCGCAGTTCAGGTCCGGTGTGTTTCCCGTACGCGGAGTGCCCGAGCCGCGCCAGGGCGTACCCCTGAGCCGGCGCGGGCACCGCCGGAGCCGACGGCTTCGGCGGCTTCCGGGTGGGCGAGGGCTTCGGCGTCGGGCGCACGACGGGCGGCTTCGACGCCGACGGCCTGGCCGAGGGCGCCCGACTCGGCGCCGGCGGCGGCGTGGGCGCGGCACTGCGCCGAGGCGGTACGGCAACCCGCGCCACCGGCGCCTTCGTCCGCGGCGGCCTCGGCTCCGGCGCGGGCGGGGCGGGAGCGGGCACCGCCGGCGCCGCCACCGCGGGCGCCGGC
Organism: Streptomyces sp. H27-H5; assembly: GCF_026627505.1. Lineage (GTDB taxonomy): Bacteria > Actinomycetota > Actinomycetes > Streptomycetales > Streptomycetaceae > Streptomyces. The sequence goes on along the minus strand of NZ_JAPNLK010000152.1, from coordinate 8,616 downwards.
TTCGCCCGGGGCTGCGGCGCGGAGTCGTCCCCGGCCAGCGCGAACACCACCCCGGCGGCCGCCGCGACGGCGATCCCGGCGGCGATGGCGGCCTTGGCCGGCAAGCCCAGCCCCTCGGACACCACCGCCCCGCCCGCCCCGGCCGAAGCCCCACCACCCGCACCCGCACCCGCGGCCCCGGCGGCCCCCGCCCCGGCTCCCGCCGAGGTGCCACCGACCGCGGCGGCGGCAGCCCCCGCACCACCGGCGGCCACGGCCCCACCGGCCACCACTCCGGCCGCCTTCGCCACGTACCCGGCGGCGAACCACCCGATGACCGCGACCGGCAACAGCGCGGGAATCCCCGCGTTGACGTCCTTGAGCTCCCCGGCCGCGAGCCGGCACTTGACGCACTCCTCCAAGTGCTTGCGCAGCCCCCGCTCCGCCCGCACCCGCAACCCGCCCCGCGCGTACGCGCCCAACCGGTCCGCGTACCGCGCGCAGTCCCCGCCCTCGACCAACGCCGAGCTCACGTGCGCCTGCAAGTAAGCCTGCTTGAGCCCTTCACGGGCCCGACTGGCCAGCACCGCGGTCGCGTTGGGGCTCAACCCGAACAGCGGGGCGATCGCACTCGGCGAAGCCTCCTCGACGGTCGTGTGCCACAGCACGGCCTGCCACCGCTCGGGCAGACTCCGGAAGGCGCGCATCGCCAGGGACTGCTCCGCCTCGTGCATCGCCCGAACGTCCGCGCCCCACTCCAGGGTGTCGTCCCCGGAGAGCCCGGCCAGTCCCGCGCCGCCCTCGGTCCCCGTGGCCGCCTGCTCCGCGAACACCGCGAAGTCCTCGACCAGATGCTCCCGCTTGGCGGTCTTCGCCCACGAGGCCGCGACCCGCCGCACAGTGGTGAGCAGGTACGCCCGCACCGAATGGTCCGGCCCCGCCCCGCCCCGCACCGCCTGGAGCGTCCGTGCGAACACCTCGCCGGTCAGGTCGTCCGCGGTGTGCGCGTCCCGGCAGCAGGTGCGCGCGTAGCGCCGTACGGAATCGGCGTGCCGACGGAACAACTCCTCATACGATCCGTCATCACCCCCACGCATCCGGGCGATCAAGTCCGCGTCCGAAGGCGGCAGTTCACCGTCCTCGACTCCCGAACCGACGTGCCGGTCCGGCTCGCGCTGCGCGGGTACCTGGCGGGCGGGCGGGCTGCCCGCCTCGACGTCGCCGCCGGCGCCACCGAGTGACTCGTCTCGCCCGTCAACGTTCATTGCGGAAGCCCCCGCACGGCACACTCAACCGGTACACCGATCCAGCGTGGCACACGGCGCGGGCGCACCGGCCCCCTCTCACCGCCATCCACTCATCCGAGGAGCATCCGGCGAATCGCCGTGCTGATCCTCACCCGTTCGAGCGAGTAACCGTTCGAGGAAACCGATCGACCGCGTCCACGAGGCCGCCCGACCCGAAGAGCCCGACACGACTCCCACCGCACGGCACCGCCACACGCCGAGCACCGCACCGACACCCGCCGAGCCGCCCACCGCACACGGATCGCGGCACCACACGGTCCACCGCACTCCGCCCAAGCCCGCCGGCCACCACACACGGATCACGGCACGCCGATCACGGCACCAAGCCGGTGCCGGCACGCCGATCACGGCACCAAGCCGATCACGACATGCCAGTCACCACGCCGAGGATCACGACGCGCCGCTCACCGCACCGCGGGCGCCGCGCACCGCACCACGACTCAGACCGTGCGGGACCGCAGACCCTCCAGGAGGATCTCCAGCAGTCGGGCCGAAGCCGCGGCCTGCTGCGCCGGGTCCGGCAGTGCGGGCGCGGCGGTCGCTATCACCAGCAGCACATCGGCCACGGTGACGTCGGCACGCAACTCACCCGCCTCCCGGGCGCGGTCCACCAGTCGGCCGACCACCTCCAGCAGCGCACCCGCGCCGGAGTCGTCCGAGAGCTCGTCCTCGACGGCCGTCCGGGCGCCCACGACCCGAAGGTCCGGCCCGCCGGTCCCGCCGGCCTGACGCTGGTGCGGAACCCTGGCGGCCTCGGCCTCCTCGATCCCGTCCTCGGCGGCCGAGCCGACCCGCAGCACCTGCGGCGGCAGCAGCCGTCCGGCACCGGAGGCCACGGAGGTGCGCAGGAAGCGCGACAGCGCCTGCCACGGCTCCTCCTCCTGGCCCAGAGCGGTCGTGGCCTGGTCGGTCAGCCGGGCGGTCTCTTCCTCGGCTATTCGCCGGACCAGCACGTCCTTGCTCGGGAAGCGCCGGTACACCGTGCCGACACCGACGCGGGCGCGCCGCGCCACGTCCTCCATCGGAGCCCCGTAGCCCAGCTCGCCGAATACCTCGCGAGCCGCGCGCAGGACGTGTTCGAGGTTGCGCTGGGCGTCGACACGCAGCGGCGTGGAGCGACCCATTCCGTGCGTGGTGGCACCTGTCATCACGCGGCCGCTGTCAGCAGACAGAGCGGTCGCAGAGCCATGGAAATCGGAAATGTGCATATGTTTCCCCCGGTAATCATCTGTCTCCCCCCGGAGACATTCCCCGCCTTCACGCCGAGGGGGGCCACGGTCACGGGGCCCTGGTCCTACTCCTCGACGAGTTACGAACATAGTTGAGCCAGAGTCAATTCAGAAGGGGCAGCCCCGGACGGAGCACCGCCCGATCGGAGCATTCACCCCCACTTTTCCGCCGCAAGCCTCCGGAATCACCTCTTCCGTACCTGCTGACCTGCGCTCCTGCACCCGAATCCACACCCCCGGACAGACCTGCCCCACCGCTCTCTCCGGTCACACAATCTGCCGGGCCTGTGGACAAACTCCCGGCCACGTTGCGTCATGGGGTGGTGAAGGCTGCTAACTCGCGGGGCACGGCCCCCGGTACCCCGCCCCGAACGCGCATCCTCATCGTGGGCGGCGGATACGTCGGCATGTACACGGCGCTCCGGCTCCAGCGGAAGCTGAGATCCGGCGAAGCCGAGGTCACGGTGATCACCCCCGAGCCCTACATGACGTACCAGCCCTTCCTCCCCGAGGCGGCCGCCGGATCCATCTCCCCCCGCCACGTCGTCGTGCCCCTGCGCCGCGTCCTGGCCAAGTGCCGCATCGTCATCGGCCAGGCCCAGCGCATCGACCACGCCAAGCGCGTCGCGACCGTCACCACCCTCGCCACCGCCGAGGAAGGCGCCGGCGACATCGAGATCGCCTACGACGAACTCGTCCTCGCGCCCGGCTCCGTCTCGCGCACCCTCCCCGTCCCGGGGCTCGCCGACTACGGCATCGGATTCAAGACGGTCGAAGAGGCCATCGGCCTGCGCAACCACGTCATCGAACAGATGGACATCGCCTCCTCCACCCGCGACCCCGCGATCCGCGACGCGGCCCTCACCTTCGTCTTCGTGGGCGGCGGATACGCCGGCGTCGAGGCCCTCGGCGAACTGGAGGACATGGCGCGCTTCGCGGCCCGCTACTACCACAACATCAAGCCCGAGGACATGAAATGGGTGCTGGTCGAGGCCAGCGACCGGATCCTCCCCGAAGTCGGCCCCGAGATGGGCGTCTACACCGTGCGTGAACTGCGCCGACGCAACATCGACGTACGCCTGGAAACCCGCCTCGAATCCTGCGAGGACCGCGTCGCCGTCCTCAGCGACGGCGCCCGCTTCCCCACCCGCACCGTCGTCTGGACCGCCGGCGTCAAACCCCACCCGATCCTCGCCGCCTGCGACCTGCCCAAGAACGAACGCGGCCGGCTCGCCTGCACGGCCTTCCTCACCGTCGAGGGCGTCGAACACGCCTGGGCGGCCGGTGACGCGGCAGCCGTCCCCGACATCACCGCCGCCGAACCCGGCCGCGAATGCGCCCCCAACGCGCAACACGCCGTCCGCCAGGCCCGCTCCCTCGCCGACAATCTCCTGGCCGCCCTGCGCGACGAGGTCCTCACCGAGTACGCCCACAAGTACGCCGGTTCCGTCGCGTCCCTCGGCCTCCACAAGGGCGTCGCGTACATCTACGGCCGCAAGCTCAAGGGCTACCCGGCCTGGCTGATGCACCGCGCCTACCACCTCAGCCGCGTCCCCACCTTCAACCGCAAGATGCGCGTTCTTGCGGAATGGACCCTCTCAGGTCTGTTCAAACGCGAGATCGTTTCCCTAGGCTCCCTCGAACACCCCAGAGCAGAATTCGAACTCGCGGCAGGAGGCGGCCCGAAGGACCCGGCACCCCCACCCGCGCCCCAACCGCCGAAGGACGACCAGAGCTGACGTTGTCAGTCCGGTCGGCCACACTGGACGTGTGACCATAGGTGGGCTCACACCTGCACAGAGTGACACCGTCCGGCGATCGACCTGGGGGGAACCGCCCAGCGGCAGCCGGGGGAGACACAGCGACCACTTGCGACACCACGAGGCTTGAACGCAGTGAACTTCACCCGCTGGAGCGCCCGGTTCCCCGGAACGCAGCGCCGCGCCGCCGCCCGGACCGAACACGCCGTCGCCCAGGCCAAACGGGGTGAAGGCTCGGTCCCGGCAGCCCGCGGCGCCGCCACCAACACCCCGGCGCCCCCGGGCGACGGCACCCCCGCGGAAGCCACCGTCTCCGGAACGGGCACGGCCCCCCTCCCGGCCGCGCCCGCCCTCGACGAACTCTCCGTGCGCGAGGTCCTCGGCCTGCTCCCGGCGCTCGTCGCCCTCGTCCACGGTCCCGACCACCGCGTCGCGTACGTCAACGACGCCTACGTCGCCGGCTTCGGCCCCCGCACCCCCGGCGCCCCCGCCCACGAGGCCCTCCCCGAACTCGGCGGCCTGGGCCTGCTCCCGCTCCTCGACCAGGTCCAGCGCAGCGGCAAGCCCCGTACCGCCAAGAACCGCACCGCGCCCGGCGGCGGCAACTCGTACACGGTCACCTGCACCCCGGTCGAGTTCCCCAAGGCCGACACCGCGTCCGCGCAGGAGCCCCACACCGGCGTACTGGTCCACCTCGCCGACGTCACCGACCACGCCGAGGCCGCGGAGCGGCTGCGCGCCAGCGAACGGCGCCAGCGCGAGGCGGCCGTCACCCTCCAGCGCTCCCTCCTGCCCCAGGAACTGGAACAGCCCGACGACCTCCGCGTCGCCGCCACCTACCAGCCCGGCGGCACCGAGGCGGCCGTCGGCGGCGACTGGTACGACGTCATCACCCTCGGCGCCGGCCGCACCGCCCTCGTCATCGGCGACGTCATGGGCCGCGGCGTCCGCGCCGCCGCCGTCATGGGCCAGCTGCGCACCGCCGTCCGCGCGTACGCCCGCCTCGACCTCCCGCCCCACGAGGTCCTGCAACTCCTCGACGGCCTCGCCGCCGAGATCGACGCCAGCCAGATCGCCACCTGCGTCTACGCCGTCCACGACCCCAACGAGGGCCTGCTGGCGTACGCCTCCGCCGGCCACCTCCCGATCCTGGTCCGCGACGAGCACGGCACCGTACGCCGCGCCGCCGACCCCACCGGCCCGCCGCTCGGCACCGGCGGCTGGCTGCACACCTCCGGCACCATCGCCCTGGGCCCCGGCTCCACCGCCGTCCTCTATACCGACGGCCTCGTCGAACGCCGCGGCGAGGACATCGACGAAGGCGTCGCCGCCCTCGAACGCGCCCTCGCCGGCGCCCAGGGCACCCCGTCCGTCATCTGCGACCGCCTGATGCGCGCACTGGGCGTGGACGCCGACCACGACGACGACGTCGCCGTGATGGTCCTCCAGCAGCCCGCCCGCACCGGCGCCGACGCCGAGCTCTTCCACAACGCCGCCCTGGAACTCCTCGGAGGCATCGAGGCCGCACCGCGCGCCCGCGCCTTCGCCCAGGGCGTCCTCGCCTCCTGGCGTTTCCCGGTCGAGCTGTGCGACCTCGGCGTGCTGGCCGCCGGCGAACTCGTCGCGAACTCCCTCCAGCACGGCACCCCGCCCATGCACCTCCGGCTGCGCCGCACCGACCGTCGCCTGATCATCGAGGTCACCGACGGGGACGACCACCTCCCGCGCCGCCGCCGCGCCGAACCGGCCGACGAGACCGGCCGCGGCATCTCCATCGTCGCCACCATCGCCTCCAGCTGGGGATCCCGCCGCACCCCGGGCGGCGGCAAGGCCGTCTGGTGCGAGTTCGCGCTCCCCGACAAGCAGCCCGACAAGCAGTAGAAGGACGACATGACGGTGCCCCCGGTCCGAGAGAGGACCGGGGGCACCGTCATGAAGCGATCTACACGGAAGCGGGCTCCGCGGCCTTCGCCACGGCGACCGGAGCCGCCGGCGCCACCGGAGCGCCCTTCAGCAGCGACGGGTTGTCCTGCGCCGGCGTCAGCTGCTTCCCGAGCCGCAGCGCCAGCCAGGCGATCCCCAGCGAGACCACCACGAACACCCCGATGTAGAGCATCGGCACACCCGCGCCGAGCGGCACGCCCAACGGCCCCAGCGCCAACGCCATCTGCTTGACCAGCGCGAACGCGGAGTTGTACTGCCCCACGGAACCCTCCGGCGCCAGGTCCGCGACGAGCGGCGCGAGCGTCGGCGACAGCATCGCCTCGCCGATCCCGAAGAGCGCGTACGTGGTGACGAACGCGGCCGCGGCCATCACGGCGCTCCCGTGCCCCAGCCCCGAGAACCCGGCGATGAGCCAGGCACCGGTCCAGATCAGACCGACCAGCGCGATCACCCGCGACCGCCGCCGCTTCTCGACGAGCCTCAGTACGACGAACTGCGCCACGACGATCGCACCGGTGTTGGCGGCGAGCGCGAACCCGAGCGTGGAAGGGGAGATCCCGGCGGCCTCGGTACCGAAGGCGGCCAAACCCGACTCGAACTGTCCGTAGCAGGCGAAGAAGACCACGAAGCCCAGGACGAGCAGCTTCACCATGGCCTGGTGCCGCAGCATCCGCTTCCAGCCGCCACCCGCCTGCGACGGGTCCCTCGGTACGGCGTCCTTGATGCTCGGCGCGTGCGGCATCCGCACGGTGGCGATGACACCCGCCAGCACCAGGAACATGACGGCCTCGATACCGAACAGCAGGGTGAAGCTGCCCGGGTGCGCGACGTCCACGATCTGGCCGCCGATGAGACCACCGATGCCGAGACCGAGGTTCTGCATGAAGAACTGGAGCGCGAACGCCCGCGTACGGGTGCTAGGGGTCGAGCACCACACGATCATCGTGGCCAGCGCCGGCTGCATCACGGCCTGCCCGGCGCCCAGCGCCAGAGCGGACAGCAGGATCGGCACGAGCCCGGTGGACAGCCCCAGGGACAGCGCCCCGGCGGACGCGGCCACCGCGGCACCCATCACGACCGGGACGGGACCACGGCGGTCGATGATCCGACCGGTGAAGGGCAGCGCGACGAGAGCGCCCAGGGCGAAGGCCACGAACGCGCTCGTGGCGGCCATGGAGCCCAGATTCCGCACCTGCGCCACATAGATGTAGAGGAACGGAACCGTGAAGCCGATGCCGAACGCGGTCAGCGCGTTCCCGGCCTGGATCCGCCGCATCGCAGCGCCCATCACCTTGGTCACTTTCACCACCTTGATAGCTGAAGCCTGAAGACTTCATTCCTAAAGTTCGAAGCTTAACTCTACACATCGAAGGAGTTAGACGCCAACGAGCTCGTGCCATACTTCGGGCCATGGGTGACACCGACGGCACTACGCCTGTCCACGAACCGAGCCTCGACGAGCAGATCGCCGTCTATCAGCGCGAGTTCCAGGACCTCGATCCCCAGGTCGAGAAGGTGGTCTCGGCGCTGAGCCGGCTGAACCGCCGCATGAACGTCGCGTACGGGCGCCAGACCGCGGCCCTGGGCATCAGCAACGCGGAGTGGGAGGTCCTCAAGGCCCTCGTCATCTCCGGATCCCCGTACCGCATGGGTCCGAGCGAGCTGGCCAAGCAGCTGGGCCTCACGCCGGCGGCGATGACCCACCGGATCGACCGGATGACGTCGGAGGGCCTGGTCACCCGTGAGCGCGACGAGTCCAACCGGGTCCGCGTGATCGTGGAGCTCACGGACGAGGGACGCAGCAAGTGGCTCGACGCGATGCGCGCGGCCACGGTCTTCGAAGAGGACCTCCTCCAGGACCTCTCCACCGCGGAGCGCGGCGTCCTCGGCGACATGCTGACCCGCCTCTTGGACCGCGTAGAAGACCTTCAAACCAGGGGTTGACACACCCCTCGCCGATCCGTAAGGTTCTTCGAGTTGTCCCAGAGTCAACTGGTTTTGGCGACAACAACTCCCGCCGCCTCGTTGCGGCACCCCAACTCAGCACGATCTCCCACCGGGAACGAATTCGGCATGCCCGAATTAATTTCCGAAGGTCGATTATGAATCGCCTGGGGAGTCCACTAGAGTTCTGGGAGTCGGAAGGGCCCAACAGCCCGGAAGACAAGCCCCGCTGACTGGGAGTCAGACCCGAAAGGTTCTGATAGAGTCGGACTCGCCGGAAAGGGAAAACGCGAAAGCGGAGAACCTGGAAGGCGGAAAACAAGCGCGACTGGCTCTGATAGAGTCGGAAACGCAAGAACGAAGGAAGCGCCCGGAGGAAAGCCCGAGAGGGTGAGTACAAAGGAAGCGTCCGTTCCTTGAGAACTCAACAGCGTGCCAAAAATCAACGCCAAA
>NZ_JAPNLK010000151.1 GCF_026627505.1 Streptomyces sp. H27-H5 | reverse complement strand
TTCACTTCAGAGGTGCCTTGCTGGTTGGTACTGGTGGAAGCGTCAGAACTCCCATCATCCCAGGTCAGCAGGCACCTCTTCTGGTTTCTCCGTCCACAGCCCGACCACTACACGGTGGATCGAGGTTGAGACCTTCGGCTTGGTGCACATCTCGACAAAGCCGCGCAGAGCTCTGGCTGCGATGCCCTCGATGACAGCCTCGGTCATGCCAAGAGCCCGCAGGGCTTTGTATGCGTCTGCGACTCCGATTCCTGTTCTTGTGGCGGCGTCGGCTGCTTTAACAGCGTCCATGATCGGTCTGAGAATTTTGCCCGAGAACAGCAACGCGACGTCCACGGCCGCCCAGGCGCAGCCGCCCCAGCTTCCGCTCTCACCCCCGGGAATGACCTTCTGGAAACACTTGATCCAGCTTCCGAAGAGAATGTCCACCGGGTCGACGCCCGCCTGGAACTCGGCCATGGTGATGTTGTGCGTGACCTCTTGTGACAGCTCGTTTGTTGCGTACTGCCCCAGGTAGATCTTCTCGGACGCTGAGCAGAACAGTGCCGGGTTGAGGACCGGCGCCGTGCACTGGTAGACGTCGAGGTAGGCCTTGTACCGAATCTTCACGGTCATCGTGCAGTCGCCCTTGTAGAAGAGCGCGTCGATCCAGCCTTCGCAGCCGGCCGTCTTCTTGAGGGTCTCGGGTTCGCCGATCTTCTCTGTGTGGTCGACGATGTAGAACAGGTTGCCGATCGAGGCACCGGATCCGTCGGGGATGGTCCCGGTTTTGAGCTGTTGCGCGTTCGCGGCCTTCTCGGCTCTGTCGGCGGCGTCTTGGGCTTCCTTGGCGTACTTGTCGGCGTCCTTCGCGGCCTGTTCGGCCTCGGTCGCGGCGACGGCGGCGCGATCGGCTGCCGCGCGGGCGTCCTTCGCGGCCTGTTCCGCTTGGGCTGCTGCTGTGCGGGCGGCTGCCGCGTCAAGGGCGGCTTGGTCGGCGGAGGCGCGGGCTTCCTTGGCGTAGCCCTCGGAGCGTCCGGCGGCCTTGTCGGCGGCGATCGCCCGCCGAGCACTGGATCCACCTGCGGACCACGAACCCCATCGAGTCGACCTTCAGCACAGTCAAGCTCCGGACCAAGGTCACCCGCGGCGCCGGCAGCCCCACCGCCGCCCTCGCGATGGTCTTCAAACTCGTCGAGTCCGCCCAGCTTCTCGAAGCGGGCGCCGGCTCGGACGAGGACGACGAGGCGGACCGTCACCGCCTGCACGTGCGGATGAGGGCCTGGCCAACGACAGAGGGCGGGCACCTGGTCATCGCCACCGACTTCATGCTCGGCGGCGGGCTGGTCAACATGGCGGAGAGCCTGTGCGAGGCCGCGGCACGGGAGTTCGGCGACCCCGTCGCTGTGGTGCGGCACTTCCCGGCCCGGACGATGCTGGCCCACGGACGCGACAGGTTCGACCTGCTGGCGCTCAACACTGAGGGCATCGCCGAGATCCACCCGTGCACGGAGGAGATCCTGAACCTGCTCGGTCCTTCCGCGCTGGGTTTTCCGGGAGATACTCCGCCCTCCCTGGCTATGGACGAGGTCGTACAGGTGCCGTCCCAGAGCGTGCACATGGCGCGCGTGCAGGCCGCGACGCTGCGGCTCAAACAGAGCGGCTCGGGAACGGTCGTGGACAGGGACCTGGACTCGGCCAGCCGGCTCGGACTGGGCGCGAGCGCGCTGGAGCGGCTGGCGGACTTCCTCGCCAACGCTCTCGTAGACGACGAGGCCACCGAGCCGGGCGACAAGCGCGAACAGAAGCCGGAAGAGATCGTTGCCGCGCTGAAGTCCCAGGCATGGGAACTGACGGCTTCCTCCGATCAGTTGGAGAGCGAAGCCCGCGCACGGGCCTGAGTCGACTGCCGGAGCAGCCGCAGGGCAGAGCCCCACGGCAACACGTCCAGGCCGTAGTGCCCCTGCGCTGATCTCGATCGACTGCGTCGGCGGATACAGCCGCGGGCCTCATCGCCTGCCGATTCGTTCAGCGACGCGGCAGCCATGGGCCTCTCGATAAGGCACGGCAGCCGCATCGCCGACAGAAGCCTTCCGCCGGTGGGCGGAAGGTTTCTTTGCCAAGCATCGGGCACCAGCAGAGGTCGTTCTCGAAGATCGTGCAGGCCGTCACCCAGGTGCCAGAGGCCTGCCACCTATACGCCTGAAAAGCATGCTTATCGGGGCCGACCGTTGACCCCGTGCACCCATGGTGGCTTCGGTAGACGCATGACCCGGTCGAAGCGGACCCGGCCGACCATCTCTACCGGTAGGTCTCGCGGGACCCAGGCCAGGCGGGTGACGTCGTAGCCGGCTTCGCTGACGATCACGATATGCGGGTCCCCGGTCCGCCACTGGCTTGCGTGCGATGAGCCGCTCGACAACACCCCTCAACCGGGTGGCGGTGACCGTGGTCGCGTCGTCCGCAGGGCCGAACCGGACCGCGTCCGGAATCGCGGTCCAGGACGTGGCACGCGGCTTGAGCGCGGAGACGAAGAAGTAGGGCAGCCCGGGATTAACGTCCTGACGCGGGCACCGCCGTATACGGCGGGCGGTGCGCATGGCATTCGTCTGCGACTACGTTGCCGACGTCGAGATGCGGCGCGAGATCCACGAGGGCTTGCAGGTCGTGGAGAACTGGAACTCCGCGAACAAGGATCTCTTCTACGGCAAGGACGGTGACCTGGCCGGGCAGGACAAGGAGAGCCAGGAGGTGTCCATGCTCGCCCTGCACCTGCTTCAGTCCGCGCTGGTACACGTCAACACGCTGTTGATGCAGCAGGTCCTCGCCGAAGAGGAGTGGGCGCAAAAGCTCACCGAGGCGGACCGGCGCGCGCTGTCACCTCTGTTCTGGACGCCCGTGAACCCCTACGGCAGGTTCGAGCTGGACATGAACAGCCGCCTGGAACTGGACCTGGCCGCCACCGCGGTGACGGTGCCCGGCCGCGTACCCCGCAGGGCGAAGCGGCGGCGGCCTTCGTGTGACCGGGCGGGTTCAGGAATGGGGGTGTCCTGCGGTCATGACGAGTCCGGTGACGAGCAGGGACATGCCGATGGTCAGGATGGTGAAGCCGGGGCCGGGCAGCACGTACATCGTGATTCCGGCGAGGGTGATCAGGGCTCCGGCGGCGGTCAGGGCGAGGCCGATGCGTCTATCCGACATGGGTGGGCTGCTCTCAGTCCGGGTTGGGCAGGTGGGGGTCTTGCGGGTGCGGATGCTTCAGCCGTCGGTGCGGCCGGCGGGGGTGTCGGGTTGGTTGTGCTGGTAGATGTCGGGGATGCCGTCGGCGTCGGCGTCGAGGTTCTCTGCCTCGTACAGGCGCCGGTAGAGGGTGTTGCGGCGCCGGACCAAAAGGGTGGCGAGGGCGGCGGCGATGAGGGAGCCGACGAGGACGGCGGCCTTGATGTGTTCGGTGGCGGCTGGGTCGGTGAAGGCGAGTTCGCCGATGAGGAGGGCGACGGTGAAGCCGATGCCGGCGAGGACGGCGAGGGCGAGGATGTCGGCCCAGGCGAGGTCGGGGTTGAGGCGGGCCCGGGTGAACCGGGCGGTGAGGTAGGTGCCGGCGAACACGCCGACCGTCTTTCCGATCGCGAGTCCGAGGACGACGCCGAGGGGTTCGGGCTGGGTGAACACGGCGCCGAGCGCGGGCCCGGACAGGCTGACCCCGGCGGCGAAGAGCGCGAACAGCGGGACCGCGATCCCGGCGGAGGCCGGCCGCAGCAGGTGAGCGACCCGCTCTCCGGGGGAAGCGCTTTCGGCGGGGCGGCTGCCTCGTGCGGCGTCGCGTCGGCTGCGCAGGATGAGGCCCATGGCCACGCCGGCGACGGTCGCGTGGATGCCGCTGTTGTACATCAGTGCCCAGATGGTCAGGCCGAGGGGGACGTACCACCACCAGCCGCGAACCCGGTACCGCTGGAGGAGGTAGAAGACGGCGAGGCCTGCGAAGGCTGCGGCCAGCGCCCAGAGGTTGAGGTTGGCGGTGAAGAACACGGCGATGACGAGGATCGCGCCGAGGTCGTCGACGACGGCGAGGGTGAGGAGGAAGGCGCGCAGGGCGGCGGGGAGGTGGGTGGAGATGACGGCGAGGACCGCGAGGGCGAAGGCGATGTCGGTGGCCATGGGCACCGCCCACCCGCCCGGGTCACCGCCGCCGGCCGAGATGGTGGCGAGGTAGACGGCGGCGGGGACGGCCATGCCGCAGACCGCGGCGACGACCGGGAGTGCGGCGGTGGCCGGGGTGCGGAGTTCACCGACGACGAGTTCGCGTTTCAGCTCGATGCCCGCGACGAGGAAGAAGATGGCGAGGAGGCCGTCGGCCGTCCAGTGCTGAACGGACAGGTCCAGGCCCAGGGCCGGTATCCCGAAGTGGAAGTCGCGCAGCGATGCGTAGACGCCGGACAGAGGTGTGTTGGCCCAGATCAGGGCGACCAGTGCGGCGGCGAGGAGGACCATGCCGCCGACGGTCTCGGTCCGCAGAGCCCCTGCGATGGCGGTGCGCTCCGGCCAGGGCAAGACCCCGAAAAGCGGCGATCGGGAGTTAGCGGAGGAATCATTCGGGTCGGCTGGCACAGCGGTGGCCTTCTGAGTCGGGGGCGAAGAGGGCACACTGCCTCCAAGACGCCGACCAGACTTCCCGGCACACCGCGCGCCACACTCTTGACGCGTTCCTTACACCGTATCCGCCGGGCGGGCGGGTGTCTGCCCCGCACCCCCTGGCATGATCACATCGGTGCCGGGCTGTGATCATCCCTGGCGGGAGGCGCACCACCAGGCCGCTATGGCGGCCAGGATCAGTGCGCCGGCGGCGATGAGTCCCGGCCGCTCGGTGGGCATCGTATAGAGGGCGGCGCCGGTGATGGTGAGGATCGCGCCCACCGCGATGAGCGGCGAGCCGGGGCAGCGGACGGGCCTGCGGGAGCCCGCCGGGGCCTGGCCGATACGGGGGTGGTGGCTCATACAGGGCTCCTGGCAGGGAGGGCTTCGACGGCACAGCGTCCCACGGGCTGTCGGCCGTGTCCGGTGGTTGTGTCCGGTCTCTCCTGCGCTGGGAACGCGCGGGCCGGCGGTCTGATGGCCGTGGTGGACTCGACCGAAAGCTGCGGAAGAAGCTCGGCGCCGCCACCCGCCTACTGGCCCTGTACACCGCCGCCCACACCCGCCCCGTCGGCCGCCTCGGACACTCCGGCGAGGGGCTGCCCCTGGATGAGGTCGCCGCGTTCTGCGCCCTGACATCCGAGGAGGTCGCCGAGCACGCTGCGCTGCTGGTCGACGCCGACTGCTCACCGGCGCCGACACGGTCGACGGCAGGCAGCGCGGGCAGCTCACCGAGCGGGTCCTGCCACCCGGCGGGCTGCTGTAGCGCCCATGATGGCCGGATCGGCTGTCAGGAGGGATTGAGCGGGTAGACGCCGGTTCCTTCGTACGCCTGCGGGCTGAGGGAAAGGACGGTGACAGGCTCGCCGGCTTTCGCGGCCTGCCAGGCCATGGCTGCCGGATGTGTGATCGCCCAGTCGTTGGCGGGCCACGAGCCGGCGTCCAGTGCGTGCGTGCCGGTGAACGGGACGGTCTCCGCGAAGCGCAGGCGTGCGGCGTGGGCACCGGCCCCGGGTGTCGTGCGTTCCGCGGCGAGAACGGACAGGGCCGGGATCAGCACGCGGCCGGTACTCCGGGAGGACTCGATGTAGAGGCCGGTGAGGAACGGGTCGGCCTGGTACAGGGCAACCAGGGCCGTGTGGTCGAAGACCACCGTCAGACTCATGCGGCAGCGCCGTCCTGATGGGCACGGATCCTGTCCCAGGCGGACTGGCCGGCCTGCTGGAGCTGCTCGGTGTACTCGACGCCCAGCTCCGCCGCGGCCTGGAGGGCGCGGTGCTCCTGCTCGGCTTGGGTCAGCTGGGCTGCGGCGAGTTCCTCGAGGAGCTCGGTAATGGTCGTGCCTCGTTCCTGAGCGAGGAGGCGCAGCCGATCGCGGGTGGCCTCGGTCGCCTTGATGCTCGTGGGCTTGCTGCTGCTCATACCTGTCATTCTACCGACGGTAGAACGTGATGTCAGGGTGTCGTGTTCACGGGCCGGAGGACTGGACGATCGGCGCCGGCCGCGCATCCTGACCGAGCGAGGGACTTCGCCGAGACCGGCGGCCGCACGATCCCTCTCCGGCCCACTGCGGCACTCCCCACCCCGAGGCCGGCGACGTGACGGCAAGCCCCGGAGCGGGCAGCGGTGAGCCGCAGCCACCCATCCCGGGGCGACCGGAGCTCCACCAGAAGACACCACCGCGCAACCGCCCGAGGACGCACCACACCGGCAGTACCCGTCCAAACACCCGAACGCCCTTGCTCCCTTCCTCCGAGTCGCTCGTCTGACTCTCCCGGAAGGCGCCTTCAGGCGCGTCGACCTAGCGTCGGCCAGGACAGCTCCATGAAGAGCCCGAGAGGGAGTACGTTTGAGCACCGCCGCGTCGATGCGGTCCAGTGGCCCCGAGCCCTGGCAGCGCGGCCCGTATGCCGAGGCGGTCTGCGCGGCGCAGGGGGTACTCACCCTGAGGGACGCCGAGGGCTGGTGCCTGCCCCTGGACATCCGGCGCTGGTCCGCTGAAGCGGACGCCGCCGACCGCAGCGTCGTGGACCGCTGCGCAGGCCGGGTCCTGGACATCGGGTGCGGGGCCGGGCGCCTCGTCGAGGAACTCTCCCGGCGAGGGCAGCGTGTCCTGGGGATCGACGTGTGCCCGACCGCAGTCATCTCCACGATCTGCCGAGGCGGTAGGGCAGCCAGCCGGTCGGTGTTCGAGCCGCTCCCCAACGAGGGCCACTGGGACACGGCGCTGCTGGTCGACGGGAACATCGGCATCGGCGGGGATCCCCGCCGCCTGCTGGAGCGCATCCGCCGCGTGGTCCGCTTCCGGGGGATCCTGATCGTAGAGACCGCTCCCGCCGACGTCGACGAGCGGCGCCGGGTGCGGATCCACGCCGGGCAGACGGCGAAGGGCCCCTTCTTCGCCTGGGCGACCGTCGGCTCCCGGGCCCTGGTCTGGCACGCCCGCAAGTCCGGCTGGACACTCGTCGAGCAGTGGACCGACGCGTCGCCGGCCGGCGAGCGTCACTTCGTGGCGCTTCGGGCCCTCGTCTGAGCCCGGCCCTTCTTGCGCACAGGCCGCAGATGTAGCCAGGTCCGCAACAGCCAGACGATCGCCGAGGCGATGAACAGGCCGGCGGTGATCAGGAGCCAGCGGGCGAGGAAGCCGTCGGCGGACAGCGCGGTGTAGGCCGTGTAGTGGCCGCCCTGCCGCAGGATCAGCGGCCACCAGACGAGGAACAGGACTCCCGCGATGAACAGGGGAACGCGGAGGTAGTTCACACTCGGACGCGGCCCGGGCTCGGCGGTCCGGCCGCGGAAGAGGCGCTGGGCTGCGCGGTCGGTGAGCGAGTAGGTGGGGAGCAGCAGCAGGTCGTGGACGAGGGCGACGCCGACGAACCAGATCGCCACCCCGATGGTGTCGCCCTTGAGGAGGCGGATGCCGGCGTAGAGGGCGAGGGCGAAGCAGGCCAGGGTGAGCAGGAGGTGGAGCGGGGAGGCGCCGTATCGGGCGCGGAACGTAGTCCGGTTCATGTGGGCTCTCCGAAGGTGAGGCGGGTGACCCATTTGGTGTTGTGGACGCCCGGGGCGGCGGGGATGATCACGCGGGCCGGGTAACCGTGGTCGGGCGACAGATCCGCGCCGTTCACGCGCATCGCGAGGAGCGAGCGGTCATCACGGGCCTGGTTGGGGGCGAGGACCACGGAGGAGAACGATCCGCCCCGCTGCACGGACTCGACCAAGACCTGCGGGGTGTCGGTGCCGAGTCCGACGAGGGCCGCCAGATCGTTGAGGCGTACCCCGGACCACTGCTGGTCGGGGGTGGACCAGCCCTCCACGCACGCGATCGGCAGCGCCGCCTCCCGCTGCGGCATCGCCAGCAGCATGTCCCGGGTCAGCACCTTCTGACGGCCTCCCCCGCGCACCGTCAGCCGCCAGGCGGGGCCGATGTCGCTGGGGCGGATCCCGCTGGAGGCCGCGGTCTTGTTGATCTGGAAGCCGTTCGGGCCCGTACCGGGGTCACGGCCGTGCGGAGCCAGCAGGGCGGTCTTGCGCCACCAGCCTCCGATGCTCTGGCCGGCCGTCACCACCAGCAGGGCCAGCGAGCCGGCCCCCACCATGGCGACCGCACCCCGGCGCGAGATCGTCGCAGGCGCCGGACGGGGCGAGACCAGTCCGGCCGCCTCCTCCGACTCGGGTGCGGGCTGGAACCCCCGGCCGGCGCGGACGGCCCGGACCGCACGGGGCAGCCGGAAGGAGACGTGCACGACGAACGCGGCCATGAACACCCAGGCACCGTAGAAGTGCAGGGTGTAGAAGGAGCCCGGGAAGCTGTAGTCCAGCTGGATGTTCAGGATCCCGGTGACGAACGTGAACCCCGCCCCTCCCACGAGGAGGAGCAGTGACAGTCGTTCCAGGGCGTGGGCGGCGGAACGGACGGGCGGCCACTCGAACAGCTTCGGGATGACCGACCACAGCTTGGCCAGGAGCACCGGGACCAGGACCACACCGAGGACGGTGTGCACCCCCTGGGTCAGCCGGTACAGCCAGTACGGCGACGTCGGCCAGGTGAACAGGTAGAACCCCAACCACCCCTTGTCCGGCGTCTGGTCGTTGCGCGCCGCCAGGTCCGGGTTGTAGGCGGCATACGACAACAGACCCGTCACGAACAGCACCACGACCCCGACCAGCAGCACCAGGCCGAACACCCCGGTCAGCCACGGCCCCCGCAACGGACTGCGCCAAAACCCCGGACGGGCCGGGCCCGGCGGCGGACCCGCCGCCCGCGCCCGCCCGACCGCACCCCGCACCCGCTCGACGACCGACGGCCCCGCGGGCTCCACCGCAGCCCATCTTGTCCCCATATCGTCGTTCAGCCGGTCTCGCTCGCCTCCGCTTTCGCCCATCCGTCAAATCTCCATACATATCCGGCCCATAGGGCATAGGCATTGCGGAGAACATCCCGCACCCACGCCACCCACCAGATACTTGACACGCGGCACAATCCTTACGGCTCCGCACCGCTGCCCTCGCCATGTCGGAGACCACGCCGCAGCCTGCGGCAATGCCGAACTGGCGTTCCTGCTCGTCGTGGTCGACGGCGAGATGCCGGCGGAGCTTGGCGGCAGTCCACTCAGAGGCGTATTGACAGCGCGCTTCGAGGGCGGCGGCAGCTGCTCGAAGTGGTCTGGGTCTGCCTTGACGCGCCGTTGTCCGGCGGACCGACACCGCCGGACAACGGCAGGCCGTGTGGCTGTCTCAGCTGTGCAGCCAGGGCGCGGTGTGGCGGTAGGCCGTGGTGGTATCTGGACGCCTTGCGCCTGCTGGATCTGTGACCAGGGGTTCGTTATGAAATACGAGGCTTGAGCAAGCCTGCCGGTCGATAGTGACGAATGGTTCATGCAGTGACAAACATCCGAACACTGATGCCGGCTTTGAGCCGGTGAACCCCCCGGAAGGGGATGCGTCACGATGGCAGTCACCCGTTCAGTCCGCCTCACCGCCCTCATGGCAGTGCCCGCAGCTCTCGCAATCGCCCTGGCCACCCCAGCCCTGGCACACGACGGCGGCCACGACAGCGGGCCGTCGACGCGCCACGGCCAGGACTACAAGGTCGCCCTGCGTCAGCTGAACCACTCGGGTGCCGGCGGCACCGCGTACCTGAGCCTGCACGGCCGGCAGCTCACGGTGCGCATCGACGCGCACGGTCTGGTCCCCGGACAGCCGCACGCCCAGCACATCCACGGATCCACCAACGGTCACGACTTCCGATGCCCCGACGCGAGCGCAGACAAGAACGGCGACGGCATCGTCACCACGGCCGAAGGGCTCCCCGCATACGGCGACATCAACATCTCGCTGACGACCTCGGGCGACACCTCGAAGGCCAGCGGACTCGCCGTCGACCGGATGCCCGTAGCCGACGCCCGCGGGAATGTCTCCTACGCCCGCACGATCCCGGTCTCCCAGGCCATCGCCGACCACCTGCAAAACCTGCACGTCGTACAGCACGGCATCGACCCGAACGGCAACGGCAAGTACGACTTCGGCAAGGGCAAGAGCGAACTCGACCCGAAACTGCCCCAGGAAGCCACCGCCCCCGCCAGCTGCGGCATGCTCCACGGAACCACTGGCAGCTCCATGCCGATGAACGGTCACTGACCCCGCGGCCCCGCGCACACCGCAGCGCCGGAGTTCTCCTCCAAGACCCCGCACCCCGGGCCAGCACACACCCCGGGGTGCGGGCCCATGCCAGCAGCCACCGTTTGGGACCTGGCGCAGCGTGGGTGAGGGTCAGGTGATCCCACGAGTCCGGTCTGTGGCGTTGACAGGGAAGATGCGGGCGACGATCGCGGCGCGTACCCCGGTGACGTTCAGCGCGGCACGCCTGCGTGGTCGGCGCGGGCGCGGGCGGCCATGAGGGCGCCCAGGCCGGAGCAGTCTCCAAGGGTCCCGGTACGACCGTCCCCTGCGCATGCTGGGGCAGCGAAGACCAGCCGCGACCCATCCGGGTGATGTCGTGACGGGGCCGTACCGCTCTCTTCCACACCGTCGCCGCCTTCTACCGCGTCCAGTGCTGGGACGACGGTGACAGCTGGAAGATCGACGCCCGAACTGCCCACCCTCGTGCCCACTGGCACGACCGGCTCCTGCAGCGTCTGTGCCACCCGCGCTGGGGCCTACCGGTGAACGTGTCCCATCGGTTCTGTCACTGCGCCGAACCGCACGCTCCCTACCAGTGGGGGCATACCTGCTCCTTCTACATCGATGGCCAGAGCACCGGTGAGGACGATCTCGTCTACCTGCGCGTTCACGCACCCCCTGAAGGACGTGACTACGACAGGCAGATCGAAACGCTGCGGCAGGTCGGAGCGCCAGAAGGATGGATGGCCCGGGCTCTTCCCCAGCAAGCGGTCCAACATCATGATCAGCACTTCGGAGGGGACCGTCGACGATCAGCGTTCATTCGCCTGCAAAACGAGGAGAAGTAGACCGCGCCCCCACCACCGAAACGGCTCCGGCCGGAGAAGGCGGCGGGCAGCCAGAGCCGATTGAGTAGCGGCCCGGCGCCGGAACGCTGCTCACCCTTCCCTCCGCAGCGCGGCGTTCGTCGTCCCGGTGAGCCATGGCGTAGGGGACCCGGGCGGGGCGGCCGGCCCGACGGGCACGGTCACGGCGTGCCGCGGCTATGCACTCAGGGCGTGTACAGCCGTAGTCGGCTAGGAGAGGCTGCCATGGGGACTGTAAAAGAAACGGCTCTTACAAGATTTTCGTAGGCGTTGATCGCTGTTGATGCTGGGGTCAGCTGAGCAGGATGCGTTGGCGTAGGAGGGGGTGTCCGGCACGGCCGTAGGTCTGACGCTTGATCAGTTTGATCTTGTTGTTGACTCCTTCGGTGCGGCCGTTGTGCCAGGGCAGGGTCACGGCGGCGTCGACGGCCGCGCGGTCTCGTTGGAGCCCGGTGGCGTAGGAGTGGAGGAAGGGCAGGTCGGCTTCCCGGACTGGGGTGATCCAGCAGGTCAGCGCCGCGGCGTTGTCGGGCGCCGGGGTAAGCATGGTGGCGAAGTCGCGCACGGCGTTGGCCAGGGCGGTCATCTCGGGGCAGGCTGCGGTGGGCTGGTCGCGCGGTGTCCGTTGGTCTTCTCGCAGGTGGGTGGGGTCGGTGATCAGGAGGCGGGTGACGCGGCGCGGGGAGAGGGTGGCGTGGTCTGCTTCGACTCGGCCTTGGGTGATGTAGCGGACCAGCAGGTTCGCGCTGCCGGTGTAGCCGAGTTTCTTGATCTCGTGCAGGAGGTGGGTGATGGGCGCCGCGGGGTCCTCCTGGCGGCGTTGTCGCAGGTGGTCGCGGTAGGGGTCGACGAGGGTGGGCCGGTATTGCGGGGCTCGGACCAGGTGCTCGGGCTTGCTGTGGCGGGCGAATCGCTTTGACGGTGTTCAAGGCCAGGCCCAGGCGGCGGGAGCATTCCAGCAGGCCGACGCCGGCATCGAGAAGCTGGTGGACCTGCTGCCATCGCTGGCGGGTGGTCGCGACTCGTATGCCCTCCCGCAGGGGTGGGCCGGCCTTGGCCCAGCAGACGCTGTGGGCACCCGCCTCCTTCAAGACGGCCTCGGCCAGGCCGTGCCACCGGTGCCGGCGGTCTCCCACCTGCACGATCGTGGGGTCGGCGGCCGTGGTGGCCTGGGCGAAACCGCCAGAGCCGTCCCGGCAGACGACCTCGATGCCGGGGTGGGCCCTCAGCCAGGCGGTGACCGTCTGAGTCTTCCGGTCCGGCAGGACGTCGATACGCTCGCCGGTGGCCGCATCGATCAGGATCGTGGCGTAGTGGTGTCCCCTGCGCAAGGCGAACTCGTCGATCCCCAGCGCCCGCGGGGTCGGCCGCTCGGGCAGCGTGATGCGCATCAGGCAGTTCAGCACGCTTGCCCAGGTCAGGGCATGGTGCAGCACGTTCAGCAGGCGTGCCCCGGCGGATCCGGCCAGCGCCACGGCGACCGCGTCCACCACCTTCTGCGGGGCCGGAGTGCGCCGCTGATAACGCCCGGTCAGCCCCGGAACCTGCTCGACGAAGGTGACCTTCGCGCAGTCGGCGTTCTCGCAGTACAGACGGCGCACCGATAAGTCGATCACGACCGCACGACCGCACGGCCGCCCACCGTCTCATCCGCGACATGCCTCACGTATCGCGAATGCACCCAGTTCGACGTCTGCCCGCACCCCGGACACGCCACCCGAGGCGTTGTCCCTGCTCCGGGCGGTGATCCGCAGCAAGTCCCCGCCGGCCTCCACGCGCTCGACCTGCACCGCGGCCAGCTGCGGCAGCAGATCCCCACCCTCACGACACACACAGCCAGCCTGCCACTGCCAACCAGCCGACGCCACAGGCAAGTTGCAGCGATCAACACCTACGAAAATCTTGTAAGAGCCGTTTACTGGACAGACCCCCGCGCAACCCCCGGTGCTCCGGCGGGCGTCCTGTGAGTGATCTGTGAGCCGGGGTCTCGTTCGGCCTGATTGAGGGTGCGGGTGGGGTGGGGGCGTGGTCAGCTCGGGTGGGAGCCGTGCCGCGGGTTGCCGGCTGACGGGCAGCGCATCGTGTGTCGTCTGTCACGTGGCTGGGG
>NZ_JAPNLK010000150.1 GCF_026627505.1 Streptomyces sp. H27-H5 | reverse complement strand
CCGTACACGGGATCCGGTACGCCGGAGACGGTGGACCGGAGTCAGTGCGCCGGAGCCGCTACCAGCGGTACCAACGGCCGCTGCCTCCCTTGGGACGGGCGACGAATCCGATCAGCCACAGCACCAGTACCGCGATCGCGACCCACCAAAGGATCTTCACCGCGAAACCGGCACCAAAGAGAATCAGAGCGAGCAGAAGAACAAGAAGCAGGGGAACCATGATTATCAACCTCCGAAGCGCCTACTGCCCGTGATCCCGGGTCTCACACCCCGACCTTTTCCAGCCAAAGGCGATGCCCGCCAGGCCAAGGAGAAGGTCAAGGACACCTTCAAGCACTGATCCACCGAACGCCGCGCCCACGGGGCCGGTGACGACGGGGATGCCTGTCCGTTCGTCAGACCGGGACGATGCCCGCAACTTGTGGTTTTTGCCAATACGGACGCTCTGTCGGGGTGCGCAAGACTTCCCGCCAGAGCCGCGGGGTGGCCCGGTACGGGGGTGGCCCGCGAACGAACGCATGACGAAGTGTGGGGGGATGACGTCACTGTGAGCACACAACAGTACGACCAGATCGGCGAGGCGTACGAGGGCTTCAAGGCCCTGCCGCTGGAGCAGTACGCGGTGGTGCCCGGTTTCCTGGCCATGGTCGGGGACGTACGCGGCAAGTCGGTCCTCGACCTGGCTTCCGGCACGGGCTTCTACAGCCGGGAGTTCAGGCGGCGTGGCGCCTCGGAGGTGCTCGGAATCGAAATCTCCGGCGAAATGGTGTCCGTGGCACAGCAGTTGGAGGAGAGCGATCCGCTGGGTGTGCGTTACGAGGTCGGTGACGTGGCCGACCTGCGGACCTTCGACGTGAGCTTCGACATCATCCTCGCCGTCCAACTGCTCAACTACGCACCGGACATCGCCACCACGGAGCGGATGTGCCGCAACGCGTACCGGAGTCTGAAGCCCGGCGGCGAGTTCTTCGGGCTCAACCAGTCGCCCGACTTCCGCTTCGACGGGCCGCCGCCGGACAGGTACGGCTTCCACACCGAGCTGACCGGCAAGGAGGTCGAGACCGGCCGGCAGGTGCGGACCACGGCACTGCTCGACCCGCCCGTCTCGTTCGTCGCCAACCTCCCGCGCCGGGAGGTCTACGAGAAGTGCCTGAGGGCGGCCGGATTCAGCGAGGTGACCTGGGTCCCGGTGACGGTGTCGGAGTCCGGGGTGCGCGAGTTCGGTGCGGACTTCTGGGCGGACTTCCACGCCAATCCCCCGCTGGAGATGCTGCGCTGCCGCGCCTGACCGGGCGTCCGGCTGACCGCCACCCGTACGTCTGCCCTGACCCGGCCCTCGCGGTGCACCCGAACAGGCACCGGAACGGGCACCCGAACGAGCACCCGGGTGAACACTCGAACGAGCCGTCGGGCCGGGGCGGCGCTCAGCTCGGGGCGTTCCAGGCGGTCGTCAGGCCGTCCAGCCACGCGGGCGGCAGCTCCGCGGCGTCCCACTCCTCCCGCAGCGCCTGCGGGGCGACGAGGAGCCGTTCCAGTACGGCGATGCTGGTGACGGAGTGGACGAGCGAGTAGCGGCCGTGCACCGTGATGGCGCTGCCGGGCCCGAACGCCGCGAACAGTCTCTCCAGCCGGGCCCTGTGGGCCGCGACGAATGCCGTCAGGCGCCCGGCGTACGCGGCGCGCTGGCGGGGGGTCATCGTGGCGAGTACGGCGGCGAGCACGTCGTCGGTGACCTCCGGGTCCAGCTCGGAGACCGCGGTGTACGACAGGTACAGGGGGGTGAGCGCCACCCGCGCCCGTTCCACCTCCATGCGCCCGGGCCGTGGGCGTTCCTCGGCCTGGGCCGGCAGCCCGTCGGGCCCCACGACCCGGAGCAGGGTCCGCTCGGCGACGTCGCCGAGTTCCTCCAGGAGGTCCCGGGCGCCGTCGAGCCAGCCCGATTCGTACACCTCGCCCTTGTCCCCCGGCGCGCTGCGGCCGGCGCCGCTCAGCTCCTCGTGCGCGAGGGCCAGCGCGCCCGCCTCCAGGAGCCCGATCAGTTCCCGTGCGTCGCCGGAAGGGACCCCCGCCCGCGCGAGGAGCTGCAGCAGCGTCGTCCTCGCGTTGTCGACACTGGCCTCGTCCGGCCACTGCCGTCCCTCATCGGCCGTGCTCATCGGTCCTCCTCATCGTTCGGGTGGTGCGGTGTGTCCAACGAGATCGTTCCCTTCGACGGTCCAACGTCCGACACCCGGGCTGCGCTCCCCTGCGGCGCGATCCGGAAGGTCGGTGGTCGGCGATCGGTGGTCGATGGTCGGTGGTCGGCACGGAGCGTCCGCCGTCGCCGCCGGGATCGCCGGGGCGGCTGCCAGGCCGTCCCGGGCGTCGCGCTCCCGGCGCCGACGTCCCGGCGGCCTCCCGCGGCGCCGACCGTCATCCGCCGCCTCGTGCTGCGGTTCGACCGTCCATCGGCATCTCGGTGTTCACGGCGGTCATCATGCCGCAGAGCGGGGACGAGCGGGGCGCCACGGTCGGGCTCCCGTGCGGATCCCGACCGACCCTCCGCTCGCGCCCCGGGTCGAACCCCGGGTCGAGCCGGCCGGGCCGGACCACATGGGGTTCGTGCGGGAGCCGAATGGGCGAGTGTCCGGGTGCGGAAGGTGTTCTGGCGTGTGTATGTGGTGATGGGTTCCGTGTGGATCCGTACCGGCGCCATCTCGCTTGAGGAGTTCCCATGAAGCGTCTTCCCGTGATCGGCGTACTCTGCGCCACCGCGATCTTCGGTCTCACCGCCTGCTCCGACGACAGCAGCTCCCCCGCGGAGGAGGCCACCAAGGCCGCGAGTGAGCTGTGCAGCAATCTCACCGGGCTCAAGGCCGACAACGCCAAACTCAAAGCACTCAACCCGTCGTCCGCGACCAAGGACCAGATCAAGGACGCCGTTCAGGCCGTCCAGGACGACTGGAACAACGTCAAGGAGAACACGAAGCAACTCAAGGAAGCCGAGGCCTCGGCCATCAAGAGCGCCGCCGAGGACCTGAAGAAGTCGTACGAGTCCCTGCCGGGCGACACCACGGGCCAGAACGCGATGACCCAGCTCCAGCCGCAGATCCAGAAGCTGGACGACGCCACGAGCGCGGCGACGACCCGTCTCAAGTGCTGACGACGTCATCACGGCGGTGACCCCGGCGTCCGGCCGGCCGACCCAGGGCGGTCCGGCCGGCCTCCGTCGGCCGGCCGGCCGAGCGGTGAACCGGGCGGCGGGGTCGGCCGGTTGTCAGTGCCGCCTTTTACCTTGGCACCATGGAGATCACCGAGCGGACACTTGCGGAGGCCTGGCAGCGCAGGGCCTCCCGGCACACCTTGCTCGACGGAGTCGGGCTGCCGCCCGTGGTGTCCTCGGACGACGAGCTGGAGGATTGGGCCGAGCGCGCCGAGGAGGCGCAGGACGGCGGCCTGTGCCTGCTGCTGGACGAGAACGGCACGGTACGTGGCCATGACGGTCCCGACCGGGCGCTCTTCGCCACCCGCGACCTCGAACAGGTGCTTTACCTGATCGGCGAGGCCGCGATGCGGCGGCGCGGCGGCAGCCTGGAAGAGGTGGCCGACGCGCTGGACCGGATCGATCCGGAGTGGGGCAGACGGTTCCGCGCCGGCGGCCCGGACGACACGGGGACGGTCGAGCCGTGCGGGCGGGAACCGCTGGAGGGGTTCGCCTGGATAGCCGGGTCCTGGCGTGAGCAGGATCCGTACACCACGCTCGCCTTCTTCCGCGCGGCTCCCGGGCGGACCGTCGACGCCGAGCGGCTGGCCCTGCTGTACGGGGCCGATCCCGCTCAGGTCGCGGCCGGTGCGCGCCTGAAGGACCTCCGGGCCGTGGACGACGGCAGGACCCACCGGGACCGTGGATGGGAGAGCTGCTGTTTCGGGCAGGCGGGCGGGTGGACGTTCCTGCTGCACCACGACACGCCTCCGGGGTCCTTCGCGGACAAGGAGGCGTACGCGGCGCTCGGCATCGAGGAGAGCGTGTGGCTGAGCGCCACCTCCGCGAAGGCCATCTACACCTTCGACTACATACGCAACGGTCGCCGTGTGGGCGATGACGATGGCGTGCTGGAGCTGCTCTGGTACGAGCACGGCCAACCCCCGTACCCGCAGGGCGGCGAGTTGGATTTCCTCAACCGGGCCCTGCGCCGTGCCGAGCTGGACCACCCCGAACTGACCAACACGTTCGAGTTGTACTTCCACGCCTTGGAGGAGTCCCTCGGTCTGCGTCTGCCGCGCCGGGACTTCGCGGAGGGGGAGGTGCGGGCCGCGTACTGGGCCGAGTAGCCGCGTACCGGGCCGGGTGACGGCCGACAGCGGTGGGGGCGAGCGCGTGAGGGCAAGGCCCTGGCGACAGGTTCTAGGAGGGTTCGGCGGGGGTCCAGACGAGCGGGTACGCCTCGCTGCCAGTTCGCTCGACCCACTGGAGTCGGTCGCGCAGGACGGCACGTCGGCGCTCGGGGACCCGCTCCGAGAGCCCGCGCAGCAGGTCGCGCATCCTGCGCAGGGCCATCGGGGATCCGGCGGTGGCGAAGAGCACGTCGTCGACGGCGGTGCGGACGTAGTGGTTCCAGTCGGGTACCGGGACGCTCACCCTCAGCCGTCCGGCGGGGTCGTCGAACCCGCCGATCTCCAGATCCCGGCCGGCGAGACGGGTCAGCAGGTCTTCGAGCCGGTCCAGGGCCTCCACCGCCGTGGCCGGATCGTTCACCGCCGGGGACAGGGCGCGCAGCGCGATGTCGGCGAGGAGCCGGAACGGCAGTTCGGGGTCTTGGACGAAGCTCCGCTCGACCCCCGCCGTCAGGGCCGCGCGCAGCGCCGCATCGGTCGGGCCGTCCGCCGTGACCTCGGCGAGCACCGTGCCGGCCGTGAGGGTCGCGCCCGGGGCCACGTGGAAGGCGACCGCGGAGTCGTGCTCCCGTGCCAGGTCGACGAGGGTGGCCATGTCGATCCGCTGGAGCACGGCCGGCGGTCCCGTCCAGCGGACCACCGTGCGGCCCGCGCCGATGTCGGACGGCTGCGGGGCGGGGGCCCGGTCCGGGTGGGCGGGGGTGCCGTCCGGGTCGTAGGGGCGTGGGTACAGGCCGTCGTACAGGTCGTGTGCGCGGGTGGCGATGGCGGTCAGCGAGTGACCGAGCTGGATGGAGTTGAAGGCCCTCATCTGGAGCGACCTCATCAGGCCGAGCGCGATCAGCGTGAGGATCATGGCGACGCAGGGGACGAAGACGGAGACGTGGTCGTGGCTGCCGATGGCCAGGCCCGAGGTAATGCAGAAGACGAACACGCCGACGGTGAAGGCGAAGGCCCGCCAGACGATCGGCTCGTCCCGGAACAGGCCGAGGCGCGGCGTGAACATGGTCGAGGAGAACTGCACGACCAGGAACAGCATCGAGTAGATGATGCTCACCAGGCTGACGACGCCGAAACCGATGGTGAACAGCACGCTGACCACCCGTCCCGCGGCCACTTGGGGGCCCAGCGTGACGAGGGGGGCGAGCAGGCCCAGCAGCAGCCCGACGACGGCGCAGAACAACTGGGCCAGGTCACGGCGCAGGGCGTTCGCCGGCCGCCTGTAGGGCGCGCCGCGCGGGCGGCGTGTGCGGGCCTCGGGGTGGGCGGGGCCGACAGCAGAGCCGGGCATCCGGCCTCCTCCAGGGTCGTGTCTCACGGTGGTCGATCGCGGGCCGCACCGGGCGCCCTGCCGGGTGACCGAGCCCGGCCGGTACCGGCGGTGCGGGTGTGGTGCCGGTGCCGGTACAAGGCAGGTGGCGGGGCGGGCGCCGTTCAGTTCGGGCGCCGACCCTGGGCCGAGAGCATCAGGCAGGACGTGGCGAGGAAGTCGCGGTGGCCCATGACCGTCCGCGGGCGAGCCGGGCGGTGGTGAACGCGTCGTATCCGGCAGCCAGGCAGCGGTGCTGTTCAGGGGCGTGCCCGCTGTCGTTGTCGAAGGCGTAACCGGGCGGCAGGGACGTGCTGATCATGGAGTCCTCATCCGAACGCGGGCTGCGGGCACGTGACGTGGCGGGGTCGAGCCGGGAGGCGGGGGCGACCCGCCCCGGGTGGACACGGTCCCGCGGTCGGGGGCGCGACGACGGCCGGCGGCTCGATCGGAACGAGGACACCGACCCTTTCCACCCGAACGGCACGAAGGGGCTTCAGCCCGGCACGATCCCACAACGACCGGGCGTCACCAAGGACCTTCCGCTCGAACCGCGGGGGATCCCGGCGAGGTCGCGCCCCGGGCACGACTTGGGTCCCTCGGCGGATACCGCGATGAGTGTGTGGCTGATGGCTGATCAGGCTCCGTACGGCTGTCGGTACGGGTGCCGGTCAGGATGTGTACGGGGGCCGGTCGCGCGGTCGTGGTTCGGGGCGCCATGCCGTTGCCCGTGTCCTCCGCGCCGGTTGATGTGGTCGGGACGGCCGGCCGGTTTCGAGGCGTCAGCACGAAACCTGGACAGCCGTACCGGATTCAACCTTCAGGGCGACACCCGAACGGCCGAGCGGCCGTAACGTTTCTTCGCTTGCGCCCCCTGAGTTGCGCGGATGGCGCCGGGACGCGTGTGCCGCACATCCGTTCGGCCGCGCCACCGCACTCGCCATGATCTTGAAGCGCCCTACAGTCGTGCCGCTCCCCCAAGATCACTCCTGAGAGACGTGCGTGACTTTCCCCTTGCTCTGCGCAGAAGACCAGTTGACCCCCTCGGCCACCCGGCCCGCGCCGCCCGCGGCGGTGCTGGAGGGCCTCGCCGGATACGTCCCGGCCGAGGTGGTCGCCAACGACGGACTCCCGTCGGCCTGGGGCATCGACGACGCCTGGGTGCATCGCCGTACCGGGATCCGCGAACGCCGTCGCGCCGCACCCGGGGTCTCCACCGGCGAACTGGCCCTGGAGGCCGGGAGGCGGGCGCTGGTCGTCGCGGGCGGTGCCCCCGTGGACACCGTGATCGTGGCGACCTCCACCCCGGACCGGCCGATGCCCGCCATGGCGCCGCACCTGGCGACGCGTCTCGGCCTGAGCGGCGCGGCGGCTTGGGACGTGAGCGCCGCGTGCAGCGGGTTCCTCGGACTGGCCACGGCCGCGGGCGTTGAGGACGCCGTTGCAGGCGTTCTTCAGGGCTGCCGAGCCTGAGCACCGGGGACATGGGTTCGGCCGTGCTGGTGGCGGCGAGCGGGCGGCCCGGGATCCTGGGGGCCCGCTTCTTCGCGAACTCGTGGGGCTGGCAGGCCGCGACCCTGCCCAACCCCTACGCGAACCACCGCCGGATGGGTCGGCTGGAGATCGACTCGGCGCGGTTGGTGGCCTCCTTCGACGGGATGCCGGCCAAGGTCCGCGGGGCGGTGCGTGACATCGGGGTGACGGTCGACGACCTGGACCGGGCGTGCGTGCACCAGCCGTCCGTACCGTTCACCCGGGTCGCGTGCGACTGGGTGGGGGTGGATCCGGGGCGGATCCTGGCGACGTTCCCCGCGCACGGCAACGTCGCGACGAACACCATCCCCCTCCAACTGGCCACCGCCCTGGATGCGGATCGGCTGCACGCGGGGCCCGATCCCTCGGGGCGGGCCGGTACGGAGTACCGGACCACGTGTCGGCGGGTGCGGCGCTGCCGAGGTCGTTCAGGTGCGGCGGGCGGCCCATACCGTGCGCCGGGTGCGGACGGCCAGGTCGGGCCGGTGGAGGATGCCGTGCGCACCGGTGGTGTCCAGGAGCCGGTCGAGCGCGGCGAGGTCCTCGGGCGACAGGTGGTCACCGACGGCGGTGCGTACGCGCCGCAGGCTGCTCAGGGCGTAGGGGCCGACCGCGTTGGAGGGGGTGGCCTCGATGTTCACCGTGATCGTCCGCTCGGCCTCGACGTCGAATCCGGCGGCGGTGAGCAGGGGACCCCAGTCGGCGCCCCGGTGCGGGAGCCGACCGGCGTGGCGGCGTTCACTCGCGGCGTGGCAGCGCTCCTCCAGCCCGGGGCGGTCTTCCGGGGCGTCCGCGGGCAGGAACCGGGGGAAGCCCGCCAGTTCGACGACGGCGAAGAGCCCGCCGGGCGCGAGAGTGTCGTGGACCTGCCGCAGAGTGCGTCGCGGATCGGGCATGTGGTGCAGGGACGCGGACGCCCACACCAGGTCGGGCCGGTCCAGGTCGGGCCAGCGCGTGTCGAGGTCCGCCTGAACGGTGTGCACCCGGCCGTCCACCCCTGCGGCGCGGGCCTTCTCCTCCAGGCGCCGCAGATGGGCGGCCGAGGAGTCGACCGCGGTCACCCGCGCCTCGGGGAAGCGGGCCAGGAGGGCGAGGGTCCCCGCACCGGTCCCGCACCCCAGGTCCACGATGTGCCGGGGAGCGGCCGTGACCGGCAGCCACGCCGTAAGGGACGCGAGGTGCTCGGCGAGGACGTCCGCGTCCAGGTCGAGGATCTCCGCCTGGTCATGCCCTTGATCGCGCCCGTGATCGTGATCCTGAATGTGGCCGTGCCCGTCGCCGTGGTCGTGCGTGGGGTGGGTGTGGGGAATCGGGGCGGAGCTGTGGGGGGCCTGGCCGTGGGGGTGGGAGTGTTGCGTCATGGGGCCAACGTAGGCCGGTCATGCCGGTTCGGCATGAGGTCTTGCCGGATACGCAAGTCATTGCCCGCGTGGCCGGCCGAAACCGCAACGAACGGCGTTCACTCCGAGGGGTGGTCCGGGCCTTCGGCCCCTTGGCCTCGGGGGCTGCGCGCACCGGCACGCTGATGGCCGCGTCGGGCGTCGCGGTCGAAGATGCCCATGATTTCGCACGGTCCGCCCGCGGTGCCGATGGCGTGCGGAACCATGGTGGGGAACTCCGCGGCCTGGTTGGTCTCGATCCGGTAGCGCCGATTGCCGAGCAGCAGGATCGCGGTGCCGGAGAGGACCACGAGCCATTCGCGGCCGGGGTGGGCGCGCAGGCGCGCGGGGTTGTCCGGGGGTGGTTCGGTCATGCGTTGGCGTACCACGGTCATGCCCGGGTCGGCCTTGACGGGCCAGCGCATCAGCCCGTGGGCGCCGTCGATCATCGGGCTGGAGATCACGTCGTCCGTGGCGTTCTCGACCAGCTGGTCCAAGGTGGTGTCCAGGGCGCGGGCGAGGGTGACCAGCTGGTCGAGGGCAAGGCGTCGCTGCCCGTTCTCGATGCGGCTGAGGGTCGACTGGCTGAGGTTGGCGCGCGCCGCGAGTTCCTCCAGCGACCAACCCTGGGCCACGCGCAGCCCGCGGATGCGCGCGCGGACCAGGCCGTCCAGTTCTCCGTCGTCTTGCGTCATGGGCAAGATGGTATGCCCCTACCGCAAGGCGGACGCATGGCGTGACGGTGCCTGCGTCTCCAGGACGGCGGGGCCGTGCGGTTCGTACGGCCGGCTCGTCTTCTACAACGTGCAGATCAGCGAGGTGGGCGGCGGCCGTCACTCCTCCTCGGTCGACACGGACCGGTTGCGGCGGAGTGCGTCGCGCAGTCGGACGGACTGGGTGACCAGCCGGGATCGGCCGCCGCGGTCCGCGACCTCGGCGAGGCCGGCGGGGTCCGGCGAGGCCGCCGCGGACTGCTCCACGCAGTCGGCGGCCGTCGCGAGGAGTTCTCCGGCGCCGCGCGGATCCCCCATGCCCGTGCGGGTGCCGGTGCCGGTGAGCAGCGCGGGCAGTGCGGCGGCCAGTACGGCCCAGGTGGTGGCGTGGGCGCCGGTCGCGGCGGCGGTGCGCAGCGAGTCGGCGAGCCGGTTGGGCTTGACGGTGCCCATCCTCAGGAGTTCGGCCAGGTCCTCGCCGAGGCGCGCGGCGTCCAGCTCGCCCCGGCCGGCGAGGGTGAGGAGCGCGTCGACGGCCCGCAGCCGGTCCTCGGGGTGGCGGGCGCCGAGCGCGGTGGCGACGGCGAGGTGCAGGGCCGGGCCGACGGGCCCGCCGGCGGCGGTGATCGAGGGCAGTACGGCGGTCCCGTCGCGCCCTTCGTGGACGGCGCAGGAGATGACGGCCGGGAGCCACCAGGCGGCCAGGGTCTCCCGGCCCTCGGGCAGGACCGCGATCAGCAGGGCGTCCTCGCCTCCGTCCCAGCAGCGCTCGGAGGCCTTGCGCGCCCCGGCCGACTCGTGGAACGGGGCAGGGAACTCGGCGAGCACGGTGGGGCGTTCGCCGGTGTCCAGGACGAGGCGGGCGGGGGTCGACCCGTACGCGTACCGCACGGCGGACGCGGTGCGGCGGGTGACGGGCGCGGGTTGTCCGGCGGCGCCGAGCCAGGATGCCAGCCGGTGTCCTTCGGGTGTGCCGAGGGCGGTGGCCCCGGGAATGGCCTCGGCGTCGCGGCGGACCCTCAGCAGGGCCTGGGCGAAGTCCACGGGGGCGGGCTCCGCGCCGAGCCGGCGGTACTCGGCGAGCCGCGCGACCAGCACGTGGGGGTCCAGGGAGCCCGTCTCGACGGTGGGTGTGGCGAGGAGGAACGGCAGCGGTCGGGTCGTGACGAGCCGCGCGGCCTCGTCCAGGCGGGCGCCGACGACGGCGTGGAGCCCGGTGTGGTGGCAGTCGGAGCGCCACGTCACGAAGGCCGCGGGCGGTGTGCCGGTCGGCAGCTGGTCCAGGACGGCGGCGGCGACGTGTTCCAGGCCGGGCAGTTCACTGGTGTAGTGGCGGGACTGTTCGGGATCGAGCCACCAGCGGCCCGCCAGCGCGGGGCGCAGTGCCTCGGCGAGGGCCGCACGGTCGCGGTGGGCGTGCCGTACCAGCCCGTCCAGGGCGCGCTCGAACTCCTCGACAGTCGCGGTGCGGGAGTTGACGACCGCCGCGACGAGCTCCGCGGTCTCCTGGACGGTCTCCGGCGCCGGTGCGAGCGGGGACGCGACGGGGGGCGGCGGCAGGGTCTCCCGGTAGGGGCCGGTGTCCTCGGCGGGCGCGGCGGCCGGTCCGAGGAGGTCCACCGCCCGGGCGCGGTGGGTCGGGCTCAGCAGGTGGGCCCGGTCGGCGAGTTCGGCACGCAGGTCGGGGTCGTCGGTGAGGTGCGCCGCGGCGAGGTTGAGGGCCCGCTCCTGGATGTCGGTGTCCGGGTGCCCGAAGGCCTCGCCGAGCGCGGGCAGCAGTTCCGGTGCGGCGGCCGGGTCGCGGCCGAGTTGCTGCCGGATCAGTACGAGTTGGGCACGCACCAGCTTCTTCTCGGGGCGGAAGAGGGCGGCGGTCGACATCTCGGCGAGCACGGGGGAGGTGAGCCGGCCGGCGGCCGCGAGCCGGGCCAGCGTCCGCTGGGCGTCCCCGGCGACGGAGGACGGTGCGTCGGCGGTCATCGCGATCCAGTCCGCGGCGCGCTCCGCCTCTTCCTCCTCGGTGGGGCGCAGGGCCCGCAGGACGGCCTGGTAGGGCTTGAGTTCGGCGGGCTTGCCGCCGCGCAGCAACCGGGCGACGCAGCCGTTCAGGAGGACGGCGCGCTCCAGGCGCCCCTCGGTGGCGAGGCAGACCAACGCGGCGGGCCAGTGATGGGGGTCGTCCGGGTCGCAGCGCCAGGCGAACGACCCGACCGGTTCGGCGGTCTCGAAGAGGCGCGGTGTGAACGCGGCGAGGTGGGGGTCCTCGCGCAGGGCCCGCGTGAGCCGGTTCCCGGACGCGCCGACGGCCTGCGCCCAGCCCTCGACGCAGCCGTCGGTGGTGGGCATCGGGCAGCCGGCCAGTCGGACGAGTTCGCTGATCAGCGGGTAGTCCTGGGCGGCGGTGCCGGCCCGGGCGGCGAGCCGGTGGGCGAGGTCGCCGAGCCATCGCGGTTCCCGGCCGGCGAGGACGTCGAGGAGGACATTGGTGGGGTGCTGTCGCCAACGGCGCATGTCGCGGGCGCCGATCCAGCCGGCGGCGGCCGCGGCGCCCGTGTGGCAGCCGGCTCCGGCGACGACCAGCGCCGGACTCATCAGGTCCCGTTCCTGCCAGCGGTCCCAGCCCGAGGCGCGCAGTTCGGCACGCAGTCCCTTGAGGTCGGCGAGCAGGGCGCGGCGCTGCCCGGCGTCGAGCGGCTTGAGGAGTCCGGGCACGGCGCCGACACGGCCCGTCCGTACGGCTGCGAGGACGTCGGCGGTGGCGGTCATCGTGCGGCTCCGGAGGGGATGGAGGTGGAGGTCGGGGTGGTGGAGGTGACGGCGCGCAGGGCCATGCGGGTGGCGAGGGCGTGCTTGCAGGGGCCGCGGCGGCCCCGGTAGTCGGCCCACCACTGGCAGGTGCAGCTGAGGGCGCCGCCCGACTCGCGTACCTGGTAGCGGCGTTCGCCGGAGGCCACGACGGCGATGCCGGCGCGCTCCAGGGTGACCGCGCCCTCCTCCAGCAGGGCGCGGGCCGCGACCAGGCGGGGGTTGTGGCGCTCGGCGCGGCGGGCGTCGTAGGGGAGTTCCCGGTGGAAGTAGGCCGCTTCGGCGATGTCGTAGCCCACCCGACCGGCCGTACCGAGGCGGGTGAGGGCCGCCCGGACCCGTGCCACCGGAAGGCCCGACTGCTCGGCGAGGTCGGCGGGATCGATGCGCGGTTCCCACGCCAGCAGGACGGAGATCAGCTCGGCGTCCTCGGCCGCCGCGTCGGTGGCGAGGGCCTCCAGGACACCGCCCTCGCCGGAGAACCCGCGGGCGGCCTGCGGGGAGAGGGTGAGGGTGAGCCGCATGCCGGGCAGGCCCACTTCCCACGCGGACGCGGTGGGGTTGGCGCCGTCCGCCGCGGGTCCGTACACGCGCAGGGCGGTGGCGTACCGCAGCACGCGCTGGAAGGCGGCGAGACGTTCGGGGCCGGGCAGGCAGACCGCGCCGGGAACCGGTCGGGTGGTGGGGCGCAGCGTACGGCCGGCGGGGACCACCCACAGGGCGGCGCTCGCGGCTCCGCCGCCGGCAGCGGTGCGCGGGAGGGAGCGCAGGAAGCGTGCCGTCTCGGCGGCGGTCAGTTCGGCGCGGAGGTCGAAGCCGGTGGTGACGGCCTGGGCCTCGGCGAAGCCGCGCAGCCAGCGGTCCGGCAGGGGGACCTTCTTCTCGACGACGGGGCCGTCGAGGGTGGTCACCGCCAGTTCGTCGGGGCCGACCCGCAGGTGCAGCGGATCGTCCCCGGCGAGGCGGGACAGCGCCTCCCGCAGCGGGTTGTTGACGTCCACGTTGGTGGTGCCGTGGCCGGTGTCGGCGCCGCGCAGACCGTCGGGCAGCACGTCCAGCCGGGCGTACACGCCGCAGCACCCGGAGAAGGACTCGAACCGCAACCGGTCGCCGTTGCCCGTGACCACCGGGTCGAGGGACGCGCGCAGGGTGCGCTGGTAGTAGCGGGCCGAGGCCACGTCCGCGACGGCGAGCAACGCCCGCGCCGCCGCCTGGGGGGCGCTCAGGAACCCGGAGAAGAACTGCGGATGGGCGTCGGCGCCGGTCGGCGTCAGACCTCCCGCCGTCTCCAGGTTGAGGGCCTGCCCCGCTGCGGCGGACGTCAGGGAGGAGGGGCGGGCGTAGGCGAAGGTGTGTGCGGTTCGCGTCATGTCCGAGACGCTAGGTGAGACCACTGACATTGATACTCGTAGCGGGTTCCGGTGGTCGTGGCTCTGCCACTGACTGACACCCTGCTGGGTTGTCTTCCGGCTGTACCGTCCGGCTGCCGGGCCCGTTCTTCATGGCTCCGGCCAGGT
>NZ_JAPNLK010000014.1 GCF_026627505.1 Streptomyces sp. H27-H5 | reverse complement strand
ACGCGGCCGCGCGGTTCGTCAGGTCCCGGACCGTGGACCAGAGCCATTCCCAGGCCACGACCACGATCGTCGACATCAGCTCCCAAGCTTCCTGGAAGAACCTGGTCTTGGTCGCGAGCCAGACGATGACGGCGACCAGGCCGACGACCAGAAGCACGATCCACGTGATCGGGTTGGCGAGCATCGCAAGGTTCATCGCCCACTGCGCCGCGGCCGCGACGGCCAGGGCCACGGCAAGGATGCCGAGCGTGACAGCGATCGCCTGGAAAGCGGCCGGGTGTTCCTTCGCGAAGGTGGCCACCTTCGCCAGGGCGGGCGCCAGGAACTCGCCGAGCTGCGTCGTCAGGCTCCTGACGATGGAGTCGTAGGCCATCATCGGGTCCTTCGCCAGGGCGTCCTCCATCGCCTTGGCCGAGCCGGCCGCCTTGTCCATCCCGGTTGAGGCCGCAGCCGTCGCCGGGTCCATCGCCCACAGGGCATCGGCGCCCTCACCGGCCATGTCGCCGAACAGTTCGACGGCGAGGGCGGATTGCTTCCCCTCGTCCTTGACCCCGCGCAGGGCTTCGATGGTCTTTTGCAGGGCGGCCTTGGCCGGCTCGCCCCCCTTGTGGATGTTGTCGAGCATCTCTTTGGCCGGCAGTCCGAGGCCCTTGAAAGCTTCGCTCGCCTTGTCGGTCTCCTCGGAGGTGATGCGCGCGAACTCGTGCAGGACGTCGCCGGCCTGGTCGATGTCGCGGCCGCCGGCCTTGACGTACTGCGACATCAGGCCCATCGCGTCCTTGGCGTCCAGGCCGATGCGCGACCAGTGTTTGCCGTAGTCGTTGATGGCGGCGGGGATGTCCTCCATCATCGACTTGGGCAAGGTCTGTGCTGCTTTGGTGAGTACGTCGAAGGCTTCGGTTCCGTCCTTGGCCAGCTTGTTGTTGATCAGGTTGGCGGCGGCGGTCGCCGCGTCCGCGACGTCGAGCTCGAAGGTCTTCGCGAGGGCGAGGGCGGCGGTGGACATCTCCCGCATCTCGGCGTCGGTGACGTCGGACAGTCCGCCGAGGGAGGACGCGACGCTGCCGATGGCCTCGTTGACCTCGTCGATCGACTCGCCCCACCCGGCGCTGAACACGTCGCCCGCGATGTCGCCGGCACGGGCCGCCTCCTCCTTGGTCAGCCCGAGCTGCGCGGTCAGCTTCGCGTTGGCGGAGCTCGCGTCCATCGCGGCGGACATGCCGACGGCGAAGGCCGCGCCGACCGCCGCGCCGGCGGCCGCCCCGCCGATCCCGGCCAGAGAGTTGTTGACCTCGTTGGCCGCGCCTTCCGCGCCGTTGGTCAGTTCATCGGCGTCGATGCCGAGTTTGACGAGGAGCTCCGACAGGACCGCCATCAGGCTCGCCTCCTGTCTGGGTTGTTGCGTCACTGCCCCCGAGGGAGCGGTTGATCGTTTTGACGGCGGCGAGCATTTCGGTCCAGTCCATGCGGCGGCCCTTGCCGCTGTCCCACTTGGGGAGGAAGTCCGAGGCGCGCGCCTTGCGGCCCTTGCCACGTGCGGTGTTGCTGATGGTGGCGGCGAGAATCGACATGAGGGCGTCGTCGCGGGCCTGGCCGATCGGACCGGTGATCTGCTCGTAGGCGATCCACTCAGTCAGCTCGGCCGAGGAGTGCGTGGCCAGCAACTCGGCCACCGACAGGCCCTTGGCGAGGGCTAGTCGGAAGTAGAAGACCCGCTCTGGGCGGGCTCTGAGTTTCCCGCCGCGTCCTCGGCGGCCTTCTTGCCCAGGCCGGACAGCCGCTGCGCGTGCTTGTACAGCACCTTGATCACGGCGCCGTTCTTCATGCCGAGCGCCTTGACCTCCTTGTCGGTGTACAGGCGCTGGAAGTCCTCGTCCACCAGGCACTTGGCGAGGAGCCGCGCCGAGCTGTCCAAGAGGTTCACGCTCTGCACGTTGCCCTGTGAGCCCATGCGGACCATGGACGCCTCGTAGGCGTCTCGTTCGGTTCCGGACAGACCCAGAATGCGGACGCTGCCGCCCCATTCCGGGACCTCGATGTCTTCCCAGGTGCGGTCATCCGCGGTGTCGATCTGTGCTCGTGTCAGCAGGGCCACGGCCGCGCCTCTCTCTCGGTGGTGCCAGGGGGTGGGGGTCAGGAGATGGTCGGCTTGCCACTGACCTTGAACGTGATGGTGGCGGCGAGCTTGTCGTCATACGGGGCTTCGCTTTCGAAGCCGGTCATGA
Source organism: Streptomyces sp. H27-H5 (assembly GCF_026627505.1). Taxonomy (GTDB): domain Bacteria; phylum Actinomycetota; class Actinomycetes; order Streptomycetales; family Streptomycetaceae; genus Streptomyces. The sequence continues at coordinate 123,512 of NZ_JAPNLK010000014.1, read as the reverse complement.
CGGCCTTGATGGACCACGTGGTGGTGTCCGGGTCCGGGAAGACCACCTGGTAGTTGCGGGGGTCCACGTCGTCGAAGTCGTCGACGAGGGAGTCGTGCATCGAGGGGGCGTAGTTGACGTCGATGCTCACTTCGCCGCCGTCTTTCAATCCGCCGACGAACTCCATCCACGCGTCCGGGCTGGAGTGACTCGTGACGTCGATGGTTTCCCTCGACAGGCCGGGGCCGGAGATGTTGGTGACCTCGGCCAGCGCGGTGAAGGTCTCGGGGCTACCGCCGTCGCCGCGCTTGAACTGCGTTCCGAATGCGTTTTGTCCGGCCATGTCGGCTACTCCTGTTCGGTGATGATGCGGAAGCGCATCGAGACGTGCCGGATGTCGCCGGGCGGATCCGGATCGGTGAGGGTCTGGCTGAACTCGTGCCGCGTGGCGATGTGCGTGTGGCCGGCGATCGTGAGCGGCTGGTGGTCGAGGAGCTCGACGAGGCGGGCGGCGATCCGCAGTCCGGGCCCGTGGCCGCGGGCGCGGGTCCACACGTGCAGCGCGGCCACGATCTCCCGGCCGAACCCGCCGTGGTGATTGTCGGGGATCTCGGTGGCCTCGCCGATCGTCACGTAGTCCAGGTCGTCCGCCTCGGGGACGTGGTCGAACACGCCGGTGACCAGGTCGCCGAGTGTCTGGTCGCCGCTCAGGCGTACGTACAGGGCCGCCTGTACCGGTTCGAGGGCGGACCGCGCGGTGGTCACCGCAAGACCCGCTTGACCTCTTCGGTCAGGCGGGCCCGGTAGCGGTGGCGTTCGGCTTCCAGGGCGGGGCCGAGGGAGGGGCGGGCCGGCCGGCGTCGGGTTCCGTGCTCCCAGAACTTGGCGTAGTACGAGGCCTCGTCGAACCAGCCGATCTCGGCGGTCAGACCATCGTCCTCGTAGCGGATGTCGACGTGATCATGAAGGTGGCCGGTGTCGCGCGGCACGTTCATCTTCGTGTCGTCGCGCACCGCCTCGGCCGCTTCCCGTACGCCCTTCTTGAGGGCCGCGATGACGGTGTCGTCGAGTTGGTCGAGCTCGACCCGTAGGCGGGCCGCACCTTGGATCTGCACGCGGACGGGCACGGCGATCACCTCCTCTTGTGGAGTGCGCGCCGGATCGCGGCGAGTTCACCGGCGACGGCCAGGAGCGCCCACGCGGTGGCGGCCGCGGGGTCGGCGGGCTCGGCCAGGTGTTCCTCGGCGCGGGCTCGGCATTCGTGCGGCTCCTGCGGGAGCGGCGGCGTGTCGGGGGCGCTCACTGCGGGACCTCGAACACGCCGACCTTGACGCTGGTGACCCCGTTGTAGGTGACGGTGGCTCGCCCGTTGGCGCCGGCGAAGATGGCCCGGGCCAGGGGCATGATGCCGGTCTTGCCGGCGGGGACGACGAGGGCGCAGTCCTCGACGTCGAGGCCGGACACGTTGCCGGGGGTGGCGACGGTCGCGGTGTGCGGGCTCGCGTCACCGTTGGCGACGACGAGGAACCGGCCGGGCCCGCAGGGGGCGGTGTCGCCCCCGCCGGCGGCGGCGACGAGGGAGTCGGTCAGCGACACCCCGCCGTCGATGGGCAGGGAGACGACGGTCAGCGCGGCCATGTCAGGCTCCTTCGGATTGGACCAGCTCGCATTCGGCGCGCCGGTAGCGGGTCGATGACGGCTCGATGACGGCGAGGACGCGCAGTACCTGGCCGCGTCCGTGCAGGTGGTCGCCACGGGCGACGTCGGCGGACGGGGCGAGGTACACGGTGTGGGTGTGCTCGGATCCGGCCTGCGCGGCCAGGAGCCGTTCGCTCGCCGAGGGCTGGTCCACCTTGGCGCGGACGTCGTCCCGCTGTTGGCGGGTGACGATCTGCCCGCCGAGACCGTCGGGTGCGGTCGACGGCCGCCACACCTGCAGTGTGCGGTTGAGCCAGCGGCCGATCACGTGCGGGCCTTGTACGCGGACACGGTCCGCAGGTCCGCCTTGGTGAGCTCCATGCCGAGGGCCTCGGCGACGAAGGACCGCGAGTGGTCGCCGAGCGATTCGCTCGCCAGCATCTCGGGGTTGGACCAGCCGGCCGCGGCCAGGCGCAGCACGATGCGTTTGAGGCCCGGGGGCCAGAGCAGGAAACCGGCGGTGTACACGACCTCGACGGCCTGGTCGTGTGAGGGCCAGGTCGCGCCGCGGCGGGTGAGGATCCCGGCGGCGGACCAGGTGTACCCGCCGCTGGTTCCGTGGGTGAGGTCGGTGCCGTCCTCGGTGACGGTGTGGACGGCTGTGACGGGCCACCTGGGCAGGATCAGCCGGTCCGAGCGTGAGGCGCTCTGGTAGGCGGATCCGTCCCGGGTGGGCCCGTCGAGGACCACGGTGTCGGTGGAGGACTCCAGGGCCTGGCCGGCCTCCTCCTCGATCACCCCCTGGGCGAGTTCGATGAGGAGGTCGGCGGTCGCGCTCTCGTCTTCGGTCAGAGCGTCCGGCAGGCGCAGCCACGCCCGCAGCTCGGCGTCCGTGGCTGCCGCCATCAGTCGTCGTCCCCGTCGGCCTCGCGTGCCGCCTCGATCGCGGCGACCACGGCCGCCAGGATCTCGGCCTTGGTCTTGGCGTCGCCGAGGTCGTAGCCCTTGTCGGCGGCCAGGGCGCGCAGCTGGTCGGCCGTCATCTTCTCGACGGGCCGCTCGTCCGCCGGCCCGTCCGGGGCGGGCTTGTCGGCGTAGGTGGCGAAGCCGCCGTCGACGAGGCGGGCGGCTTCCTCGTCCTCGAAGTCCGCCGTGTCGCCGGCTTGGACGGCCCGCTCGGGGCCGGCGTACAGGGAGTGCATGGTGACGCGTCGCATGCGGGGGCCGCCTTACTTGGGGGCCTTGCGCGGGCTGCCGCGCAGGACCAGACCGGTACAGGGCAGCGTCGGCGTGGAGGTTCCGCCGACGGTCTTGAGGATGACGCGCAGGTACCGCTTGCGGCCGCGGTAGCCGATGCGGAACACCGTCTCGTCGTTGGCGGCGCTCACGGCCGGTTCGGTGCCGTCGAGGTCGGCGTCGGCCACCGCGGTGAAGTCGCCGCCGGTGGTGGTGTCCGACTCCTGCACCTCGAAGGTGAACAGCGGAGTGGTGCCGGTGACGGTGCCGGTGTCGATGATGACTACGGAGTTGCCGTACCCGGCGAGGTCGACGGCCGCGCCGTCGGCGGCCGCCGTGCGCGCGGCGGGTGCCAGCGACGGCGCCGCCGAAATGCTGTTCTTCAGGTCCCTGCTCACAGGTTCGCCTCTCTGCGGTGGTGGTGCGGGGCGGGGGTCAGTTCGCGCACTTGATGCGGACGAACGGCTCTTCCAGGACCGGCATCGCGTCGAGTTCCTGGCGGGCGATGAACCCCACCTGGTCGCTCTCGGCGTACAGCTCGTTGAGGCGCTGGATCTCCAGGCCGAGGGACTCGGCGATCCAGTAGTACGAAAAGTCGGCGATCATGCCGCCGTACAGTCCGTCCGTGAACGTGTTCGGCGCGAACTCGCTGACCACGTACGGCACGTCGAGGATCGTGTCCGGGCGGTCGGACGCAAGGCCGGGCTGCCACACGTACTGCTCGTCCGTGGTCGTCTTCAGCTTGCGGATCGCCCGCAGCGCGTCGCGGTGGAAAAGCCACTTCGCCTTGTTCCAGTACGCGGCCTTGAGGGTGTACTTGGCGTCGATCAGGCCGTTGGCGGTGAAGCCGGTGGCCAGGCCCGAGTTGACGTCACGGCTGGTGGAAATGCCCTCCGTCGAGGCGACGAACAGGCCGAGCGGCTTCTTGTTGCCGTCGCCCGTCATGTAGGCCTTCTCCTGCGTGACGCCGAGCTTGTAGGCGAGGCGGTCACGGACGATGTCCTCGGCCTTGCCGGTCGTCAGGCGCAGCAGCTTGCGGCTGATCTTGACGCGCTTGGCGAGCGGGTTCGGGGACAGCTCGCGCCGGCCGAACCTGAGGGCGTCGTCCTGGCTGCCGGTGTTGATCTCGGTGGTCCACTCGGCGTCGTTGAGGTCGGTCTCCAGCGTGGGCACGCCGAGCGACTCGGCGGTGCGCAGCTGGCGCACGGTGGCCAGACCGCGCAGCGGCACCGCGTCGTCGACGCGCTGCACCAGCTGGTTGACCCACTCCATGGGCGGCAGGAGGTAGCCGCCCTCGGGGTCGTTGCCGGCGTTCAGCGCGCGGGCCTGCGCCGGCGACAGCGCGGAGCGGCCGCCGAGGAGGTAGGTGCGCAGGGCGCCCATCGCGTCCGCGTTGCCGCCCCCGGCCGGGTCCGGGTCGAGGTCGTCGGTGTCCTGGCGCTCGCCGTCGCGCAGGCGGTCCATGCGCTCGATCGTCTGGTCGAGCTGGTCACGCTCGTCGAGGATCCGGTCGAAGGAGGTTTCCTCCTCGGCGCTCATGCTGCGGCCGGCGGCGGTCGCCGCGTCCATCAGAGCGGAGGCCTGGGTGCCGAGGCTGGTGCGCTTGGCGCGCAGTTCTCGCAGGTTCATGGGCATGGGGGTGAGTCCTCTCGGGTGTCAGATACCGGCGAGCCGGCGCATGCGCGCGGTGAGATCCGCGGGCTGGGGGGTCGGCGCGATACCGCGCTCGGGGTCCTCGGGGTCCTCGTCGTCGCTCTTCTGCGCGGCGGCCAGGAGCTCCTGCAGGGCGGTCACCGCGTTCTCGACGAGCCCCAGGTTCTTCTTGGACAGGACCGCGCCGGCCCGGCCGAGGCCGCCCAAGGCGAGCTCGTCGAGCGCGCGGACCACGGCGAGTTCGCGGCCGCTCTCGACGATCGCGTTGGGGTCCATCGGCAGCGGAACGGCGGAGACCTCGAAAAGCTCCCAACCGCGGGGCGTTCCGGAGTCGTCGACGTCCCACACGTCGAACCCGATGGAGAACGCGTTGAGGTACCCGCCGCGGTACTTGCGTTCCACGGTTCGCGCGAAGTCGTCCTCGGGGTCGAAAGCGATGTCCATCATCAGCTTGTCGCCGTCGATCCACGTCTTTTCCGATCGGCCGATCGGCAGGCCCTCACGGCCCCAGTACTGGTGGCCGTACCCGACGACCGGGTTGGACTGGAACCGGCCGAGGTCGGCGCCCTCCATCGTCAGGTTCAGCCCGTCGCCCTTGCGGCCGGCGGTCGCCGCGATGATCCGCAGCGGCTTCCCGGCCTCGGGCTCCTCGGCCTTCTCGGCGCGCAGCACGTAGCCGCGCAGGTAGTGCCGGCTCATCGGTTCCTCCGGGGTTCTGTGATCTGTCGATCGCGCGGCGGCCCGGGCTGCTCCCGCTCGGCGGGCGCCTCGGGGGCCTGCGGCGTCTCGGGGGCGGGCGCCTGGTCCTCGTGCTCCTGGCCGTCGTCGGCCTCGGGGGCGCCGTCCTCGTGCTCGCGGTCGCCGCTCATACCGGCACCAGCTCGCAGCGGCAGCCGGCGTGCACCGGCGGGTGGTGGACGTTGCGTTTGGCCACGAGTTTCTCCCCCTCGGCGTCGCCCTCCACCTCGTCGCCCTTGGCGACGAACGGGAGGTCGATCTCCTGCACGCGGCCGTCGAGTTTGGTGCAGTACGGACAGTGCTTCGAGCCGCGCGCCACCCACTTCAGTTGGGTGATCCCGGCCGCCTTCCACGTCTCGCGGGCGGCGGCGTTCGGGAGCTGGCTGGTCTCCCAGCGGGCGGTCCGCTCGGGCCGCTCGGCCTTGAACTTCTCCAACCTGCCGAGGACGCCGGCCACGATGTCCTCGGCGGTCGGCTCGGTCTCGGTGATCTTGCGGAGCTGCCCGAAGGATGACGCGACACGGTAGGCGACGTGGGCCAGGGTGTACGCGTGGGCCCACAGGGACAGGTCGACGTCGTCCTCGTGCCCGACCTCGGCGGCCGCGTCCTCGGCGACGTCGGCGGCGTACGCGGTGAACAGCGGCAGCCAGGCCGCGGACAGGGCCTCGGCGATCGGACCGTCCACCGCATACAAGGTGCTGAGGGCGGCCACGAAATGCGACAGGGACCGCGTGCCCGGGCGCCCGCGCTCGGGCGCCAGGTGCTCGGCGACCAGCGCGCCGACCTTCTCGGCCTCCAGGTCGGCGACCGCCGCGTCCGAGGCGGCGATCTTCGGCCCGTACTGCTCGGTGAGCGTGGCCCGCATCGCCCCCGACCGGCCCGCCAGCACCCGCGCCATACGCAGCGCGCGCCGCTCGGGAACGGCCAGGGACCGGCCGGCGGGGATCATGTTCATCGGGACGAGGTACTCGTCACCGCCCTCGACCGGGTTCTCGTTCTCCCGGTCCCGGATGTCGTTCGAGGACAGCCATCCCCACTGGCGGCCGATCGCGTAAGCCGCGTAGCGGGCCGCGGTGTCGCCGCGCAGCAGCGAGTCGACGAGGTGCTCGGCGAAGTACCGCTCGCGCTCGGACGGCAGCAGGAGCTGCGAGGTGATCGCCTGCTCCCACCGCACGAGCCAGATGTTCAGCGCGCTCGTCACGTAGTCGAGTTGCTGCTGCTCGATGTTGGAGAAGGTGGCCCGCTCCAGGTCCTGGATCTTGTGCGACGGGAGGCGCAGCCAGCGGGCCATCTCGGTGACCTGCAGTTTCCTCGTCTCGAGGAACTGCGCGTTGTCGTTGGCGATCCCCACCTGTGTCCAGGAGACACCCTCCTCCAGGATGGCCACGCGGTGCGCGCGGTCGATCCCGGAGTGGATGTTCTCCCAGTCGGCCGCCATGCGCTTGCGGGCCTCGGGCGAGAGGTTGCCGGGGTGGGAGAGGGCGCCGCCGGGGGCCGCGCCGTTGCTGAAGTACTTCGCGCCGTAGTGCTCGGTGGCCAGCCCCAGCCCGATGGCGTTCGCCGCGTGCTCGATGACGCTGTACCCGCGGATCCCGTCGTAGCCGAGGCCGGCGATGTGCAGCACCTCGTCGGCGAACAGCGTGGCCTTGATGCCGTTGACGTCGTCACGGTACTGATACAGGCGTTCGAACGCGCCGGTGTTGGTGCGTTTCACGCAGACCCGCAGCCGGTCCGGGCGCAGCGGCCAGATCTCCTCGATCACCCCGGTCTTCTTGTGGGTGACGACCTGGGCGATGCCGTTGCCTCGGGTGATGGCGTGGCCCTGCAGCGTCTCGCGCAGCTGCACCGAGGTCATCATCTCGTTGGGCTGGTCGTGGAGCAGGGTGTACAGCGGGTGGGTGCGTGCGCGCTTCTTGCCTCGGGGGGCGAGCCGTTCGTACAGGTGCAGGGGCAGGCCGGCGAGATCCTCCGCGAGGACGCGCACGCCGGCGAACAGCGGCGCGTACGTCATCGCGGTGTCCTCGTCCACCCGGATACCCGAGCTGTTCGCGGTGCCGCCGCGTACCCAGTCCTCCACCCACTTCTCGGGGGTGGCCACCCCCGACAGGGGGCCGGACACGCCCCGTACGGCCGAACGCATGAACCCCATCAGGAGCCACCTCCGCTCGTCTTAGTGGGGGCGCGTTCGGCGGCCAGCGCGCCGAAGATGCCGATGGACAGGAGGACCAGGCCGACCGCGGTCAGCCCGATCCAGGGGGAGAGCAGGGCGAGGCCTGCGCCGAGGAGCAGGGTGCCGAGCAGGGCCAGGACGTCCCAGCGGTCCACTGGTCCTCCAGGGGGTCAGAGGGCCATGCCCTGGGATTCGTAGACGGACGGTGCGGGCATGCCGCGCATGGCGCCGTCGATGGCGAACAGCAGGGCGGGCATGCCGTCGATGCGTTTGCCGGTCTTGTCGCGGGCCGGCTTCACCGGCCGGATACGGTCCGGGTCGTCGCGCGGGCTCTTGCACTCCAGGGCGTCCGCCATCCACCGGGCGACGGGGTTGCCGTAGTGCGCGTATTCCTGCGCCTTGAGGCCGCGCATCATCTCGGCCATCGGCGGTGTCATGCGCGTGTACGTGGTGTCGGACTCGACCGTCTTGAGGCGGGTGCGCTTGACGATCTCCTGGCGCACCGGCTCGCCGCACCACTTGTCGTAGGTGATGTCGACGATCCGGTAGAGCTGGTGGTCGGTCTCGATGTCGTCGTAGATCGTGTCGTAGTCGATGGTGTCGCCGTCGGTCAGGGTCACCCACCCGTCACGCGCCCACTCGGAGAACATGCCGCCGGTGTGCTCGTCGAGGAAGTCGGCCACCGACTCCGGCGCCCACATCCGCCAGATGATCGACCCGTCGGGGAACAGCAGCGTCCACGCCGTCAGGTCGAGCTTGGACGACAGGTCCAGGCCCGCCCAGCATCGTTGCCCTTCCAGCCGGCCCGCGATCCACCCGGGGTTCGGGGCGATCTCCCGGGCGTTGAGGTCCCACAGGTCCATCGGGATCCAGCGGGTGACCTGGCTGACGCGCTGGTTCATGCGGAACTGCTTGAACGAGTTCTGCTTCGACAGCTTCGCGCGGGCCTCGATGGCGTCCTCGCGCAACGACTGCCGCGACAGGAACGTGTCCAGCGCCGGGTTGGGCCACGCCCAGTTGTCCTCGTCGAACACGTCCAGCGACACCGGCAGGTCCGGGCGCCCGGGGAACAGCCGGTGCAGGCGGTCCAGCTCGTCCTGCGTACGCGGCATCTTGCGGACGTACGCGAAGTGGTGCGGGACCCGGGACGGGTCCTCCATGACCCGGTCGGCCTCGTCGATGAACTCCGCGCCGAACGAGGCCTGGTCGCTCGTCTCGGTGGTGATGGCCAGCATGAGCGGCTGCGTGCGCGCGCCGGCGCCGGTGACCATCGCCTCCCACAGCTTGTCGTCCGGCTGTGACAGCACCTCGTCGAGGATGAAGCAGTGCGGGCTGTGGCCGAGCTCGTTGTCCGCGTCGGAGGGGATGACCTCGTAGTGCGAGCTCGTCTTCTCGTCCACCAGCCGGCGCGCGTTGCGCAGGTGGGTGAGCCGCGCCGCCAGGTGTGGGGAACGCTTCACCATCTTGGTGCACGGCTCGAACACCTTGCCGGCCTGGCGGGTGTTCGCGGCCGCGCCGTAGATCTCGGCGGACTGCTCGCCGTCCCCACACAGCATGTACAGGGCGATCCCCGACAGCAGGGCGCTCTTGCCGTTCTTGCGGGCGATGACGACCGTGGCGCGGCTGTAGCGCCGTACGTACCGTTCCCACTGCTCGGACCAGATCACCTCGCCGAACAGCGGCCGGATGATCTCGTGCTCCTGCCACGGCGCCAGCTCGAACCTGGTGTTGGCGAGCGCGCCGGCCGGGTGGACCAGGAGCTCGGCGAAGAACCGCACCACCCTGTTCGCGCGCGGCTCGCAGTAGTGCGCGCCCGAGCGGGCACAGGTCAGGCCGTCGAGGGTGTACCCGCAGCGCCCGCCGCGCCGGCTCGCCGGCCTCCACCGCTTGGTGTGGTCGATGCGCGGCATGCGCCGGCGCACCGGCCGCCGGGCCGCGGCCCGGGTGCGGGCGGGGCGCGAGGTGGTGGCCGTCGCCATGGCGCCCTCCCTCGGTCAGGACAACAGACGCTCCGCACCGGCCGGGTCCTGCTGCCCGCCGATCTTGAGCTGCGACCGGTCGGACGGGGTGAGGCCGAACCGGGCCGCGTACCGCTGCACCTGCGCGTCGGCCGCGTCGAGCGCCAGGAGCCACGCGTTCTTGCCCATCCGCTGGCCGGTGACGTCGCCGTTCTTGTTGAACACCGGGTGCTCGACGACGGCGCCCTCCTCGGCGACGTGCTCGGCCGCGTCCCGCCGGCGCACCACCGCGTCACACCAGTTCGCGTACGCCTCGACGTCCCAGGCGGTCAGCACACCCTTGGCGATCAGGTCGCTGGCCAGCTGCTCCCACACCTCGACGGCCGCGTCCGACAGCCAGGCCGGCGGCTCGACGTCGAGCTCGGAGGGCTGCGGCTCGTCGCGGTTGATGCGGTCCTTGCGGTCACCGTGCAGCACCCGCAGCGGGGTGGGCTTGGGGGCGGGTCCTCGACGGCCCATCAGGCACCTCCATCGGTCACGCTCGGTTACGGCCGGCCCGCTGGTACGGCGGATCCCGTTACCCGTCAGCGAGCCACAGGGCTCCCCCCCGCGTTCCGCGGGGCCCCACGGCAGCGATCGGAGGCCCCCCTCCCCCCTCACGCAGCGTGAGACGGGTCAGTAGCGAGGGCCGGCGCCATGCCAGCCACCGGGCTGGTGAGCTGCGGTGACACGGCTGTGACAGGGATGGCACAGGCCACGCCCACGCCGAGGGTCGTGGTCGTCCAGGCCGCGCTCGACCAGCTCCCGCTTGGACAGGGGCCAGTGGTCCGCGTGCGCGCTCGGCCGGCCGCACACCCCGTCGTGCGGGTGGTCCTCCTCGGCACAGACGCACGTCGGATCGCGGCGCAGCACCACGTCCCGGAACCGGCGCTCATGCTCACGCCCGTAGCCCTGAGTAGCCGCAGACGGGCGCGCCCGAGGCCGCGTGCACTCCTTGCACTTCGACGTCCCGGGCACGGGCACCTGCCCGCAGCCGGCCGTCGTGCACCGTCGAGGCGCGCGCGTGGGCACGTCAGACGTCCTTGCCGTCGGCCGGGGCGTCCTTGCCCACGGGCATGCCCTCTTCGACCAGGGCGAGGGTGGGACACGGCCAGGCGGGGGCCTCCCACGGGTTGCCGGCCGAGCAACCCTCGCAGATGCGGGTACGGCCGCCGTGCCCGTAGGGGTAACAGGCCTCGCGGCTGGGGGTGTGCAGGGCGCGGATGCGGTCGGCGAGGCTCTGCTCCACCGGCTCGGCGGGAGCGGCCTGCCCGGGGCGGGTCCAGCCGAAGGAGGTGAGCAGGTTGTCCGTCCCCGGCTTCATCGCGAGAGTGGCGACGCCCTCGACCATGGCCGTGTAGAGGGCGAGGTCGAGTGCGATGGCCGGCGGCTCACCGGCCCGTTGGGTGAGCGTGAAGCCGCTGACGGTGTCGCTGATGTCGTGGCCGTCGACCTCGACGGTGCCGCCGGTAGAGGTGAGGGCCAGGCGTACGGTGCGCTCCATGGTGGCTCCTGCTGCTGGCTGTTGGGGCGGGCCGGCCGCGGCCGCGTGCATGCCGCAGGGCCGTCGGGAGTCTCAACGCCCCGCGATGGTCTGCCTGCTGGACGCCCACCAGGCGGTGCGCCAGAGCATCCGACGGCCCTGCGGTGGACATGGCGAGGGCCCCAACCGCGGTGCTGTGGTCGGGGCCCTCGTGTGTCCTGGTCAGCCTGCCTGTGGGCATGGCTGTACTCGCGAATCGTGGCGCGCGACAACGGGCGTTGTCAAGCCGGATGATCACGGCGCTGTCCGGCCCGTGTGGGCTTGGGCCTGTCGCGGGCGGCCAGGACGTCCGCCAGCCGGTAGATGGGGCGCTTGGGTGTGCCGCCGATCCGGGTGAGGAGGCCGCGGCGTACCCAGTCTCGGATGGTGGCCGGGCGCACCCCGCAGGCGAGGGCGGCCGTGGTCGTCGTGAGCTGCCCGGGCGGCAGGGACAGGTACTCCATGCCTCTCAGTGTCACTCAGAGGTCAGAGCTGCCTCGCGGCGATCACGGCGGGGTCGGCGTCCACGAGGGCACGGGCCTCGCGCCTCACCTGCTCGGGCAGTGCGTCGAACGCGGCCTGGTACCCGGGGCGGACGACCCTGTCTCGAATGTCGTCGGGCATGCCGGCCATGAACTGGGGCGGCATGGCGTCGGCCAGGTCGCGCATGGTGATGGAGGCGATCAAGAGGGCCGCGGCAGCATCGACGAGCGCGTCGTGTTCGGTCATGGTGTTCATCGTCCCATCGCCGGGGCCCATGTGGGGTCGTAGTCCGGATGGTCGGCGTACGGCAGGGCAAGGAGGCGCAGGACGTCGGGTGCCCACGGGCTTCCCTCGCCGGGGACGACCACCGGTTGCGGATCCGCGATGCCGGTCACGTCTACGAGAGGCGCCGCGCACAGCTCCACGACCCGCGCCTTGGCGTCGATGTCGAGGAGGGTGCGGGCGGGGTCGTGGCGGGCGAGGTGCCCGCCGTCACGGGTGCCGGGGACGAACGCAACGGTGCCGTGGTTGTCGCGGTCCCTGATCTCACAGGCCGCGTGGTCGTAGTACCAGTGGGGTGACCACTGCTGGTGGGCCTCGGCCACCGTCTTGTCGTCGGCCAGGCGGTCACGCAGGAACGTGTACAGGTCCATCGGGTCCCTCCGGGGCGGTGGGTGCGGTGAGGTGGGGGTAGTAGTCGCGGAACTCGGCGGCGACGGCCAGGAGCTCGGCGGCGTCCTGGCGCAGCTGCTCGTGCCACTGAGCGGCGGTCGCGTCATCGATGAGGGGCGTGTAGCCGGGGCGCGCCTCGACGGTCTGGCGCACGGCCTGGTGGAGGTGGCGCATCGTCTCGTGCGCCAGGGCGGCGCGATGGCGCATCCGGTCCACCGCCGGCGCGGGAGCCGGCTTCATGACGGCGAGGTCGCGGCTCACGGTGTCCTTGGAGATGCCCAGTTCAATGGCGATGCGCCGGTTCGATGCGCCGGCCTGCGCCAGTCGTGCGACAGCGGCTCGGCGGTCGGTTCGGGTCAGCTTCTGGTGGCTCATGTGTGGGTGGTCCCTGGCTCATCCGTGGGGGTGGTGGCTCATGCCCGGCCGGGCCCGGTGCAACGCGCGGGCCCGGCCGGGCGGGTCGGTCAGTCCTCGGCGGCGGCGCGGCGCAGTTCCTCGGCGTACCGGGCGCGGCGGATGCCGGGTGTGACGCCGGGGGCGTGGGTGAGGATCTCCCGCTCGGTCTCGGTGGCGAGGTCGGTGTGGAGGCCGTGGTGTTCGACGGCGACCATCCGGGCGAGGATGTCGCGGCTGCCGGGCCACATGAGGTGGGTCGGGCGGGAGCGGTCGAGGTAGGCGGCGATACGCAGGAGCAGTGCGCGGCACGTGTCGGTCATCGGGTCACCGCCGAGGTGATGGTGCCGGTGACGCCGGCGGGGGTGGCGCGGAGGGTCAGGGTGCGGCCGCCGGTGTGGCGGATGATGCCGACGGCGGCGAGGTGCCGGCCGGGGCGGGGTTCGGGCGTCGGGGTGGGCGTGGCAGTATCGGGCACAGCCGATCTCCTTGGGTGTTCAAGGGGTTGGTCAGGCCCTCGCCGGTGTTCGAGCACTGGCGGGGGCCGTTGTGCGTGGTGGGTCAGCCGGTCGCCATTACCTCCTCACGCGCCGGCTGGGCGTCCTCGTCCATCCAGGTCTTGAGGTCGGCCCAGGCGGCCGCCGGGTACACGACTGCGCACCAGCGGCAGGTGATACCGGGCTGGCCGGCGTAGTGGCGCAGCGTCGCGCCGCAGACGCCGTCGCCGATGGTGGCCGGGCAGGGGCCGAGGCGGGTGCCGCGCTCCATCGTGTCGCGGGGGCAGACGATCTCCATGGCGGCCTCGTCGATCTGCCTGATCTCGGCGGCCAGGACGGCGGCCTTGGGCCAGGTGACGATGTAGGCGAGGTGACGGCCGAGGAAGTCGGCCGCGGTGGACACGCGCTCGTCGTAGGAGCCGGCGATCCTGGGCGCGGTGCCGCCGTAGGAGGCCTGCACGGCCGTCCATGCCTGCTCCAGCACGCCGACGATGCCGCCGGGCCCGCGCAGTGTCAGGACGTGGGCCGACACGGGCATCGGGGCTTCGACGTGGCGGACACGACCACCGAAGTTCGCCGGGCCGCTCGCGGTGGGCTGCAGTTCGTCCCGCAGGAGTCGGTAGAGGACGGGGAGGCGGCGCAGGCGGCCGGAGGTCGCGGCGCGGCACCGCGGGCACAGGTGGGTGTCGTCGACGAGCTCGGTGCCGCAGAGGCAGAGGTTCACGGCTGCTGCTCCTCGGTGTCGAGGGTGGCCAGGACGGCGGCGTACTGGTCGCGCCTGGCCCTGTACCCCTCGCAGCGCTGCGCGGCGTACTGCTCGGAGCTGGTGCCGTCGGCGAACGTGGTCTGTTCGTGACCGCGCCAGAAGGCCAGTTCTTCCTCGGCGCGGGTGATGGCCAGGCGGGCCTCGACCGCGAGGGCCTGCGGGGTGGCCCACACCGGGTCCGTGATCAGCGGTCGACCCTCGTAGACGTGGTCCCGCAGGTACGTGAACAGGGTGACGAACTGCATCTCCGCGCACCGGTCGTAGAACGCCGCCTTGTAGAAGATCGCGACGCGCCGGCGGCCGAGGTCGTCGAGGATGTACGACCACATGGGGTGATCGGACGCCTCGCGGGTCCACCCGTCCGGGAGCGAGGCCGGCACGAACAGCGGGTCGGCGGGGTCAGCGGCGCCGAACTGGAAACCGAGGGCCTCGAAGCTGGCACGGTCGCCTCGGAGGATCTCGGTGGGCAGGCGGTCGGAGGTGACGAGCTGCTCCTGGCCGCGCTGCTCCTGGCCGGCGATCAGCTCGTCGGGGGATCGGCCGAGCAGTGCGCCGGCGACCATTCCAGCGAGGGCAGTGGCGTCGGTGGTGTTCTCGATCATGACGTGGGCTCCTTGCGGGTGTCGGCGATGGAGCGGAGCAGCATCGCGGTGAAGTACCGGGACGGCGAGGGCCGGTTCGAGCTGAGGCGCTCCTCCAGCCAGGCGGCGATGTCGCGGATGGTGCCGAGCTGGGCTTCGGCGTCCCGGGCGCGAGCCGCCTGCCGTTGGGCTTGGAGGATGGTGGAGGCGTGGGCGCGCTGGGCGCGGGCGAGGTCGCCTGCGAGTCGGGTGGCGCGTCGGTGGGCCTCGGTGAACGCCCTGTCGGCGGTGGCGAGCTGTCGGGCCAGTTCGGTCTCCTGGGCGTTGTCGAGCCGCTCGTACAGGGCGTCGAGGGCGTCGCTGGTGATCGTGTCGACGGTGTGCCGGACGGGCTGGCCGGTGGACGTCTGCGGCTGCTGGAGGAACCGGTTCGTCCACCATCGGGTGCCGTTCGCATCGGCGTGGCTGCCGGCGTGGCCGGGGCGCAGGACGCATTCGGTGGCGCTCTGGTCGAGGGCCAGCGGGGGCTGGTGGCCGCAGTGCTCGGCGGGGCCCTTCCGGGCGGGCGGCGCGGGCCGGGCCTTGCGGGGGTAGGACACGTAGATGCCTACGAGCACGGCGGCCGTGACCGCCACGGCGGCGATCCACGCGAGGGCGACGAGGAAGCTGCTCATCGGCTGCTCTCCTTGGTGGGGGTGGCGCCCGGGTGGTCGAAGGGCGGCGGGGGCGGGGCGATCCCGGCGGCGACGGCGGCGCGCATCCAGCCGCGGGCCTCGGCGATCAGGGTGTCCGGGTGGTTCTTGCCGAGCGTCAGCCAGGCGGTGAAGGTCCCGCCGGTCTGCAGGTGCCAGGCGGCGTAGGCGAGCTGGCGTACGCGCGGGTCGACGTAGTGCACGCGGGCTGCTGCCTCGGTGTTCAGGACGGGTTCTGACATGTGGTCGCTCCGGTGCTTGTGTCCGTGGTGGTGCAGGGCGATCAGGAGAGGGAGGGCGGCGGCCCAGGCGGCGAGGAACCAGGTCACGGGGTGTCCGTGGGCGGTTGCTGGTCGGGGAGGCGGCGGCGCAGTACGCGGCGCAGGCTGGCCCGCTGCTCCTCGGACCGGGCGAGCTGTCGTTTGAAGTAGGCGGCGGTGGCCTGCGCTTCCCGCAGTTGGTCGGCGAGGGTGTCGCGTTCTTCGGTGCACAGGCGCAGGGCGCGAGCCGTCTCGGTGAGCCGGCGCCTGGTGGTGATCACGAACATCAGCGGTCTCCCGTCCGGGGGCGGCTGTGGAGGGGGATGACGGGCACGCTGGGGAGCCGGCGGGGGCCGGCGCAGATCGGGCAGAGGTCGGGGGTGCCGCCGACGCTCCAGCCGAGGCCGGCGGCGATCTCGTACGCCTCGTCCAGATCGCTGGTCGTCGTGAAGAGCTGCGCCGGACACCCCCCGTACTGGCCCATCCGGTCGCAGCGGACGGTGACGTGGGCGCTCACCGCTGCGCCCGGGCGGCCTCGTAGGTGCGGCGGGTCTTCTCGTAGGCCTTGCGGGCGGTGTCGAAGGCCGCGCGGGTGCCGCCGCGGTCGGGATGCGCGGCGGCCATCGTCCGGCGTGCCTCGGCCACCTGCAGCTCGGCGGCGCGGACGTCGATGCCGCCGGTGGGGGCGAGGGCGGGAGGCTTCAGGTACAGGTGGAAGTCGATCTCCCACCATCCGGCCGAGGCGCGGTAGATCTCGCCCTGGGCCTCGATCTTGTGCCGGTCCACGGAACCGATGTCGGGCTTACCGTCGTTCTCTCGTCGGATGTAGAAGATGCGGTGCGCCGTCTTGCGGGTGACGCGGAAGCGGACCACCCGGTGCGGCACCCACACGTCGTCGCCGTCTTCCCGGTGCTCTGCCTCGACGCCGTACAGGTACTCGATCACGGCGGGAAGCAGCGCCCGGGGACGAACGGGCTTGGGCATGGCCTGACGCATCGGCTGGTCGGCCAGGTGCTGCCAGGCCACGCACCGTGTGACCCCGCACGTCGCCTCGACACCGCCGGTCGCCGGCCGCCCGTACCCCAGGCGGAAGGCGACCTGCCGGAACGCGAACTGGGTGCCGCCCACGATCAGGCCGCGGCCTCCGGCCCATTCGACATGCCCGTCACTGCTCGGCCTGGTCCGGCCGTGGAATCGGAGGGCGACCTCCGCCCATGCCGGCTGCACGCCGAGGTCGCGGCGCAGCGGGGTGAGTGCGGCCGGGGCGACCTTGGTGCGGGCGCTGATCTCCCGGTCGGTGAGCTCGCCGGCGAGCAGCAGCGCCCTGGCCTGCTCCACGTCGCCGGTGGGGATCTCCCGAGGGCGGGTGTGCATCGGGTCGAGCTCCCACCGCTCGTGTGCGTTCAGGCCGCCGCGGATTCCCTCGCGTTCGTACAGGCCCTCGCCGGCCTCCTCGACGAGCGCGGCGGTCAGGCACTCGGTGCGTACCGGACACGTCCCGCAGATGGAGCGGGCGGCCAGGGCGTCCCCGAGGAACTCGGCGGCGCGGTCGCCGGCGCATGAGGCCTGGTCGGCCCAGTGGGGGGACGGCTCGGTGTCGGCGTGAGGGCGGGACCGGGCGTGGGACAGGAAGGGCATCAGGGCCTCCTCAGGGGTGTGGATGGGGCGCGGGGGTCAGCAGGGGCTGATGAGGTGCCGGTGACCGAGCAGGGTGCCGTCGGGGTCGTGGACCTCGCCCATGGGGACGAGGAGGTCGGCGCGGCCGCGCGCGGCGAACGCGATGGCGGCGGTGACGACGTACCGGGCGCCGGGGCGGGAGGGCGGCAGGTGCCGGATGTGGATCTCGGCGAGGTCGATGGGGACGACGTGGCCGCGGTACTCGTCGTCGCCCGGGCTGCCCAGGTCGATGATGTTGAGGTCGGCGGCCGGCTCGATGGCGTCGATGACCGCGCCCAGGCCGGTCAACGGGTCGGTGAGGACGTCGGGCGAGTCCGGCTTGTACATGCGCAGGGTCTCGCCGGTCAGGTTGATGATCACGGGGCGTCTCCGTCTCGGGTTGGCGGGCGGGGAGGGGGCAGTGCGGCGGGGCGGGGTGATGGACCAGCCGGCGGCGCGGATGTCGCGGGCGGTGGCCGCCCCGATGGCGAGGGCGGCGTCCGGCGCCAGGCCCACGCCGAGGACGTCGAGTCCCTGGTGGACGCGGGCGGCGATGACGGCGCCGATCGCCTCGGGGACGGTTCCGGGCCGGGTCACCTGCGCCACCGGTCCGTACGGGAGTCGTGGACCAGGCGCAGGCGACGGCGCGCCGCCTGCACGTTGGGCACGGGCGGGGCCGCCGGGCTGCAGGTCGCGGCGTGCGGCATCGCGAGCCACTCGTACGACTCGGCGGCCGGGCGGTCCGAGGTCAGGCCTCGGGAGCGGTACCCGCCCAGGCCGTCGCGGTAGACGGCGGTGTTCCCGCCCGCGGCCGGCTCGGGGTTGACGGCCTGGCGGCGGCCGCGGGCGGTGATGGTCCACAGGATGGACTGGTCGCAGGCGGAGCAGGCGGCCAGGTCGCGGGGGGCGGGCGTGGTGGGCACGGTGTGCGCTCCTCGAGGGCGGTCAGGGGGTCGGATTGGTCAGCAGCCGGCGGCGCAGCGCAGGATCGCGGTGTCGACCTGGTGGACGTGGACGTGCCCGGCGGCGCAGCGGGTGCCGGCGCAGTGCACGCCCCCGTCGACCACCACGTGCACGTGCTCGCCCTCGGCGGCGAGGGCCTGGGCGGCCTCGTGCGCCGGGTGCGGGGCCGGGCGGTAGGTCTTGGGGTGGCGGGCGTACGGGCCGTCCACGAGGTCGGAGATGTCCGAGGAGATGACGAGGTCTGCAGTGAGCAGCGGCACGGTGAGGGCCTTTCAGGCGGGTCTGGTGTCGGTGTCGGGTTCGGATTCGTCGGTGAGGTGCGGGTGGACCAGGCGGTGGCCGTACAGGGTCACGGCGCCTCGCACGCCCAGGTCCCGGATGGCGCGCAGGACGATCTCGGGATGGCCCTCGGCGGCCGCGCGGACCTCGGCCACGGTCGCCACGTGCTCGGGGTCGCGTACCGACAGCAGGAGCGGCATCTGGCCCTTGTTGCCGGCGCTTTTGGCTTTGGCCTCGGCGGCTCGGGCGTCGCGTCGCTGCTGCGTCGTGAGCGTCAGGCGTGGCGGCCAGGCGCCCGGCGGTGGGTCGGCGTCTGCCGGGCCGTCCTCACCAGGGGAGGGGCCCCCAGGGGAGAGCTGGTCAACAACAGCAGCCGATTCCTGGGGTAGTACCTGGGTAACCCTGGGTTGTTCCGGGGACGGTCCCCCGAACTCAACGGGGGATGGTCCCCCGAACCCCAACGGGGGACGGTCCCCCGAACTTTGCTCGGGAAAGTTCGGGGGATGGTCCCCCGAACTCTGGGCGTCGGGTTCAGGGGGCGGTCCCCCGAACTCCGGGTCGTCCTGCCAAGGCGCCGGCTTGGGCGGCTTCTTCTTCACGGGCAGGCTCTCGGCCAGGGATGCGACGGCCGCGGTCCAGTCCGGTCGGGGGCTGACGAGCAGCTGGTAGACGGTCGGCTTCCCCCGGCCACGGGCCCCGGCCACCCCCACCACCCCCGCCGCGATCGCGGCGTTGATGTAGCGGCGGCAGTCCTTCTCGTCCGTTGCAGCGCCCTTGGCGATGTCCTGGATCCGGATCTCCTTGCCGTCGCGGAACCGCATCTCTCCACGCGAGTTGGCGGCCGTGCCGAGCGCGTACAAGACCTTCAGGAAGCCGCCGCGCAAGGGTCGGGGTAGATCGCGCGTCCAGCGCCAGAACAGCGCGTTGCGGAAGTCGAGAGGCACGCTTCCGCGGGCGGGTTCGGGCTGCTCCTGGTCGTGCACGGTGGCCTCTCGGGTCGAGGTCGAACGGGTTGGCGGCGGTGCTCAGTTGCGGGGAACCCTGGGGACGGTGGCGTACCGCGGTACGGCCAGGCGCAGCACGGCCGTCTCGTACTTGTGGCCGGTGCCGTGGAGGCGGGCCACCCACCCGCGCTCTTCGAGGATTCGGATCTGCACGGCGACCTGGCCCGCCGTCAGGCCGGTGGAGGCGACCAGGCCGTGCAGGCCGGGCTGGTCGTCGCGGGAAATGTCGCCCGAGAGGGAGGCGAACGTGCAGAGCGTGAGCGCGACCAGCCGCGTGTGCGGGGTCATGCCGCTGGTGCGGATGCCCTGCTCGAAGGCTGCGCGGGAGGGGCGACTTCCGAGGCCGGCGGGCGACAGGGCGCGGCGGGCGACGTCGAGGGGAGTCGGAGAGGGCATGGTGCCTCCGGTCACTGGTGCGGGCGGGACGATGTGGGGACTTCGGTGGGTGCTGGCCGGGTCAGGTACGAGCCGGCGGGCCAGCCGGGGCCGGGCGGCGACTCGGGGCGCCCGGCCATGGCGTTCGGGGTGTGCAGGGAGCAGCGCCAGCCGCACGGGTACAGCCGGGCGGGGCCCGGGCCGTGCGGTACGGCCAGCGACTCACAGGCGCGGGGCCGGCTCACGAGGAGCGGGAGACCCGCAGGCGCGCGGCCCGCCACCCGGCGGCCACCGCCCGGGCCGCGAGGGCCAGGACGATGACCAGACCGAGGAGCCAGGCGAGCACGCCGCTCGCGAAGATGACCAGGAGGAGCAGCGCGGTGCTCATCCGATGTCCGGCTGTCTCGGCTCGTCGACGGTGGTCAAGGGTTCTCCCGGGGTGGTGGTGCCGCACTCGTCGCAGACGAGGCCGGCAGGGGTGCGGGTGTGGGGCCGGGTCAGGTGGGCGCAGGCGAGGGCGTGGCAGGCGAGCCAGGCGTCCGGCGCCCCGGCGTCCCGGCGGTGACGGCCGGCTCCCGGGTGGGCCGAGTAGCTCGGGTGCTGCGGGACCTCGACGACCAGGGGCGGGGGCACGAGTGCCTCCACCCGCCGAGTCGCCAGGTGGGCCACGGCGTGGAAGACCAGCCAGATCACGGCCAGCGCGCATAAAGCCAGCTCGCCCGTCATCGGGCGCTCCGGTGCTCGAAGCTGCCGCACCGGCAGCTCTCGGCGTAGCAGTGCGGGCCGTGAACGTTGTCCCAGTGCCCGCAGACACACCGGTACGTGCCGTCCGCAGTGGCGCTCAGCTCGGCCTCGGTCAGCCCGGCGCGGGCGGGCGGCTCGGTGATCTGCAGGCCGTTCTGTGCCGCCCACTCGCGTGCCAGCCGCTCGTCCGCAGCGGCGCAGTGCGCGTCGAAGTCGACGTATCCGAAAGCCCGGTAGGTGAGCGGGCCGAAGGCCATGGCGGTCGACGCGTTACCTTCGTCGTCGTAGGCGACCTCCAGCCCGTGGCGATGGGCGAAGGACTCGACGTCGGCATTGCGGCGGAGAGGCAACCGCATGTTCTGGGAGGCCGGGGCCTGTACCTGCGGGTTGCTCTCCAGCCAGTCCGTGAAGGCTCGCAGGCCGGCGATGAATTCGGCGCGGCGGGCGCTCATGCGGCACGCTCCAGCGTGGCCGCCAGGCGCTCCAGCAGCTCGACGGCGTCGTCGGTCGACCGTGCGGGCATGTCGCCCCACGCGTCGATGTGCTCCTCCAAGTCGAAGATCCCACCGCGGCTGAGGGCACCGCCCAGGGACGTCGCGAGGATGACGATCACGTTGTCCGCGAGGACACAGGTGTCGCGAGGGTCCCCGGTCGTGGCGCATTTGATGGCGGCGGTGATGGACATGGGGCGCAGGGCGTGCGGGATACACATCTCGCGGTCGGCGGCGTCCGGCACGGATCCGTGCTGCCAGTGCCCGCGGGTCCGGAGGATCCAGGCCGCCGTCCGGACGGTCTCCTCGACGGTGGCCGCGATGTGGCCGAGCTCCTGTACACGCAGGGCAGCCGGCAGCTTGACCACGGGCGCGTCGTCGGGCGGGATGGTCGGTAGGGTGGGGTTCACGGTGTACCTCTCTTCTCTGCTGAGTGAGGTCGTCCGGGGGGCTGCTCAGGCCGGGAAGTCGGAGCAGCCCTCACGCATGTGGGTCAGGCGGCGGTCTGCAGGGCCGGCGACACGGGGGCCGTCGGACGAGCCGACTCGAACACCGCCTGAATCTGCTGCCGCTGCTCGGCGGTCAGCGGCGGGGCAGCGGCCACGAGGTCGCGGATCGCCTCGACGGCGGTTGGCCCCAGCCGGTTCCTGGCGGCGGCTCGGCTGAAAGGGGCGGTCATACCGTCGCCTCCAGCCGGCTGCGGCCGGGGTGCCGGGTGGCGCGCCCCGTAGGGGTGAACAGGATCAGGACATCTACGCCGATGGCATCGGCGATCTGACAGGCCGTCGGATAGAACACGGACACCTGCCCACCGGAGAGCAGATTGCCGACGGTGCTGCGCGTGACGCCGGCCTCGGCGGCGAGCTCCCGGACACTCATTGCGGCACCGGTGCCGGTGCGCTTCATGAGCTTGGCCAGGAGGTCCCGGTCTACGAGCCGGAAAAGCGGAATGGCGTTGAGGTCAGTCACGGGGCCGTCCATCTCGTGCAGTGTTTCGTTGCACTGCTTGGATGGATGAAGCATTGCATAGCTTGGACGGTTCGTCCATGCACTTGGATGGTGAGTGTTGATTTGGCCAACATCGGCTCTGCGCCCTAGCGTGCGCCGTTGCACTGCATGGACACTCTGTCCAGCGAGTGGGGTGGCAGACCCCCCGCCACATGGGGGTATAGGTGGACCGCCTCACTGGTCGCATGGACACCCCACGGCCCATGACCAGACTCGGAGTGGCAAGATGACCCTCATGGCTGCACAAGATCGTTCCCCCACTGGGCGGACCCAGCTCAGGGATCTCGTGCGCGAGCGGAAGGCCGCGCTGGGCGTGGGCTATGAGCGACTCGCCGCGCGATGCATTGACCCCGAGACCGGGGAGCAGACGATCAAGGCGAGCTGGCTTCACCGCCTGGCGACGGACCTCCCCGTTCAGATCCCCGACTACGCGATGCTCCGGGGTCTCGCCGTCGGCCTCGATGTGCCGCTCGGGCGGGCGCAGGATGCGGCCGGCGCCGAGTACTTCGGTATCGACGTGGAGTGGTCCGCGTCCGGCGAGGCGCGCGCGCTGGTTCAAGGAGTAGAAGCTCTGACGCCCACTCAGCGTGAGCAGCTCCATCGACTCATCGAATCGATCGCCCGACAGGAATAGGGCCCGAGCTGCACCTCTGGCCAGCAATGCCACTCAGCGTGATCATGGCGTGCTCGGTGTAGTCAGAACCTGTTCAATGCGGCACCATTACTCGGACCGCCTGGGGGCGAGATAGTCCGATAGCCTGCGTCTGCGCTGGAGATCGAACACGCGCACGGATTGTGATGCAGGCAGCGCCAAGGGGGTCGCATGGCTGACAGTGACAGCAACCTGGGGCGTCCGCGCCCACGCCCGGTCGAGGCCGAGGTGATCGTCTCCCCCCTCGTACCCGACGGCCACGCGATGGTCCCGGTCCAGGTGCGGGGCCGCACCGTCCTCGCTCTGCACCCGGACCACGGGACGGAGCAGCTCGCCAAGGAGCTGACGGACCACCTGGCGCACGCGACGCGGGTGGGAATGGCTGTCCTCTATAACCCGCTCGACGACGAACCGCGGTCTCGGCCCGAGGTGTAGCCACTCTCCATACCTAGAACTGCCTTTCGTGAGCCTTCGACCTCGCCGTGGCGGCGGCCGTGCTCGGTGCCGCCGAGGTGGTCGAACCGGAGGTGATCGCCGACCTCGTCCTCATCGGGGAACTGGGGCTCGACGGCCGGGTGCGCCCCGTCCGCGGGATCCTCCCGGCCGTGCTCGCCGCCGCCGAGGCCGGCTACCGACAGGTGGTGGTGCCCCGACAATGCGCGGCCGAGGCCATGCTCGTCCCGGACGTCTCCGTCCTCGGCGTGGGCAGCCTGCGCCAACTGATCGCCGTGCTCACCGACGGGGAGGTGCCCGAGGAGGAGCCGGAGCCGGCCGGTCGGCCCGATCCCATGCTGGCCGGGCTGCTCGTGCCGGGCGCCGGACTCGGCAGCGGGATCTCCCGCGCCGGCGGGGACGGCTCCGATCATCCCGACCTGGCGGACGTCGCCGGACAGCACGCCGCCCGCCGGGCCCTGGAGGTGGCGGCCTCCGGCGGACACCACCTGTTCCTCAGCGGACCCCCGGGCGCGGGCAAGACGATGCTCGCCGAGCGGCTGCCCTGGATCCTGCCGCCGCTCACCCGACAGGACTCCCTGGAGGTGACGGCCGTCCACTCGGTCGCGGGAATCCTCCCGCCCGGCGAACCGCTCGTCGCCAGGCCCCCGTACTGCGCGCCCCACCACTCCGCGACCATGCAGTCGTTGGTCGGCGGCGGGGCCGGGGTGCCCAGGCCGGGGGCGGTGTCCCTGGCCCACCGCGGAGTGCTCTTCCTGGACGAGGCCGCCGAGTTCGGGGTCAAGGCGCTCGACGCCCTGCGCCAGCCGCTGGAGGCGGGGCACGTGGTCATCGCCAGGGCCGCCGGAGTGGTAAGGATGCCGGCCGGGTTCCTGATGGTGCTCGCCGCCAACCCGTGCCCCTGCGGGCGGCACACCGTGCAGGGCGGCGGCTGTGAATGCCCGTCCTCGGTGATCCGGCGCTACCAGGCCAGGCTCTCCGGACCGTTGCTCGACCGGGTCGACCTGCGGGTCGAGGTCGAACCGGTCAGCCGCCGCGACCTCCTCGGGGGGTCGGGCCGGGGCGAGTCCAGCGCGGTGGTAGCCGCCCGGGTGGAGGAGGCCCGGGACCGCGCCGCCACCCGGCTCGCCGAGACCCCCTGGCGGCTCAACTCCGAGGTACCCGGTCACCAGCTCCGCACCCGCTGGCAGGCCGCGCCGGGCGCGCTCGTGCAGGCCGAGCGGGACCTGGAACGCGGCCTGTTGACGGCGCGGGGGCTGGACCGGGTGCTCCGGGTCGCCTGGACCGTCGCCGACCTGCGGGGCCGGGACCGCCCCGAGGCGGCGGACGTGGCCGTCGCGCTGGAACTGCGGACCGGGATCGCGCGCGGGGCGACGCGGATCATGGGGGCGGCGGGGGTCGCGTCATGACCGGGGAGACGGAAGCCCAGGCGGAGACGGTGGCGCGGGCCGCCCTGACCCGGGTCCTGGAACCGGGGGACGCGCAGGGCGGGCGCCTGCTCCGGGAGCTGGGCGCCGTGGAACTCCTGCGACACCTCACCGACCCCGAGCCGGGGACCTCGGCGCCGGCCGGGGTGGGGCCCGAGCGGCTCGCCGGATACCGCAGACGGGCCGCCCTGGCCGAGCCCCTGCGGGACCTGGAGACCGCCGCCGCGGCGGGCGTGCGGTTCGTCTGCCCGGGCTCGGCGCAGTGGCCGACCCAGCTGGACGACCTCGGCGACGCGCGGCCCGTGGGGCTCTGGCTGCGGGGCGGACCGGACCTGCGGACCTGGGCGCTGCGCTCCGTCGCCGTGGTCGGGGCCCGCGCCTGCACCCCGTACGGGGCCCACATGGCGCAGACCCTGGCGGCCGGGCTCGCCGAGCGCGGCTGGGTCGTCGTCTCCGGTGCGGCGTACGGCATCGACGGCTCGGCCCATCGCGGAGCCCTCGCCTCGGGCGGGGCCACGGCCGCGGTGCTGGCCTGCGGGGTGGACGTGGCGTACCCCAAGGGGCACGCCGGGCTCCTCGGCCGGATCGCCGGCCAAGGACTGATCCTGGGGGAGCTGCCGCCCGGCAGTCATCCCACCCCGAGCAGGTTCGTGCTGCGCAACAGGGTCATCGCCGCCCTCACACGGGGCACGGTCGTCATCGAGGCGGCCCACCGCAGCGGCTCACTGGTCACCGCCCGGCGGGCCCAGGCGCTCGGCCGGTTCACCATGGGCACCCCCGGCCCGGCCACCAGCGGACTCTCCGCGGGGGTCCACGAACTGCTGCGCGGCGAGGCGGTGCTCGTCACGGACGCCGCCGAGGTGATCGAGCTGGTCGGAGGGATGGGTGAACTGGCCCCCGAGCGGCGCGGGCCCGTGCTCGCCCGGGACCTGCTGGACCCGGGCGCCTCACGGGTGCTCGAAGCCCTGCCGGCGGATCGGCCCGTGCCGGCGGAGGAGGTCGCCGTCGCCGCGGGCGCCGGCACCGATGAAGTCATCGGCAGACTGTACGAACTTCACTCTCTGGGGTTCGTCGAACGGCAGGGCGACGGCTGGCGGTTGACCATGCGGAGGTCGAGAGGAGGCGCACAAACCGACGCCACCCGGCGAGGCGGTCATTGACCTGGGGCGTTCCGGTGAAAGAGTGAAGCCGATGAGAGACGCGGTGTTCCGGTTGGCAGTCGTCGGGACCGTGCGCGAGGCGCCGGTCCGGAGCCGCCCGTGCCGGTCGGGGCGCCCCGACGGCCGCGCGGGATCCCGTACTCTTCGCGCACCGCGACACTTCCGTCACGCTACGCTCCCCACCAATCCGGCTCCGGCAAAGGCGAAGCATGCCCCAGCACACCTCAGGGTCTGACCGCGCTGCGGTGCCCCCCGCTGCCCGCGGCAGCGTGCGGTCCACCGCGCCCTCGTCCCTGGAGGTGCTGTGGCGCTCGTACAAGGAGTCCGGTGACGAGCGGCTGCGGGAGCAGCTGATCCTGCACTACTCGCCGCTGGTCAAGTACGTCGCGGGCCGGGTCAGCGTCGGCCTCCCGCCCAATGTGGAACAGGCCGACTTCGTCTCCTCGGGCGTCTTCGGACTGATCGACGCCATCGAGAAGTTCGACATCGAACGGTCCATCAAGTTCGAGACCTACGCCATCACCCGCATCCGCGGCGCGATGATCGACGAACTCCGGGCCCTCGACTGGATCCCGCGTTCCGTCCGGCAGAAGGCGCGGGCCGTCGAGCGGGCCTACGCCACGCTGGAGGCCCAGCTGCGGCGCACCCCGACCGAACACGAGGTCGCGGGCGAGATGGGCATCGCCGTCGAGGAACTCCACACCGTCTTCAGTCAGTTGTCCCTCGCCAACGTGGTCGCCCTGGAGGAACTCCTCCACGTGGGCGGGGAGGGCGGCGACCGACTCTCCCTGATGGACACCCTGGAGGACCACGCCGCGGACAACCCGGTCGCCGTCGCCGAGGACCGCGAACTGCGCAGGCTGCTGGCCAGGGCCATCAACACCCTCCCGGACAGGGAGAAGACCGTCGTGACCCTCTACTACTACGAGGGACTCACGCTCGCGGAGATCGGCAACGTCCTGGGCGTCACCGAGAGCCGGGTCAGTCAAATCCACACCAAGTCGGTCCTCCAGCTTCGGGCGAAGCTGGCGGATGTGGGGCGCTGACGGGCCGGCCCTTGCGGGACGTCCGTAGAGTGGTCGTGTGCCCAGGATTCGAGCGGCCTCCGTGGCCGAGCACCGGTCGATGCAGCGCGGCGCCCTGTTGGACGCCGCGCGTTCCCTGCTGTCCGAAGGCGGTACGGAGGCGCTGACCTTCCCCGCCCTGGCGGAGCGGACCGGTCTCGCCCGGTCGTCCGTCTACGAGTACTTCCGGTCGCGCGCGGCCGTCGTCGAAGAGCTGTGCGCGGTGGACTTCCCCGTGTGGGCCGCCGAGATCGAGGCGGCCATGGCCTCCGCCGAGTCGCCGGAGGCCAAGATCGAGGCCTACGTCCGCAGTCAGCTGGGGCTCGTGGGAGACCGGCGGCACCGCGCGGTCGTCGCGATCTCGGCGAGCGAGCTGGACGCCGGCGCGCGGGAGAAGATCCGCGCCGCGCACGGCGGGCTGGTCGCGATGATCGTCGAGGCGCTCGCGGGCCTCGGGCACGCCGAACCGCGCCTCGCGGCGATGCTGCTCCAGGGCGTCGTGGACGCGGCCGTCCGACGCATCGAGCTGGGCGCCGCGGAGGACCCGGTCGTGATCACGGACGCCGCCGTCGCCATGGCACTGCGGGGCGTCCGGGGCTGAGACCCTGCGGGCGCGCGACCCCCGGTCGCGGCCGGCACGTCACCGCCGGAGCGTCACTGCCGACCGGGACCGGGAAGCAGCCGGGGGGTCGGGCGGGGGAGCAGCCCCAGGGGGTTGAGGTAGGTCTCGCCGGCCAGGAGACCCCAGTGCAGGCAGGGCCGCGGACAGTGCGCGCCCTCGGTGAGGACCGCCACCACCTGCCCCGCCACGACCTCCTCGCCCTCGACGACGAGCGGGCGGACCGGCTCGTACGTCGTGCGCAGCCCGCCCGGGAGCGTGAGCGAGAGGACTCCCCGCCCCGCCACCGGCCCCGCGTGGTGGACCCGACCGGGGCCCGGCGCCCTGATCTCCGCGCCCACCGGCGCCGCCAGGTCCACGCCCCGGTGTCCGGCGGCGTACGGGGTCGGGGGCGGGTCCCACCAGCGGGCCACGACCAGCGGGGGCGGCAGCGGGCGCACTCCCGAGGTGAACGCCTGGGACAGCGCGAGCAGCAGTGTCAGCAGCAGTGTCGTCATACGGGCCAGCGTGCCGCGCTCCCCACCGGCCCCGCCGGGGCCTGTGGACGGCCGGGCCGGTGTGGACAATCGCGTCACCCGGCATACCGCCGAGTCCCGTACACTTCTTGTGGCGATCCGGGTCACCGGGTCGACTTCGCACGCCCCAGCACCGGCCGGTCAGGCCACGTGAAAGCGTCTCTCGGTCCCCTCTCAGGGGGCAGGGCGCGGCGGGGCGTCAGGAACCAAACCGAGAAAACAAGGAGATGGCCATGGCCGTCGTAACGATGCGGGAGCTGCTGGAAAGCGGCGTCCACTTCGGTCACCAGACCCGCCGCTGGAACCCGAAGATGAAGCGCTTCATCTTCACGGAGCGCAACGGCATCTACATCATCGACCTGCTCCAGTCGCTGTCGTACATCGACCGCGCCTACGAGTTCGTGAAGGAGACCGTCGCGCACGGTGGCTCCATCATGTTCGTCGGTACCAAGAAGCAGGCTCAGGAAGCCATCGCCGAGCAGGCGACCCGCGTCGGCATGCCGTACGTCAACCAGCGGTGGCTGGGTGGCATGCTCACCAACTTCTCGACCGTCTACAAGCGCCTTCAGCGTCTGAAGGAGCTTGAGGCGATCGACTTCGAGGACGTCGCGGCCTCGGGTCTCACCAAGAAGGAGCTCCTGGTCCTCTCTCGCGAGAAGATCAAGCTGGAGAAGACCCTCGGTGGTATCCGTGAGATGTCGAAGGTTCCCAGCGCCGTCTGGATCGTCGACACCAAGAAGGAGCACATCGCCGTCGGTGAGGCGCGCAAGCTCCACATCCCGGTCGTCGCGATCCTCGACACCAACTGCGACCCCGACGAGGTCGACTACAAGATCCCGGGCAACGACGACGCGATCCGCTCCGTCACCCTGCTCACCCGCGTGATCGCCGACGCCGTCGCCGAGGGCCTCATCGCCCGCTCCGGCGCTGCGACCGGCGACTCGAAGCCGGGCGAGAAGGCCGCCGCCGAGCCGCTCGCCGAGTGGGAGCGCGACCTCCTCGAGGGCGAGAAGAAGGCTGACGACGCCGAGGCCGCTCCGGCCGAGGCCGCTGCCGAGGCCCCCGCTGCCGAGGCCGTCGAGGCTCCGGCCGCCGAGGCCCCGGCCGCCGACGCCGAGGCTGTCGAGGCCCCGGCCGCCGACGCCGAGGCTGTCGAGGCCCCGGCCGCCGACGCCGAGCAGGCCTGACCCACTGAGAGCGCCCGGCGTTCACGCGCCGGGCACTCGCAGCACGGACGATGACGGCGGGGGAGCCGCGCCACAAGCGCGACTCCTCCGCCGTTCACCCGTAGATCTACGACTTCGAGAGAGAATCACAGACTCATGGCGAACTACACCGCCGCTGACGTCAAGAAGCTCCGCGAGCTCACCGGCGTCGGCATGATGGACTGCAAGAACGCACTGGTCGAGTCCGACGGCGACGTCGACAAGGCCATCGAGGCGCTCCGCATCAAGGGTCAGAAGGGCGTCGCCAAGCGCGAGGGCCGTTCTGCCGAGAACGGTGCCGTCGCCTCCCTGATCGCCGACGACAACACCTCCGGTGTCCTCGTCGAGCTGAAGTGCGAGACGGACTTCGTCGCCAAGGGCGACAAGTTCCAGGCCGTCACCAACGAGCTGGCCGCCCACATCGCCGCGACGTCCCCGGCCGACCTCGAGGCGCTGCTCGCGTCCGAGATCGCTCCCGGCAAGACCGTCCAGGCGTTCGTGGACGAGGCCAACGCCAACCTCGGCGAGAAGATCGTCCTGGACCGCTTCGCGCAGTTCACCGGCGGTTACGTCTCGGCGTACATGCACCGCACGATGCCCGACCTGCCGTTCCAGATCGGCGTCCTTGTCGAGCTCGACAAGGAGAACGCCGAGGTCGCTCGCGGCGTCGCGCAGCACATCGCCGCGTTCGCCCCGCAGTACCTCGCCAAGGAAGACGTGCCGGCCGAGAAGGTCGAGTCCGAGCGTCGCGTCGCCGAGGAGATCACCCGTGCGGAGGGCAAGCCCGAGGCTGCCATCGCCAAGATCGTCGAGGGTCGCGTCAACGGCTTCTTCAAGGAAGCCACCCTGCTCGGCCAGCCGTACGCGCTGGACAACAAGAAGTCCGTCCAGAAGGTTCTGGACGAGGCCGGTGTCACCCTGGTGCGCTTCAGCCGCATCAAGGTCGGCATCTGAGTCCGTCCGTACGCGACGGACACCGGACCCCGGTAGGGTCTGAAGCAGTCGTCCACGCTTGCGCAGGACGACCGCAGATCTGACGAGGAGGCCATTGCCGTAGAGGGAACCGCGAGGACCCACCGGCAATGGCCTTCTTCGTATGTGCACGAGGAGATCTCCATGAATCAGGGCGTGGACACCCACACCGCTTCCGACGACAAGAGCGACCACGAGAAGAAGGGCCGGCGCTTCATGCTGAAGCTGTCCGGTGAGGCCTTCTCCGGCGGCGGCGGACTGGGTGTCGACCCTGACGTCGTGCACGCCATCGCCCGCGAGATCGCGGCCGTTGTCCGAGACGGCGCGGAGATCGCGATCGTCATCGGCGGCGGCAACTTCTTCCGCGGCGCCGAGCTGCAGCAGCGTGGCATGGACCGTGCGCGGTCCGACTACATGGGCATGCTCGGCACCGTCATGAACTGCCTCGCCCTCCAGGACTTCCTGGAGAAGGAAGGCATCGACAGCCGCGTCCAGACCGCCATCACCATGGGCCAGGTCGCGGAGCCGTACATCCCGCTGCGTGCCGTGAGGCACCTGGAGAAGGGGCGCGTCGTCATCTTCGGCGCCGGCATGGGCATGCCGTACTTCTCCACCGACACCACGGCGGCCCAGCGCGCCCTGGAGATCGACGCCGAAGCCCTGCTCATGGGCAAGAACGGTGTCGACGGGGTCTACGACTCCGACCCGAAGGCCAATCCGGACGCGGTGAAGTTCGACGCGCTGGAGTACAGCGAGGTGCTGTCCCGGGACCTCAAGGTCGCCGACGCCACGGCGATCACGCTCTGCCGCGACAACAAGCTGCCGATCCTGGTCTTCGAACTGCTCGCCGAGGGCAATATCGCCCGCGCCGTCAAGGGTGAGAAGATCGGCACGCTCGTGAGCGACCAGGGCACCCGGGTCTGACCTCCGCATCGCCGGTCCACGCACGCTGCGGACCGGCCCGCCCCGCCCGCCTGAACCATCCATATCTGACATGCAGGAGCACGTGGTGATCGAAGAAATCCTCCTCGAGGCCGAGGAGAAGATGGAGAAGGCCGTCGTCGTCGCCAAGGAAGACTTCGCCGCGATTCGCACGGGACGTGCGCACCCGGCGATGTTCAACAAGATCGTGGCGGAGTACTACGGCGCCATCACGCCCATCAACCAGCTCGCCTCCTTCGCGGTGCCCGAGCCGCGCATGGCGGTCGTGACGCCCTTCGACGCGTCCGCGCTGCGCAACATCGAGCAGGCCATCCGCGACTCCGACCTCGGGGTCAACCCGAGCAACGACGGCCGCATCATCCGGGTGACCTTCCCCGAGCTGACGCAGGAGCGCCGCAAGGAGTACGTCAAGGTCGCGCGCACCAAGGCCGAGGACTCCAAGGTCTCCATCCGCGCCGTGCGTCGCAAGGCCAAGGACGCCCTCGACAAGCTCGTCAAGGACAAGGAAGCCGGCGAGGACGAGGTGCGCCGCGCCGAGAAGGAGCTCGACGACACCACCGCGAAGTACGTCGCGCAGGTGGACGAGCTGCTGAAGCACAAGGAAGCCGAGCTCCTCGAAGTCTGATGAACGACTCTTCCTGGCAGCCGGAGCCGGTTCCGGCGGGTCCCGCATACGATGCGCAGGCGGGCCCGCAGACTCGGCCCATGCCCATCGTGCCCGATGCCGCCGGCCGTGACTTCGACGACCGGGAAGCACGCGATCGGGGGGCCGCCGCCGCAGGCGGCCCCCTCTTCCGCGACGAGACGCCGCCGCAGGAGCCCATGCCCAGCCCCCCGCCTCCGCCCTCGCAGGCACCGCAGGACCCCTCGCCCCCACCGCAGAAGAAGCGTGCGGGGCGGGATCTGCGTGCCGCCATAGGGGTCGGCGTCGGCCTCGGTGCGGTGATCTTCGCTTCCCTCTTCATCGTCAAGGCGGTCTTCGTCGGCGTCGTCGTCGTCGCGGTCGTCGTGGGGTTGTGGGAGCTCACCTCCCGGCTCCAGGAGAAGAAGGGCATCAAGGCGCCGCTCGTCCCGCTCGCGGTCGGTGGCGCCGCCATGATCATCGCCGGGTACGTCCGGGGTGCCGAGGGAGCCTGGGTCGCCATGGCCCTGACCGCGCTCGCGGTCCTGGTCTGGCGGATGACCGAGCCGCCCGAGGACTACCTCAAGGACGTCACGGCGGGTGTCTTCGCGGCGTTCTACGTACCCTTCCTGGCGACCTTCGTCACGATGCTGCTCGCCGCCGACGACGGTCCGCAGCGGGTGGTGACGTTCCTGGTCCTGACCGTGGTCAGTGACACGGGTGCCTACGCGGTGGGCTGGCGCTTCGGCAAGACCAAGCTCGCGCCGCGCATCAGCCCCGGGAAGACCCGGGAGGGGCTCTTCGGGGCGGTGGCCTTCGCGATGGCGGCCGGCGCGCTGTGCATGGAGTTCCTGGTCGACGGCGGGGTCTGGTGGCAGGGCCTGCTGCTGGGGCTGGCCGTCGCGGTCAGTGCCACGATGGGCGACCTCGGCGAGTCGATGATCAAGCGGGACCTGGGCATCAAGGACATGGGGACCCTGCTCCCGGGACACGGCGGGATCATGGACCGGCTCGACTCCCTGCTGCCGACCGCTCCGGTGGTGTGGCTGCTGCTGGCCGCTTTCGTCGGCACCGGCTGACACCGGCCTCCGGTTACTCTTGAAAGGCGTGCTGCTTCTGCGGCGCGCCTTTCGTCTTACGAGGAGTACCTGCCATGGCCCGCCCTGTTCCGGGAGAGCTCACTTTCGTCGCCCCTCGCGGGGTGAAGAAGCCGCCCCGGCACCTCGCCGACATGACCCCGGCCGAGCGCCGCGAGGCGGTCGCCGCGATCGGCGAGAAGCCGTTCCGGGCCAAGCAGCTCTCCCAGCACTACTTCGCGCGGTACGCGCACGACCCGGCGGAGTGGACGGACATCCCGGCCGCCTCGCGGGAGAAGCTCCGCCAAGAGCTGCTGCCGGACCTGATGAACGTCCTGCGGCACATCTCGTGCGATGACGACACCACGCGCAAGACCCTGTGGAAGCTGCACGACGGCACGCTCGTCGAGTCCGTGCTGATGCGCTACCCGGACCGGGTCACCATGTGCATCTCCTCGCAGGCGGGCTGCGGGATGAACTGCCCGTTCTGCGCCACCGGCCAGGCGGGTCTGGACCGCAACCTGTCCACGGCCGAGATCGTGCACCAGATCGTGGACGGCATGCGCGCGCTGCGCGACGGCGAGGTCCCCGGTGGGCCGGCGCGGCTGTCCAACATCGTCTTCATGGGCATGGGCGAGCCGCTGGCCAACTACAACCGGGTCGTCGGCGCCATCCGTCGGCTGACCGACCCGGAGCCCGACGGTCTGGGGCTGTCCCAGCGCGGCATCACCGTTTCCACCGTCGGTTTGGTCCCGGCCATGCTGCGGTTCGCCGACGAGGGCTTCAAGTGCCGTCTCGCCGTGTCGCTGCACGCTCCGGACGACGAACTGCGCGACACCCTCGTCCCCGTGAACACCCGCTGGAACGTCCGCGAGGTGCTGGGCGCCGCCTGGGAGTACGCGGAGAAGTCCGGCCGTCGCATCTCCATCGAGTACGCCCTGATCCGCGACATCAACGACCAGGCCTGGCGTGGTGACCTGCTCGGCAAGCTCCTCAAGGGCAAGCGCGTGCACGTCAACCTGATCCCGCTGAACCCGACGCCCGGCTCGAAGTGGACGGCCTCGCGTCCCGAGGACGAGAAGGCCTTCGTGGAGGCCATCGCCCGCCACGGGGTGCCGGTGACCGTACGGGACACCCGCGGTCAGGAGATCGACGGCGCGTGCGGCCAGCTGGCCGCTTCGGAGCGCTAGGTTCCGTTTCCAGCCGGTCACATTCGGCCACGGGGTACTCTGTGGCCGAACAAATTTCATATTCCGACAGGGGAGCGCCACAGCGCTGAGAGTGCGGTAACCGTCACCGCAGACCCTCTGAACCTCGCCCCGGTCATTCGGGGTAGGAAGTTCGGTCACCACTCAAGCTGTTGCGCCCTGCCCGGCGTCCGCTCCACAGAGCGCCGGGCAGGGCCGCGTCTTCTCCTGGACATCCCAGGAGGAATTCACCAGTGAGCACCACCAGGAAGTACGCGGGCCTCGCGCTCGTGGCTGCGCTCGGCGTCGGCACCCTCAGCGCCTGCGGCGACGGCGGGACCAAGGACAAGCCGTCGGCGGGCGCGAGCGACGCCCCCAAGTCCAAGACCGTCACGCTCGTCTCCCACGACTCCTTCAACGTCAGCGACGCGGTCCTCAAGGAGTTCGAGCAGCAGAGCGGCTACACGGTCAAGAAGCTGAAGTCCGGGGACGCCGGCGCCGCCCTGAACCAGGAGATCCTCACGAAGGGCTCCCCGCGCGGCGACGTCTTCTTCGGCGTGGACAACACCCTCCTGTCGCGCGCCCTCGACAACGGCATCTTCACCGCGTACGAGGCCAAGGGCCTGGCGGAGGTCAAGCCCGAGTTCGTGCTCGACAAGGAGCACCGGGTCACCCCGATCGACTCCGGCGACATCTGCGTCAACTACGACAAGAAGTACTTCGCCGACAAGAAGATCGCCCCGCCGCAGACGCTGGACGACCTGATCAAGCCGGAGTACAAGGACCTGCTGGTCACCGAGAACGCCGCGACCTCCTCGCCCGGTCTCGGATTCCTGCTCGCCTCCGTCGGCAAGTACGGCGAGGACGGCTGGAAGGACTACTGGACCAAGCTGAAGGCCAACGGCGTCGAGGTCGTCGACGGCTGGGAGCAGGCCTACAACGAGCGGTTCTCCGGCTCCGCGGGCGGCAAGAAGGCCAAGGGCGACCGCCCGCTGGTCGTCTCCTACGCCTCCAGCCCGCCGGTCGAGGTGCTGTACGGCGAGCCGAAGCCGGCCGAGGCCCCGACGGGTGTCTCCACCGGCACCTGCTTCCGCCAGATCGAGTTCGCGGGCCTGCTGAAGGGCGCGAAGAACGAGGAGGGGGGCAAGGCCCTCCTCGACTTCCTGATCAGCAAGAAGTTCCAGGAAGACATGCCCCTGAACATGTTCGTGAACCCGGTCGTCAAGAACGCGGCGCTGCCGGAGCTCTTCACGAAGCACGGTGTGGTGATCGAGAAGCCGGAGAACGTCGCGCCGGAGACCATCGCCAAGAACCGTGAGCAGTGGGTCAAGGCATGGTCCTCGCTCGCCGTGAAGTAGGACGGGTGAGCCCGAAGGAGGGGACGCGGGCCACGCTGGTCAGGCTGGGCCTGATGGCGATCCCGCTCGTCTTCTTCGGGCTGTTCTTCGCCTATCCGGTCGCCGCGATCGTCGGGCGCGGACTCAAGACCGACGACGGCTGGCAGTTCGGCCGGATCGGCGAGGTACTGGCCCGGCCCGACATCGCCGACGTGCTGTGGTTCACCACCTGGCAGGCGGTCGCGTCGACGGCGCTCACGCTCCTGATCGCGCTCCCCGGCTCGTACGTCTTCGCGCGCTTCGAGTTCCCGGGCAAGCAACTGCTGCGGGCGGTGGTCACGGTGCCGTTCGTGCTGCCGACCGTGGTGGTCGGCACGGCGTTCCTCGCGCTGGTCGGGCGCAACGGACTGCTGGACGAGACGTGGGGCGTCCGCCTCGACACCACCGTCTGGGCGATCCTGTTGGCCCACGTCTTCTTCAACTACGCCGTCGTCGTACGGACGGTGGGCGGACTCTGGGCGCAGCTCGACCCGCGGCAGGAAGAGGCCGCCCGGGTGCTGGGCGCCGGCCGGTTCGCGGCCTGGCGGCGGGTGACGCTGCCCGCGCTCGGGCCGGCCGTGGCCGCCGCCTCGCTGATGGTCTTCCTGTTCACGTTCACCTCGTTCGGTGTCGTGCAGATCCTGGGCGGGCCGTCCTACGCCACCCTGGAGGTGGAGGTCTACCGGCAGACCGCGCAGTTGCTCGACCTGTCGACGGCCGCCGTGCTGACGATGATCCAGTTCGCCGCCGTCGGGCTGATCCTGTGCGTGCACGCCTGGACCGTGCGCAAGCGGGAGACGGCCCTGCGGCTCGTGGATCCGGCCCGGACCGCGCACCGGCCCAAGGGCGTGGCGCAGCGCGCCCTGTTGGGCGGGGTGCTGCTGACCGTGGCGCTGCTGATCGTGCTGCCGCTGGGCGTCCTGGTGGAACGGTCCTTCGACGCCCCCGGCGGGTACGGCCTCGACTTCTACCGGGCGTTGGCGGACGTGGGCGCGGGGGGCGGGACGTTCCTGGTCCCGCCGCTGGAGGCCATCGGGAACTCCCTGCGGTACGCGCTGGCGGCCACCGCCATCGCCCTGCTCATCGGGGGACTCGCGGCCGCGGCGCTGACCCGGCGCGCGGGTCGGTTCGTACGGGGCTTCGACGCGTTGCTGATGCTGCCGCTCGGCGTGTCCGCCGTGACGGTCGGCTTCGGATTCCTGATCACCCTGGACGAGCCCCCGCTCGACCTGCGCACCTCGTGGATCCTGGTGCCCCTGGCGCAGGCCCTGGTCGGAGTGCCGTTCGTGGTGCGGACGATGCTGCCCGTGCTGCGCGCCGTCGACGGCCGGTTGCGGGAGGCGGCCGGCGTGCTCGGTGCCTCGCCGCTGCGGGCCTGGCGGGAAGTGGACCTGCCGCTGGTACGGCGGGCCCTGCTGATCGCGGCCGGTTTCGCCTTCGCCGTGTCGCTCGGCGAGTTCGGGGCGACCGTCTTCATCGCCCGGGCCGACAGCCCCACGCTGCCGGTGGCCGTGGCGCGGCTGCTGGGGCGGGCCGGAGAACTGAACTACGGGCAGGCGATGGCCCTGAGCACGATTCTGATGCTGGTGTGCGCGGTGTCCCTGCTGGTGCTGGAGCGGCTGCGACCCGACAAGACCTCGGGAGAGTTCTGATGACGCTGCTTCGGCTGGACGGGGTGTCGGTCCGCTTCGGCGCGCGCGACGTCGTGGACGCCGTGGACCTGGAGGTCGCCGAGCACGAGATCGTCTGTGTGCTGGGTCCGAGCGGCAGCGGGAAGTCCACGCTGCTGCGGGTGGTCGCCGGGCTCCAGCCGGTCTCGGCCGGACGCGTGCTCCTGGACGGCGCGGACCAGGCCGCGGTGCCGGTGCACCGGCGCGGGGTGGGCCTGATGTTCCAGGACCACCAACTGTTCCCGCACCGCGACGTCGCCGGCAACGTCGGCTTCGGGCTGCGGATGCGGGGTTCCTCGCGCGACGCCTGCACGGGCCGGGTCGAGGAACTGCTGGACCTGGTCGGGCTCCCCGGAGCCGGGCGCCGCGCCGTCGCGTCGCTGTCGGGCGGCGAACAGCAGCGGGTCGCGCTGGCGCGGGCGCTCGCCCCGTCCCCGCGCCTGCTGATGCTCGACGAACCGCTGGGCCAGTTGGACCGGGGACTGCGCGAGCGACTGGTGGTGGAACTCCAGGGGTTGTTCTCCCGGCTGGGCACGACCGTCCTGGCGGTCACCCACGACCAGGGGGAGGCCTTCGCCCTGGCCGACCGGGTCGTGGTGATGCGGGACGGGCGGATCGCGCAGGTGGGGACCCCGCTGGAGGTGTGGGAGCGGCCGGCCTCGGAGTTCGTGGCACGGTTCCTGGGCTTCGAGAACGTGGTCCCGGCGACGGTGTCGGGCGGCGCCGCGGCCACCCCCTGGGGGAAGGTCCCGGTGCCGGACGGCTCGCAGGAGGGGGAGCGCCTGCTCCTGATCCGGGCCGCCGGGGTGACTCCGGCGGCCGAGGGGCTGCCGTGCGTCGTGGAGTCGCGGACCTTCCGGGGGACCCACGTGGCACTGCTGTTGCGACCCGAGTCGGGTCCGCCGCTGGAGGCCGAGTGCGGGCCTGTCGGGGCACCGGTCGTGGGGGACCGCATCGCGGTGACGTTCACCCCCGGCGAGGTCGTCGTCCTGCCCGCGCAGGACTGACCGGGGCCGATCGGGCGCCAATACGGCTCCGCCCCCGGACCCTTCGCCCGGTGAGGGCGGTGGGTCCGGGGGCGGGCGCGTTCCCCGTACGGCAGTACGGCAGTACGGCGGTGGGGCGGTTACGCGACCGGCACCGGGTCCGGGGACTCCGCCGGAGCCTCGGCGCCGTCGTGATTGCCGTACCAGGCCACCGCCACGGCGCCCGTCACCGCGAGGACGAAGCCCAGGACCGCCAGCCAGGCCAGACCGGGGCGGGAGGCGTCGCCCAGCAGGAGGACGCCGATGGCGCCCGGGAGCACCGTCTCGCCCACCACCAGGGCGGCCGTGGCCCCGTTCACGGAACCGATCTGGAGGGCCACCGTGTGCAGGTACATGCCGCCGATGCCCGCCACGAGGATGGCGTAGAGGGCGGGGTCGGACAGCAGGGCTACCAGGCCGAACGGCTCGACGCCGTTCAGGATGCGGACGCCCACCCCCAGCGCGCCGAAGGCCAGGCCGGACAGCAGACCGGCCAGGATCGCGGCCCGGCCGCCGAGGAACCGGACCGCCACCGTGCCGCCCACGATGATCAGCAGGGTGATCGCGAGCAGCCACCAGTGCGTGGACATCGGTGCGTGATGGCCGCCCTCGTGCCCCGCGGCCGTCGCCAGCAGCACGAGCGCCGCGCAGACGACCCCGATGGAGGTCCACTCCTTGCGGGTGAGCCGGATACCCAGCATCTTCACGCTGAGCACGGCGGTGATCACGAGGTTGGCGCTGATCACGGTCTGGGAGAGGAACAGCGGAAGGAGACGCGCCGCGAGCGCGCCCAGGCCGAAGCCCACGAAGTCCAGGATCGTGCCGACGATGAACTCCCAGGTCATCGCCGCCTTCGCGGTCGAGGACAGGTTCGGTCCGCCATGCGCGGTCACCCCGGCCGCGGCCGGGGACATCCGGGCCGCCCGGCGCGAGCCGACGGCTTGCAGGACGGATCCCGTGCCGTAGCAGATGGACGCCGCGATCGCGGTCAGCAGGCCTATGAGCACAGAGGGCTCCGTTCACGTCTGGCAGGTTTTGCGGTACCTCTACCAGACGTGCGAATCGGCCGGGAAGTTGCCTCGTCGGGTCAGCGCATCGAAGCGAGTGTCGCCGGGACCTCGTCCACCGAGTCCACCAGGGCGATCCTCGACTCCATCGACCGGCCGCGGGCCAGCGCCTGGAGCAGCGGCCAGGCCGGCAGGTGCTCCGTCCAGTGGGCGCGGTCGACCAGGACCATCGGGGTCGGTTCGCCGCGCGACTCGTAGTGGTTCGGCGTGGCGTTGTCGAAGATCTCCTGGACGGTCCCCGCGGCGCCCGGGAGGAAGACCACGCCCGCGGTGGACCGCGCCAGCAGCCCGTCCTCGCGGGTGGCGTTCGCGAAGTACTTGGCGATGTGGCCGGCGAAGGGGTTCGGCGGCTCGTGCCCGTAGAACCAGGTCGGGATCCCCACCGAGTCGCCGCCGTCGGGCCAGCGTTCCCGCACGGCGAAGGCCGCTCTCGCCCAGTCGGACACGGACGGCGTGAAGGAAGGGGCCTTGGCCAGCATCTCCAGCGCCTCGGGCAGCGCGTCGTCGGGCGCGGGGGCCAGGTAGGCGCCGAGGTTGGCGGCCTCCATCGCGCCCGGGCCGCCGCCGGTGGCCACGGTCAGCCCGGACCGGGTCAGGGTCCGGCCGAGCTCCGCCGCGCCGAGGTAGTCCGTACCGCCGCGGGCCATGGCGTGGCCGCCCATCACTCCCACCACCCGGGCACCGGCGAGGTGCTCGTCCAGGGCGTCGGAGACGGCGTCGTCGTGGATGGAACGCAGCATCGAGGCGTAGATGTCGCCGTCGGCCTTGATCTCCTGGAACCAGGCGTACGCCTGGGCGTCAGGGGTGGCCTCGTAGCCCTCCCGCAGGCCGGTGAACAGCTCGTCCGCGGTGTAGAGCAGACCCCGGTAGGGGTTGAACGGCAGGTCCGGCACCGGCGGGAAGACCAGGGCGCCGTCGGCGCGGACCTTCGCGGAGGCGTCGGGCTCCATGGCACAGCCGAGGAACACGGCGGCCGAGGTGTCGGCCGACAGCAGCGCGAACGTCCGCTCCAGCAGGTTGACCGACTGGACCCGGTAGCCGCTCAGGGAACCCCGAGCGGCGACCTGGTCGAATTCGGCGAGCGTCTCGATCTCGATGTCTGGGTTGACCATTCGGCCCACACTAAGGGCTGCGTCAGTCAGCGGGTCAACGCGAGAGACGTCAGTTGCGCCACACCCCAACTGAGGGATACGCATACGGCGAGCAGGGCAGTCGCGCGTACGGTGACGGCCGTACGCAGCACGGTTCCGGGGGTTCCCAGGTCGTTCAGGGTGTCCCGGACGGCGGTGCGGGACTGCCGCGACTCGACCGCGGATGTGAGGAGAGTCGCAGCCGCGCACAGCGCCACGAGCACGGCGGCCGGACCGGTCAGCGGGCCGAGCGGAGGCAGGAAACCGTCGGCGTCGCGCACGGCGAGGGTGGTGAGCCCGGCCGCCCCGATCGCGCACAGCACTCCGAGGGGACGGCCCAGCCGCGGCGCCTCCTCCTGGAGGGTCCGCCCGGCGAGCAGCCGGAGCGCACCCGGGCGGACGGCCTGCACCAGGGTTCCGCAGGCGAAGGCCACGCCCGGCCCGGCGAGGGCGAGTCCCAGGGCGATGAGCGCCCAGCCGGTCGGCACGGCGGCGCTGCCCCGTCCGGCGTAGGTCTCGACGGTCAGGCCGGAGGCGGTGAGGGCGACCCCCCAGGGGACCCCGCTCTGCGGGGACAGCCCGGCCAGGGGAGGACGGGAGCGCAGGGCGAGGGCCACCGCCGCCGAGGCGGCGAGGGGGATCAGGGCCAGCAGGGTCAGGGCGCCCGCCGCCGGCAGTGGCTGTTCGGCGTGCAGCAGCTCGGCGCCGGCTCCGTCGAACGGCAGCCCGCCCAGGTCGCCCCGCAGGTGCAGGAACGCGGCCAGGGCCACGGCGCCACCCAGGGCGCAGGCGACGGCGGTGGAGATCGCGGCGACGAGGGTGCGCCGTACGGGGCCCAGGCCGACCGCGTCCATGCCCTCCCGGGGCCGGGTCGCGGGGTCGGTCCGCGCCACGGCGACGGCGAACTGCACGGTGACGGCGAGCGGGACGAGCGCCCACAGCAGCCGAGGGAACGATCCGGCGGGTCGGGCCATGGCTCCGGCCAGCACGTACAGCAGCAGGAACCCGGTACCGGCGGAGGCGGTGGCGACGAGCAGCCGGCGCAGCTGGACCAGCGGCCGGGAGCCTCGGGCTAGGCGGAGAGCGAGCACGCGGCCTGGTCCTCCGTGGTGAGCGGGCCGGCCGCGGCGGCGACCGCGGCCGGGCGTCCGTCGAGCAGTTCGATCCGTCGGTCGGCGACGGTGGCGATCTCCTCGTCGTGGGTGGCGAGCAGCACGGAGATCTCGTGCGAGCGCGCCGCCGTGGTCAGGGTGCGCAGGAGCAGGGCGCGTTCGGTGCGGTGCAGGGAGGCCGTCGGCTCGTCGGCGAAGATCACCGTGGGCTCGTTGACCAGGGCTCGGGCGAGGGCGACGCGCTGTGACTCGGCCCGGGTGAGGGCGCCGGGGCGCTTGCGGGCGAAGCCGCCGATGTCGAGGCGGTCCAGCCATTCGCACGCGGCGCTCTTGGCGGCGCGGTGCGGGGTGCCGGCGAGGAGCAGCGGCAGTGCGGCGTTCTCCCACACCTTGAGTTCGGGCAGCAATCCGGGCTCGGGGCCGATCCAGCCGAACCGGTCGCGGCGCAGCCGTTCGCGGAGCGCGGCTCCCATGGTGTGCACGGGGACGCTGTTGAACCAGACCTCGCCCTGTTCCGGCACCAGCTGTCCGACGAGACAGCGCAGCAGGGTGGTCTTGCCGCTTCCGCGGGGGCCGGTCACGGCCAGGATCTCACCTTGGCGTACGCCGACGGAGACGCCGATGAGGCCTGGTGAACCGCTGTGGGAGTAGTGCAGGGACCGCGCCCAGAGCACATCATTGTCTGCCGGAGCCACCATGGCGTACACCTCCGTCCGGGGGAACGAAGCGGAGCCGGTTCGGTCACTGGCGCCGCAATGAGATGTAAAGAGATGAACGTCTTGGATGGTGACAGCACACGGCCCGGACCCCCGCGTTCTCACTCGAACGGGGGATCCGGGCCGTGTGGTTCGGACGATTTACCGCTTGTCGCGGGCCTTGCCTACAGCTTCGTCCACGCCTCCGTGAGCACCGAGCGCAGGATGCCCT
This sequence comes from Streptomyces sp. H27-H5, assembly GCF_026627505.1. Lineage (GTDB taxonomy): Bacteria > Actinomycetota > Actinomycetes > Streptomycetales > Streptomycetaceae > Streptomyces. The sequence continues at coordinate 81,514 of NZ_JAPNLK010000014.1, read as the reverse complement.
CGATCTCGTCGAAGGTGCCCTGGTCCGCGATCAGCGGCGGGGCCAGCTGGATGACCGGGTCGCCACGGTCGTCGGCGCGGCAGTACAGGCCGTTCTCGAAGAGCGCCTTGGAGAGGAAGCCGTAGAGCACGCGCTCCGTCTCCTCGTCCGTGAAGGACTCCTTCGTGACCTTGTCCTTGACGAGCTCGATGCCGTAGAAGTAGCCGTTGCCGCGGACGTCGCCGACGATCGGCAGGTCGTGCAGCTTCTTCAGCGTCGAGAAGAAGGCGCCCTCGTTGTCCAGCACGTGCTGGTTGAGGCCTTCCTTGTCGAAGATGTCGAGGTTGGCCAGCGCGACCGCCGAGGAGACCGGGTGGCCGCCGAAGGTGTAGCCGTGCAGGAAGGTGTTGTCACCCTTGTAGAACGGCTCCGCGAGGCGGTCCGAGATGATGCAGGCACCGATCGGGGAGTAGCCCGAGGTCATGCCCTTGGCGCAGGTGATCATGTCCGGCACGTAGTCGAACTTGTCACAGGCGAACATCGTGCCGAGGCGGCCGAACGCACAGATCGTCTCGTCGGAGACGAGCAGGACGTCGTACTCGTCGCAGATCTCGCGGACCCGCTGGAAGTACCCGGGCGGCGGCGGGAAGCAGCCACCGGCGTTCTGCACCGGCTCCAGGAACACGGCGGCGACGGTGTCGGCGCCCTCGAACAGGATCTCCTGCTCGATCTGGTCGGCGCACCAGCGGCCGTAGGCCTCCGGGTCGTCGCCGAAGATCGGGGCGCGGTAGATGTTGGTGTTCGGCACCTTGTGCGCGCCGGGGACCAGCGGCTCGAAGGGGGCCTTCAGGGCCGGCAGACCGGTGATGGACAGGGCGCCCTGCGGGGTGCCGTGGTAGGCCACCGCGCGGGAGATCACCTTGTACTTGGTGTGCTTGCCCTGGAGCTTGAAGTACTGCTTGGCCAGCTTCCAGGCGGTCTCGACGGCCTCGCCGCCACCGGTGGTGAAGAAGACCTTGTTCAGGTCACCGGGGGCGTAGTGGGCGAGGCGCTCGGCGAGCTCGACGGCCTTGGGGTGCGCGTACGACCAGATGGGGAAGAACGCGAGTTCCTGCGCCTGCTTGTAGGCGACCTCGGCCAGTTCCTTGCGGCCGTGACCGGCGTTGACCACGAACAGTCCGGCGAGACCGTCGAGGTAGCGCTTGCCCTTGTCGTCCCAGATGTAGGTGCCCTCGCCCCGGACGATGGTGGGGACGGGGGAGTTCTCGTAGGACGACATGCGGGTGAAGTGCATCCACAGGTGGTCGTACGCGGTCTTGGAGAGGTCCTGGCTCACGGTTATCGGGTTCCCCACATGTAGGTCTGCTTCTTCAGCTTCAGGTAAACGAAGCTTTCGGTTGATCGCACGCCGGGGAGCGCGCGGATCTTCTTGTTGATCGTTTCCAACAGGTGGTCGTCGTCCTCGCAGACGATCTCCACCATCAGGTCGAACGAGCCCGCGGTCATGACCACGTACTCGCACTCGGCCATCGAGGTCAGTGCGTCGGCCACCGGGTCGAGGTCGCCCTCGACGTTGATGCCGACCATTGCCTGGCGCCGCAGGCCCACGGTGAGCGGGTCCGTTACGGCGACGATCTGCATGACGCCCTGGTCGAGCAGCTTCTGTACGCGCTGGCGCACGGCTGCCTCGGACAGGCCGACGGCCTTGCCGATGGCTGCGTAGGGACGGCGTCCGTCCTCTTGCAGTTGCTCGATGATCGCCAGGGACACAGCATCGACCGAAGGGGACGGTTGTCTGTTCCTGGAATCTGCGCTTCGACTGACCACGACCTCACTGTGCACGAGGAGTCGTCTGTTCCGCAAGCCGTAACCGATGAAATTCGTTGTTCGACGTCTCCGATTGCACGGATTTCGTAGTTGATGGTGTCTGGCTCTGTCGAAAGCGTCGGCCGAGGGGCTAGGCTTGGGGAATCGTCTCAATCGTTGGACATGTGATCAGGAGAGTGGCTGTAGTGACCACCGAACTGCGTCGTCTGCGCAACTACATCGGCGGGGAGTTCAAGGACGCCGCCGACGGGCGGACCACCGAGGTGGTCAACCCCGCCACCGGCGAGGCGTACGCCACCGCACCGCTGTCCGGTCAGGCCGACGTGGACGCGGCCATGGCCGCGGCCGCCGCGGCCTTCCCGGGCTGGCGCGACACCACCCCCGCGGAGCGGCAGAAGGCCCTGCTCAAGATCGCGGACGCCTTCGAGGCGCGCGCGGACGAACTCGTGGCCGCCGAGTCGGAGAACACCGGCAAGCCGCTGGGCCTCACGGCCAGCGAGGAGCTGCCGCCGATGGTGGACCAGATCCGCTTCTTCGCGGGTGCGGCCCGACTGCTGGAGGGCCGCTCGGCCGGCGAGTACATGGACGGGATGACCTCGATCGTCCGCCGTGAGCCGGTCGGCGTCTGTGCCCAGGTCGCGCCGTGGAACTACCCGATGATGATGGCCGTGTGGAAGTTCGCCCCGGCGATCGCCGCGGGCAACACCGTGGTGCTCAAGCCCTCGGACACCACCCCGGCCTCCACCGTGCTGATGGCCGAGATCATCGACTCGGTCCTGCCCAAGGGCGTCTTCAACGTCGTCTGCGGCGACCGCGAGACCGGCAAGGCCATGGTGGAGCACTCCACCCCGGCCATGGCCTCCATCACCGGCTCGGTACGCGCCGGCATGCAGGTCGCCGAGAGCGCCTCGAAGGACGTCAAGCGCGTCCACCTGGAGCTCGGCGGCAAGGCCCCCGTCGTGGTCTTCGAAGACGCCGACCTGGCCAAGGCCGTCGAGGACATCGCGGTCGCCGGCTACTTCAACGCCGGTCAGGACTGCACCGCCGCCACCCGCGTGCTGGTGCACGAGTCGATCCACGACGAGTTCGTGGCCGCCCTCGCCAAGGCCGCCTCGGACACCAAGACCGGGCAGCCGGACGACGAGGACGTGCTGTACGGGCCGCTCAACAACCCGAACCAGCTCAAGCAGGTCGCCGGCTTCATCGAGCGCCTCCCTGCCCACGCCAAGGTCGAGGCGGGCGGCCACCGGGTCGGCGAGAAGGGCTACTTCTACGCCCCGACCGTGGTCTCCGGGCTGAAGCAGGACGACGAGATCATCCAGAACGAGGTCTTCGGTCCCGTCATCACCGTGCAGTCCTTCACGGACGAGGCCCAGGCCCTGGAGTACGCGAACGGAGTCGAGTTCGCCCTCGCCTCCTCGGTGTGGACCAAGAACCACGGCCGCGCGATGCGCATGTCCAAGAACCTCGACTTCGGCTGCGTGTGGATCAACACCCACATCCCGCTCGTCGCCGAGATGCCCCACGGCGGTTTCAAGAAGTCCGGCTACGGCAAGGACCTCTCCGCCTACGGCTTCGAGGACTACACCCGCATCAAGCACGTCATGACCTCGCTCGACGGCTGACCTCTCGCCGCGGCGATCGCACTGATCAGCGCACAGCGCTGAAGGGGCGGGCAGTAGACACGTTGTCTATTGTCCGCCCCTTCGCGTTGCCCGAGGCTGTGGCCATGCCTGAACTCGCCTTCTCCCGGCGCTCGGCGCTGCGCGGCCTCGGCGCCGTGGTCCTGCCGGCCGCGCTCACCGCCTGCGGGGTCCCTGCCGCCTTCGTCCCCGAGGACCGGCGGGAGGGGCCGGACCGATCCGCCCGGGACCGGAGCCTCGCCTTCTCCAACTGGCCGCTCTACATCGACACCGACGAGGAGGACGAGGCGCGCCGGCCGACGCTGGACGAGTTCTCGGAGAAGACCGGCATCGAGGTCCGGTACACCGAGGAGATCAACGACAACGACGAGTTCTTCGGCAAGATCAGTCCGGCGCTCATGAACCACCAGGAGACCGGCCACGACCTCGTGGTGGTCAGCGACTGGATGGCCGCCCGCTTCGTCCACCTGGGCTGGGCCCAGAAGATGGACCGCTCGGCCCAGTCGAACGTGGCCAAGTACCTCGATCCCCAGCTCCGTTCCCCCGCCTTCGACGAGGGCCGGCTGCACACCGTCCCCTGGCAGTCGGGCATCACAGGCATCGCCTACAACCGCAAGGCCCTGGGCCGGGAGCTCAAGTCCGTCAAGGACCTCTGGCAGCCCGATCTCGCCGGCAAGGTGACGCTCTTCTCCGGGCTCGACGAGTCCTTCGCCCTGCTGATGCAGGGCGACGGCGTGGACGTCACCCGCTGGACCGAGACGGACTTCCACCGCATGTGCGACCAGGTCGAGCGCATGGTGCGCAAGAGGCACATCCGCCGCTTCACCGGCAACGACTACACCTCCGACCTGAGCAAGGGCGACGTCCTCGCCTGTCAGGCCTATTCCGGCGACGTCATCCAACTCCAGGCCGACAACCCCGACATCGAGTTCGTGGTGCCCGAGGAAGGAGCCGAGCTCTGGGCCGAGAGCCTGCTCGTTCCCAACCTGGCGCGACACAAGGCCAACGCCGAGGCCCTCGTGGACCACTACTACGACCCGGCGGTGGCCGCCCGACTCGCGGCGTCCGTCAACTACGTCTGCCCGGTCCCGGCCGCCCGAGAGGTGCTGGCGGGCTCCGATGACAAGGAGACGGCGGAACTGGCGGAGAACCCGCTGATCTTCCCCGACGACGAGATGCGCGAGCGCCTCGTCGTGGCCCGGGACATCTCCTCGGTGGAACGGCGCTCCTTCGCCAAGCGCTGGAACGCCATCGTCGGTCTCTGAGGCCCTCGTCGGTTCTCCGAGGCCATCGGCGGTCTCTGACGAGGATGTCCGCGATCGACCGTCGTCCGCCTCGTCCGCCTCGGCCGGTCTCCGCCCGGGGCGCGTTCGCCGGGGGCCGCCTCCTACTCGGTGAAGGCGGCCATCACCACGCCGAGGGCCACCGGGTTCGTGTCCGGTCCCTTGGCGTCCGTGGAGTTGACCGAGTAGACGAGGGTGCGGGAGAGGTCGCGGGTCGCGCCCATCCCCGTGGTGTAGCCGTGCCGGCCACCGGTCTTGCCCCAGGCCTCCGTGCCGTCCGGCAGGACGATCCTCGACATCCCCGCGGTCAGGACGGCCTTCTTCCCGGTGACGAAGTCGTCCACCGCGGGGACCGTGAACATCTCCTCCAGCCGGGCTCTCGGCACGATCCGGCCGCTGAACAGGGCGACGGTGAAGCGCTCCAGATCGGCGGTCGTCGAGATGATGTCGCCGGCCGCCCACCGGTCGGAGCTGTTCCACACCGAGACGTCCCGCAGTTCCCTCGTGCCGTCCGGCCGCGGCACCGCCTGGTAGCCGTGGTTGTGGGGACCCTGGATCCGCGTCTGTGTCCGCCCCGGGAACGATGTCCCACCCAGCCCCAGCGGCCGCAGGATCCGCTGGGCGACCGAGGACTCGTACGAGGTGCCCGTCACCTTCTCGATCAGCACGCCCAGCACCGTGTAGTTGATGTTCAGGTAGTGCTGGGCCTCGCCCGGATCGAACTCCTGCCCCTTCGCCAGGGCGTTGGCGATCTGCTCGCGCGGATCGGTCACGTCGAAGCGGTGCTCCCACTGGGCCTCGAAGGAATCGCCCGGCCCGTCGGCCGCCCGGATGCCGCTCGTGTGGTTCAGCAGCTGGCGCACCGTGGGGTCGGCCTTGAAGGCCTCGGGAAAGGCCGCCGGCAGGTACCGCCGCACCGGGGCGTCCAGATCGACCCTGCCCTCGGCGGCCAACTGGAGCACCACCGCCGCCGTGAAGGTCTTGGTCACCGAACCGGCCCGGAAGCGGCCCTGCTCCAGGGCCGCACGACCGGTGCGCACGTCCGCCACGCCCGCGGCGCCCCGCCAACCGCCGCTCGCGCCGCCGACCCGGACCAGGGCGGCCGTCGCGTCCTTGCCGCCCGCTCCGACGCCGGCGAGGGCGGCGCGCAGCGCCACCGCGTCGGGCGGCGTGGCGATGGTGGGAGCCGTGGGAGCCGTGGGAGCCGTGGGGCCCGTGCGGGCCGCCGGCGCGCCCACCGCCGTGCTCGCCGATGGAGGCGGCGGCGCGGAGTGGGCGACGGCCGGGCCGCCCGCGACCCCCAGCACCAGGGCTGTCGCGATCGCCGTGCGAATCGTTGCGTTCATGGTGGGATCCCCCCGTCGAGTCCCGGGGCGACCTCCACCCCGATGACCTCAATGTTGCTGGTCACAGGGGTGGTAGCGGATCCCCGACAAGAGGGGTTTTCCGCGGTACGACAACTCACCGCCGAGAGGGAGGACGGCGCCGCCGACTCACTCTCCGGAGGGAGATACCCCGGCGGGGGAGACCGCGGCGCGGGACTGGCTTCCCGCCGCGATCAGGCCTGTCTCGTAGGCACAGATCACCGCCTGGATCCGGTCCCGCAGCCCCAACTTCGCCAGCACGTTCCCCACATGGGACTTCACCGTGTGCTCGCTGACCGTCAGCGCCCCCGCGATCTCCGCGTTGGACAGCCCCCGCCCCAGGTGCAGCAGCGTCTCCCGCTCCCGCGCCGTCAGCACTCCCAACCGCTCGGCCGACAGGGCGGACCCGGCCGCCGGTCGCGCCGTCACCGCCGTGTACTCCTCGATCAGACGCCGCGCCACCGAAGGCGCGAGCAGGGACTCGCCGGCCGCCACCACCCGCACGGCGTGCACCAGATCGTCCCGCCGCACGTCCTTCAACAGGAACCCGCTCGCGCCGGCGTGCAGGGCTTCGTAGACGTACTCGTCGGAGTCGAACGTCGTCAGCATCACCGTCCGGCACCCGGTCTCCGCCGTGATCGTCCGACACGCCTCGATGCCGTCCAGCACCGGCATCCGCACGTCCAACAGCGCCACGTCCGGCCGCAGGTCCCGCACCGCCGTCACCGCCGCCGCGCCGTCGCCGACCTCGGCCACGACCTCGATGTCCTCCTGCACGTCCAGGATCATCGCGAAGCCGCTGCGCACCAGTTCCTGGTCGTCGGCCACCACCACACGGATCGTCAACTTCCCACCTCCAGGGCGGACGTTACAAGGACCACCCGCACCCGGAACCCCCGGCCGTCCGCGCCCGGACCGGACTCGACGGTTCCGCCGTGGGCGGCGGCGCGCTCCCGGATGCCGATCAGCCCGTGCCCGCCCGGGGAGCCGTCGGAGCCCCGCCCGTCGTCCGTCACCTCCACCGCGAGGTCCCCCGACCCGTACTCCAGACGTACGGCCGCAGTCGAGGCCCCGGCGTGCCGGACCACGTTCGTCAGGGCCTCCTGGACCACCCGGTACACCGTCGCCTCCAGCGCGGCGGGCAGCGGACGCACCGCGCCGGTCCGCTCGTACGAGACGGTGGGCCCGCTGCCGCGTACCCGGTCCAGCAGTCCGGCCAGTTGCCCGATGCCCGGCTGCGGTCGGCGCGGCGCGACCTCGTCCGTCCGCAGCACGCCCAACATCGCGCGCAGTTGGGTCATCGCGTCGCGGCCGGTGTCCGCTATGGCGTCGAACGCGGCCTCCGCCCGCTCGGGCGCCCGCCGTACCGCCACCGGACCGGCCTCCGCCTGCACGATCATGATGCTGACCGCGTGCGAGAGGACGTCGTGCATCTCCCGTGCGATCCGGGCCCGTTCCCGGGCCGCGGCCTGCTCCGCCTCGATCAGGTTCGCCCGCTCCAGCTCGGCGGCCCGTTCCTCGACGGCCCGCGTGTACGCCTGCCGGGTGACCTGGAGCCGGCCCAGCGCGTAGGCGGCGGCCGAGACGAAGAGGGTGAACAGCAACTCCCGCATGGTCCCGGTGTTCCGGCCCACCGACACGACGATCACCACGACCGTCAGCAGTGCGACGAGCAGGCGCACCCGGGCCGTGCACAGCAGGGCCACCGTGTAGTAGGCGATCAGCCCCGCGTACGGCAGCGGCTGGCCGGGCCCGTCCAGCGCGAGTTCGTAGAGGCCGCCCGCGAGCAGAACGGCGACCAACACCGTCACCGGCGCCCGGCGGCGCCAGATCAGCGGCAGCACCGCGAGCGTGGTCATCCCGTAGGAGGGCCAGTCGGCGGCCGGCAGTCCGGGATCGCGGGGCACCAGGAACGGCATGGTGACGGCCACCTGCACCAGCAGCGTCAGCCCCAGGTCCTGCCACCGCGGGTCGGCCCGGCGGACGCGTTCGCCCCAGGCCCGTATCACCGACGCCGCTCGGCCCGTACGGCCGTCAGCGCGTCCACCCGGTTCGTCGTGATCGAGTCGACCCCCGCCGCGATCAGCGTGCGCATCGACCGCTTCGTGTCGGCGGTCCACGCCGACACGAGCAGCCCGTCCCGGTGCAGGGCGTCGGTCAACTCCCGGTCGACGAGCCCGAAGCGGTAGTTGAGCCAGGCCGGGGCCACCGCGTCGATGAGCACCCGGCGGGGCGGCGACAGGGTGTTCCAGGTCAGCGCGATCTCCGCACCGGGGTCGGCGGCCCGCACCGCGAGCATCGACTTCGGGCCCGCGCAGTAGTACGTGCGGTCCCGCGCCCCGCACTCGCGGACCTGGTCCACGACCGTCCGCACCGCGTCGGCGTCCGCGCCCGGAAGGTCCACCATCACCCGGCCCGCGCCCGCCGCCATCAAGGCCTCGCGCAGCGTGGGGATCCCGCCCCGCGCCAGCTCCTTGAGCTGGGGAGCCGTGACGGCGTCGAGCCGCACGTCGTGCCCCCACAGCCGCTGGAGCGTTTCGTCGTGCAGGAGGACCGGAACCCGGTCACGGGTGAGCCGGACGTCGATCTCGACCGCATCCGCCCCCCGGGCGAAGGCGGAGCGGATCGAGTCGAGGGTGTTCTCGCGGACACGGTAGGGATCGCCGCGGTGGCCGACGGCAGTCAGGGTGCGCATGCAGCCCATTCTGCTCGGGCGTCAGGAGGCCAACCAGGTGTCGGTGTACGTGTCGATCTCCGCGGTCAGCCGCGCCTTGCCGGCCGGGTCGAGGAAGGAGGCCTCGACGGCGTTCTTGGCCAGCTGCGCCAGACCGCGCTCGTCGAGGTCGAGGAGCCGGGCGGCCACCGCGTACTCGTTGTTGAGGTCGGAGCCGAACATCGGCGGGTCGTCGCTGTTGATGGTGACGAGCACGCCCGCGGCGACCATCTCCTTGACCGGGTGCGCGTCCATGTCGGTCACCACGCGGGTCGCGATGTTCGAGGTCGGGCAGACCTCCAGCGCGATCCGGTGCTCGGCCAGGTAGGCCAGCAGCTCGGGGTCCCGGACGGAGGTCGTGCCGTGGCCGATGCGCTCGGCGCCCAGCTCCCGGATGGCGTCCCACACCGTCTCCGGTCCGGTGGACTCGCCGGCGTGCGGCACGCTGTGCAGGCCGGCCGCCCGGGCCCGGTCGAAGTACGGCTTGAACTGGGGGCGCGGAACACCGATCTCCGGACCGCCCAGGCCGAAGGAGACCAGGCCCTCGGGGCGCAGGTCGACCGCGAGGCGGGCGGTCTCGGCGGCCGCCTCCAGGCCCGCCTCGCCGGGGATGTCGAAGCACCAGCGCAGGATGACCCCGAGTTCGGCCTCGGCGTCCCTGCGGGCGTCCTCGATGGCCTCCATGAACGCCTTCTCGTCGATGCCGCGACGGGTGGAGGAGTACGGGGTGATCGTCAGCTCGGCGTAGCGGATGTTCTGCCGGGCCATGTCGCGGGCGACCTCGAAGGTCAGCGTGCGCACGTCGTCGGGGGTGCGGACCAGGTCGACGACGGACAGGTAGACCTCGATGAAGTGGGCGAAGTCCGTGAAGGTGAAGTAGTCGGCGAGCGCCTCGGGGTCCGTGGGGACCTTCGAGTCGGGGTGCCGGGAGGCGAGCTCGGCCACGATGCGCGGGGAGGCCGAGCCGACGTGGTGGACGTGGAGTTCGGCCTTGGGAAGCCCCGCGATGAAGGGGTGCAGGTCGGGCATGGGTGCCTCCGGGAGGACACGGGTTCGGGCAGGTCGGCTTCATCGTAGGCAGGCCCGGGGAGTGTCGGTGGCAGCGCTTAGCATGGCTGTACGAGAGGGGGGTGCCGTATGACCGACCAGAGCCCTGAACCGTCCGACCCGTGGGCACCGCCCGAGCGGCCGGCGGTGGACCCCGGCAAGGGGCGGGGTGCGTCGGGCGGGCCGGGGGGCCCGGGCCTGCACGACCAGCCGACGATCGCCGGCATGCCGGGCGCGACGGCCCCCGGGCCCTTCGGCGCGACCGCGCAGCCTTTTGACACCGCCGCGCAGCCTTTCGACACGGCTCCCCAAGCCTTCGGTGCGACCGCGCAGCCCTTCGGTGCGACCGCGCCGATCGACCCCGCCGGGTCCTGGGGGCAGGCTCCCGGTCCCGCGTACGGGTACCCGGCGCAGCCCGATCCCGCCGGATACGGCTACCCCGGGGGCCAGTTGCCGGGGCGGCCCGCCCCCTACACGCCCTGGGCCCCGACGCCGCCCCCGCCGAGCAACGGCCTCGCCATCACCGGGTTCGTGCTCGGCCTGCTCTCGGTCATCGCCTGCCCGACCCTGGTCGGCCCCGTCGCGCTCGGCATCGCCGGGGTCGTCTTCGGCGCGCTCGGCCGGGGCAAGGCGAACCGGGGCGAAGCCGGCAACGGCGGACTCGCGCTGGCCGGTGTCATCCTCGGTTCCGTCGGCATCGTGATCGGCGTCCTGGTGACCTTGGCCTTCTTCCTCGGACCGACCTTCGATGACGTCGACCGTTACGGGCCGTACGAGGACACCGGGGTCCAGGAGCGCATATGACCGACCGCCGCGCCCGCGGGGATCAGGGCGCGGGTGCCCGGTGGGGGAAGCGGTCGCAGTCGGTCAGACCCGCGCCGCCATCAGCAGCGTCGGCACCATGACGACCGCGTGACCGTCCGCCCCGGCCGAGCCGGCGGCGTCTTCCACGCTGTCGTCCCCACTGCCACTGCCACTGCCCCCGCGGTCGAGGTCGCCGCCGGTCCCGCGGGACAGGGGGACCCAGATCAGCCCCACCATCCGGGGGCAGTCGCACACCAGGTCCTCGTCCACCCCGAGGCGGGGCTCCCCGGGCGCGACGTCCACCCGGTAGCAGGCGGTCGGGCCGGAGGGGTAGGGCGCCTCGTACGCGAACCGCACGTCCAGGGCGCGCAGGCCGACCTCCTCGGCCACCTCGCGCCGTACCGCCTCCTCGGGTTCCTCCCCGGCCTCCAGCCCGCCGCCGGGCAGCGTCCAGTACTCCGGTCCGTCGTGCCGACCGGTCGGGCCCTTGCCCCGTTCCCGCACCATCAGCACGCAGCCGTCTCGGATGATCACCGCGGCGACCCGGCTTCGACCGGGTATGCCCGGAGCGGTCACGCGGCGTCCGTCCGCAGCCGGTCCCGGGCCTCCATGAGGGCGAAGCCGAGCAGGTTCAGCCCGCGCCACCGGGCCGGGTCGAGGGCCCGCTCGTCGTCGGCCGCCAGCCCGATGCCCCAGATCCGGTCCATCGGGCTCGCCTCCACGAGCACCCGGTTCCCGGTGCCGAGCAGGTATCCGCGCAGCGCCGGATCGGAGCCGAACTTGTGCACGCTGCCCTCCACGACCAGCGCGAACCGTTCCCGCTCCCAGACGGCGTTGTCGAAGTCGCGCACGAGGCGTCCGGCCTTCTTCGCCTCGGCCGGGGTCCCGGCTTCCAGCGCGGCGCGCTCCGCCTCCGCGTCCCCGAATATCCGGGCCTTGCCGGCCATCATCCAGTGCTCGGCGGTGGCGTACCGGACCTCACCCACAGTGAAAGCGGAAGGCCACCACTGGCTGAGGCAGCTCGGGCCGAGCGTCCCGTCCGGGCGCGGTCGGTGCCCCCAGAACGGCAGAAACTTGAGCCGTTCACCCCGGCTGACCTGCTTGATCAATGCGTCGATCATCTCCATGCACGCGAGTCTGGCAGTCGCCACGGACACTTCGTACGGGTTTTCCGGCGTGCCTCGACACATGGTCGACCGATTCCGTCGCGTAATCAAAAGGCAACAACGGAATCACTTGGCCGAGGCCCCTGCCTCTGTCAGGATCGGCACTCAATTCGGGCTGTAGTCCGAGCTGTAGCTACGGAGAGCGTGAGAGCGTGATGGGCAACCGCTTCCAGGTCAAGGACCGCTTCGCGGACGGCGCGCAGTACATCGACGGCAGGCTCAGGGCCGGCACCTCCGGGCAATCACACACCGTGATCGACCCGGCCACCGGCGACGAGGTCCTCACCTACGAACTCGCGGGCACCGCGGACGTGGACGAGGCCGTGGCCGCCGCCAAGAGGGCCTTCCCGGGCTGGTCCGCCGCCACCCCCGGGGAGCGCTCGGACGCGCTGCACCGGCTGGCCGCCGTACTGGCCGAGCAGGCCGACGACTTCGCCTACGCCGAGTCGATCCAGTGCGGCAAGCCGCTCAAGCTGTCCACGGAGTTCGACGTACCGGGGACCATCGACAACACCGCCTTCTTCGCGGGCGCCGCCCGCCACCTCCAGGGGCAGGCCGCCGCCGAGTACTCCGGCGACCACACCTCCTACGTGCGCCGCGAGGCCATCGGGGTGGTCGGCTCCATCGCCCCCTGGAACTATCCGCTCCAGATGGCCGCCTGGAAGATCCTCCCGGCCATCGCCGCGGGCAACACCATCGTGTTGAAGCCCGCCGAGCTGACCCCGCTGACCTCCCTGATGTTCGCCCAGGCGGCCAAGGACGCGGGCCTGCCCGACGGAGTGATCAACATCGTCACCGGCGCCGGCCGGGAGGCGGGGGAGCACCTCGTGGGGCACCCGGACGTGGTCATGACCTCGTTCACCGGTTCGACCGCCGTCGGCAAGCGGGTCGCCGAGATCGCCACCGCCACCGTCAAGCGGCTCCACCTGGAGCTCGGCGGGAAGGCCCCCTTCCTCGTCTTCGACGACGCCGACCTGGAGGCCGCCGCGCACGGCGCCGTCGCCGCCTCCCTCATCAACACCGGCCAGGACTGCACGGCTGCCACCCGCGCGTACGTCCAGCGCCCCCTGCACGACGCCTTCGTCGCGCGGGTCGCCGAGCTGATGGAGACCGTCCGCGTCGGAGACCCCTTCGCGCCCACCACGGACCTCGGTCCGCTGGTCTCGCACGCGCAGCGCGACCGGGTCGCCGGGTTCGTCGAGCGCGCCCGCTCCTACGCCACGGTCGTCACCGGCGGCGAGAGCCCCGGGGGAGACCTGGCCGGCGGGGCGTACTACCGGCCGACCCTGATCTCCGGCGCGGCCCAGGACAGCGAGGTCGTCCAGTCCGAGATCTTCGGTCCGGTCCTCGTGGTCCTGCCGTTCGACACCGACGACGAGGGCCTCGCGCTGGCCAACGACACCCCGTACGGACTCGCGGCCTCCGCCTGGAGCCGGGACGTCTACCGGGCCAACCGGGCCACCCGCGAGCTCAAGGCGGGTTGCGTCTGGGTCAACGACCACATCCCGATCATCAGCGAGATGCCTCACGGGGGCTACAAGGCCAGTGGCTTCGGAAAGGACATGAGCGCCTACTCCTTCGAGGAGTACACGCAGGTCAAGCATGTGATGTACGACAACACCGCGGTCGCCGCGAAGGACTGGCACCGCACGATCTTCGGGGACCGATAGTCACGACGCCGCCGCCGGCGGCCCTGCCACCCGAAAGGGCACAGTCCATGGAGCAGTTCGAGCCCGAGCGTCTCTCGGCGCCGCAACTCAACGCGATACGGCGCAGCCTCACCAGCGGGCGCGGCGCCCTCACCCGCCGTTCGCTGTTGCGCGCCTCCGGTGTCGGGGCGCTCACCCTCGGCGGCCTGTCGGCCCTGAGCGGTTGCGGGATCCCGCCCGCCCAACGGCAGGACGGCACGGCGGCGGCGTCCGACGACCGCTCGGAACAGGAGAAGGAGATCAACTTCTCCAACTGGACCGAGTACATGGACACCAGCGACGACGAGAAGAGCCGTCCCACCCTGGAGGAGTTCGCCAAGCGGACCGGGATCAAGGTCAAGTACACCGAGGACATCAACGACAACGTCGAGTTCTTCGGCAAGGTCCGCCCGCAGCTCGCGGCCGGCCAGGACACCGGCCGCGACCTGATCGTCGTCACCGACTGGCTCGCCGCGCGCATCATCAGACTCGGCTGGGCGCAGAAGCTGGATCCCGCCCGCCTCCCGCACGCCTACGCCAACCTGTCCCCGCAGTTCCGCAGCCCCGACTGGGACCCGGGCCGCTCCCACAGCTACCCGTGGACCGGCATCTCCACCGTCATCGCCTACAACTCCAAGGCCACCGGCGGCAAGACGGTCGACTCCGTCACCCAGCTGCTCGACGACCCCACCCTCAAGGGGCGGGTCGGCTTCCTGACGGAGATGCGCGACAGCGTCGGCATGACCCTCCTCGACCAGGGCAAGGACCCGGCGAACTTCACCACGGCCGACTACGACCAGGCCATCGGCCGACTCCAGAAGGGCGTCGACAAGAAGCAGATCCGGCGCTTCACCGGCAACGACTACACCGCCGACCTCGACAAGGGCGACCTCGCCGCCTGCCTCGCCTGGGCGGGCGACGTCATCCAGCTGCAGGCCGGAAACCCGGACATCAAGTACGCGATCCCGGCGGCCGGGTACATCACCTCCAGCGACAACCTGCTGGTCCCCGCCAAGGCCCGGCACAAGGCCAACGCGGAGCGGCTCATCGACTACTACTACGAGCTCCCGGTCGCCGCCCGACTGGCCGCCTACATCAGCTACGTCTGCCCGGTCGAGGGCGTCAAGGACGAGCTGGCGAAGATCGATCCCGAGCTCGCGGAGAACACCCTGATCGTCCCGGACAAGGCGATGACCGCCAAGTCCCACGCCTTCCGCTCCCTCAGCTCCGAGGAAGAGACGGCGTACGAGGAGAAGTTCGCCAAGCTCATCGGCGCCTGACGGCCCCCGCCGCCCCCTCGGCACAGGACCGGCACGCACCCACGGCGGCGCCGGCACCCCCGCGTACCGGCCGCCGCCGGCACCCGCGATTCCCGCACCCTTCCGAATACCACCACCGAAGGCCGCGACCCATGACTGACAAGACCGCGGGCGGCGACGTCCGCCTCGCCGGGATCAGCAAGCACTACGGCTCCTTCACCGCCGTGCATCCGCTGGACCTCACCATCCCCCAGGGCTCCTTCTTCGCGCTGCTCGGCGCCTCGGGCTGCGGGAAGACCACCACCCTGCGCATGATCGCCGGACTGGAGGAGCCCTCCACCGGCACCGTCAGCCTCGGCGAGCGCGAGGTCACCGACCTGCCGCCTTACAAGCGCCCGGTCAACACCGTCTTCCAGAGCTATGCGCTCTTCCCGCACCTCGACGTCTCCGAGAACGTCGCCTTCGGGCTGCGCCGACGCGGCATCAAGTCCGTCAAGAAGCAGGTCGACGAGATGCTGGAGCTGGTCCAGCTGGGCCAGTTCGCCGGGCGCAAGCCGCACCAGCTGTCCGGAGGCCAGCAGCAGCGCGTGGCGGTCGCCCGCGCGCTCATCAACCACCCCCAGGTGCTGCTCCTCGACGAACCCCTCGGCGCCCTCGACCTCAAACTGCGCCGCCAGATGCAGCTGGAGCTCAAGCGGATCCAGACCGAGGTCGGCATCACCTTCGTGCACGTCACGCACGACCAGGAGGAGGCCATGACCATGGCCGACACGGTCGCGGTGATGAACGGCGGCCGCGTCGAGCAGCTCGGCGCCCCCGCCGAGTTGTACGAGAACCCGAAGACCACCTTCGTCGCGAACTTCCTCGGCACCTCCAACCTCATCGAGGCCGAGGTGCTGGAAGCCGGCTCCGCGGACATCGTCGTGTCGAGCGCCGGCACCAAGCTCCGGCTGCCCGGCGCGCGATGTTCGACCACACCCCGCGCCGGCGAGAAGCTGCTGGTCGGGGTGCGTCCCGAGAAGATCTCCCTGGTGCCCGCGGACGAGGAACACACCATCGGCGCCGGCCGGAACAAGGTCGCGGGCCGAATAGCGGACTCCTCCTTCATCGGGGTGTCCACCCAGTACGTCATCGACAGCCGGGTCTGCCCCGAGCTGGAGGTGTACGCGCAGAACATCGAACGCGACGCCCGCCTGGTCCCGGGCGCCGAGGTGATCCTGCACTGGAACCCGGCGCACACCTTCGGCCTCGACGCCGCCCAGGACATCGACGCGGGAATCGAGACGGTCGAGGAGTCCGCGTGACCACCACCGTCGCGCCGCCCCAGGCGCCCGCCCCGACCGAGCCCCCGGTCCACAAGCCGTCGCTGCGCAAGCGCCTGATCCCGTACTGGCTGCTGCTGCCGGGCATCCTGTGGCTGCTGGTGTTCTTCGTGCTGCCGATGGTCTACCAGGCCTCGACCTCGGTGCAGACGGGCTCCCTCGAAGAGGGCTTCCAGGTCACCTGGCACTTCCAGACGTACTGGGACGCCTTCGCGGACTACCTCCCGCAGTTCCTGCGCTCCCTGCTGTACGCCGGTACCGCGACCGTCCTGTGCCTGCTGCTCGGGTACCCGCTGGCCTATCTGATCGCCTTCAAGGCGGGCCGGTGGAGAAACCTCCTCCTGGTGCTGGTGATCGCCCCGTTCTTCACCAGCTTCCTGATCCGCACCCTGGCCTGGAAGACGATCCTGGCCGACGGCGGCCCGGTGGTGGACGTCCTCAACGGGGTCGGCTTCCTGGACGTCACCAGCTGGCTGGGCATGACCGAGGGCGACCGGGTGTTGGCCACGCCGCTCGCGGTCGTCTGCGGTCTGACGTACAACTTCCTCCCCTTCATGATCCTTCCGCTCTACACCTCCCTGGAGCGGATCGACACCCGCCTCCACGAGGCCGCCGGAGACCTCTACGCCCGCCCCGCCACGGTCTTCCGCAAGGTGACCTTCCCGCTCTCCATGCCGGGCGTGGTCTCCGGAACCCTGCTCACCTTCATCCCCGCGAGCGGCGACTACGTCAACGCGGAACTGCTCGGCTCCACGGACACCCGGATGATCGGCAACGTCATCCAGTCGCAGTACCTGCGGATCCTCGATTACCCGACGGCGGCCGCGCTGTCCTTCATCCTCATGGCCATCGTGCTGATCATGGTCACCATCTACATCCGCCGAGCGGGGACGGAGGACCTGGTCTGATGCGCACCACCACGTGGCTCCGCCGCAACCTCGTCGTGATCGCGGGCCTCGGCACGCTCGCCTACCTGATCCTGCCGAACATCGTCGTCACCGTCTTCTCCTTCAACAACCCGGCCGGCCGGTTCAACTACGCCTGGCAGGAGTTCTCCCTCGACGCCTGGAAGGACCCCTGTGGCGTCGCCGACCTGTGCGGCTCGCTCTCGCTGTCGCTCCAGATCGCGCTCTGGTCCACCCTCGCCGCGACCTGCCTCGGCACGGCCATCGCCTTCGCGATGGTCCGCTACCGCTTCCGGGGGCGCGGCGCCGTCAACTCGCTGATCTTCCTGCCCATGGCCATGCCCGAGATCGTGATGGCGGCCTCGCTGCTCGCCCTCTTCCTCAACATGGGCATCCAGCTGGGCTTCTGGACGATCCTCATCGCCCACATCATGTTCTGCCTCAGCTTCGTCGTCGCCGCCGTCAAGGCGCGCGTCCTGTCGATGGACCCGCGACTGGAGGAGGCCGCCCGCGACCTCTACGCGGGCCCGGTGCAGACCTTCCTGCGGGTCACCCTGCCCATCGCGGCCCCCGGGATCGCCGCGGGCGCGCTGCTGTCCTTCGCGCTCTCGTTCGACGACTTCATCATCACCAACTTCAACTCGGGCAACACCGTCACCTTCCCCATGTTCGTGTGGGGATCGGCCCAACGCGGTACGCCCGTGCAGATCAACGTCATCGGCACGGCGATGTTCGTCATCGCGGTGCTGGTGGTGCTCACCGGCCAGATGGTCGGGAACCGCCGCAAGAAGGCACAGCCCAAGTAACTCTGTAGGGAGTTGGAAGCCATGGCCCCAGTCGCCATGCGAAGCGTTGCTCAATCACTTTCCGAAGCACTGCCGGTCTCGTACTGGCTGGACGACCCCGGCAAGCCGGCCGCGCTGCCGGCGCTGACCTCCGACGAGGCCTGCGACCTGCTGGTCATCGGCGGCGGGTACAGCGGCCTGTGGACCGCGCTGATCGCCAAGGAGCGCGACCCCACGCGGGACGTCGTCCTGATCGAGTCCAAGGAGGCGGGCTGGGCCGCCTCCGGCCGCAACGGCGGCTTCTGCGCCGCCTCCCTCACCCACGGCCTCGCCAACGGCATGGCCCGCTGGCCCGGCGAACTCGCCAAGCTGGAGGAGATGGGCGCCCGCAACCTCGACGAGATCGAGGCGGCGGTCGCCCGGTACGGCATCGACTGCGACTTCGAGCGGACCGGCGAGATCGACGTCGCCACCGAGCCCCACCAGGTCGAGGAACTGCGCGAACTCCACGAGGAGGCACAGAAGCTGGGCCTGGCGGGCGGGGCGCGCTGGCTCGACCGCGACGAGGTGCGCGCCGAGGTGGACTCGCCGACCTTCCTCGCGGGTCTGTGGGACACCGACGGGGTGGCGATGCTCAACCCCGCCAAGCTCGCGTGGGGCCTGAAGAAGGCCTGCACGGACCTGGGCGTACGGATCTACGAGAACACCCGCGGCCTCTCCCTGGCACCCTCGGGCGCCGGGATGGCCGTCCGCACCCCCTACGGCCGGGTCTTCGCCCGCCGGGTGGCCCTGGGCACCAACATCTTCCCCTCGCTGGTCAAGCGGATCCGACCCCTCACGGTCCCGGTGTACGACTACGCGCTGATGACCGAGCCGCTCACGGCCGACCAGCTGAAGGCCATCGGCTGGACGAACCGGCAGGGCCTGGGCGACAGCGCCAACCAGTTTCACTACTTCCGCATCACCCCGGAGAACCGCATCCTGTGGGGCGGCTACGACGCCATCTACCCCTACCGCGGACGGCTCGACTCCGAGTACGACGACCGTCCCGAGACCTATCTGAAGCTCGCGCAGCACTTCTTCACGGCGTTCCCGCAGCTGGAGGGCGTGAAGTTCAGCCACGCCTGGGGCGGGGCGATCGACACCTGCTCGCGCTTCTCCGCCTTCTTCGGCACCGCGCACTCCGGCAAGGTCGCCTACGCGGCCGGCTTCACCGGACTCGGGGTGGGGGCCACCCGCTTCGGCGCCGACGTGATGCTGGACCTGCTCGACGGCGCCACCACGGAGCGCACCGAGCTGGAGATGGTGAAGTCGAAGCCGCTGCCGTTCCCGCCGGAGCCGTTCGCCTGGACCGGAATCACGCTGACGAAGTGGTCGCTGGCCCGAGCGGACGCCCGCGGCGGACGGCGGAACCTGTGGCTCAAGGCACTGGACCGCCTCGGCCTGGGCTTCGACAGCTGAACCGCCGGCGGCCCCGGGCCGTCGACCCGCTGATCGGGTTGTCGGTTGATCGAGGTCCGCACGCCCGGCGCACGCGTCGATCGACATGTGACCCGCTTCACTGCCACGGGGTAACGAAACCCGCGTCATAGCCGCGTCCCACCCCGCTCTCTCCCGGTGAGAACCCTTCACCGAGCGACAGAGAGCGGAGACCGGGCGATGACGATCCCCGAGGACAAAACGGCAGTCGAGTGGCTGGTGTCGGTGGCGCCGGATCCCGATGCCTGCCGGTGGGAATGGGAACGCAACCCCTTCGGGGTCGCGCTCCTGCCCGCCGGCCGGCGCTGGGACGTGCTGATCCTGCCGACCGCGCTGGGGCAGGCCACCCTCGACGTACTGACCCTGCTCATCGACCGGCCCGGCCCGGTGCTCGCCGACCTCGGCGAGTCCAGGCTGGGCTTCTTCGTGCCCGCCGGCACCGCCTCCCGCTGGCTCGGCACGGGCGTGCGGGGGGCCGGGCACGGCACCTGGATCGTCGTCCCGTACCCGGGGCGGGCGACCGCCGGGGTCCGCTGGGTGGTGCTCCCCGACGGCCGCGGGACGCTCACCGACCCGGCGGTGCTGGAACTCGCGATGCACGAGGCCGCCGCGCGGGTGGCGGCGGAGGAGGGCCGGACTTCGTCCTGACCATGGCCCCCGAGACCTTCTTCGTCCAACTCGGCTACCAGTACTACGGCTCGGGCCCGTGGGGCGGCCAGGACCCGCGCGCCGGCGCCTACCTCCCGGTGATCCACGCCCTGCGCGACGACCTCACCCTGCTGCACGTCCAGGACTACAACTCCGGCTCGATCATGGGCCTCGACAACCAGTACCACTCCATGGGCGGCGCCGACTTCCACATCGCCATGACCGACATGCTGCTCACCGGCTTCCCGGTCGCCGGGAACACCGCCCGGGTCTTCCAGGCCCTGCGCCCGGACCAGGTCGCCATCGGCCTGCCGGCCACGACCAACGCGGGCAACGGCCACACCTCTCCCGCGGAGGTGACCAAGGCGCTGAACTGCCTGACGAAGAAGACCGACTGCGGGACCTACCAGACCCACGGCACCTGGCCGAACCTGCGCGGCCTGATGACCTGGTCGATCAACTGGGACCGCTTCGGGGGCTGGGAGTTCTCCCGGAACTTCGACGGGTACTTCGGCGGCTGACGGACGGACGGATCCGCGGGGTGGCGGGGGTCGGCGGGAGTCCGGCCCCCACGGCCCGGGCTCAGGCCACCCGGCCGTCTTCCCCATAGGTCTCTCCACCGGTCTCTCCACCGATCTCCCGATCGGTCTCCCGATCACCCTTGCGTCGTCCGCCGGGCCCTGCGGCCCGGCGGACGACGAGCAACAGGGGCGTGCACATCAAGACGCTGGCCACCACGTCCAGCGGCCAGTGGAAGCCGCGCAGGATCAGGCCCACCGCCGTCAGCGCGGCCAGGGCCAGCGCGAGGGGCACCGGCCAGGGCCGCCGCGTGTACGGGGCGATCAGCAGGGCCGCGCCCACGTACGCCACCAGGGAGGTGGCCGTGTGGCCGGAGGGGAAGTAGCCGGCGGCCCAGGGCTCCAGGGGGCCGGGGCGGGCGGTCCACTCCTTGAGGGGCACCACCAGCGCGGGCACCGCGATCATGGCCAGCCCCGCCGCCAGCGCGGCACGGCGACGGCCGCGCCGGGCGGCGTACGCCATCGCCAGGACCAGCACGGGCAGGGCGACCGGGACGTTGCCGAGGTCCGAGAGGCGCTCGGTGGCCGCGTCGGGGACCGTGCCGACCACGGCGCGGCTGAACTCCTCATCGGGCACCAGGAGCGGCCCGGACGCGAGGACCTGCCAGGTGACGAGCGCGAAGAGCACCGCGCAGAGGGCGAAGAGGGCGCCGAGGGGCGCGAGGGAAGTGGCCGGCCGTCCCGGAACAGGGGGGATGGTTCCGGGACGGCCGCCCGGATCGGGTTGCCGGGCGCCCCGGGGGGTTTGGGGCGAACGGCCGTCCGATCGGTGAGGAGTGTGCGCGAACGCATGCCCAATACGGCGCTGGGGAAGCCCGGTACTGGTGTCGCCCTCGGTTTCCCGTGAGCGGGGTGTCTCACTCATCTGCAGAAACCGTACGCCAACCCGAAGGGGGCCGGCAGCGGGATCGCGCTCCCGCCATCGGCCCCCCACACGTTCTTCACAGTGTCCGACCGTTACCGCCGGTAGGGGTGGGTCACTGTGTTCGGGTAATCGCTCAGATGCCCGCGAATGCGGCCTCGATGACGTCCAGGCCCTCGTTCAGCAGGTCCTCACCGATGACAATCGGGGGGAGGAAACGAAGCACGTTGCCGTAGGTGCCACAGGTGAGGACGAGCACGCCCTCCGCGTGGCAGGCCTTGGCGAGCGCGCCGGCCGCCTCCGGGAACGGGGTCTTGGAGACCGGGTCCTTGACGAGCTCGATCGCGATCATGGCGCCGCGGCCGCGGATGTCGCCGATGATGTCGTACTTCTCCTGCATGGCCGTCAGGCGGGTCTTCATGACGGACTCGATCTTCTTCGCCGCGGCGTTGAGGTCGAGTTCCTTCATGGTCTCGATCGAACCGAGCGCACCGGCGCACGCCACCGGGTTGCCGCCGTAGGTGCCACCCAGGCCACCGCCGTGCACGGAGTCCATCATCTCGGCGCGGCCCGTCACGGCGGCGAGCGGCAGACCGCCCGCGATGCCCTTGGCGGTGGTGATCAGGTCCGGGACGATGCCCTCGTCC
Organism: Streptomyces sp. H27-H5; assembly: GCF_026627505.1. Taxonomy (GTDB): domain Bacteria; phylum Actinomycetota; class Actinomycetes; order Streptomycetales; family Streptomycetaceae; genus Streptomyces. The sequence continues at coordinate 59,515 of NZ_JAPNLK010000014.1, read as the reverse complement.
TCACACGCGAACCACTGGCCGGTACGGCAGAAGCCCGACTGGATCTCGTCCGCGACGAACACGATGCCGTTGTCGTTGGCGAACTTCACCAGCGCCGGGAGGAAGCCCTTGGCCGGCTCGATGAAGCCGCCCTCGCCGAGGACCGGCTCGATGATGATCGCGGCGACGTTGTCGGCGCCGATCTGCTTGCTGATCTGGTCGATCGCCTGCGCGGCGGCCTCGGGGCCACAGTTCTCGGCACCGGTGGGCCAGCGGTAGCCGTAGGCGACCGGGACGCGGTAGACCTCGGGGGCGAACGGACCGAAGCCCTGCTTGTACGGCATGTTCTTCGAGGTCAGCGCCATCGTCAGGTTCGTACGGCCGTGGTAGCCGTGGTCGAAGACGACGACGGCCTGACGCTTGGTGTACGAACGGGCGATCTTGACCGCGTTCTCGACGGCCTCGGCACCGGAGTTGAACAGCGCGGACTTCTTGGCGTGGTCGCCCGGGGTCAGCTCGGCCAGGGCCTCGCAGACCTCGACGTAACCCTCGTACGGCGTGACCATGAAACAGGTGTGGGTGAAGTCGGCGAGCTGCGCGGAGGCGCGGCGCACGACCGCCTCGGCGGAGGCGCCCACCGAGGTCACGGCGATGCCGGAACCGAAGTCGATCATCCGGTTGCCGTCGATGTCCTCGATGATGCCGCCGCCCGCGCGGGCCGTGAAGACGGGGAGCACGGAGCCCACGCCACCGGCCACCGTCGCGAGGCGGCGGGCCTGCAGCTCCTGCGACTTGGGGCCGGGGATCGCGGTGACGATGCGGCGCTCCTGCGGGACAGCGGTCATAGAGGGCTCCTGGGGGTGTTTTCGGACGCACTTGTGTCTTTGTCCGCAGGCTAGGCCCGGGGACGGTGGTCCTGCATGCTCCGTTAGGGAGTGATGCGCGCGTGTCCTTGTCCGGGACGGCCATAGGAGGGCCGCGGCGCGTGTCGTGTGGATCATGGCGGGGTACGGGTCCCGGGGCGCCCGCGGCCACTAGATTGAGCGCGCAGCGCAGCGCAGTGAACGGGCAGGGGGCAAGGGGTTCATGAACACCGACGGTGCGTACGAGGGACAGTCCGTCCGCGCGGACCACGTGCCGAGACCGGCGGGCCCGCCGGCGGTTCCCGCGAAGCCGACCCACGCGCCGGGGGCGGGGGCGGGCGCCGGACAGGGCGCGGCCGGAGCCCCGCTGGCCGATTGGGCGCGCACCCCGCGCCCGAAGGCCGATCCGGGCGTCTGGCGCTTCGGATTCCGGCCGCGGGAAGGGGCGGAGGCCGAACCCGCCTCGGACCGGTCGCTGCTGAGCGGCGCCGTCATCTCCTTCCTCGCCTGTGTGCTGCTCTGGTCCCTTGTGAGCAACGGGTACATCCCCTATGTCACGGTGCCGGTGAAGCTCTTCACGCCTCGCGACTGGTGGGAGCTGGGCGGCAACCCAGTCGACGGCCGGGGCGAGGCCGCCCTGCAGGCGTACATGCTGCTGCTGACCGTCGCCCTCGTCGTGTGGTTCAGTCGGCTGGGATCCTGGGGGCCGGCCTTCGACCGGCTCGTAGCAGCGCGGGGCTTCCCGGCCCGGATGCTGGGGGCAGGCCTCGGGGCGTTGTTCGTGATCGCGCTGATCTGGACCAACACACTGACGGTCTTGGACCTGTTCGGCCACTTGATCCCGGGCAGCATGAGTCCGGACATGAAAACCGTCGCCTCCTACCTTGTCTACGTGGTCGTCTGTGTGCCGGTGATCGTGTTCTTCGTGCGCCTGGCCCGTAGGCCGACGACAGTCGACCGATCAGACGCGGGGCAAGAGCTTCCGACGGTGGTGTCCCCCGACGACCCCGTCGCCTTCAACGAGATCCGCGGGGCCGGGCTCGGGGAGGTGGCCGATCGGTTGGGTGGGGAGATCGGGGCCGGGCGGATGAACGACGTGGACTACGCCCGGATCCGCCGCGCCTGGGAGTCCGTGCGCGTCGACCCGTCGCGGGCGCGCGCCTTCGCCGACGCCGTTCGGGACAACGGCGCCGGGGCCTGTGTGCATCCCTCCGGGGCGCGGGACCTGCCCGGGCGGGCCGCGCGGCACGATCTGCTGACCCGGCAGGTGCTGCTCGGCACGGTGGAGGACGGGGAGCGCAACCCCTGGGCCCGGCGCGGGACCGCGTTCGCCCTCGATCCCGAGGTGCTCGGCACCTCGCTGGTGGCCGTCGGGCCCTCCGGCTCCGGCAAGACCCGTCATCTGGTCCGCCCGGTCGTGGAGGCGCTGGCGCTCCAGGCGCTGGCCGGGCAGGCGGCCGTCATCGCGGTGGGTTCGGCGGGGGCCCGGCTCGGTCCGGACTCGGCCTACGACATCGTGGTCCGGATCGGTGATCCGGAGTCCGTTCACGACCTCGACCTGTACGGCGGCGCCGGCGATCCCGACGAGGCCGCCGGCCTGCTCGCCGAGGCCTTCGTCGGGGACGTGCCCGGGGCGGACGTGCGCCGCGCCGCGACGGCCCTCGCCCAGGTGCTGGGGCCGTTCCACGCGGCTCGCGGGCGCTTCCCCTCCGTGCCGGAGCTGCGCGACCTCCTCGACCCGGTCGGCGACGCCCCGGACGCGCTGCGCCGGGAGCTGGAGGCCGCCGGGCAGCCCGCGATGCTGCGCGAGCTCGACGCCCGCAGCCGGCAGCGCGGCGCTCCGGGCGATCCCGCTCCGGCGCTCGCCGACCGGCTGGCCCTGCTGGACCGGCCCGCCTTCCACGGGTTCTTCGACACCTCCGGGCAGAGCCGGCCGTTCTCCGTGCGGGCGCTGGAGCACCCGATCCGGGTCCGGGTGGACCTGCCCGAGCGGGGGCACGCCGGCGCGTCGCGGATGCTGGCCCGGCTGCTGCTCGCCCAGTTCAACGCCTCCGTCGGGGCGCGTGCGGACCGCTCGCTCTTCGCGTTCCTGGCCTTCGACGACGCCTCGCACACCCTGACCCCGGAGACCGTGCGCGGCGTGCAACGGCTGAGGTCGGCGAACGCGGGGGTGCTGTTGACGTTGCGCACCCTCGACGACGTCCCGGACGGGTTGCGGACCCCGCTGCTGGGCGCGGTGGGCTGTCGGATGGCCTTCTCCGGGGTCACCACCTGGGACGGGAAGCGGTTCGCCGAGGCCTGGGGCACGGAGTGGGTGGAGACGCGGGACGTCACCCACCGGACGGTGTTCGCGGACCAGCCGCTGACCCGGGCCATCCACGCGTTCCGGAAGCTCGTCACGGGCAAGGCCGTGACCACGGACGCGGTGACCGTGCGGCAGGTGGAGCGCGAGCGCTGGTCGGCGTCCGACCTGGCCCACGCGGTGCCGCCGGACCACGCGGTGCTCTCGCTGACCTCGGTCCGGGGGGAGCGGGCCGCGCCCCTGCTGGTCAGGCTGACGGGATCGAGCTGAGCGGACCCGTACGAGGTGGCAGAATCGAGGGGAGTCGTTCATACGGCACGGCGAAATACCCCTCGCTCCACTCGGTGACATGCTCCCCGCTCGGCACGGCGCCACATCCCCCGCTCCGTGTTCCTGCCTCCTCGCCGTCCCACTCCTCCGTCTAAGGCCGCTGGTACCCGATGCCGCTCACCCTCGCCTCGCTCGTCCAGCACTCGGCGCTCAAACTCAGCGTCCGGGCGGGGGAGGGCCGCCTCGACACGCCCGTGCGCTGGGCCCACGTCAGCGAGCTCGCCGACCCCGTCCCCTACATGGAGGGCGGCGAACTGCTGCTGATCACCGCGATGAAACTGGACGCCGAGGATCCCGAGGAGATGCGGCGGTACGTACGCCGGCTCGCGGCGTCCGGGGTCGTCGGCATCGGCTTCGCGATCGGCGTCAACTACGAGGCGATCCCCCAGGCACTGGTCGAGGCGGCCGCGGCGGAGGACCTGCCCCTGCTGGAGGTGCCGCGCCGCACCCCGTTCCTCGCCATCAGCAAGGCGGTCTCCGCGGCCCTCGCGGCCGACCAGTACCGGGCCGTGACGGCCGGTTTCGAGGCGCAGCGGGAACTGACCCGCGCCGCCCTGTCGGCCGACGGCCCCACCGAACTCCTGACGAAGCTGGCGGCGCACGTCCACGGCTGGGCCGCGCTGTACGACACCTCGGGCGCGGTGGTCGCGGCGGCTCCCGACTGGGCGGCCCGCCGGGCGGCCCGACTGACCCCGGACGTGGAACGGCTGCGGGAACGGCCGGCGCCCGCGAGCGCGGTCGTGGGCGGCTCCGACGACCGCGTCGAACTCCAGTCGCTGGGCACGGGGCGACGGGCGCGGGGCGCGCTCGCGGTGGGCACCGGCGCCCCGCTGGGCACGGCGGAGCGGTACGCCGTGCACTCGGCGGTGGCCCTGTTGACGCTCACCACCGAGCGGTCCCGGTCCCTGCACGACGCGGAGTCCCGGCTGGGGGCCGCCGTGCTGCGGATGCTGATGGTCGGCGAGGCGGAGCACGCGCTGGCCGTCGCCGGGGACCTGTACGGGGCGCTCCTGGAGTCCCCGTTCCGGATCGTCGTCGCCGAGCCGGCCCTGACGGGGACGGCCCAACCGGAGGGTCTCGCCCAGTTGGCCGACGCGGTGGAGTCGGCGGCCGCCCGTACCGGCGAGGCGCTGCTGGTCGTGCCCGAGGACGGGCGGCTGGTGGTCCTGGCGGCCGAGGCGGGTTCCGCGGCACGGGCCTGCGCGGAGCACGCGGAACTGCTGGAGGCGCGGCGCGGCCGGGACACGACCGGGCCGGAGCCCGACGAACTGGTGATCGGGCTGTCGGGCGCGGCCGGGCCCGCCGGCGTGGCGGCGGCCTTCAAGCAGGCGGACCAGGCACTCGCCGTGGCCCGGCGGCGCGGCCGGGCGATGGTGGAGCACGAGGACCTGGCGGCGGGGTCGGTCCTGCCGCTGCTGGCCGACGACGCGGTACGGGCCTTCGCGGACGGCACGCTGCGGGCCCTGCGGGAACACGACGAGAAGGGGCGCGGCGACCTGGTGGCCTCGTTGCAGGCCTGGCTCTCCCGGCACGGCCAGTGGGACGCGGCGGCGGTGGACCTGGGCGTGCACCGGCACACGCTGCGGTACCGGATGAAGCGCGTGGAGGAGATCCTGGGCCGCTCGCTGGACGACCCGGACGTCCGGATGGAACTCTGGCTCGCCCTCAAGGCCGCCTCGACCGTCTCCTAGGCCCTCTCGTCACAGTGGCGCCCGCCCCGCACGGAGCGGCCCCGACACTGACAAAGCGGCGCGGGCCGGGTCGCGTGTACTCCATGCCGGATAAACAACGAATCCTCCGCGGAGTCCTACGGTGGTGGGGACAAGGACCCCACCGCACAACTCCGAAGGGCCGGGATTCGCATGACTTCCACCCACGCCTTCTGGCTCGCCGGCCGCCTGGCCACCGGCGAGGACAGCTTCGACGTCCACTCCCCGTGGGACGGTCGCCTGGTCGGCTCCGTCAGCGTGCCGACCGACGCGCAGGTCGAAGAGGCCGTGGCCGCGGCGCACGCCGTGACGGCGGAGTTCTCCGCGACCCCCGCCCACGTACGGGCCGCCGCCCTGGACCACGTGTCCAAGCGGCTCGCCGAGCGCACCGAGGAGATCGCCCAGCTGATCTCCGCCGAGAACGGCAAGCCCATCAAGTGGGCCCGCGGTGAGGTCGGCCGTGCGGTGTCCGTGTTCCGTTTCGCCGCCGAAGAGGCCCGCCGCTTCAACGGCGGAGAGGCCCAGCGCCTCGACACCGACGCCGGTGGCGTCGGCCGGCTCGCGCTGACCCGCCGCTTCGTCAAGGGTCCCGTGCTCGGCATCGCGCCGTTCAACTTCCCGCTGAACCTGTGCGCCCACAAGGTGGCCCCCGCCATCGCCGTCGGCGCGCCGATCATCCTGAAGCCGGCCCCGGCCACCCCGCTCTCCGGCCTGATCCTCGGCGAGCTGCTCGCCGAGACGGACCTGCCGGTCGGCTCCTGGTCCGTCCTGCCCGTGGCGAACGACAAGATGCCCGCCCTGGTCAAGGACGAGCGCCTGCCGGTCATCTCCTTCACCGGCTCCGACACGGTCGGCTACGCCATCCAGCAGTCGGTGCCCCACAAGCACTGCACCCTGGAGCTCGGCGGCAACGCCGCGGCCGTCGTCCTCGCCGACTGGTCCTCCGAGGCCGACATCGACTGGGCCGCGACCCGCATCGCGACCTTCTCGAACTACCAGGCCGGCCAGTCCTGCATCTCGGTGCAGCGCGTGATCGCCGACGCCTCCGTGTACGACCGCCTCGTCGAGAAGGTCGTCGCCAAGGTCCGCGCCCAGGTCACCGGTGACCCGTCCGACTCCGCCACCGACGTCGGCCCCCTCGTCTCCGAGGACGCCGCCAAGCGCGTCGAGTCCTGGGTGGACGAGGCCGTCTCCGCCGGCGCCAAGCTGCTCACCGGTGGCAAGCGCGAGGGCGCCTCGTACGAGCCCACCGTCGTCGCGGACCTGCCGGCCGGTGTCACGCTCGCCGTCGAGGAGGTCTTCGGGCCGGTCCTCACGCTGCAGAAGGTCGACGGCGTCGACGAGGCCTTCGCCGCCGTCAACGACTCGAAGTTCGGTCTGCAGACCGGCGTCTTCACCCGTGACATCCAGGTCGCCTTCCGCGCGCACCGCGAGCTGGAGGTCGGCGGTGTGATCGTCGGCGACGCGCCGTCCTACCGCGCCGACCAGATGCCGTACGGCGGCGTCAAGCAGTCCGGTGTCGGTCGCGAGGGCGTCCGCTACGCCATGGACGACTACACGTACGAGCGGGTCCTGGTCCTCACCGGCCTGGACATCTGACCGGACTCGTACGGTCACGAGCCGACGGCCGGAGCCCACTGTGCGGGGGCTCCGGCCGTCTCCTTTTCGCCCACCCGGCCGGACGCCCCTTTTCAGGGCGCACGAAACGGGTACGACTCACCAGGTAGCACCGACCGGTATCCGGAAAGTCAACCGACTTCGGCGGCGAGGTGAGTCCCCTCTCATGTCCGCAACACAGCCCAGCGGCACCCAGCCCAAGGTGACCGAGCGCGAGGCACGGCAGGTCGCGGAAGCGGCCCGGGAACAGGACTGGCGCAAGCCCAGCTTCGCGAAGGAACTCTTCCTCGGGCGGTTCCGGCTCGACCTGATCCACCCCCATCCGCTGCCCGCCGACGAGGACGTCCGGCGCGGTGAGGCCTTCCTGGCCCGGCTGCGGCAGTTCTGCGAGACCGGGATCGACGGCGCCCGCATCGAACGCGAGGCGAGGATCCCCGACGAGACCGTGCGCGGACTGAAGGACCTCGGCGCACTCGGCATGAAGATCGACCCCAAGTACGGGGGCCTCGGTCTCACCCAGGTGTACTACAACAAGGCACTCGCCCTCGTCGGTTCGGTCAGCCCCGCCATCGGGGCCCTGCTCTCCGCCCACCAGTCGATCGGCGTCCCCCAGCCGCTCAAGATGTTCGGCACCCAGGAGCAGAAGGACACCTACCTGCCCCGCTGCGCCACCACCGCCATCAGCGCCTTCCTGCTCACCGAGCCCGACGTGGGCTCCGACCCGGCGCGACTGGCGACCACGGCGGTACCGGACGAGAGCGGCGACGCGTACCTCCTCGACGGGGTGAAGCTCTGGACCACCAACGGGGTGGTCGCCGACCTGCTCGTCGTCATGGCCCGGGTGCCGAAGAGCGAGAACCACCGGGGCGGGATCACCGCCTTCGTCGTCGAGGCGGACTCGCCCGGCATCACCGTCGAGCACCGCAACGCCTTCATGGGCCTGCGCGGTCTGGAGAACGGCGTCACCCGCTTCCACCAGGTGCGGGTCCCCGCGGCCCAGCGGATCGGCGCCGAGGGCGCCGGTCTGAAGATCGCGCTCACCACCCTGAACACCGGACGCCTCTCGCTGCCCGCCATGTGCGTCGGCGCCGGCAAGTGGTGTCTGAAGATCGCCCGGGAGTGGTCGGGCGTGCGCGAGCAGTGGGGCCGACCGGTGGCCCGGCACGAGGCGGTCGGCGCCAAGATCGCCTTCATCGCCGCCACCACCTTCGCACTGGAGGCCGTGGTCGACCTCGCCTCCCAGATGGCCGACGAGGACCGCAACGACATCCGCATCGAGGCCGCCCTCGCGAAGCTCTACGGCTCCGAGATGGCCTGCCTGATGGCCGACGAACTGGTCCAGATCCGCGGCGGACGCGGCTTCGAGACCGCCGAGTCGCTGGCCGCCCGCGGCGAGCGGGCCGTCCCCGCCGAACAGATGCTCCGCGACCTGCGCATCAACCGGATCTTCGAGGGCTCGACCGAGATCATGCACCTGCTCATCGCGCGGGAGGCGGTGGACGCCCACCTGTCGGTGGCCGGCGACCTCATCGACCCCGAGAAGGCCCTCGGCGACAAGGCCAAGGCCGGCGCCAGGGCCGCCGGGTTCTACGCCCGCTGGCTGCCCAGACTGGCCACCGGGGCCGGCCAGGTGCCGGGCACCTACCGGGAGTTCCACCCCGACGGCCACCCCGACCTCGCCACCCACCTGCGCTACGTCGAGCGGACCTCCCGCAAACTCGCCCGATCGACGTTCTACGCCATGTCCCGTTGGCAGGGGCGGATGGAGACGAAGCAGGGCTTCCTCGGGCGGATCGTGGACATCGGGGCCGAACTCTTCGCGATGAGCGCGGCCTGTGTGCGCGCCGAGCACCTGCGCGCCGGCGGCGAGCACGGCCGCGAGGCCTACCAACTCGCCGACGCCTTCTGCCGGCAGTCCCGGATCCGCGTCGAGGAACTCTTCGGCCGGCTCTGGTCCAACACCGACGACCTGGACGGCAAGGTCGTCGCCGGGGTGCTGTCCGGCACCTACACCTGGCTGGAGGAGGGCATCCTCGACCCCTCGGGCGACGGCCCGTGGATCGCCGACGCCACGCCCGGCCCGTCCACCCGCGAAAACGTCCACCGCCCGCTGCGCTGACCTGCGAGGATCAACGCGGGCCCGACGTGAGGAGCGATCCGCGCGAACGACCCGCACGCACGGGACGCGTACGAGCACCGGCACGAGCACGAGGCGGACGGGAACGATGGCGATGGCCGAGGACGACCGTCACAGCCGACGGCTGGCCTGGTGCGTGGCGCACCTGCTGCGCCACGCACCGGACCCCGTCACCGCCGACCTGACGGGCCGGCTGGACGACACCACCCGCAAGTACCTGCTCCGCGACGAGTACCTGCCCGCCTCCCTCGTCACGCTCGTGCTGCGGCACGGCACCGACGAGGACCGGCGGACCGTCGCCCGCAACCCGCGCGTGTTCGGACGCCCGCTGCCGGGCCTGCCCGGACCCGCGCGGTACGCGGCCCGCCCCGCGCCCGGCCCGGAACTGCGCGCGGCCCTCGGCATCGGCCCCGGCCCGCTGGACACCGACGAACTGGTCGGGCTGCTGCGCGCGCACGGCGCCCGCCCCCGGCTCCCGCTCACCCTGCTGCGGCTGCCGCACACCCTCGACCCCGAACCGCTGCGCGCCCTGCACGCCCGCGACCCGTTGCCGCCCGGCGCGATCGAGGCGCTGCTGCTGGTCGGCGACCTGCCCCTGGACGTGTCCGTCGCGCTGCTCGGCGGCGCGCCGGGGCAGACGTACGGGCGCCGCTGGTACCGACCCGCCGTACGGGCCGTCCGGATGGGACTGCTGACCTGCGACGAGCTCGTCTCCCGCGTGACTCCCGCCGGACGGACCCTGCTCCTGGCGAACCTGCCCGCCAGTCCGGGCGGGCTGCGCTGGAACGTGCCCGAACAGGCCGAGGTCCACTCCGCCGTGCGGCGGGTGTTGCGCCCCACCCTGGGCGACGACCCGCGCTGGTGGCCGATCCTGAGCCGGCGGGCCGTCGGCTTCGACGGCACGCTGCCCGAACTGGTCGAGGTGGTGGCCGCGCGGGAGACCCCGCCCGCCGGCGTCCACACCGGCCCCGAACCGGTTGGCGGGGTGGAACGCGAACTGGCCCTGGTCAGCTTGGCCGTGCCGATGGAGCGGGTCAGCGAGGACATCCGGTGGGTCCGCGACTGCCTGGACCGGGGCCTGCTCACCGGGGCCGACGTGATCCGCCACAAGGTGCCCGCCTGCTGGGCCCTGGACGAGGACCACTGGCTCGGCGACATCGACCACCCCGACCGCCACGACCGCCCCGAGGCCGTCCACTCGGCCCGCGCGGAGGCGGATCGGCTGTTCGCCGAGGCCCTCGGCGCGGACGCGGACGCCTGGTGGCGGGCCGCCCGCGCGCTCCCCGACTTCGCCGGGACGCTGCCGGAGCTGTTGGCCGGTGTGATTCAAGGGGACTCCGTGTCCAACCGCACCTGAGTTGCGGCAACAATGGGGGCATGAGCGACAGCCCAGCCCCCCTCGCCGATCCGCACCTCGTCTTCGACCCCGCGGTCGGCCGCCGGGACATCGTCATCCTCGGGTCGACCGGGTCCATCGGGACCCAGGCCATCGACCTCGCCCTGCGCAACCCGGACCGCTTCCGGGTGACCGCGCTGTCCGCCGCCGGCGGGCGCGTCGCGCTGCTGGCCGAGCAGGCTCGACGGCTGCGGGTCGCCGCGGTCGCCGTGGCCGACGAGGATGCCGTACCGGCCCTGAAAGAGGCGCTGAGCGCCCAGTACGGCGGCGCCGAGCCGCTGCCGGAGATCCTGGCCGGCCCCGACGCGGCGAGCGAACTGGCCGCCTCCGCGTGCCACACCGTGCTCAACGGCATCACCGGCTCCATCGGCCTCGCGCCCACCCTCGCCGCCCTGCGGGCGGGCCGGACCCTGGCCCTGGCCAACAAGGAGTCGCTGATCGTCGGCGGTCCGCTGGTCAAGGCGCTGGCGAAGCCCGGCCAGATCATCCCGGTGGACTCCGAGCACGCCGCGCTGTTCCAGGCGCTCGCCGCCGGCACCCGGGCCGACGTGCGCAAGCTCGTGGTCACGGCCTCCGGCGGTCCCTTCCGCGGCCGTACCCGTGCCGAGCTGGCCGACGTCACCGTCCAGGACGCGCTGGCGCACCCCACCTGGGCCATGGGCCCGGTCATCACCGTCAACTCGGCGACGCTGGTCAACAAGGGGCTGGAGGTCATCGAGGCGCACCTGCTCTACGACATCCCCTTCGACCGCATCGAGGTCGTCGTCCACCCGCAGTCCTACGTCCACTCGATGGTCGAGTTCACGGACGGCTCCACCCTGGCGCAGGCCACCCCGCCGGACATGCGCGGCCCGATCGCGATCGGCCTCGGCTGGCCCGAGCGGATCCCCGACGCGGCCCCGGCGTTCGACTGGACCAAGGCGTCGAGCTGGGAGTTCTTCCCCCTGGACACCGAGGCCTTCCCCTCGGTGGGACTGGCCCGCCACGTGGGCGCCCTGGGCGGCACCGCCCCGGCCGTGTTCAATGCGGCGAACGAGGAGTGCGTGGACGCCTTCCTGGCCGGTCGGCTGCCGTTCACAGCAATCATGGATACGGTCTCCGCTGTGGTCGATGAGCACGGAACGCCGGAGGCGGGAACTTCCCTGACCGTCCGGGACGTCCTTGAAGCGGAGACCTGGGCCAGGGCCCGGGCACGGGAGCTGGCGGCACGCGCCGCCGTGGAGGCGAGCGCATGATGATACTGCTGACCTTGATCGGTGTGGTCGTCTTCGTGGTCGGCCTGCTGGTCTCCATCGCCTGGCACGAGCTCGGACACCTCTCCACGGCCAAGATGTTCGGCATCCGCGTGCCCCAGTACATGGTCGGCTTCGGCAGGACCATCTGGTCGCGGAAGAAGGGCGACACGGAGTACGGGATCAAGGCCATCCCGATGGGCGGCTACATCCGCATGATCGGGATGTTCCCGCCCGGCGAGGACGGCAAGGTCACCGCCCGCTCGACGTCGCCGTTCCGCTCGATGATCGAGGACGCGCGCTCCGCCGCGTACGAGGAGCTCCAGCCCGGCGACGAGACGCGGCTCTTCTACACGCGCAAGCCGTGGAAGCGCGTGATCGTGATGTTCGCCGGGCCGTTCATGAACCTGGTCCTGGCCGTGGCGATCTTCCTGGCCACCCTGATGACCTTCGGCGTGAACACCCAGACCACCGTGGTCAGCAGCGTGTCCGACTGCGTCCTCCAGCAGAGCGAGAAGCGCGACAAGTGCGCCGCCGGCGACCCGGTGGCCCCCGCCAAGGCCGCGGGCCTGTTGCAGGGGGACAAGATCGTCGCGTTCAACGGCAGGAAGGTCGACGACTGGTCGGCGCTCCAGAAGGACATCCGCGCCACCGTCGGCCCGGCCACCGTCACCGTGGAGCGCGCGGGCCGACTCGTCGACCTGAAGCCCACCCTGATCGAGAACACCGTTGCCAAGACCGACGGGCGCGGCGAGTACGTCAAGGACCAGTACGTCACCGCGGGCTTCCTCGGTTTCGCCCCGGCCAGCGGGTACGTGGAGCAGTCCTTCCCGCAGGCCGTCTCCCGCATGGGCGACATGATGGAGTCCGGGGTCGAATCCCTGGTGGCGCTGCCGTCCAAGATCCCGGCCCTGTGGAACTCCGTCTTCAACGGCGCCGAGCGCGACGTGAACGGCCCGATGGGCATCGTGGGCGCCGCCCGGGTCAGCGGCGAGATCTTCACCCTGGACCTGCCGCCCACACACATCCTGGTGATCTTCCTGAACCTGGTGGCGGGCTTCAACCTCTCGCTTTTCCTGTTCAACATGCTGCCGCTGCTGCCGCTCGACGGCGGTCACATCGCGGGCGCGCTGTGGGAGTCGTTGCGGCGCAACGTGGCCCGTGTCTTCCGCCGGCCGGACCCCGGTCCGTTCGACGTGGCCCGGTTGATGCCGCTGGCCTACGTGGTCGCGGGAGTCTTCGTCTGCTTCACCCTGCTGGTGCTCGTGGCCGACGTGGTGAACCCGATCAAGATCACCTGACGCGTCCGGTCCGATCTCCGGATCGACCGCTCATGCGAAAGTCGTACGACCGTGCGCAGGAGGCCGGGTACACATCGTGCCCGGCCCTTCGCGTTCGGGCGGCACACCCCCGGCGATGCGCGGGTCCCGCGCTGATTGGCGTAATCTCGAAGCCTGGAGCCCGCCGATCTCGGGACCTTGATCCACACCTTGGGGTTGCACAGCAGATGACTGCCATCTCTCTCGGAATGCCGTCCGTGCCGACGAAGCTCGCCGACCGACGGGTCAGCCGCAAGATCCAGGTCGGTTCCGTGGCCGTCGGTGGAGACGCACCCATTTCGGTGCAGTCGATGACCACGACCCGCACCTCCGACATCGGTGCCACCCTCCAGCAGATCGCCGAGCTCACCGCCTCCGGCTGCAACATCGTCCGCGTCGCCTGCCCGACGCAGGACGACGCCGACGCGCTGGCCGTGATCGCGAAGAAGTCGCAGATCCCGGTGATCGCCGACATCCACTTCCAGCCGAAGTACGTGTTCGCCGCGATCGACGCCGGCTGCGCCGCCGTCCGCGTCAACCCCGGCAACATCAAGCAGTTCGACGACAAGGTCAAGGAGATCGCGCACGCGGCCAAGGCCGCGGGCACCCCGATCCGGATCGGCGTCAACGCCGGCTCCCTCGACGCCCGACTGCTCAAGAAGTACGGCAAGGCCACCCCCGAGGCGCTCGTCGAGTCCGCGCTGTGGGAAGCCTCCCTCTTCGAGGAGCACGGCTTCGGCGACATCAAGATCTCGGTCAAGCACAACGACCCCGTCGTCATGGTCAACGCCTACCGCCAGCTCGCGGCCGCCTGCGACTACCCGCTGCACCTCGGCGTCACCGAGGCCGGCCCCGCCTTCCAGGGCACCATCAAGTCCGCCGTCGCCTTCGGCGCCCTGCTCTCCGAGGGCATCGGCGACACCATCCGCGTCTCCCTCTCCGCCCCGCCGGTCGAGGAGATCAAGGTCGGCAATCAGATCCTGGAGTCGCTGAACCTCAAGCCCCGCCGCCTGGAGATCGTCTCCTGCCCGTCCTGCGGGCGGGCCCAGGTCGACGTCTACAAGCTGGCCGAAGAGGTCACGGCGGGCCTGGAGGGCATGGAGGTCCCGCTGCGCGTCGCGGTCATGGGCTGCGTCGTCAACGGCCCCGGCGAGGCCCGCGAGGCCGACCTGGGCGTCGCCTCCGGCAACGGCAAGGGCCAGATCTTCGTGAAGGGCGAGGTCATCAAGACCGTCCCCGAGTCGAAGATCGTGGAGACCCTCATCGAAGAGGCCCTGAAGATCGCCGAACAGATGGAGAAGGACGGCATCCCGTCCGGCGAGCCCACCGTCGCCATCGGCGTCTGAGCGACCCCGCCGACACCGCTGAGGCCCCGGCCCGTTCCCGCAGCTCGCGGGCGGGGTCGGGGCTTTTTCGTGACCCGTGGGACCAGGCATCCTCATGCGACGCCGGGTACAGTTCGGGGATCAGCAGACTTGCATGGTGAGGCCCCAGTGTTGACGCAGACCACCACCCGGGTCCTTGAACCCGGTGATCTCGACGCCGCGCTCGCGGTCCTGGGCCGCGACCCCGTCGAGAACGCCTTCGTCACCTCGCGCGTCCAGGTCGCCGGGCTCGATCCGTGGCGGCTCGGCGGCGAGATGTGGGGCTGGTACACCGACGGCGACCTCCAGTCCCTCTGCTACGCGGGCGCCAACCTGGTCCCCGTCTGCGCCGGACCCGACGCCGTACGCGCCTTCGCCGACCGGGCCCGCCGCACCGGCCGCCGCTGCTCCTCCATCGTCGGCCCGGCCGAGGCCACCCGGCTGCTGTGGCAACTCCTGGAGCCCAGCTGGGGTCCCGCCCGGGACGTCCGCTCCCGCCAGCCCCTGATGGTCATCGAACAGCCCTCCACCGAGGTCCGGGCGGACCCCCTGGTCCGCCGGATCCGCAAGGACGAGCTGGACCTGATCATGCCCGCCTGCGTGGCGATGTTCACCGAGGAGGTCGGCATCTCCCCGCTCGCCGGCGACGGTGGGCTGCTCTACCAGGCCCGGGTCGCCGAACTCGTCGGCTCCGGCCGCTCCTTCGCCCGCGTCGAGGACGGCAAGGTCGTCTTCAAGGCGGAGATCGGCGCCGCCACCCCCCGCGCCTGCCAGGTCCAGGGCGTCTGGGTCGACCCCGAGTTCCGCGGCCGGGGGCACTCCGAGACCGGCATGGCGGCCGTCGTCGAGTACGCGCTGCGCGACGTGGCCCCGGTGGTCAGCCTCTACGTCAACGACTTCAACACCGCCGCCCGGGCCTCCTACCGCCGCGTCGGCTTCCGCGAGGTCGGCGCGTTCATGAGCGTGCTCTTCTGACACCGTCCGCCCCACCCGGCCGGCTCTCCCGCGACGCCCCGCTCCCGCGCAACCGCGGCCGGCGGCGCCGGAGCGGGCCGCCGGCCGCGAGGGCCACGTATCCCTCGCCGGGACCCGCGAGTAAGGTCACGGCATGCTGCCTACCTCCGAGGGCGACGACCCCGACCGGCCCGCCGGACTCCGCATCGCCGCCCTCGACCTCGCCGCCCGCGTGGACGAGGCCCTGCGCGTGCAGGCCGTCGCGTTCGGGCTCAGCGACGACGAGGTGGGCATCCGGCGCTACATCGTCCAACGCCACATGGACTGCCGGGGCGCCCGCGCCCTGGGGGCGTTCACCGAGGACGGCGTACTCGCCGGATTCGTGTACGGCATGCCCAACGACCGCGACCACTGGTGGTCCACCGTCGTCGAACCGCACCTGCGCGCCGGCGGCCACGACGGCTGGCTCGACCACTCCTTCGTCATCACCGAACTCCACGTGCACCCCGGATTCCAGGGCCGGGGCGTCGGCCGCGCCCTGATCACGCGGATCACCGACACCGCCGCCGAGCCCCGCTCGATCCTGTCCGCCATCGACACCGAGAGCCCCGCCCGCGGCCTCTACCGCGCCCTCGGCTACACGGACCTCGCCCGCCAGGTGCACTTCCCCAGCGCGAGCCTGCCGTACGCCGTCATGGGCGCCCCGCTGCCCCTGCGCCGGCGCTGAATCCGTTTCAGGCTCCGCCCCGGTCCCCGATAGCCTCCCGTCATGTCAACGCAACACGTGCAGCGCATGTCCCGCCTCATGGCCAAGACCCTCCGCGAGGACCCGGCGGACGCGGAGACCCTCAGCCACCGCATGCTGGTCCGCGCCGGCTACGTCCGCCGCAGTTCCGCCGGCGTGTGGAGCTGGCTGCCGCTCGGCAAGCGGGTCCTGGACAACGTCTCGCGCGTCGTCCGCGAGGAGATGGACGCGATCGGGGCCCAGGAGGTCCTCCTCCCGGCGCTGCTGCCCAAGGAACCGTACGAGGTCAGCGGCCGCTGGTCGGAGTACGGCGACCTGCTCTTCCGCCTCAAGGACCGCAAGGGCGCGGACTACCTCCTCGGCCCCACCCACGAGGAGATCTTCACCCTGCTGGTGAAGGACCAGTGCACGTCCTACAAGGACCTGCCGGTCATGCTCTACCAGATCCAGACCAAGTACCGGGACGAGGCCAGGCCGCGCTCCGGGGTGCTGCGCGGCCGCGAGTTCCAGATGAAGGACTCGTACTCCTTCGACGTGAGCGACGAGGGCCTGGCCGAGTCCTACGCCCTCCACCGCGCCGCCTACCGGCGGATCTTCGAGCGGCTCGGGCTGAACCACCGGATCGTGTCGGCGGTCTCGGGAGCGATGGGCGGCTCCGCGTCCGAGGAGTTCCTCGCCCCGGCCGAGGCGGGCGAGGACACCTTCGCCGACTGCCCGTCCTGCGACTACGCCGCCAACACGGAGGCGGTGACCTTCGCCCTGACGCCGGTGGCCGGCGAGCACGGCCCGTTGGAGGAGATCCCCACCCCCGACACCCCCACCATCGAGACGCTGGCCGCCCACCTGGGCGTACCCGCCTCGGCGACGCTGAAGAACCTCCTCGTCAAGGTCGACGGCGAGATCGTGGCCGTCGGCGTACCGGGTGACCGCGAGGTGGACCTCGGGAAGCTCGGTGAGCATCTCGCCCCGGCGGTCGTGGAGTTGGTCACGGCCGAGGACTTCGTGGACCGGCCCGACCTGGTACGCGGCTACGTGGGCCCGCAGGGCCTGGACAAGGTCCGCTACCTGGCCGACCCCCGTGTCGCGCCCGGTACTTCATGGGTGACCGGCGCCAACAAGCCCGACACGCACGCCCGCGACGTGGTCTGCGGACGGGACTTCGAGGTGGACCAGTACCTCGACGTGGTGGTCGTGGCCCCCGGCGACCCCTGCCCGCTCTGCGGCGTCGGCCTCCGCCTGGACCGCGCGATCGAGATCGGCCACATCTTCCAACTCGGCCGCAAGTACGCCGACGCCTTCGGGCTCGACGTGCTCGGCAAGGAGGGCAAGCCCGTCCGGGTCACGATGGGCTCGTACGGGATCGGCGTCTCCCGGGCCGTCGCGGCGCTCGCCGAACAGACCGCCGACGAACGGGGGTTGTGCTGGCCCGCCGCCGTGGCCCCGGCCGACGTGCACGTGGTCGCGGCGGGCAAGGCCGTACCGCTGGCGCTCGCCGAGGAAGCCGCCGAGGCGCTGGCCGCGGCGGGACTGCGGGTCCTCCTGGACGACCGGCCGGGGCTGTCGCCCGGGGTCAAGCTGACCGACGCGGAGCTGATCGGCGTGCCGTGGATCCTGGTCGCCGGGCGCCGCTCGGCCGAGTCGGTGGTCGAACTCCAGAACCGCCTGGACGGCACCCGTGAGGAGCTCCCGCTGGCGCAGGCGCTGGCCCGCCTGACGTGACGGCCCCGCCGGGGCGCGGGGCCCGTCGGCCCGTGCCCCGGCTACTCGCGTTCGGCCGGGGGCGGGTCGAGGGCCGGGAGCGCGTCGGTGTCCGCTGCCGGCTCGATGGTCGGCGCCGCGGTCGGGGCCGCGCCCGGCGGGACGGCCTTGTCCGCCGGCGGGACGGCCGGTCCCGGGGGCGCGGGGGCTGCGGGGGCGGGCGCCGCGCGTTCGAGGAAGCGCAGGAGCTCCACCGGGAACGGCAGGACCAGCGTGGAGTTCTTCTCCGCCGCCACCGCCACCACCGTCTGCAGGAGCCGCAGTTGCAGCGCCGCCGGCTGCTCAGACATCACCTCGGCCGCCTCGGCCAGCTTCCTCGACGCCTGGAGCTCCGCGTCCGCGTTGATGATGCGCGCCCGCCGCTCGCGGTCCGCCTCGGCCTGCCGGGCCATCGAGCGTTTCATGGTCTCCGGCAGCGAGACGTCCTTGATCTCGACCCGGTCGATCTGGACACCCCAGCCGATCGCCGGGCTGTCGATCATCAGCTCAAGCCCCTGGTTCAGCTGCTCCCGGTTGGACAGCAGATCATCCAGGTCCGACTTGCCGATGATGGACCGCAGCGAGGTCTGGGCCATCTGCGAGACCGCGAACCGGTAGTCCTCGACCTGGATGATCGCGTCGGCCGCGTCGACCACCTTGAAGTAGACGACCGCGTCCACCCGCACCGTGACGTTGTCCCGGGTGATGCCCTCCTGGGCCGGCACCGGCATCGTCACGATCTGCATGTTCACCTTGCGCAGCCTGTCCACGCCCGGGACGACGAAGGTGAAGCCGGGACCCCGCACGCCCTCCCGGAGCCGGCCCAGCCGGAACACCACGCCCCGCTCGTACTGCTTCACCACCCGGGCGGCGACGCCCAGGTACACCGTGATTCCCACGCCCGCGGCGATCGCCGCTGTCAGCAGTTCCTCGACCATGACGGCCCCCTGCCGGACATACCTACCTATGTACGGTATGCCCTACAACCAGGCCGCGAACTCCAACAACAGCTCGGCGTCCCGACGCCGCCCGGCGGCCAGCGCCCGGTTCCCCGACTCCACCGCGCGGAACACCGTCCAGCCCCGCAGCCGCTCCCGGTCCACGTCCAACGCGTCGGCCAGCTTGTTCACCCGCCGGCGCGCGCCCGACGCCCCCGTCGAGGAGGCGACCTGGTCCTCCAGTCGATCCCTGACCAGCCGCGCGAGATCGTAGGCCCGCTCGCCGACCACCGGGTCAGGCCCCACCGTCAGCCACGGCGCCCGCTCGCCGGCCAGCACCTTGCCCTGCCGGAAGTTCCCGTGCAGCAGCAGCTCCTCACCCGGCGCCGCCGTCAGCTCCTCGCGGAGCGCGAGGGCCGTCGAAGCCAGCGCCTCGACTTCCGGGGGAGCCTTCCGCAACGCCTCGGCCTGCCGCTCCGTGCGCTGCGCGACGGTCTCCCACCGGTGATCGGCCCCCGGGGCCACCCACAGCCGCCGGAGCGTGCCCGAGGCCTCCAGCAACGCCTTCGCCTCCGGCAGCGAGCGCAGCGAGACCTCCGGGTGCAGCCGCTCCAGGAGCAGCGCCCCGTCCTCCTCGTGGTGGCGCGAGTCCAGGACGCGTACCGCCCCGAACCCGCCCCAGTGGGCGAGCGCCGCCAGCTCCCGGTCGGGCCGCGCCCCGGGGGGCGCCAGCTTCAGCGCGGCCGGGGTCCCGTCGGCGTACCGGACGAGGACCACCAGGCTGCTGCGTCCGCCCGGGGCCTGCACCCGCTGCGCGGACACCTCACGCCGGGTCAGCGCCTCCTCGGTCAGCAGGGGCAACCGCCCCAGCCAGTCCGTGTCCCGCGTCGTCTCCGGCGTCTCGCCGAGCGCCCGTACCAGCCGCTGCGGCGGTTCGAAAGCCATGCGTGCGTGATCCCTTTCAGCTGGTCTGGGCTCGCTTCGAGCGTTCCGCGAGCCCAGGGAAGGCTACGCCGACACCACGCCAGCGTGCCGCGCGGACCGCCGCGGCGCTCAACGCGTCGGCCGCCTCACGGCGCAACGGACCGTCGGATGCCCGCACCAGATCGGAGTACGCGCCGGCCACCCGGTCCTCGACGTCCCCGGCGAGCCGCTCGGCGTCCGCCGGGGACCGCAGTTCGAACGGCAGGGCGTACGCGGCCTCCGACGGACGGGGAGATCCGCCCAGGTCGCGCACGGTACGGGCGAGCGAGTCACGGCGCGCCAGGTGCTGCCCGTACGCCTCGCGGGCCTCGGCCGATCGGGCCGACGCGATACGGGCGCCGATCACCCCGTAGGCGTACGCGGCTGCGTGCTCGGCGGCCAGCGCGGACTGCGCGGCCTCCAGCGGGCGGGTCGTCGTGGAGGGCTCGGGCTTCACGGTCATGCTCCCGGGGTCGAGGTCAGCAGGTACGCGTGGACCGCGCCGCAGGCCGCGACCGAGGCCAGCAGGCGCGCCAGCTCCCCGGGGGCGCCGGCCAGCGCGACGGTCCGGGTCTCGGCCAGACTCCGCTCGGCGTCCGCGAGTTCGGCCAGCGCGTCGGCGGCCTTGGGCGGGACCGGTTCGCCGGAGGGCGCGGGCGTGGCCGTCGCCGAGGCGGAGGGAGAGGCCTGCCGTTCGCCCGAGCGTCCGGGGTCGACGAACGCCAGGGCCGCGGGGTGCGCCGCGACGGAGGCGCGCAGCGGCGTGAGCCGCCCGGCCAGGTCCGGATGGGCGGCGATGGTCCTGTCGTAACGTTCCAGCAGCTCCTCGCTGTCACGCACGGCACCTTCCCGCATCCGCCGTTCGAGTGACACCTCGGCGATCGCACCGGACGCGTCCCCGGCGTCCGAGCACCCGGTGAGCAGTGCGGCGCCGCCCGCGCCGACGGCCGTGACGAGCACGCTCCGGCGCGAGGGGCGCGGGGTGCGGGAAGGACGACGGGGTCCGGCGGGCTCCGCCGACTCCGGGAAACCCGAGGTCCGCGCGGGCACGGAGGGCGGGCGTGGCGTGATCCAGGGCACGGTGACGTCCTCCGGAGGTGACGGCGGGGCGGGTGTGATCAAGGTACCCGGGGCCCGTCCCGGAGCGCGGACGGCAACACCCTCCGCGACCGGATACCCTTTGACCTGACACGCGACAGAAAACCACAACAGCACACGCGGCCGAGGAGTCACCCGGATGAGCACCACCCAGAGCGACAGGCTGCGCGGACTGCTGGAGCCGCTGGTCACCGCCAAGGGCCTGGACCTCGAAGACATCGAGACGTCCAAGGCGGGCAAGCGCCGGATGCTGCGGATCATCGTGGATTCCGATGAGGGTGTGGAACTGGACGCCTGTGCCGAGCTGAGTCGCGAGGTCTCCGATCTGCTCGACGAGAGCGACGTGATGGGCGAGGACGAGTACGTCCTCGAAGTGAGCTCGCCGGGCGCGGACCGCCCGCTGACCGAGCACCGTCACTACATCCGGGCGATCGGCCGTCTCGTGAAGTTCCAGTCGGTCGAGAGCGGGGAACTGATCGCCCGCATCCTCGACGTCGACGACGAGGGCATGGACCTCGAAGTACCGGGTGTGAAGGGCCGCAAGGCGACCACCCGCCGCATCGCATTCACCGACATCGTCAAGGCGCGTGTCGAGATCGAGTTCAACCGCAAGGACAAGAAGGAAGAGGAGGCGTAGTCGTGGACATCGACATGAGTGCCCTACGGGGTCTGGTCCGGGAGAAGGAGATCTCCTTCGACCTGCTCGTCGAGGCGATCGAGTCGGCCCTCCTCATCGCGTACCACCGCACCGAGGGCAGCTTCCGTCGCGCCCGCGTCGTGCTCGACCGCACCAACGGTCACGTGGTCGTGTGGGCGACGGAAGACCCGAAGGATCTCGAAGAGGGCCAGGAGCCCAAGGAGTTCGACG
Source organism: Streptomyces sp. H27-H5 (assembly GCF_026627505.1). Taxonomy (GTDB): domain Bacteria; phylum Actinomycetota; class Actinomycetes; order Streptomycetales; family Streptomycetaceae; genus Streptomyces. The sequence goes on along the minus strand of NZ_JAPNLK010000014.1, from coordinate 37,964 downwards.
ACACGCCGTCGGACTTCGGCCGGATCGCCGCGACGACCGCCAAGCAGGTGATCCTCCAGCGTCTGCGCGACGCCGAGGACGACCTGACCTTCGGCGAGTTCCTCGGCCGCGAGGGCGACGTCATCACCGGCGTCGTCCAGCAGGGCAAGGACCCCAAGAACGTCCTCGTCGACATCGGCAAGCTGGAGGCCATCCTGCCGGTGCAGGAGCAGGTCCCCGGCGAGGAGTACACCCACGGGCTGCGCCTGAAGGCGTACGTCGTGCGTGTCGCGAAGGGTGTCCGCGGCCCGTCCGTGACCCTCTCGCGGACCCACCCCAACCTGGTGAAGAAGCTGTTCGCCCTGGAGGTTCCGGAGATCGCCGACGGCAGCGTCGAGATCTCGGCGATCGCCCGCGAGGCCGGCCACCGCTCCAAGATCGCCGTCCGCTCCACGCGCTCGGGCCTGAACCCCAAGGGTGCCTGCATCGGCCCCATGGGCAGCCGTGTGCGCAACGTGATGGCCGAACTGCACGGTGAGAAGATCGACATCGTCGACTGGTCGGACGACCCGGCGGAGATGGTCGCCAACGCCCTGTCACCCGCCCGGGTGAGCAAGGTCGAGGTCGTCGACTGGGACTCCCGCAGCGCCCGCGTGACCGTGCCCGACTACCAGCTGTCGCTGGCCATCGGCAAGGAGGGCCAGAACGCCCGCCTCGCCGCTCGGCTCACCGGCTGGCGCATCGACATCCGCCCGGACACCGAGGACCCCTCGGACCGGGACGGCGACCGCGACCGCGGTGGCGACCGGGACCGCGGTGGCGACCGGGACCGCGGCGACGACCGCGCGGACCGTCACTCTGACCGGCGCGGGGAATAAACCACTACCGGTCGGTGGTTTTCGGCCGGTAGACAGGGACCCCGTAGGTCGGGGTCCCTGACCTGTGGGTCCCCCGGGATCCACGTGAATCACAACGACATCCGTTCGATTTTTCGCCCGAAGGGGTGAGGTCGGTGCGGGGAGGTAGACTTAAGCGTGTCTGGCCGGACGCAAGCCCGCGCATGCCCCGAACGCACCTGTGTGGGGTGTCGGGAGCGAGCGGCCAAGAGCGATCTGCTGCGCATCGTGGCGGTCGAGGACGAATGCGTCCCCGATCCTCGCGGTACGCTGCCCGGCCGGGGTGCCTACGTGCATCCCGCCGTGGTCTGCCTCGACCAGGCGGTCCGCCGCAGAGCGTTCCCCCGGGCCCTTCGGTCCGCCGGAACGCTCGACACGGCGGAACTGCGCAAAGCCGTGGCCGGTGAGGCCGGGGCGACACCGTAAGAAGCAGTACGGCACGGATACCCCGTGCGGTCAGGTACCTCGCGAGTTGGAAGTAGGTCGAGATTGCGATGAGCACTCGATGAGTACGCGATGAGTACGCCCATGAAGTAGCGACGGTCCGGCGTAACCCGGACCTAAAAGGAGCGAAGTGGCTAAGGTCCGGGTATACGAACTCGCCAAGGAGTTCGGGGTAGAGAGCAAGGTCGTCATGGCCAAGCTCCAAGAACTCGGTGAATTCGTACGTTCGGCGTCCTCGACGATCGAGGCGCCTGTCGTACGCAAGTTGACTGACGCACTGCAGGGGCCCGGCGGCAACGCCGGCAAGTCCGCTGCGAAGCCCGGCGCGCCCCGCAAGGCCGCGCCCGCCAAGCCCGCGGCGCCCTCCCCGGCCGCCGCGGCACGTCCTGCCGCCCCGAAGCCCGGTGCACCGGCCCCCAAGCCGGTCGTCGCCGAGGCTCCGGCCGCCAGTACCCCCGCCCCGGTGACTCCGGCCGCATCCGGCCCGCGTCCCGGTCCCAAGGCTCCGGCCGCCCCGAAGCCCGCTCCGGCGGCTCCCGTGGCGACCGAGTTCTCCGCGCCTCCGGCGGCTCCGGCCGCCCCGGCGCGCACCGAGCGTCCCGCCGCCGCGGCTCCCGGTCCCCGTCCGGCGCAGCAGCGTCCGGCACAGGGTCAGGGTGGCCAGGGCGGTGCCCGTCCCGGCGCCCCGCGTCCGGCCGGTGCCGCGCCCGGCGCCCAGGCCCAGCGCCCCGGTGGCGCTCAGGCCCCGCGTCCCCAGGGCGCACGTCCGGCCGGTCCCCGTCCGGGCAACAACCCCTTCACCTCTGGTGGCTCCACCGGTATGGCGCGCCCGCAGGCGCCCCGTCCGGCCGGCGCTCCCCGTCCCGGTGCCCCCGGCGCCGGTGGCGGCCAGGGTGCTCCGCGTCCGCAGGGCGGCCCCGGCGGCGCTCCGCGTCCGCAGGGTCAGGGCGCAGGCCGTCCGACCCCGGGCGGCATGCCGCGTCCGCAGGGCGCCCGTCCCGGTGCCGGTGGCCCTGGTGGCGCTCCCGGTGGTAACCGTCCGAACCCGGGCATGATGCCGCAGCGTCCCGCTGCCGGTGGTCCCGGCCCCCGTCCCGGTGGCGGCCCCGGTGGCCGTGGTCCCGGTACGGGCGGCGCAGGTCGTCCCGGCGGTGCCGGTCGTCCCGCGGGTGGCGGCTTCGCCGGTCGTCCGGCCGGTCCGGGTTCGCGTCCCGGCGGCGGTGGCGGCTTCGGCGGCCCGCGTCCCGGTGGCGGCGGCTTCGGCGGCGGTCCGGCGGGTGCCGGTGGCGGCGGTCGTCCCGGCTTCGGTGGTCGTCCCGGCGGTCCCAATGCCCGTGGTGGCACGCAGGGTGCCTTCGGTCGCCCCGGTGGTCCGGCCCGTCGTGGTCGCAAGTCCAAGCGTCAGAGGCGCCAGGAGTACGAGGCCATGCAGGCCCCGTCCGTCGGCGGCGTGATGCTGCCTCGCGGCCATGGCGAGACCGTTCGCCTGTCGCGCGGTGCCTCCCTCACCGACTTCGCGGAGAAGATCAACGCCAACCCGGCGTCGCTCGTCGCCGTGATGATGAACCTCGGCGAGATGGTCACTGCCACGCAGTCCGTCTCCGACGAGACGCTCGAGATGCTGGCCGGCGAGATGAACTACGTCGTTCAGATCGTCAGCCCGGAGGAAGAGGACCGCGAGCTCCTCGAGGGCTTCGACATCGAGTTCGGCGAGGACGAGGGCGGCGAGGAATACCTCATGCCGCGTCCGCCGGTCGTGACCGTCATGGGTCACGTCGACCACGGTAAGACCCGACTGCTCGACGCCATCCGCAAGACGAACGTCATTGCGGGCGAGGCCGGTGGCATCACGCAGCACATCGGTGCGTACCAGGTCGGTACCGAGGTCAACGGTGAAGAGCGCAAGATCACCTTCATCGACACCCCGGGTCACGAGGCGTTCACCGCCATGCGTGCCCGTGGTGCCAAGTCGACCGACATCGCGATCCTCGTGGTCGCGGCCAACGACGGCGTCATGCCGCAGACGATCGAGGCGCTCAACCACGCCAAGGCCGCCGGCGTCCCGATCGTCGTCGCGGTCAACAAGATCGACGTCGAGGGTGCCGACCCGGTCAAGGTGCGCGGTCAGCTCACCGAGTTCGGTCTGGTCGCCGAGGAGTACGGCGGCGACACGATGTTCGTCGACATCTCCGCCAAGCAGGGTCTGCACATCGACTCCCTGCTCGAGGCCGTCGTCCTCACCGCCGACGCCTCGCTCGACCTGCGTGCCAACCCGGAGCAGGACGCTCAGGGTATTGCGATCGAGTCCCACCTCGACCGCGGCCGCGGTGCCGTCGCCACCGTCCTCGTCCAGCGCGGAACGCTGCGCGTCGGCGACACGATGGTCGTGGGCGACGCCTACGGCCGAGTGCGCGCCATGCTCGACGACAAGGGCAACAACGTCGAGGAAGCGGGTCCCTCGACCCCCGTCCTGGTCCTGGGACTCACCAACGTCCCCGGCGCCGGCGACAACTTCCTCGTCGTGGACGAGGACCGTACGGCCCGTCAGATCGCCGAGAAGCGTGCTGCGCGAGAGCGCAACGCCAACTTCGCCAAGCGCGTCCGTCGTGTGTCCCTCGAGGACCTCGACTCCGTGCTCAAGGCCGGTCTGGTCCAGGAACTCAACCTCATCATCAAGGGCGACGCGTCCGGTGCGGTCGAGGCTCTCGAGTCCTCGCTGCTCCAGCTCGACGTCGGTGAAGAGGTCGACATCCGGGTCCTGCACCGCGGTGTGGGTGCGGTCACCGAGTCCGACATCTCGCTGGCGATGGGCTCCGACGCCATCGTCATCGGTTACAACGTCCGTGCGGCCGGTCGCGCCGCGCAGATGGCGGACCGCGAGGGTGTCGACGTCCGCTACTACTCGGTGATCTACCAGGCCATCGAGGAGATCGAGGCGGCCCTGAAGGGTCTCCTCAAGCCGGAGTACGAAGAGGTCGAGCTCGGTACGGCGGAGGTCCGCGAGATCTTCCGCTCGTCCAAGCTGGGCAACATCGCGGGTGTTCTCATCCGCTCCGGCGAGGTCAAGCGCAACACCAAGGCGCGGCTCCTGCGCGATGGCAAGGTCATCGCCGAGAACCTCACCATCTCCGGTCTGCGCCGCTTCAAGGACGACGTCACCGAGATCCGCGAAGGCTTCGAGGGCGGTATCAACCTCGGTTCCTTCAACGACATCAAGATCGACGACGTCATCGCGACGTACGAGATGCGCGAGAAGCCCCGCGCGTAAGCGCGAGGCGGTTCGCACCGTGTCGTAAGGCGTAAGGCTCGTACGGCCGAAAGGTCGTACGAGTAGCACCGGGGCCGGTCGGCGGAATATCCGTCGATCGGCCCCGGCCGTTGCGTGTACGGTTCTGGTGATCCTGCCGCGCGTAGGCCGGCAGCCACCGAACCCGCACCGGCGGGACATCCGGAACTGCATGTACGTGGGGACTCTGTCCTTCGATCTGCTCCTCGGCGACGTTCACTCGCTGAAGGAGAAACGCTCCGTCGTCCGGCCCATCGTCGCCGAGCTCCAACGCAAGTTCTCCGTGAGCGCGGCAGAGGTGGGCGACCAGGACCTGCATCGCAGGGCCCTCATAGGGGTCGCCCTGGTGAGTGGGGACGCGGGGTTCGTGTCGGACGTACTGGACCGCTGCGAGCGGTTGGTCGCGGCACGTCCTGAAGTGGAGCTGCTGTCGGTACGACGGCGGCTCCACGGTGATGAAGACTGACTGCAAGACAAAGAAGGAGACGGACCAGTGGCCGACAATGCGCGGGCGAAGAAGCTGGCGGACCTCATCCGGGAGGTGGTGGCCGAGAAGCTGCAGCGCGGTGTCAAGGACCCCCGCCTCGGTACGCACGTGACCATCACGGACACCCGGGTCACCGGCGACCTGCGGGAGGCCACGGTCTTCTACACGGTCTACGGCGACGACGAGGACCGGGCCAGTGCGGCAGCGGGCCTGGAGAGCGCCAAGGGCGTACTGCGCTCCGCGGTCGGCCGGGCGGCGGGAACCAAGTTCACGCCCACCCTGACTTTCGTGGCGGACGCCCTCCCGGAGAACGCCAAGACCATCGAGGACCTCCTCGAGAAGGCGCGCACCTCCGACGCCCAGGTCCGCGAGGTGTCCTCCGGGGCCAAGTACGCCGGCGACGCCGACCCGTACAAGAAGCCGGACGAGGACGACGAGGACGCAACCGCGGAATGAGCACCAACGCAGGGAAGACTCCGGACGGCCTTGTCATCGTCGACAAGCCGTCCGGCTTCACTTCGCACGACGTGGTCGCCAAGATGCGCGGGATCGCCAAGACCCGTCGCGTCGGCCACGCCGGCACGCTCGACCCGATGGCCACGGGCGTACTCGTCCTCGGCGTCGAGAAGGCCACCAAGCTCCTCGGCCACCTCGCGCTGACGGAGAAGGAGTACCTCGGCACCATCAGGCTGGGACAGGACACCCTCACGGACGACGCCGAGGGCGAGATCATCTCCTCCGCCGACGCGTCCGGGGTGACCCGCGAGGCCGTGGACGCCGGCATCGCCAAGCTGTCCGGCGAGATCATGCAGGTCCCGTCCAAGGTCAGCGCCATCAAGATCAAGGGCGTCCGCTCCTACAAGCGCGCCCGGGACGGCGAGGACTTCGAGATCCCGGCCCGACCGGTGACCATCTCGTCCTTCCAGGTGTACGACATGCGGGACGCCGAGGCCGAGGACGGCACCAAGGTCGTCGACCTCGTCGTCTCCGTCGTCTGCTCCAGCGGTACGTACATCCGGGCCCTCGCCCGTGACCTGGGCGCCGACCTCGGCGTCGGCGGCCATCTGACGGCGCTGCGGCGCACCCGGGTGGGCCCGTACAAGCTCGACCGGGCGCGGACGCTCGACCAGCTCCAGGAGGAGCTGACCGTCATGCCGATCGGCGAGGCCGCGGCTGCGGCCTTCCCGCGGTGGGACCTGGACGCCCGGCGTGCCGGTCTGCTCGCCAACGGCGTGCGGATCGAGATGCCGGAGCAGTACGAGGACGGCAAGACGGTCGCCGTGTACGGTCCCCAGGACCAGCTGCTCGGGCTCGTGGAGAGCAAGGGCGGCAAGGCGAAGTCGCTCGCGGTGTTCGTCTGACGGACGGAGTTCGTCCCGACGGGCGGTTCGGCCCGGTGCGTTCGTACGGCCCTCGGGCCGCACGGCGGGCCGGGCCGTTCGCGTCCGTCCCGACGGTTCTCCGGGGCGACATCCCTCCGGGGTGACCGTGCGTCCGGGGTGACCGTCGGGTCGTCCGGTCGGGGCCGCGCCCCTCGTCGCGCGTGTTTGTCGTGGAGCGGCGAGCGCACAGAGATCGCCGCTCACCGCTCCACGACCCCCCTCGGGTAGCTCTCTATCCACCCGGAGTGCCTTATTCACCCGTCCGAGCAGGCGCTCGGAGTGAATGGAGGGAGCGTAAGGGGGCGCTTTCGCCTCGCGTGCTTTTCCCGCTGATCTTCACGTGCCTAACGTCATGAGCACGGGTACGGCGGGGGAGTGGTGCGGCAATGACGGAGCTCGTCAGGATCTGCGATCTCGCCGGGCGGGTGCGGGGCAGCGGCTTCGTCGCGGACGACCGCGGCACGGTGATCACCAGCCACGAGGCCGTGGACGGTCTGGCCCGGGTGGTGCTGCACGGCCCGGGGGAACGCACCTGGCTCGCCGAGGCGGGGGACCTGACCCCGCTGCCGTGGCTCGCGCTCGCCCTCGTACGCACCGACGGGCTGGGACTGCGCCCCCTGCCGATCGGGGCGCGCTCGGTGATCACTCCCGGGACGTACGTACGGATCCCCGCGCGGGGGTGGCGACAGGCGCGCGTGCTCGCGGCCGGCGCGGAGGTCACGTACACCGCGACCGACCGGTTCCACGTCCTGCCCGCCACGGTGGAGCTGGCGATCGGCACGGCCGGCCGGGACGCCCTGGAGCTGGGCGGGGAAGCCTGCGGGGGGCCGGTGCTCGACGCCGAGACCGGAGCGGTGCTCGCGGTGGTGGGCACCGCTCTGCACGCCGAGCACCGCTCCGCCGGCTTCGCGATCCCCCTGCGCGCGGCGGCCGAGGCCGACCCCGGCGGTCCGCTGGCCGCCCTGCTGGAACGGAACGCCGCCACCGTGCCCGGACACGGCGCCGACCTGAACCTGGCCGGCGCGCTGGAGCTGACCGGGACCACCCTGCCCCCGGCGCTCACCGCCGACGGGCCGGAACCCGTCGAGCGACCCGAGATCGCCGCCGAACTGGCCGCCTTCACCACCTCGAACCGGTCCGTCCTCGGGCTGGTCGGCGCCCCCGGCACCGGCCGGACCACGGCACTGGCCGTCCTGACCGCGCACCGCGCCCGCGGGGCCCGGCCCGCGCCCACGCTGTGGCTGCGCGGAGCCGATCTGCGCGCCGGCGACTCCTCGCTGGCCGACGCGGTGGGGCGGGCGCTGGCCGCGGCGCGGCGGATCGTCTCCGCGGGTGCGGAGGCGCGTACCGAAGCCGAGGCGGAGGTGGGGACGGACGTGGGGACGGCGCGTGTGGCGTCCCCGGAACCCGCGGCGATGGCCGGCGCGGAGGCGGCCGTGTCCGCCGGCCCGGTCCCGGGCCTCGGCTCGGCATCGGGCTTCGGCTCGGCATCGGGCTTCGGTCCGACCGGGGGCCTCGGCTCGGCATCGGGCTTCGCGCCCCTCGCGCCCCTGGCGTCCGTCGCGCCCCTCGCCCCGGTCGCCGACGCCGGTCGCGGCGGCCGGGCGACCGGCGTGGGCACCGTCGCACCGCTCCCGGGACTCTCCGGCCCCGCCGGTCCTGCCGGGACGGCCGTGATCGGACCGGTTCCGGAGCCCGGCGCCGCCCCCGGAGCCGCGAGCACCGCCGAGCGGATCGCACGGCTGGCCGCCGACGCCGGCTGCGCGCTGCTCGTGGTCCTCGACGCCCCGGAGGAGACGCCCCCGCGCCAGGCCCCACGACAGGCGCCCTGGGCCGAGGCCACCGCCCGGTGGCTCGACGGGATCGGTGCCCGGCTGGTCGTCGCCGCCCGGCCGGAGTACTGGGAGCGGGCCGGCGCCCTCTATCCGCCCGAGGCGCTGTACACCCCCTCCCGTCCGGCCCGACGGCTGCCGCCCGCGCTGCCGGTCGGCGACCTGACGCCCGACGAGGCGCGGACGGCCCGCGCCCGCCTCGGCATCCCCGCCGACGCGGTACGGGAAGCCGACGCCCGACACCCCCTCACCCTGCGCCTGCTCGCCGACATCCGGGCCGCCGAGGTCACCGCGGGGCGGCCCGGCCGCGACGAGGTCTTCGCGGCGCACCTCGACCTGTCGGCGCTGCGGGTCGCCGTGCGGATCGCGGCCACGGGCGCCGGCCCCTCGGAGCCGGGCCCGGGCGGCGCCCCGTCCACGCCCCCGGGCGCCGGCGGGACCGGGGGAGCGGGAGCCGGCTGGTTCGGCGGGCTCGGCGCGGCCGGGTCCCGGATCCGCGCGACGGGAGCCCCGTCCGGCCCCGACACCCCGGGCACCGCGGGCACTGACCGGGTATCGGCCCTGATCGGATCGGTGTGCGGCGCGGCCCAGGCGGACGGGGACGACCCGGCGGCACGACGCCCCGGTGACCAGACTCGCGGGGTGCACGGTCCGGGTGTGCACGGGCCCGGGGTGCGGCGGCTCGCCGCCCGGGTCGCGGGGCGGCTGCACGAGGCCGCCCGCCGCTGCCTCGGGCCGGGGCAGGGCGAGCTGGACCGGGCCGCCTTCGAGGAGCTGTTCCCCTGGCGGACCGGCTGGGCCTCGGCCGTGCTCACCGAGGGCCTGCTGGTCCCCGCCGGGACCGGGTACCGCTTCGCCCACGAGGAACTGTCCGACTGGCTCCAGGCGGGACACCTCGACGTCCCGACCGCACTGGATGCCCTGGTGCACCTCGGCCCCGCCACGACGGGCCCGCCCGTGCCCCGCCACCGTGTCGGAACGGTCCTGGAAGCGCTGCTCAGGCTCTCGCCGACCGAGACCCGAGCGCTGCTGACCCGGCTGGTGGAGGCGCTGAACTCCCTCGCGGAAGCCGAACCGGAGCGGCAACCGGAGCCACAACCGGAAGAGCGGGCGGAGAGGGAGCGCGAGCGGCCCGGGCCCGGGGAGGACGGCCGGGCCGACCGGGTCTGGTGGGCGGCCCGCCTGCTCCGCGAGAGCCTGCTGCGGGTCCCCGACGCCACGCCGTACCTGCCCGTCCTGCACGCCCTCGCCGAACACGTCGCCCGCACCGGCCCCGACGACTTCGAAGGCCGGTTCTGGAACCGGCTCCGCCTGTCCGAGTCCGACCGCCTCGACCTGTTGCGCCGGCTGCTGCCCTGCGACCACCGTTACCTGGAGGCCGCCGCCCGACGCCTCGCCCGCGACCCGCGGCTCGTCCAGCCGCTGCTCTGCGTCTGGCTGACCGACGAACGCCGGTTGCGCGGGCGCCCCGGAGCCACCGTCGCCACCGCCGCCCAGGCCCTGCTGCACACCCACCGCGCCCTCGCCGTCGACGAACTGGCGGAGGCCCTGGTCGCGGCCGCCCATCCGCGTGCCGACGAACTGCTCGCCGTACTCGCCGAGGACGAGCCCTCCGCCCTGTGCCGGGCCGTCGACCGCTGGGCCCACGACGAACGACCCGGGCGCCGGGTCGCCGCCGCCGCGTACGGACTGACCACCGCCCCGCACGTGCGCGCCCCCGCCGACCGCGAGCTGCTGCGCCGCGCGGCGCAGGCGCTGCTGGCCCGCCCGGCCGACGCGACCCTGCACGGCAGCGCCCTCGGGACGCTGCTCCGCGACCCCCAGGTGCGGGCCCGGTACCTGCCCGACGCCCTCGCCTGCTTCCGGGATCCCGAGGGCGGTGCCCGGCTGCCCGCGTCGGCATTGGTCGCGGCGCTGCCCGTGCTCCCCGACCCGGACGCCGTCTTCGCCGCCCTGCGGGCCCGCGCCGACGGGGAGGTGGTGCGCGCCTTGGCCGCGCTCACCACGCCGGGGCTGGCCCGCCGCGCGGGTGACCTCGTACGGGAGCACCTCGCACGGCACCCCGAGGACGCCCCGCACGCGGCCGTGTTCGTGGACCGGCGCCTCGACCAGGGCCTGACCGCGACGCCCGTGCTCCGCCCGCTGGTCCTCGACCTGCTGCGGACCGCCCCGACCGGCGTCCGGGTCGCCCTGGCCCGGGTACTGGCCGCGCCCGGCGGGGAGGGCTCCTCGGTGCTCCGGGGCGACCTGGCCGACGTACTGCTGCGGGAGGAGACCGACCCGGTGGTGCTCGACGCCTTCCTCGGGGCGCTCGCCGCCTGGGTGGGCGCGCGGCCGGAGGAACGCACCCGCGAGCTGCTGCGGCGCACGGGCCGTCGGCTGTTGGGGACGCCGGGGGGCCCGGCGGTGTTCGAGCACCGGACGGTGGAGCTCGCCCGCGCCGATCCGGTCTTCGGGAGCCTCGTCGCACGCTGGCTCGGTGAATCGGGGGTGGAGGCGGCCGCGCTGCTCGGGCCGGGGGCCCGACGCACGGTCGAGACGCTCAGCAGGGCCGCTCCCGACATCACGTGACGCGGGGGCGGTTCCCCCGACGTCATCCGACGCCCGACATCACGTCGCGCGGGGCGGAGTCGGCCCGATGCCGATGCGGACCCCCGGCCGGCGGCATGGCAGTCTTAGACCTGCAATCGACATCAGGACAGGGACCATACGGGTTCGGGCGAGGAGCGGTCACAGTGCAGCGCTGGCGTGGCTTGGAGGACATCCCCCAGGACTGGGGACGCAGCGTCGTCACCATCGGCTCCTACGACGGTGTGCACCGGGGGCATCAGCTGATCATCGGGCGTGCCGTCGCCAAGGCCCGGGAGCTGGGCCTCCCGTCGGTCGTCGTCACCTTCAGCCCGCACCCGAGCGAGGTCGTGCGGCCCGGCAGCCACCCGCCGATCCTGGCGCCCTACGACCGGCGCGCCGAGCTGATGTCCGGTCTCGGGGTGGACGCGCTGTTGATCCTGCCATTCACGGCGGAGTTCTCCCAGCTGTCCCCGGCCGACTTCATCGTGAAGGTGCTCGTCGACAAGCTGCACGCGCGCGCCGTCATCGAGGGACCGAACTTCCGCTTCGGTCACAAGGCCGCCGGGAACGTCGACTTCCTGCGCGAGCTGGGGGCCACCTACGACTACGAGGTCGACGTCGTGGACCTGGTGGAACGCGGCGAGGCGGGCGGCGGGGTGCCGTTCTCCTCGACGCTGGCGCGCCGGCTCGTCGCCGAGGGCGACATGGACGGCGCGGCCGAGATCCTCGGCCGCCCGCACCGGGTCGAGGGCGTCGTGGTGCGCGGCGCGCAGCGCGGCCGCGAACTCGGCTACCCGACGGCCAACGTCGAGACCCAGCCGCACACCGCGATCCCCGCGGACGGGGTGTACGCGGGCTGGCTGACGGCGGACGGCGAGCGGATGCCGGCGGCGATCTCCGTGGGGACGAACGTGCAGTTCGACGCCACCGAGCGGACCGTCGAGGCGTACGCGATCGACCGGATCGGGCTGGACCTGTACGGGATGCACGTGGCCGTGGACTTCCTCGCGTACGTGCGGGGCATGGCCAAGTTCGAGTCCCTGGACGGGCTGTTGGAGGCCATCGCCGACGACGTGAAGCGGGCGCGGGTGCTGACCGACGCCTACGACGCGGAGCGCTGAACCCGGCCGCACGCATGACGTGAGGGCCCGTACCGTCCCCGGGGGCGGTACGGGCCCTCACGTGTTGCCGCCGAATGCGCCCGAGCCGGCCGTCGTCAGCCGAGCCGGGGGTCGCGTGGCGGACCACCGGGCTGCGGCGGCTGCGGCGGTTGTTGCCCCGGCTGCCCGGGCTGCTGCCAGGGCTGACCGGGCTGCGGGTACGCCCGGTCGTACGGCTGCGGGGCGGGCGGCTGCGGGGCGGGCGGCTGTTGCTGGTAGGGCCCCTGTTGCCGGTACGGCCCCGGAGCCTGCGGGGCCGGGGCGGCCTGCGGGGCGCCCCAGTGGTTCTGCGGGGCCTGCTGCTGCGCCCGGACGAAGTCCTCGGCCACCAACGCGGAGAGGTTGAAGTACGCCTCACGCGTCTTCGGCCGCATCAGGTCGAGGTCCACCTCCGCGCCCGCGGCGAGGTGCTCGTCGAAGGGCACCACGACCACGCCCCGGCAACGGGTCTCGAAGTGCTGGACGATGTCCTCGATCTTGATCATCTTGCTGGTCTCGCGGACCCCCGAGATGACGGTGAGGGAGCGGGACACGAGATCGGCGTAACCGTGGGCGGAGAGCCAGTCGAGCGTGGTGCTCGCGCTGCTGGCGCCGTCCACGGACGGCGTCGAGATGATGATCAGCTGATCGGCCAGGTCGAGGACCCCGCGCATGGCCGAGTACAGGAGCCCGGTGCCCGAGTCGGTCAGGACGATCGGGTACTGGCGCCCCACCGTCTCGATGACGCGCCGGTAGTCCTCGTCGTTGAAGGTCGTCGAGACCGCGGGGTCCACGTCGTTCGCGATGATCTCCAGGCCGGAAGGGGCCTGCGAGGTGAACCGGCGGATGTCCATGTACGAGTTCAGGTACGGGATCGCCTGGACGAGGTCCCGGATCGTCGCACCGGTCTCGCGGCGCACCCGACGGCCGAGGGTGCCGGCGTCGGGGTTCGCGTCGATGGCCAGGATCTTGTCCTGTCGCTCGGTGGCGAGCGTCGCCCCGAGCGCGGTGGTCGTCGTGGTCTTGCCGACGCCGCCCTTGAGGCTGATGACGGCGATCCGGTAGCACGACATGACCGGCGTACGGATCAGCTCCAGCTTGCGCAGTCGCTCCGCCTCGGCCGCCTTGCCGCCGAACCGGAAGCCCGAACGGGTCGGCTTGGGCTTCTGCTTGGCCCGCAACAGACGGTCCGAGGACAACTCGACGGCGGCGGTGTAGCCGAGCGGCGCCCCGCCGCCGCCCTGACCGGACGCGTACGGGGGCTGCTGGGGGCCGGTCGGCCACTGCGCGCCCGAGCGGGGGTCGACGTGAGACGGCTGAGGCTGCGGCGGTTGGGGCTGTTGCTGTTGCTGTTGGGCCGGGGCGGGAGGGAAGCCGTATCCCCCGTGCGGGGCCGGGTGCCGGGGCTCCCGGTCGGCGGGGGAGGGCGGGAAGCCGTAGCCCTGCGGAGCGCCGGGCATGCCGAAGGCGGGCGGCGGAAGTTCCCCACCGGGTCCCCCGTAGGGGTTCTCGGCGACGGGCGCCGGCGCGTCCGCGGGGGTGACGGGCGGGGCGTACGGCCCGGGCACGGGCTCCGCGAAGGGAGCCTGCGGCGCGGGGTCCCGGTAAGGCCCGGCCGCGGGCACCGCGTCGGCGGGAGCGGCGAACGGCGCGGGGACCGGAGCGGCGACCGGAGGCGGGGACACACCGTCTGTGGGCGCGGCGGACACCGCCGGCTCGACCGGTGCGGGCGCGGGTGCCTCGACCGGCGCGGGAACCGGAGCCGGTGCGTGCGCGGGGCTCGGGTACGGCTCCGGTGCGGGGCCGGGGTACGGCGGCGCCGGGGGTTCCGGCGTCACCGCGACCGGCGCGGGCGGGGCCACCGGCGCGGGCGGGGCGACGGGAGCCGGATCGACCGGGGCCGGGTGGATCGGAGCCGGGTGGATCGGAGCCGGGTGGACCGGAGCGGGCTCGGGCGCGGAGGCCGCCGGGGTGTCCTGGACCGGCGCCGCCTCGGGCGCGGGCGGGGCCACCGGCTCGGCGGGTCCCGCGTACGGGGGAACCGGCGCCGGGGCGTGCGAAGCCGGCGCGACCGGTTCCGCGACCGGCGCGGCGGGGATGTCCGGGTGGGCGGGCGCCGGCGCGGGCGCGTCCGCCGGGGCGGACGTCTCGTCCGGGCCCGGGTACGACGCGGCCGGACCGGGGTACGCCTCGTCCGGGCCCGGGTACGACGGAGCCGCCGTCGGGGGCCGGTCCGTCGGGGGCTCGTGAGAGGGCGCCGCGGCGCCGCGGGGCGGCTCGGGGGACGCCGGTGCGGGCGCCTGCTCGGCCCGCGTCGTGAACGCGGCGGGCGCGCCGTGCTCGTCGGCCGGGCGCCGCGGCGCGGGCGGGGCGATCCGCATCGTGGAGGGCGAGACCACGTCCGACGGGCGGTGGGGTTCGAACCCGCTGCCCTCGGGCAGCCCCGGCACCGGCGTGGCCGGAGCCGACGGCGCACCCTGGGTGTACCAGGCCGGCGGGGTGTAGTCGATGGTGAACTCGCCCGTCACTTCGGGCTCCGCGTCGGACTGATCGTCCGTCGGGACGTCCCACGTCCCGCCGCGCCTCTCGTTCCGATCGCCGCTCACTGGTCCTCCTGGTTTGTCGAACACCGCACAGGCGCCCACCTCGACGCCGCGCCCTCACTCAGCCTAATGGCGCCCCATCGCGCGGCCCGCCCTCGCGGGGGGCCCGCGGACCGGGGGCACCACGTCCCTCCCTACAGGTCGGCCGGGCGCTGAGCAACCGTCACCGCCACCCGCTCACCCCATCCGGGGGAGTCCCGGCCGCCCACCACCGAACCGTTCGCGCCGCGCCGGCTCAGTCGATCCGCCGTGCCGGACCCAGCAGCCCGATCTCCGTGTCCGTGCCCTGCGTCAACACGAACGTGCGATCCCGCGGCGTACACCACAGCGTGACCCCGTCACCCAGCGTCGGCAGCGAGTCCACCGCCGCGGCCGGCAGCTCCATCAGGCGGCCGATCTGCTCCGCCTCGTCGGGCGAGACCCGCTGCACGCCCACCACCGAGGAGTTCCGCAGCAGCCGGGGCGCCGTCGGGCTCAGGTAGGGAAGCAGGGTCAACACCGACTGCCACGGACCCGCCACCACCCGGCCGCGCGGCGGTCTCATCCCGCAGTCCCGGATCACCAGGACGGGGCTGCCCGCGGACGCGCCCTGCGGCGGGACCCGGCCCACCTCGTGGAGGGTCACGCACTGCTGCCCGCCGCCGGCGGCCTGCGCCAGACCGGACCACACCGGCCCGCGCCCGGTCTCCACCGCGACCCGCGCCCCGGTGGCCGCCGCGCGCAACGCCAGCACCTGGGCCGTCCAGAGACCGCCGATCAGCGTCACCTCGTACGGGGTGGGACGGTTGACGCCCAGCACCGCCGGGTTGCCCTCGGCGTCCACGCCGATGACGACCCCGTCGTCCCCGACGGGGAGCGCCAGCAGGTCCAGTTCCGCCGCCGGCAGCACGTGCCGTTCCCGGCGCGGGCCGACCAGCCCGAAGCCGCCCCGCAGGGCGCCCGTACCCCTCATCGCGCGCCTCCCAGCGGCAGCGAAGCCAGCAGCCCCGGCACCTGTTCCCGGTCCAGACGTACGAGGTCGGTCTTCACACCCCGCGCCGTCCGTTCCAGTTCGCGCCGGGCGGCGACCAACTCCTCGTCACTGCGCCCGGTCACCCGTACGTGACCGGTCAACGTGACGCCCTGTCGCCCGGCGGGGGCCATCGTGAGGCTGAAGTTCGTCGCCAGGGCCGGCAGGGAGGTCAGCAGCGCCACGAACCGGGGGAGCGTGGCCCCGGAACCGCCCAGCCGCGGCCAGCGGCCGATCCAGTACGTGGTGTGCCGGCGGTCGTCGCAGCGCCAGGTCCGCGAGGTCTCCTCCGTGCGTCGCCCCGACCCGGCCGACCGGCCCGCCTGGGTGATCGCCATCGGGTTCGCGCACGAGGACGTCGCCAGCGCGCCCGTGAGTTCCTGCTCGGTCAGCACCGTGGCGCGGAACCCGGCCCCCGTCAGCCGGCTCGCCAACTGATCGGCGGCCCGCACCAGACACCGCTGGGCGCCGCCGAGCCCGCCGCCGCGCGCGGTGACGGCCTCGGGGCACAGCTCCGGGTCGAGTTTCAGCGCCACCCACGTCAATCGCACCGCGGGCGTGCCGGTGCGGGCCTGTAGCGGGGTGTAGTTGAGCGTGGCCATCGACCGGGCCGGCAGGTGCGGCGCCGGCGCGGGTTGGGTGTGCTGCACCAACTGCGCGGACTCCAGGTGGATCCCGTCCACTTCGAGGATGTCCCGTACGAGAGCGAGCGGCAGCGGTCGCGCACCCCGGTCCGGCCTCAGCGCGGTGGCGTCCGTGTCCACCTGTACAACCGCGGTCAGGAACGTCCCGTCGCCCACCATGCCGACCGGCCGCCGATCGCGGTCCCCGAACGTCAGGGTCCGCAACGCCGGATCGGCCTCGACCAGCGGGGCCAGCCCCGGTTCGGTCCCGGCGGGCACGGCGAAGGCGGCGGCCCGGCGCCGGCGGGCCCGCAGCGCGAGGGAGCCGGCGAGCCACTCCGGCAGGGACCGCCGGCGCCGGCGGACGACCGCGAGCACCACCAGGACCGACGCGAGCGCGCCGGCCGGCATCAGCAGCAGCGGTTCCACCACCCACGCCACCAACAGCGCCGCCGCGGCGACCTGGAGCAGAACGAGCTGTTGCAATCGGAACGGACCGAACCGCCCCGGACCCGACCTCGGATGTGGTGTCACCCCGTCGCCCGCGGATGCGGCCGGGGTCGTCTGCGACCGCGTCGCGGTGGCCATCACTCGCGCACCTCCCCATCCCGGGGTCGGACCCCGTACGTCCGATGCCGCGCGACGGTCGCCGCCCGACACCGGGAATCCCCTCGATCCGCCCCGACAGGCCCTGATGCCCCACGGTGCCTGAAATCGCGCGCACCGGGGGGTGTTGAAGGGCCAACAGAGCCTACCCGCCCCGGTACGAGGTCTTCGGCAAGAGGCATAGTAGGTGCCCGGTCAGACAATCGAGGCTCGGGGACCGTACTCACCGACCGGGCCGTGCGGGGAGAAGCAGGCGGCCATGGCATCACGACGTGATGAGCTCAACGCGTACACCTTTGCGAAGCGGCGTACGGTGGCGGCCTTCCTCCAGCCGTCCGCCACCGGCACCGAGGAGGGCGCGCCCAGGCCGCTGCGCGCCGTCCTGCCCGGAGTGGTCGTCGGGGCACTGGTGTTGGCGGGCTTCGGAGCCTGGGGCATGTTCAAACCGCAGGCCCCCAAGGGCTGGGCCGAGCCGGGCGCCACGGTCATCGTCGGCAAACAGTCCACGACCCGCTACGTGGTCCTGTCCACCGAGATCAACGGCAAGGCCCGGACCCGGCTGCACCCGGTGCTGAACCTGTCCTCCGCCCGACTCCTCCTGGATCCCTCGAAGTTCAAGGTCGTCCAGATCGACGACAGGATCCTCGACGCCGGCAAGCCGCCGCGCGGCCCGATCATCGGCATCCCCTACGCCCCCGACCGGCTGCCCACCGCCGCGGACGCCGGCAAGGCCAAGCGCTGGGCGGTCTGTCAACAGCCCGGCGGCAACGGCCAGGGTGTACAGACCGCCGCCTTCGTCCTCGCCGACCGTGAGGCGGGACGCGTGGACGACGCCGGCAAGGTCACCGGCGGCCAGCTGCTGTACGTCCGGAACACCGGCGGCGCCAAGGAGCGCTACCTCGTCGACGCGGGCGGCACCAAGTACCGCTTCCCCGAGGGCACGCCGGACGCGGGCACCCTCACCACCGCCCTCGTCGGTACCGGCGCCGTCCCGCAGTCCGTCACCGAGCAGTGGCTGGCCACCCTCAACCCCGGCGACGACCTGGCCTTCCCGCAACTGCCCGGCACGCCCGGCGCCGGCGCGAACGTGCAGGGCCTGGCCACCGCCGACAACAAGGTCGGCATGGTGCTCACCGCGCAGACCGGCGCCGGCGCCCAGCACTACGTGGTCCTGCCCGGACGGGTCGCCCCGGTCTCGGAGTTCGTTGCCTGGCTGTTGATCTCCGCGCCGGCGACCGACACCCTCGACATGCACGGCAAGGCCCGCGAGATCGACCTCCAGTCGCTCGACCCGGACGCCACCCCCTTCAAGAGCGAGGTCAGATGGCCGCAGCGACGCGGCCCCCAGCTCAACCGCGTCGCGCCGACCGCCGGCGCCGCCTCGGGAAGCGAGCAGCGCGACACCGTCTGCAACGTCCTGCGCTCGGTCGACGGCCAGGGCAGGCAGACCCTCAGCACCTGGGCCGGCACCGGATTCCCCCTCGACATCACCGCCGGCGGCACCAGCTCGTACGTCACCCCCGGCACGGGTCTGCTCTACACCCAGACCCAGGGCCGGCAGACCACCGCCGGGGGATCCCTGTTCCTGGTCACCGACACCGGCCTGCGCTACGCGGTACAGGCCAACGGGGACAGCGACGCCGAGCAGTCGAAGATCGGCGCCGGCGCCCCGAAGGACCCGGCCGCCGACGGGCGTCCCGAGGCGAGCCAGGCGCAGATCCGGCTCGGCTACGGCGCCGTCACGCCGGCCATGGTGCCCCTCGCGTGGTCCGAGTTCCTCTCCAAGGGCCCGCGACTGGACACCAACTCCGCCCGCCAGCCGCAGGGTTCGTGAGGACGCCGCCGATGCCCGAGACGCCGATGCCCCGCCCCCGCCCACCCCGCGCGCCCCGTGCCTCCCGGGCCCTGCGACCCGGTCCGGCGCGCGTGAGCGCGCGGGCCGCGCTCCTCGCCTCCGCCCTCGCGCTCGTCACGGTCCCGGCGGCCGCCGCCGCGCCCCGGGCCTCGTACGCCGCGTCCCCCGCATACGCCGTGTCCCCCGCATACGCCTCGTACGCCTCCCGGGTCTCCGGAGCCGGTGAGTGCACCTTCCCCATGAAGAAGCAGATCGCCGATCGCCCGTGGGCCCTGCAACGGGTGCTCCTCGACTCCCTCTGGGCTCGGACCAAGGGCAAGGCCAAGGACGGGACGAGCATCCGCGTCGCGGTCATCGACACCGGCGTGGACCGGGCGAACCCGCAGCTCAGCGGGGCCCTCGACATCGCCGCAGGCAAGGATTTCGTTGCCCCCGAGGGCGGCGACGGCACCGCCGACACCGTCGGCCACGGCACCAAGGTCGCCGGACTGATCGCGGCCCGCCCGCAGGAGGGAACCGGCTTCGTCGGCCTCGCCCCCGAGGCCACCGTCATCCCCATCCGGCAGAACGACGGCCAGGGCAACGGCAACGCCGCCACCCTCGCCAAGGCCATCGACCACGCCCTGGCCAAGGGCGCACACGTGATCAACATTTCCCAGGACACCGACGCGCAGCTGAGCGCGGACTCCGACCTGGCCAAGGCCGTCAGGCGCGCCATCGACGCGAAGGTCGTGGTGATCGCCTCGGCGGGCAACGACGGCCTCGGCGGCCGGAAACGCAAGACCTACCCGGCGGCCTTCCCCGACGTCCTCGCCGTGGGCTCCTCCGACCGCAACAACGAGCGGGCCTCCTTCTCCCAACCCGGCGACTTCGTCGGCGTCGCGGCCCCCGGCGTCGACATGGTCTCCACCGTCCCCGGCTTCGGCCAGTGCATCGACAACGGGACGAGCTTCTCCGCACCGTACGTCGCCGGCCTGGCCGCCCTGCTGCGCGCCGAGCACATGGACTGGACCCCGCGACAGATCGTCTGGCAGATCCAGAACACCGCCGAGCGCGCCGTCAACGGCCGCGACGACTACGTCGGTTGGGGGGTCGTCGACCCGGTCCGCGCGGTCACCCAGGACAGTGAACCCCCGAAGCCCCCCGTCCCGGACCCCGGACTGCCACCCGCGGCCGCCCCGGAGGCCGCGCGACTGAGTCTCACCGAGACCGCGCAGGAGCGCGAGGAGCGCCTCGGCACCTACGCCCTCGGGATCGGCGTGGTCCTCATCGGCGTCATCGCGGGGACCGCCACCGTCATCCGCGACGCCCGCCGCCGCCGTTTGCAGTGAACGGTCACCGGCCCACGAAGGCCGTGGGGCACCGGTGTTGGACCGGTGCGACGGAGTGACTAGAGTGACGCCGAGCTTCACGACTGTGATCGGGGGATCGCGTGGAGCGGAGGGGGACTTCCGAGGCGAGCGGCTCCACGCCGCGCCGGGAACATCCGTTCCGCCACGCAGTCCGCCGGTTCTGCCGGCGAATTGAGATGTAGAGGAGCTTCGGATGACGAACAATTTCGGTCTCGCGGACGATCCGGTCGTCAAGGCGGCCAACAAGATCTCCGAGACGGCCCAGGCCGTCACCACCCAGTCACGTGAACTGGCCGACATCGTCGCGACGGTGAGCGCCGGTTGGACCGGTGTGGGTGCCGGTGGATTCGCCAAGGCCCAGGAGGACATCAACCTGGACCACGACAAGATCCGCCGTCTGCTCGGGGTGCTGCACCACGCGATCTCGCAGACCAAGAACCTGAGCAACGCCCAGGACGAGGACGTGCGAGCGACCTTCGCCGCCGCCAACAAGTCCGGTCTGAACAACATCTGACCCGGCGTCGTCACCCGTCAAGCCCCAGCGCGAAGGAGAAGACCATGGTTGACCCCGGCCACACCCGGGTCCGGTACGAGACCGTCCAGCAGATGGCCGACCGCATCCGGATCGTGTCGAACAACATCCTCAAGGACCTGGCCGAGATGGAGCAGGCCGTCAAGGTCGTCACCGACACGTGGGACGGTGAAGCGCACCGCGAGTACGTGGCCCTCCAGACGAAGTACAAGGCCGCGGCCGACCACATGCAGAAGCAGCTGGAGACCGTCGCCAAGCTCATCGAGGCCGGCAAGGGCGACTACCGCGCCACCGACGTGAAGGCCTCGCGCCTGTTCACCGAGGCCTACTGAGCCGGTAGCCGGTAGCCGGTAGCCGGTAGCCGGTAGCCGGTAGCCGTCTCCCGGCACCCCGCCGCCGAGCGCCTGAACGGGGCGCGCCCGCACCGGGCGCGCCCCGTCCGCGTCTCCCGACGCCCGCCGACCTCAGCGCAGGTCGAACTCGCCGTCCCTGGCGCCGAGCACGAACGCCTCCCACTCGGCGGCCGTGTACCGCAGCACCGTCTCCCGGTCCAGCGAGGACCGCATGGCCACCGCCCCCTCGGGAAGCTTGGCGATCTCGACCCGCTCCTCGTCGGGACTCGTCCCGGGCGGGCCCTCCCACTCGACACCGCTGATGTCGAGCGCGTACAGCTCGTCCTTCTCCTGCTGGGACCCCATGGCGCGGCCTTCCCTTCGTACGACGGCGGTGCAGCGTTCTGGCCCGATTATCGACGCCGGCGCCACGGGCGGGGGAGCGATTCGACTTCTCGGGCCGGCCTCACACCGCGGAGTTCGGCAACCGCCCGATCTGCACCAACGACGTGCCCCGCTTGCGCGAGGCATAGTAGCCCCGGCCCGGCGGCATCGGACGCGGCCGGACACTGCCGATCAGGTCACCCTCGGACGGGTCGCCCGACAGCACCACGCCCTGCGCCCCCAGCTCCTTGATCCGCTGCATGAACGGCTCGTACAGGGAACGCGAGGCCCCCGCCGCGTTCCGGGCGATGATGAAGCGGACGCCGGTGTCCCGGGCGAAGGGCAGGAACTCCACCAGCGCGGCCAGCGGATTGCCCTGACTGCTCGCGACCAGGTCGTAGTCGTCGATGATGATGAAGACGTCCGGGCCCGTCCACCAACTGCGGTCCCGCAACTGCTGCGGGGTCACGTCATCGGGCGGCCGGCGCCGGGAGAACACCCCGCCCAGCGCCTCCATGTGCATCTGGAGGGAACTCGCCATCGGCGCGTACTCCAACAGGTGCTCCTCCGGGAGCGCCCCGAGCAGCCCCCGCCGGTAGTCGCCGACCACCAGTTTGGCCTGGTCGGGGGTGTACCGGTCGGCGATCTGCCGGGCGATGAGCCGCAACAGGTTCGTCTTGCCCGACTCGCTCTCGCCGAAGACCAGGAAGAACGGGTCGGTCTCGAAGTCGACGAACACCGGCTCCAGGTCCGTCTCCCCGATGCCGATCGAGATCCCGCGCGAGGGGTACTCCCCGCCCTTGGGCAGCCGGTCGGTGTGGAGCAGCCGCGGCAGCAGCCGCACGCCGGGAGCCGATGCGCCCGTCCACGCCTCCTTCACCGACGCCACGAACGCCGCCGTGGCCTCCGACAGGTCCTCCGCGCTGTGCGAACCGTCGATCCGCGGCAGCGCGCCCAGGAAGTGCAGCTTCTCCGGCACCTGACCGCGACCCGGCATCCCCGTGGGGACGTTCGCGGCGACCCGCCGGTCGAACTCCGAGTCCATGACGTCGCCGAGCCGCAGTTCCAGCCGACTCAACATCTGGTCCTTCAGCGCGGACCGCACCTCCATGTAGCGCGCGGCCGTCACCACCACGTGGATCCCGTACCCCAGACCGCGGCCGGCGATGTCCGTGACGACCGGCTCCAAGCCCTCGTACTCGGTACGGAAACCGCCCCACCCGTCCACGATCAGGAACACGTCGCCCCACGCCTCGCCGGGCAGATCGCCCGCCGCGCGCCGCCGACGGTAGGTGCCCATCGAGTCGATGCCGTGGGCGCGGAAGAACTCCTCGCGCCGGTCGAGGATGCCCGCGACCTCCGCGACCGCCCGGCGCACCCGCTCCGGATCGAGCCGCGAGGCGATCCCGCCCACGTGCGGCAGCTCCGCGAGCGACGACAGACCGCCGCCGCCGAAGTCCAGACCGTAGAACTGCACCTCGCGCGGGGTGTGCGTCAACGCGAACGAGGAGATCAACGTCCGCATCAGGGTCGACTTGCCCGACTGCGGACCGCCCACCACCATCATGTGGCCCGCCGCGCCCGAGAAGTCCCGATACAACACCTCACGCCGCTGCTCGAACGGCTTGTCGATCAGGCCGAGCGGCACGACGAGCCCGCCGGGCCGCGTGTACCCCTGCGCGTGCAACCCGCGGTCCGCCGACGGGGCCAGGGCCGGCAGCAACTGGTCCAGCGGCGGCGCCTGGTCCAGCGGCGGCAGCCACACCTGGTGCGCCGGCACGCCCTGGCCCTCCAGCCGGCCCACGATCACGTCCAGCACCGTGTCCGCCTGCGCGTCGTCCCCCTGCGCGGCGGCCCGCGCCGCCAGGTACGCCGGGTCCGGCGCGGCGTACACCACCGGCACCGGCGCCGCCGTGAACCGCACGGGCCGGCGCTCCAACGGGAACAGCCCCACCGACAGGTCGGGCCCGCCCGAACGGTAGGTGCCCGACACGTACGCCGCCTTGAAGCGGGTCATCTCGTCCGTACCGAACTTCAGGTACCCCGAACCCGGCACCGACGGCAGGTGGTACGCGTCCGGCACCCCGAGCGCGGTCCGCGACTCGGCCGCCGAGAACGTCCGCAGACCCACCCGGTAGGAGAGGTAGGTGTCCAGCCCGCGCAGCTTGCCCTCCTCCAGCCGCTGCGACGCCAGCAACAGGTGCACGCCCAGCGAACGCCCGATGCGGCCGATCTGGATGAACATGTCGATGAAGTCGGGCTTCGCCGTCAACAGTTCGGAGAACTCGTCGATGACCAACACCAGCGAGGCCAACGGCTCCAGCGGCGCACCGGCCGCCCGCGCCTTCTCGTAGTCGTGGACGTTCGCGTAGTTGCCCGCCGACCGCAGCAGCTCCTGCCGGCGCTGCAACTCGCTGCGGATCGAGTCGCCCATGCGGTCCACGAGCGTCAGGTCGTCCGCCAGGTTGGTGATCACCGCCGCCACGTGCGGCATCTGCCCCATGCCCGTGAACGTCGCACCACCCTTGAAGTCGGCGAGGACGAAGTTCAGCGTCTCCGAGGTGTGCGTGACCGCCAGGCCCAACACCAGCGTCCGCAGCAGCTCCGACTTCCCGGAGCCGGTCGCACCCACGCACAGACCGTGCGGACCCATGCCCTCCTGGGCTGCCTCCTTGAGGTCCAGCATGACCGGGGAGCCGTCCTCGCCCACTCCGATCGGCACGCGCAACCGTTCACCGGCCGATCGGGGCCGCCACGTCCGCGACACGTCGATGGAGGCCGCGTCACCCAGGTTCAGCAGGTCCGTGAAGTCCAGATTCGCCAACAAGGGCTCGTCCTCGTCACCGCCACCCGTGCGCAACGGCGCCAACTGCCGGGCCAAGGCCTCCGCCGCGGGCAACGACAGGGTGTCCGGCACCCCTTCGTACGCGATGCCGCCGCCCGACTCCAGTCGCAACCGACCCGGCCGCACCACCACGGACAAACCGCCGCGCGGCTCGTCGAGCTCTCCCGGAACCACCTCGACGACGGTCACGCCCTGGAGGCCCTCGACCGCCGCGAACACCGAGTCCGGCGGCACGATCCCGCCGTCCAGCACGATCACCAGGTGCGGCTGGTCCAACACGGGGGAGACCTCCCGGCTGAAGCGCGGCCGCCCCTCCAGGCGCGGGGCCAACAACCCCTCCAGCTCACCCAGGTCGTCACCGAACAGCCGCTTCGTGCCGGCGCCGTCCACCTGACCCGGCACCTGCGTGTGCGGCAACCACTTCGTCCAGTCCCACGAGGGCACCGCCCCCGGCGCGGCCACCACGGCCACCATCAGGTCCTCGGGGGAGTGCAACGTCGTCAACTGCGCCACCAACGCCCGCGCCGTCCCGCGCGCCGACTCCGTCTCCCCGGACACCGTCACGTGGTAGAACGCCCGGATCGACACCGCCACCGGCAGCCCGTCCAAGGAGGAGTGCACCTTCAGGAACCGCTGCATCGCGCCCGCCGTCAGCGGCTCCAGCTCGTCCACCGGCGCCGTGTCCGGAGCCACCAACGCGGTCGCCAGCCGCTGCGGGCCGAGCCCCAGCCGCGCCTGCCCGAAGTCCGCGTCCCCGACCCGCCGTTCCCACAGCCGCGATCCCTCGGCCACCACCGACCACAGCTGCTCCGGAGCCGGGTGCAGGTACCACTGCGCGTCGCGCTGCGCCCGCGCCGTCCTGCGCACCTGCCGGCGCGTCTGCGCCAGGTACTTCATGTAGTCCCGGCGCACGTCCGCCATTTGCCCCTGTGTACCGCGTCGGTGACGCACCAACTGGGCGATCACCATGCCCACGGTCGACGCCAGCATCAGCACGCCCATGATGCGCATGAAGGGCGCCGTACCCGGCATGAAGAAGAAGACGACCGACGAACCCATGCCGAGCATCGGCAGGAGCTGCATCAGCATGCCCTCCTGCTGCCCGCGCGGCAGCTCCGGCGGCGCCTCCATCCTCAGTTCGTCCGAAGGGACTTCGGGCGGCAGCGCCCGGGGCGGGCGCTTGACGACGATCTGGCTCACCGGAGCATCAATCCCTTGGAAACGGACGGGACGTCGCGACCGACGCCCCCAAGTCCCGCACACGGAGGGGGACTCCTCCGCGCGACGGCGATCCTACGTGCCGGCCCTCGGACGCAGGCCCGGTAGGGTGACCGCGCGCGGCATGCGCAACCGCGAATCGGCCCGCGCACGCACGCGGTCGAGCACGCCAACCAGGGGGGTCACACAGGTGAGTACGGCCGAGGCGACGGGTTTCTGCAGGGTCACCGTCGTGGCCCCGGACAGCCGGATAGACGTGGCCCTCCCCGAGGACATCGCCGTCGCCGACGTCTACCCCGAACTGCTGCGCCTCACCGGCCAGACCCAGCCCGTCGGCGCACCGACCGGCTTCCACCTCGTACGCCGCTCCGGGGTGGTCCTCGACGGCGCCCGCACCCTCGCCGCCCAGCAGGTCCTCGACGGCGAGGTGCTCAGCCTGCGCCCCTTCGCCGAGTCCCTGCCGCCCGCCGTCTTCGACGACGTCTCCGACGCCGTGGCCTCGGCCGTCGTCCGCGACCGCCACCGCTGGAGCGACGACATGCTGCGCGGCGCGGGCCTGGCGGGCGCCGCCGTCCTGCTCGTCCTGCTCGGCTTCGTCCTCTGGTACGCCGACCCGGTCCGCCACGACATGCACGGCCTGCCCGGCGTCATCGCCGGAGCCGTCGCCGTCCTGCTCGTCGCCGCCGCCGGCGTCCGCGCCCGGGTCTACGACGACCGGGGCTCCGCCGTCGCCCTCGGTCTCGCCGCCCTCCCGCACCTGCTGATCGCCGGCTCCGGCATCGTCGCCCCCGCGGCCGGCCAGGGACCCGGCCGCCTCCAGTTCCTCCTCGGCTGCCTCTGCGCCCTCGTGGCCGCCGTCGCCCTGGTCGCCCTCACCCCGAACGGCGACGCCCCCTTCGTCGCGGCCACCTTCCTGGCCGCCACCGGAACCCTCGCCGCCTTCGCGGCCATCGCCACCGAGGGCTCCGCCACCGCCACGGCCGCCGTCTGCGCCCCCGCGGCCGTGGGCCTCGTCGCCTTCCTCCCCGGCCTCTCCGCCCGCTTCGCCCGGCTGCCCATCGGCTACGCCGCCCCGCAGAGCTCCGCAGGCGACCACGAGATCCCCGATCGGCACGAGACCCGGCCGTCCGGGGCCCCGACCGACCCGGCAGACCCCGGCGCCGAGGCCCGGCGCGACCCGGCCGCCCTCGACGCCGAGGCCATCGCCGTCCAGGCCCGCCGCGGCCACGAGATGCTGCTCGGCCTCGTCGGCGGCTGCGCGGCCGTCGCCGTGGGCGCCGCCGCCGTCCTCGGCTTCTCCGACGACACCTGGGGCCGACTGCTCGCCCTGGCCACCGGCCTCGCCATGCTGCTCAGGGCCCGGCTCTTCCGCCACACCTCGCAGGTGGTGTGCGCCCTCGCCGCCGGTCTCGCCGCCGTCGCCCTGCTCGTCCTGGGCCTGGCCCTGCACCCGCCGGCCGACCTCGTCGCGGAGCTCCTGCGCCACGGGGGCCGCGGCGCACTGGACCTCCGTACGATCTGGCTCTCGGCCGCCGTCGCCGCCGGCGCGGTCCTCCTCACCACAATTGCGCTTGTCATCCCCCGCAAGGGCCTGTCACCCTTCTGGGGACGGACGCTCGACCTCACCGAGGCCGCAGTGCTGCTCAGCCTGGTCCCGCTGACCCTGGCCGTGCTCGACGTCTACTCCCGGGCCCGCGCTCTCACCAGCTGAGACTGCCGGGACCCGGCAGCCTGGTACGCTGTGTGACGGCCGTTTGTGTACGCGCCCCCGGAGATCTTCTGGAGGCTGCGCTCAGCGGACCCCGCCTCCCGAGTAACGGAAGATCCCCAGAGAATTCGACCTGGGGCACTCGGTGGCAACGAAGACCCAATACTGAGGAGTACGCGTGCCGCTCGACGCCGCAACGAAGAAGCAGCTCATCGAAGAATTTGGTGCCAAGGAGGGCGACACCGGCTCCCCCGAGGTTCAGGTCGCGATGCTCTCCCGCCGCATCTCGGACCTGACCGAGCACCTCAAGACCCACAAGCACGACCACCACTCCCGTCGTGGTCTGCTGATCCTGGTCGGCCAGCGTCGCCGCCTGCTGCAGTACCTGGCCAAGAAGGACATCCAGCGCTTCCGTACGCTGGTCGAGCGCCTCGGCATCCGCCGCGGTGCGGCCGGCGCCAAGTAAAGACGCTGTGAAGGGAGCGGTTCCCACACGAGGGAGCCGCTCCCTTTGCTGTACGTGCGCGACGCACCACACGCTTTGTAGTCTGGAAGCACACGCGCACAACCGAAGAGGAGGAGCGCCCTCCCTACGCCGCCGGTCCTCGGTAGTGGCATCCGGAAAGCCCAGCGAGGGCAACGAACCGGGTGCTTCGATCGAAGACCGGCCCGCACGCCAGGAGCGCTTCTCCAACACCGTTCGTCACCACACGGGTGACGGACGGAGACGACGAAAATGGAGATATCGCTAGTGGAGAACGAGACCCACTACGCCGAGGCCGTCATTGACAACGGTTCCTTCGGCACCCGCACCATCCGCTTCGAGACGGGCCGTCTGGCCCGCCAGGCCGCCGGCTCCGCCGTTGCCTACCTGGACGACGACACGATGGTGCTGTCCGCCACCACCGCGTCGAAGAAGCCCAAGGACCAGCTCGACTTCTTCCCCCTCACGGTGGACGTCGAGGAGCGGCAGTACGCGGCCGGCAAGATCCCCGGCTCCTTCTTCCGTCGCGAGGGCCGGCCCTCCGAGGACGCGATCCTCACCTGCCGCCTGATCGACCGCCCGCTGCGCCCGTCCTTCAAGAAGGGCCTGCGCAACGAGATCCAGGTCGTCGCGACGATCATGGCGCTCAACCCCGACCACCTGTACGACGTCGTGGCGATCAACGCCGCCTCCGCGTCCACCCAGCTGGCCGGCCTGCCCTTCTCCGGCCCGATCGGCGGCGTCCGCGTCGCGCTGATCCGCGGCCAGTGGGTCGCCTTCCCGACGCACACCGAGCTCGAGGACGCCGTCTTCGACATGGTCGTCGCGGGTCGCGTCCTGGAGGACGGCGACGTCGCGATCATGATGGTCGAGGCCGAGGCCACCGAGAAGACCATCGCCCTGGTCAAGGGCGGCGCCGAGGCGCCGACCGAGGAGGTCGTGGCCGCCGGCCTCGACGCCTCGAAGCCCTTCATCAAGGTCCTCTGCAAGGCCCAGGCCGACCTGGCCGCCAAGGCCGCCAAGCCCGAGGGCGAGTTCCCGGTCTTCCTGGACTACCAGGACGACGTGTACGAGGCCCTCTCGGCCGCCGTCAAGGGCGAGCTCTCCCAGGCGCTGACCATCGCGGGCAAGCAGGACCGCGAGGCCGAGCTGGACCGCGTCAAGGAGATCGCCGCCGAGAAGCTCCTCCCGGCCTTCGAGGGCCGCGAGAAGGAGATCTCCGCCGCCTACCGCAGCCTCACCAAGGCCCTGGTGCGCGAGCGCGTCATCAAGGACAAGGTCCGCATCGACGGCCGCGGGATCACGGACATCCGTACCCTCGCCGCCGAGGTCGAGGCCATCCCGCGCGTGCACGGCTCGGCGCTGTTCGAGCGTGGCGAGACCCAGATCCTGGGCGTCACCACCCTCAACATGCTCCGCATGGAGCAGCAGCTGGACACCCTCTCCCCGGTGACCCGCAAGCGCTACATGCACAACTACAACTTCCCGCCGTACTCCGTCGGCGAGACCGGCCGCGTCGGTTCGCCGAAGCGCCGCGAGATCGGCCACGGCGCGCTCGCCGAGCGCGCGATCGTGCCGGTCCTCCCGACGCGCGAGGAGTTCCCCTACGCGATCCGTCAGGTGTCCGAGGCCCTCGGCTCCAACGGCTCGACGTCCATGGGCTCGGTCTGCGCCTCCACCATGTCGCTGCTGAACGCCGGTGTGCCCCTCAAGGCCCCCGTCGCCGGCATCGCCATGGGTCTGATCTCGCAGGAGATCGACGGCAAGACCCACTACGTCGCCCTCACCGACATCCTCGGTGCGGAGGACGCCTTCGGCGACATGGACTTCAAGGTCGCCGGCACCAAGGAGTTCGTCACCGCGCTCCAGCTGGACACCAAGCTCGACGGCATCCCGGCCTCGGTTCTGGCCGCCGCCCTCAAGCAGGCCCGCGACGCCCGCCTCCACATCCTCGACGTGATGATGGAAGCGATCGACACGCCGGACGAGATGTCCCCGAACGCCCCCCGGATCATCACCGTCAAGATCCCGGTGGACAAGATCGGTGAGGTCATCGGCCCCAAGGGCAAGATGATCAACCAGATCCAGGAGGACACCGGCGCCGAGATCACGATCGAGGACGACGGCACCATCTACATCGGTGCCGCCGACGGCCCGGCCGCCGAGGCCGCCCGCGCCACGATCAACCAGATCGCCAACCCGACCATGCCGGAGGTCGGCGAGCGCTACCTGGGTACGGTCGTCAAGACCACCACCTTCGGTGCCTTCGTCTCCCTCATGCCGGGCAAGGACGGCCTGCTGCACATCTCGCAGATCCGCAAGCTCGCCGGTGGCAAGCGCGTGGAGAACGTCGAGGACGTGCTCGCGGTCGGCACCAAGGTCCAGGTCGAGATCGCCGAGATCGACTCCCGCGGCAAGCTCTCCCTCGTCCCCGTGGTCGAGGGCGAAGCAGCCGACGCCGACGCTGACAAGGACGACTCCGACAAGTGACGTCGCGTAGTTCCCGTGTGACGGCCCGCCCCTCTTCGGAGGGGCGGGCCGTCGCCCGTACCCAAACCCTGCTCAAGGGGCAGAACGGCATCGGCACCGTCCGGCGCACGGTCCTGCCCGGCGGACTGCGCATCGTCACCGAGACGCTGCCCTCCGTCCGCTCCGCCACCTTCGGCATCTGGGCGAACGTGGGCTCCCGGGACGAGACGCCCACGCTCAACGGCGCCACGCACTACCTGGAGCACCTCCTCTTCAAGGGCACCGACAAGCGCAGTGCCCTCGACATCTCCTCCGCGATCGACGCGGTCGGCGGCGAGATGAACGCCTTCACGGCGAAGGAGTACACCTGCTACTACGCACGGGTGCTCGACACCGACCTGCCGCTGGCCATCGACGTGGTCTGCGACATGCTCACCGGCTCGCTGATCCGCGAGGAGGACGTCGACGCCGAGCGCGGCGTCATCCTCGAAGAGATCGCCATGACCGAGGACGACCCGGGCGACTGCGTGCACGACCTGTTCGCGCAGACCATGTTCGGCGACAGCCCGCTGGGCCGTCCCGTCCTCGGCACCGTGGAGACGATCAACGCGCTCGGCGCCGACCGGATCCGCCGCTTCTACAAGAAGCACTACGACCCGACCCACCTGGTCGTGGCCGCGGCCGGCAACGTCGACCACAACAAGGTCGTACGTCAGGTCCGCGCGGCCTTCGAGAAGGCCGGCGCCCTGGGTCGCACCGACGCCGAGCCGATCGGCCCGCGCGGCGGCACCAAGCGGATCCGCACCGCCGGCCGCGTCGAACTGGTCAACCGCAAGACCGAGCAGGCCCACGTGGTCCTCGGCATGCCCGGCCTCGCCCGCACCGACGAGCGCCGCTGGGCGCTGGGCGTGCTGAACACCGCCCTCGGCGGCGGCATGTCCTCCCGGCTGTTCCAGGAGGTCCGCGAGAAGCGCGGCCTCGCCTACAGCGTGTACTCGTACACCTCGGGCTTCGCCGACACCGGCCTGTTCGGCGTGTACGCCGGCTGCCGGCCCAGCCAGGTCCACGACGTGCTGCGGATCTGCCGGGACGAGCTGGACAAGGTCGCCTCGGACGGGCTCACGGACGAGGAGATCAGGCGGGCCGTCGGCCAGCTGTCCGGCTCCACGGTCCTCGGCCTGGAGGACACCGGTGCCATCATGAACCGGATCGGCAAGAGCGAGCTGTGCTGGGGCGACCAGATGTCGGTCGACGACATGCTGGCCCGGATCGCGGCCGTGACCCCGGACGACGTCCGGGCCGTCGCGCAGGACGTGCTGGCCCACAAGCCGTCGCTCGCCGTGATCGGACCGTTGAAGGAGAAGCAGGCCGCCCGCCTCGACGAAGCGGTCGCCTGAGATCCTGGGTTCCCGGGTGCCGGTCCGCCCCGGCCGGCCGGCACCCGGCCCTGTGAGACGCAAGCGAAGGAAGCACGAGCATGAGCAGCAAGCTGCGGGTCGCGGTTCTCGGCGCCCAGGGGCGCATCGGCGCCGAGGCGGTCAAGGCCGTCGAGGCCGCCGAGGACATGGAACTGGTCGCCGCGCTCACCCGCGGGGACAAGCTGGAGATCCTGACCGCCGCCGGCGCCCAGGTCGTCGTCGAGCTGACCACCCCCGCCGCCGTCATGGACAACCTCGACTTCTGCGTCCGGCACGGCATCCACGCCGTCGTCGGCACCACCGGTTGGAACGAGGAGCGCCTGGCCGAGCTGAACACCTGGCTCGCCGGCTCCCCGGAGACCGGGGTGCTCATCGCCCCCAACTTCTCCATCGGCGCCGTTCTCACCATGAAGTTCGCCGCTCAGGCCGCCCGCTACTTCGAGTCCGTCGAGGTCGTCGAGCTGCACCACCCCAACAAGGTGGACGCCCCCTCGGGCACGGCGACCCGCACCGCGCAACTCATCGCGGCCGCCCGCGCCGAAGCCGGTCTGGGCGCCCAGCCCGACGCCACGGCCACCGCCCTCGACGGTGCCCGCGGCGCCGACGTGGACGGCGTCCCCGTGCACGCCATCCGCCTGCGCGGCCTGCTGGCCCACCAGGAGGTGCTCCTCGGCGGCGAGGGGGAGACCCTCACCATCCGTCACGACTCCCTGCACCACAGCAGCTTCATGCCGGGCATCCTGCTCGGCGCACGCCGCGTGACGCAGACCCCGGGCCTCACCTTCGGCCTGGAACACTTCCTCGACCTCGGCTGATGAGCAGGCAGTAGTACCCATGCGCGCGAAGATCACGTACTTCCTCACGGCCGCCGTCCTGGTCGTCTACTTCGTCCTGGTCGGTAGCCGGGGCCTGATGCTGCTTCAGCACGGCACCTGGCTCACCGTCACCATGGGCCTGTCCGTGCTGGTCCTGCCGGTCATCGGCATCTGGTTCCTCTGGAAGAACACGCGGTTCGTCACCAAGGCCAACCAGCTCGCCGCCGAGCTGGAGGCCGAGGGCGCCCTGCCGGCGGACGAGCTGGAGCGGGACCAGTACGGGCGGATCCTGCGGGACTCCGCCGACGAGGTCTTCGCGCGCCGCAAGGTCGAGACCGAGGACGCGCCGGGCGACTGGCGCAGCTGGTTCCGGCTCGCCGTGGCCTACCACGACGCCCGCGATACCCCGCGGGCCCGCAAGGCCATGCAGCGCGCCATCGCCCTGCACGACGGAAAGCCCGTACAGGTCTGATTCCCGTACGGGCTCCACGTGCGCCGGGGACGGCTCAGGCGGGGACGGCCCGGTACTCGTCGGCCCACGCCTCCACCATCCCGGCGGCCCGGTCGAAAGCCTCGGACCGGGCCAGGAAATCGGCGTTGTGGTCGGTCAGGAGCACCGGCAGTTCGGCGCCGTCGCGCGCCGCCGCGGTCAGGGCCTGACCCTGCACGGTCCTCGGCAGTCCGAGCCAGCGCACCGGCTGCTGCACGGTGCGAATGCTGTCGATCTTGCTCCAGGCGACCGAGCGCGTCCCGAAGAACGCCACCCGGCGCAGCCCCGTACGACTCACCCAGACACCCATGCGCAGCAGGCGCAGGGTCGCGCCGACCACGGCGAGCGCGGCCGCCAGGGAGAGCAACGCCCCGCCCCAGGTGCCCGCGAAGGCGACGATCATCGTGGCCAGGAGCATGAAGGCGGAGAGCAGCAGCAGCAGCGCCGCGACGGCGACCCGCCAGGGACCGGGACGGTAGGGCCGCCGCCAACGGTCGGGATCGTCGTGGGGCAGTGTCTCTTCTTCGTGCGCGTCGAAGACGCCGTCGGCCGTCAAGAAGGGCAGGGGCACGGCTGGACCTCACTCACATGCACGTTCGGTTGGGCTGTGCCCGTGAGGCTACCGCCCCTCGGACGCCTCCGACTGCTGTGACTTCTGGGGCGCCTTGTGCGGCTGCAGTGCCGGCATGCCGAAGAGCAGCGAGCCGACGAGCCCCGCCACCACGGTCAGTCCGACCAGCGTACGGGCGGCGATCTGCGTCTTGGCCAGACTCTCTCGCGGCGGTGGAGTGACGTTACTGCGGAATCGGTCGGCCTCGGCGACGAAGGCGAAGGGGACGGGTTCGCGCCGGCGAAACATGGAGGCACTCTCCTCACGGTCAGGGCCCGCGGGCCACGTGGTGCGTTCTCCAGGTAAGACGTCCGAAGTCCCCGATCCGTGCCGCGAATCGGAACATTCACCGAATCACGTGGCGGAGCGTCAGCTGTACGGGTGACCCCGCCACCGCCCCGGCCTGGGAATCGAGCCGTTCCCCGCGCCGTAGAGTGGGCGCGCCCCAGGTAATACCGTTCGGAAGGACCCCCGGTGAGCGAGAACGCCGCTTCAGACCTGAAACCCAGCTTCCGCAGTGACGTGACGGTGGAGCTGGTGAAGCACTCCGCCGCCGACTCCGACGTGCTGTGGGCCGCCCGTGTCTCCACGGCCGGCGAGCAGTCCCTGGAGGAGCTCCAGAAGGACCCCGAGCGCTCCAAGGGCCTCATCAACTATCTGATGCGCGACCGCCACGGCAGCCCCTTCGAGCACAACTCGATGACCTTCTTCATCAGTGCCCCGATCTTCGTGTTCCGCGAGTTCATGCGGCACCGCGTCGGCTGGTCCTACAACGAGGAATCGGGCCGCTACAGGGAGCTGGAGCCGGTCTTCTACGTCCCGGACGCGGATCGCAAGCTGATCCAGGAGGGCCGCCCGGGCAAGTACGTCTTCGTCGAGGGAACCGCCGCGCAGCAGGAGCTGACCAGCCGCGTCATGGAGGACTCCTACGTCCAGGCCTACCGGGCCTACCAGGAGATGCTGGCGGCGGGCGTGGCCCGGGAGGTTGCCCGTTCGGTCCTGCCGGTCGGACTTTTCTCCTCGATGTACGCCACCTGCAACGCGCGCTCGCTGATGCACTTCCTCGGACTGCGCACCCAGCACGAGCTGGCGACCACCCCGTCCTTCCCGCAGCGGGAGATCGAGATGGTCGGCGAGAAGATGGAGCGGCACTGGGCCGGTCTCATGCCGCTCACGTACGCCGCGTACAACGCGAACGGTCGCGTTGCCCCGTAAGGCCGGAGCCACGCCCGGCGCACAGATGTGCGGCGCAAGTCCCAAGTGTCCGTATTGCGGCGTTTCGTAAAGTTCATCTAGGCTGATCAAACGGACCCGGCACTGCTTGAACCCCCGAGCAGGCAGTGCCGGGCTCCAACACTCGGTTCACGTCCCCCGAGGGGACACCGCGAGCATGGCAGCGAGTAGCGTGTTACCCATGGCTCCGATCTCGACTCCGCAGACCCCCTTCGGGCGGGTCCTCACCGCCATGATCACGCCGTTCACGGCTGATGGCGCACTCGACCTCGACGGCGCGCAGCAGCTCGCCGTCCACCTGGTGGACGCAGGCAACGACGGCCTGATCATCAACGGCACCACCGGTGAGTCGCCGACCACCACCGACGCGGAGAAAAACGACCTCGTACGAGCCGTACTCGAAGCCGTCGGCGACCGCGCCCACGTGGTGGCGGGCATCGGCACCAACGACACCCGGCACACCCTCGAACTCGCCCGTCAGGCGGAGCGCACCGGCGCCCACGGCCTGCTCGCGGTGACGCCGTACTACAGCAAGCCGCCGCAGGAAGGCCTCTACCGGCACTTCACGGCGATCGCGGACGCCACCGAGCTGCCCGTCATGCTCTACGACATCCCCGGCCGCAGCGGTGTCCCGATCAACACCGAAACGCTCGTCCGGCTGGCCGAGCACCCCCGTATCGTTGCCAACAAGGACGCCAAGGGTGACCTGGGCCGCGCCAGCTGGGCCATCGCCCAGAGCGGTCTGGCCTGGTACTCCGGCGACGACATGCTGAACCTGCCCCTCCTGTCGGTCGGCGCGGTCGGATTCGTCTCCGTGGTCAGCCACGTGGTCACCCCCGAACTCCGCGCGATGCTCGACGCCCACCTGGGCGGCGACGTCCAGAAGGCCACCGAGATCCACCAGAAGCTGCTCCCCGTCTTCACCGGCATGTTCCGCACGCAGGGCGTCATCACCACCAAGGGCGCCCTCGGCCTGCAGGGACTTCCCGCCGGCCCGCTCCGGCTCCCGCTCGTCGAGCTGACCGGAGAAGAGACGGCGCAGCTCAAGATCGATCTTGCCGCCGGCGGGGTACAGCTCTGACAACAGACTTCACAACTGAACAAGCACAATCCGAAACCGCATAAGCAAGTGCACGAATGACATGCGCGCCACGTGCCTACGAGGTACGTGGCGCGTGTGGTGAGGAGACACTTTTGAGCCATCCGCATCCTGAACTGGGCCCGCCGCCGAAGCTCCCCAAGGGCGGCCTCCGGGTCACCCCCCTGGGTGGCCTCGGCGAGATCGGCCGCAACATGACCGTCTTCGAGTTCGACGGTCGCCTGCTGATCGTCGACTGCGGCGTCCTCTTCCCCGAAGAGGAGCAGCCGGGCATCGACCTGATCCTGCCGGACTTCTCGTCCATCCGGGATCGCCTCGACGACATCGAGGGCATCGTGCTCACGCACGGTCACGAGGACCACATCGGCGCCGTCCCCTACCTCCTCCGGGAGAAGCCGGACATCCCGCTGATCGGCTCCAAGCTGACGCTCGCCCTGATCGAGGCGAAGCTCCAGGAGCACCGCATCCGCCCCTACACCCTTGAGGTGAAGGAAGGCGAGCGCGAGAACCTGGGCCCCTTCGACTGCGAGTTCATCGCGGTCAACCACTCCATCCCGGACGCGCTGGCCGTGGCCATCCGCACCGGCGCCGGCATGGTGGTGTGCACCGGCGACTTCAAGATGGACCAGTTGCCGCTGGACAAGCGCCTCACCGACCTGCACGCCTTCGCGCGTCTGAGCGAGGAGGGCATCGACCTCCTCCTCTCGGACTCGACGAACGCCGAGGTCCCGGGCTTCGTCCCGCCCGAGCGCGAGATCTCCAACGTCCTGCGCACGGTCTTCGCGAACGCCCACAACCGGATCATCGTGGCCAGCTTCGCCAGCCACGTGCACCGCATCCAGCAGATCCTCGACGCGGCCCACGAGTACGGCCGCCGTGTGGCCTTCGTCGGTCGCTCGATGGTCCGCAACATGGGCATCGCCCGTGACCTGGGCTACCTGAAGGTCCCGCCGGGCCTGGTCGTGGACGTGAAGACCCTCGACGACCTGCCGGCCCACGAGGTCGTCCTGGTCTGCACGGGTTCCCAGGGCGAGCCCATGGCGGCCCTGTCCCGCATGGCGAACCGCGACCACCAGATCCGGATCGTCCCCGGCGACACGGTGATCCTGGCGTCGTCCCTGATCCCGGGCAACGAGAACGCGGTCTACCGCGTGATCAACGGCCTGACCCGATGGGGCGCCAACGTCGTGCACAAGGGCAACGCCAAGGTGCACGTCTCCGGTCACGCCTCCGCGGGCGAGCTGCTGTACTTCTACAACATCTGCAAGCCGCGGAACCTGATGCCGGTCCACGGCGAGTGGCGCCACCTGCGCGCCAACGCCGAGCTCGGCGCGATGACGGGTGTCCCCAAGGACCGCATCGTCATCGCCGAGGACGGCGTGGTCGTCGACCTGATCGACGGCAAGGCCCGCATCTCGGGCAAGGTCCAGGCCGGATACGTGTACGTGGACGGCCTCTCGGTCGGCGACGTCACCGAGGCGTCGCTCAAGGACCGCCGCATCCTCGGCGACGAGGGCATCATCTCGGTCTACGTGGTGGTCGACAGCACCACGGGCAAGGTCGTGAGCGGCCCGAACATCCAGGCCCGAGGCTCCGGCATCGAGGACTCGGCGTTCACCGCGGTCCTGCCGAAGATCGAGGAAGCCATCGCGCGCGCCGGCGCCGACGGCGTGGCCGAGCCGCACCAGATCCAGCAGCTCATCCGCCGCACCATGGGCAAGTGGGTCTCGGACGGCTACCGCCGCCGCCCGATGATCCTCCCGGTCGTCGTCGAGGTCTGAGCCTCGCCGTAACGCCCGTATCGGAGCGGGGCAACCGGATTTGCATCCGGGGGCCCCGCTCCAGTACGTTTACGTCTCCACCTCGCACGGACCCGGGCACACACGTGTGCCCGACCGACCATGCGAGCGGGTGGGAATCAAGCACTCAGGACACCTGATAAAGTCTGATCCACCCGAAAGGGAAAGGCCCTCCAACGGCCATCGAATTCAAATCCAAGTCGGAAACGACACGGAAATGATCTGATAGAGTTGGAATCGCCGGAAAGGGAAAACGCGAAAGCGAAGAACCTGGAAGGCGGAAACAAGCGAGACTGACTCTGATAGAGTCGGAAACGCAAGAACGAAGGAAGCGCCCGGAGGAAAGCCCGAGAGGGTGAGTACAAAGGAAGCGTCCGTTCCTTGAGAACTCAACAGCGTGCCAAAAATCAACGCCAAAAGTTGATACCCCGTCCATTTCGGTGGATGAGGTTCCTTTGAAAAAG
>NZ_JAPNLK010000149.1 GCF_026627505.1 Streptomyces sp. H27-H5 | reverse complement strand
GCACCGACATCGGCCACCCCAACGACGCCTTCGACACCGCCGCCATCGTCCACCTCGCCGACCACGAGGCGTGACCGCACCCAACCCGCCCAACCGGAAAAGGACCTGCAACGCGCTGCACTAGTGGTGACTCAGGTCACGGCAAGATGCCGGGAAGAGGCAATTCCGGTGGATTTCAAGGGCGTTACCGCACACCCGTTCACTCGAACGGGGACCACGCGCGAGGGGGCCGCGTGTACGAGGCCCCGTGCACGGGACTACGCGTCGTCCAGGCCGCGCTCTATGGCGTACCGGACGAGCTCCACCCGGTTGTGCAGTTGCAGTTTGCCCAGGGTGTTCTGGACGTGGTTCTGCACCGTGCGGTGGGAGATGACCAGCCGCTCCGCGATCTGCTTGTACGAGAGCCCCTTGGCCACCAGGCGCAGCACCTCGGTCTCCCGGTCGGTCAGCTGCGGGGCCTTGGGCTCGTTGGCGGCGGCCGGCGCCGGGTCGGTGGCCAGCCGGCGGTACTCGCCGAGGACGAGACCGGCGAGGCCGGGGGTGAACACGGGGTCGCCCGCGGCCGTGCGGCGGACGGCGTCGATGAGTTCCGCGGCCCCGGCGGACTTCAGGAGGTAGCCGGTCGCGCCCGACTTCACCGCCTCCAGGACGTCGGCGTGCTCGCCGCTCGCGGAGAGCACGAGCACGCGCAGGGCCGGGTCGGCGCCGACCAGTTCCTTGCAGACCCGCACGCCGGGCATGCCGGGCAGGTTGAGGTCGAGGACCAGGACGTGCGGGGCGGCGGCGTTGGCGCGGCGGACCGCCTCCGGGCCGTCGCCGGCGGTGGCCACGACGTCGAAGCCGGCGGCGGCCAGGTCGCGGGCGACCGCGTCCCGCCACATCGGGTGGTCGTCGACGACCATCACCTTGATGGAGCTGAGCTCACTGGGCTCGTTGGGCTCGGTCACTGGGTTCTCCCCCTCGGTACTTTCAGTTCCACTTCGGTGCCCTGTCCGGGGACGGACACCAGCTCGGCGGTGCCGCCGAGATCGCGCAGTCGGCCCCGGATCGACAGGGCGACGCCCATCCGGCCCTCGCCCTCCGCCTGGTCCAGCCGGCCGGCCGGGATGCCGGGGCCGTCGTCGCGAACGGTGACGATGACCTCGTCGCCCCAGTCCTCGACCAGGATCCAGGCCCGGGCTCCCTCCCCGGCGTGCTTGCGCACGTTGTCGAGGGCGGCGCCGACCGCCGCCGCCAGCTCCCGCGCCGCGGGCGCCGGGAGCGGCACCGGGGTGCCCGGCTCGGCGAAGCTCACCTTGGAGCCGGCGTGGGGGGCGAGGAGGCCGCGCAGGTCCAGCTCGCCGTTCCCGGCGGCCGGCTCCTCTTCGTCGTAGGAGTCCACGAGCGCGCCGAGCGACTCGTCGCGGGAGATCCGGGAGGTGGGCACGAGCCCGCTGGAGACCAGGGTGCGCAGCGCCACCTCCTGCTCCCCCGCCATCCGGCCCAGGTCGGCCGCCTCGCCGCCCAGTTCGGTGCCGCGCCGTTGGACCATCGCGAGGACCTGGAGGACTCCGTCGTGGATGTCGCGGGCCAGGCGCTCGCGTTCGCGGGTGGCGGCCTCGATCTCCAAGGCGCGGGCCAGGGTGGCCTCACTGGCCCGGGCGACCTCGACCACGTAGCCGATGGCGAGGGAGGCGACCCAGACCAGCAGGACGTTGTGGAGGGTGTCGCGGGTGGGGTCGCCGCCGTGGACCACGATGTTGGCGGCGGCCACGAAGGTGGAGGCGAAGCCGGCCCAGCGCCAGCCGCCCTTGATGGCGAAGGCGAGGACCGAGCCGGCCGTCCAGATGCTGGGGAGGGTGGGGCCGCCGTCCGCGATCCGCTCCGCGGTGTCGGCGAGCGGGGTGAGCAGGATCCCGGCGATCGCGACGCCGAGGTCGGCGCCGAGGAAGGGCTTGGTGCAGCTCGCCGCGTTGGCCACCCGGCGGTGGGTGGCCAACGTCCAGACGGTGAGGACCGCGAGGTAGCCGATCGCGACGCCGGGGTGGTCGAACTCCTTGTACGCGGAGGCGAACAGCAGCAACGCGTAGACCATGGTCAGCAGCCGGTAGCCCGTCAGGGCCCGCCACAGCGGCTGCTCGACCGACATGCGCACGACGCGCTCGCGCTTCGCCATCTCCCCCACCCCGTACGGGCGGTGTCGCCCGCCCCGCTACTCCGCGCCCTGCTCGCCCTTGTCGTTCTTGTCCGCCTTCTCGGCCTTGGCGGCCTTCTCGGCGTCCGCGATCTGCCGCTTGGCGGCCGTCGCGTAGATGTCGACGTACTCCTGGCCCGAGAGCTTCATGATCTCGTACATGACCTCGTCGGTCACCGAGCGCAGGATGAACCGGTCGCCGTCCATGCCGTGGTAGCGGCTGAAGTCCAGCGGCTTGCCGATCCGGATGCCGGGTCGCATCAGCTTCGGCATCACCTTGCCGGGAGGCTGGATCTTCTCGGTGTCGATCATCGCGACCGGGATCACCGGGGCTCCGGTGGCGAGGGCCACCCGGGCCAGGCCGCCGGGCTTGCCCCGGTAGAGGCGGCCGTCGGGTGAACGCGTCCCCTCGGGGTAGATACCGAACAGCTCTCCGCGTTCGATGACGTCGATGCCGCTCTTGATGGCGGCCTCGCCGGCACCGCGCGCGCCGGAACGGTCCACCGGGAGCTGACCGACGCCCTTGAAGAAGGCGGCCGTCAGCTTGCCCTTGACGCCGGGGGAGGTGAAGTACTCCGCCTTCGCGATGAAGGTCACCTTCCGGTCGAGCACGGCCGGAAGGAAGAAGGAGTCCGAGAAGGACAGGTGGTTGCTCGCGAGGATCGCCGGCCCCTCAGCGGGAATGTTTTCGAGGCCCTCCACCCACGGCCTGAAGGCGAGCTTCAGGGAACCGCCGATCGAGAACTTCATTGCGCCGTAGATCAACTCGAAAGCCTTCCTGTGTCTGTCGAACAGACCTTATCCCCTGGCTGCGCCGGGAGCGGTCCTACGACCCTGGTCGGTACCACCCCGGTCGCGTACGGTGAAGTCACACAGCGCTACGCACCCGTACCCCCCCTCTTCCCCCTCGCCTTCCGATCAACAAGGAGACCCTGGTGCCCGTCCTCCCTGGAGCAGAGCCGTTCCGCCACGAGGGCGGAGAGGTCGGCGTACTGCTCTGCCACGGCTTCACCGGTTCCCCGCAGTCGCTGCGCCCCTGGGCCGAGTACCTGGCCGAGCGGGGGCTGACGGTGTCGCTGCCGTTGCTGCCCGGACACGGGACGCGTTGGCAGGACATGCAACTCACGGGCTGGCAGGACTGGTACGCCGAGGTCGACCGCGCGCTGCGCGAGCTGCTCGACCGGTGCGAGCAGGTGTTCGTCTTCGGGCTGTCGATGGGCGGCGCGCTGACCCTGCGCCTGGCCGCCAAGCACGGGGACGCGGTCAGCGGAATCGTCCTGGTCAACCCGGCCAACAAGGTGCACGACCCGCTGGCCTTCGCCCTTCCGGTGGCCAAGCACGTCATCCGCTCCACGCCGGGCGTCGCCAACGACATCGCGAAGCCGGGATCGGTGGAGGTCGGCTACGACCGGGTCCCGACGCGGGCCGCGCACTCGCTGCGCGCGTTCCTGCGCCTGGTGGACGCCGAACTGCCCCAGGTCACCCAGCCGGTCCTGCTGCTGCAC
This sequence comes from Streptomyces sp. H27-H5, assembly GCF_026627505.1. Taxonomy (GTDB): domain Bacteria; phylum Actinomycetota; class Actinomycetes; order Streptomycetales; family Streptomycetaceae; genus Streptomyces. Next base: position 10,016 of record NZ_JAPNLK010000149.1, on the reverse strand, counting down.
AGCCCGCAGGACCACGTCGTGCCGCCCGTGGACTCGGCGCGGGTGCTGGCCCGGATCTCGTCCACGGACGTGACCGAGACCCTGCTGGAACAGAGCTACCACGTCGCGACGTTGGACCATGACGCGGAGCGGATCTTCGCGGACAGTGTTGCGTTCGTCGGACGGCTCTCGAAGAGCGTCGGCAGGGAGGGGGCGGCCAGCGGTGGCTGAGCACGAGGAGTCGTCCGGGGGTGTTCCCCCGTTGGACGAGGAGGCCGCGTGGGCGGCGATCGTCGCCGGGTACGGGCAGGAACCGCCGGACCCGCCGGGATCCAGACCGTTCCGGCCGATCGAGAACCTGATGTTGCCCGAGGAGGACGTCCAGCCGACGCCCCCCTCGGTCGCGAAGCCGCCGGAGAAGCCGGAGAAGGACGCCGGCCCCGGTGACCCGCCGGCCCCCGCCGGGCCGCTGGGCAGCTCGGTGACCTTCGCGCCGGGCGTGGGCGGGGCCGGTCCCCGGGACCACTCGCTCGTCGAGTCGAAGGACGAGGACGTGACGCCCGAGGACCGGGCGGACGAGGGCCATTTCGTTCCTCCGGAGCCGGAACTCCCGGCGGCGGACGCCACCTCCAAGTTCGCCTGGCTGGCGGTCGTGGGCGGGCCGGTGCTGCTGCTCGTGGCGGTGCTGCTCCAGTGGGAGATGACCTGGTGGCTGACCACCCTGGGCATCGGCGGCTTCCTGGGCGGCTTCGCCACCCTGGTGGCCCGCATGTCGCAGGACGACGACGACGAGGACGACCCGGGGCGCGGCGCGGTCGTCTGATCCGCCGTGGTGTCCGGATCCCGCCGGGCCCCGGCCGGGGCCCGGCGGGAGGCCGCCCCGGTGGGGGGGCGCCCGCCGGCGTCGCGCCGGGTGGCTCAGCCCGACGCCGGGCCGACGCCGAGGCGCAGCGCCGCCAGGACCGGGAGGTGGTCGGTGGCGGCCCGCAGGTCCGCGTCGGTGACCCCGGGCAGGCCCGTCGGGACCCCGCAGCCCAGCACCTCGACCCCCTTGGACGCGAAGATCGCGTCGATCCGCCTCGGCGCCCCGGACCGCAGCCAGGTGTGTTCCCCGCCCCACGGCGCCACGGCCCGGCAGTCCTGGAGTTCCGCGGCCAGCCGGCCGAAGGCGCGGCCCTCGGGGCCTTCGTTGATGTCGCCCGCGGCGATCGCGTGCGGGGCGTCCAGGCCCGCCAGCCGCTCCAGCAGCAGCCCCGCGTGCTCCTCCCGCTCCCCCGCGTCCAGCGGCAGGTGCGCGCTGAGCACGCCGACCCTGGTCCCGGGTGCGGGCCCGAAGCGGACGACGGCCGTCGCGAAGCCCCGGCGGTGCAGTCCCGGCCGCAGCGGCAGCAGGACGTCCCGCGTGTGCTCCACGTGCGCCCGCAGCGAGCACAGCAGCAGCGGGCCGGCGGCCGTCGCGCCGCCGCCCAGCACCACCAGGTCGCACTTCGACGCCAGTCGCGCCGCGTGTTTGCGCCACCGGAAGAAGCGTGGCGCCTCCTGGACGCACACCAGGTCGGGCTCGCACGCACGGATCACGCGGGCCAGCGCGTCCTCGTCGTCGCGCAGCGAGCGGATGTTGTAGCTGAGTACCCGGATCACGGCTGAACCGTCGGGCTCCGTATGCGACTTCGGCAGATCCATGCACCGCAAGATACGCAGCCGCCCGCCGCTCCCACAGGGGGCGCGGCGGGCGGTGGAGGGACCGGGTGGGTCAGCCCTGGCGGGCGAGGTCGGCGGCGCCGACCATGCCGGCCTTGCCGCCGAGCTGCGCGGCGAGGACCTGTGCGTGCGGGCGCCAGGCGCCGCCGATCAGCCAGCGCTTGAAGGACTTGCGGATCGGGTCCAGGACGAGGTCGCCCTCGTCTGAGACACCGCCGCCGACGATGAACGCGGACGGGTCGAACAGGGACGCCAGGTCGGCCAGCCCCGCGCCGGCCCAGCGGGCCAGCTCGCGGAAGGAGTCGATGGCGACCAGGTCGCCGGCCCGGGCCGCCTCGCTGATGTGCTTGCCCTCGATGCCCTCGGGGGTGCCGTCGCCGAGCGCGAGCAGGGTCGTCGCGTTCTCGGGGGTGGCGTTGGCGCGCTGCTTGGCGTACCGGACGAGCGCGCGCCCGGAGGCGTACTGCTCCCAGCAGCCCTGGCTGCCGCATCCGCACAACAGGCCGTCCGGGACGACCCGGATGTGGCCGAACTCGGCGGCCACGCCGAAGCGTCCGCGCCGCAGCTTGTTGCCGATGATGATGCCGCCGCCGAGGCCGGTGCCGAGCGTGATGCAGATGACGTCGTCGTGGCCCTGGCCGGCTCCGAAGCGGTACTCGCCCCAGGCCGCGCAGTTCGCGTCGTTCTCGACGACGACCGGCAGGCCGATGCGCTGCTCGACCTTGTCCTTGAGCGGCTCGTGGCGCCAGTTGATGTTCGGCGCGAAGAGCACGGTGGCGCGCTTGTCGTCCACGTAGCCGGCGGCGCCGATGCCGACGGCGTCGATGGTGTGATTGCTGCTGACCTCGGACACGGCGGCGCAGATCGCGTCCGTCACCCCGTCCGCGGTCGGCGGGGTGGGCACCTTGTACGTCTCAAGGATGGTGCCCTCTTCGTCGACCACGCCGGCCGCGATCTTCGTGCCGCCGATGTCGACGCCGATGGTGAGTCCCATTAGTCCCTCGGTTTCCGGTCAAACCCCGCCACGGCCCACCGTACCCGAGCCCGACGGAGGATCAGTCGAGATCGATCCGCTCGGACGGACCGGAATCGGGACCTTCGTCCCGGTCGTCGCGGCCGGCGCCGGGGGTGCGGGGAGCGCTTCCCCCGCGGGGGCCCGGAGCGGACGGCGCGGCCTCGTCGCGCGTCCAGCGGCGCTCGTGGCCCTCGACGGCCGACCGGTAGGCGGCGAGCAGCTCGGAGCCGGCCGCCGCGAGGTGGTCGAAGACCTCGGGGTTGCGTTCCATGACGGGCTTGGCGGCGGTCTTGGCCTGGGTGACGAACTGGCGCACGGCGCCCTGGGCGGTGGCGCCGAGCAGCGGGTTGTTCAGGGCGGAGACCTTGTCGGCGACGGCTTCGAAGAGCTTGAACAGTTCCTCGGCGGCGCTGCCGGTGCCGGTGCCCGCCTGGCCCTGCCCCGCCCTGCGGCGCTCCTTCTCCGCTGCGAGGTCCTCGGCGCAGGCCTTGGCCCAGGCGTCGTCGTCGATGGGGCGGTCGGTGGCCTCGCTCATGGCGGACTCCTGCGGCGGATGCGGGACGTGCGGGACGGACTACCTTCGACGGTACCCGAACGGTGGTACGGGCCTCAGCGCTCGCGTGGCCACAGCTGCGGATCCGGGGTGAAGCGGACGCGCAGCTCACCGTCGGTCAGGGCCGCGCCGGAGACGGTGCAGCGCCGGAGGGCCGACGGCAGCGAAACGATCCTGCGGTACGGGCCGGCCGTGAGCAGCAGTTCGTCGCCGCGCCGGATCAGGTCCAGGTCGCACTTGCGGGCGCCGGGCAGCGGCACGGCCCAGACCAGCACCCCGTCCTCGGCGAGCCGGTCCTCGACGGCCCAGGCGCGGCGGTACACCGCGGCCTCCCGGGGGGCGATCGCGTCGGTGTCGGCGAGCAGGGCCACGTCCCGGGGGTCGCGGGGGTCGCGGCCGAGGTGCGCGAGCGGGACCACGGTCAGCTCGGCGGCCCACTGGTCGGCGTACTCCCGCTGTCGGGCGGCGAGGCCGGCGACCCACGGGTCGGCGGAGTCCCGCGGGACCATGCGGTTCGCGACGAGGGAGGCGACCGGGAGCCGGTGCAGGGCGAGCCCGAGCCGGCCGGTGCGCAGCGCCTCGTCGGAGGCGGGTCCGGGCTCGGCCACCAGGCGCAGCTCGGTGGCGGGGGACTCGACGACGGCCTCGACGGCGGCCAGTTCCTCGTCCCAGCGGGCGGCCGCCTCGTACAGCCACTGGGCGGGCATGGGCACCCCGGCGAGCTGGGCGAGGACGGGGCGCAGGGCGCGGGCCGCCTGCCGCTGCGCGGGCAGCAGCCGGGCGAGGTAGCGGCGCAGTTGGGCGGGGAGCGCGAGGGTGGCGATCGCCTGGTGCAGCGGGGGCATGTCCACGATCAGGAGATCCACGCCGGGGGCCGAGGCGGCTCGACGCAGGGCCCTGAGCAGGGCGAACTGTTCGGCGCCGGGGAGTTCGGTGAGTTCCTCCGAGCCGAGCGGTCGGCCGCCGAGCATGCCGATGAGGGAGGCGCCCCGCTCCTGGAGCGTGACGAGTTCGGCCCGGAACTCCTCGCCGGAGTCGATGCGCGCGGCCCGGATCCCGTGGGCGACGGGGACGGCGCTCAGCCCGGGCGCGACCTCCGCGGCGGGGCCGGTGGTGGGCCCGAGCAGCCCGACCAGGCGGTCGTCGGGGGCGCCGGGGTCACCGGACAGCAGCAGGACGCGGCGTCCCTGCCGCGCGGCGGCGAGGGCGGTGGCCGCGGCCACGGTGGTCCGACCGGCTCCGCCGGGGCCGGTGATCAGCAGGGTGTGCATGGTGCGGTGCTCCTGTGAGGGGGTGCGGGCCGGGCTCCGCCCGGGGCGCGCCCTCCGGCGGGGCTCCGTGCCGGACCTCGGGCCTCGAACGCCTGCGAGGTCGAGGCCGGCCGACCCCGGCGTGCGCTCAGGCGGATTCGACGCGCTTCTTCAGGCCCGCCAGGGCGCGGTCGATGATGACCTTCTCGGCCTTGCGCTTGATCATGCCGAGCATGGGGATCTTGACGTCCACGGTCAGCTGGTAGGTGACCTCGGTGCGCTTGCCGCCGTCCAGCGGGGCGAGCCGGTAGGAGCCGTCCAGCTGGCGGAGCATCTGCGACTTGTCCAGCGTCCAGCTGACCTCGTCGGCGCCCGTCCAGGAGTAGGCGAGCGTGTGGTCGTCCTTGATCGCGCCCGCGTCGAGCAGCAGGCGGACCTTCTCGGCTCGCCCCGCGGCGTCGGTGGCGAGCACCTCGGCCTCCTTCACCTCGCCGGTCCACTCGGGGTAGCGGGCGAAGTCGGCGATCACGGCCATGACGTCGGCCGGGGCCGCCTCGATCGTGATGCTCGAGCTGGTGTGTTCCGCCATCGCGGTCGCTCCTCCGGGTCGGGGGCACTTCCCAGCGGTAGCTGGGGGAGTTCGACAAGTGTGCGGGGGCCTCCGGCCGCCGCGTGAAGGCTACCGCGCGTGCGGGCCCGGCCACTCCAGTGCCTCCCCGGTCCCGCGATGACGGCCGCCGACCGTCCCGCGGTGACGGCCGCCGGAGCGGGCGGCGCGGGGCCGGACGGCGGCTCCGGTCACCACTCCATCGCCCACGGCCGTCCCGTGGAGGCGAAGTGCCCGACGTTCACGCACTCCGTCGCCCCGATCCGCATCCGCCGGGCCATCGGCTGGTGCACGTGCCCGAACAGCGCGTACCTCGGTCGGGTCCGCCGGATCGCCTCCAACAGGGCCTCGCTGCCCCGCTCGAACCGCCTGGCCACCGTGTCGTAGCAGAGCTCCGGCACCTCCGGCGGGATGTGCGAGCAGAGCACGTCCACCTCGCCGAGGGCCTCCACCTTGGCCGCGTACTCCTCGGGGTCCACCTCGTACGGGGTCCGCATGGGCGAGGGCAGCCCGCCGCCGACGAAGCCGAAGACCCGGCCGCCGATCTCCACCCGCTGCCCGTCGAGGACGGTGGTACCGGGTCCCGCGTACTCCGGCCACAGGCCGGGCATGTCGACGTTGCCGTAGGTGGCGTACGTGGGATTGGGGAACGCCGCGAACATCTCGGCGTACTGGCGTCGCACCGCTCCCTCGATCAGTGTCTCCCGATCGAGCCCGGCCCACAGTCGCCGGCCGAGATCGCGCGCTTCCCCGTAGCGGTGCGCGGTGCGCAGTTCCACGATCCGATCGGCGTTCTCGACCCCGAACAGATCGGGGAAGATGCCGCGCGAGTGGTCCGCGTAGTCGAGGAAGAGCACCAGGTCACCGAGGCAGATCAGGGCGTCGGCGCCCTCTCCGGCCCGTGCGAGCGCCTCGGCGTTGCCGTGGACGTCACTGACGACATGAACCCGCGTACGACTCTCCCTGCCCACCATGCCGCCACCCTAGGGGCGCCCGGCCTCGACGGGTAGGGGCACCCTCGCAGCCGACCCACCTGCGGTTACTTCCGAGTCGCGAACGGGGTCGACTAGTGTCGGCTCGGCACGTCCGCGTCGTGTGACGCATGGAACATCTGGCCGGTTCCCTCTATCCGGAACCCACTACCGGTGGGTAACGTCCGGTCGGTCCACATGGTGGCGATGGCGCCCAGAGGAGCAGCAGTCTTGCGCGAGTTCAGCCTTCCGGCCCTGTACGAGGTCCCGTCGGACGGGAACCTGACGGATCTCATCCGCCGCAACGCCGCTCAGCATCCCGACGTCGCCGTCATGAGCCGCAAGGTGGACGGCAGATGGCAGGACGTGACGGCGACCGAGTTCCTGGCCGAGGTCCGGGCCACGGCCAAGGGTCTGATCGCGTCCGGCATCCGCCCCGGTGAGCGGGTGGCCCTGATCTCCCGCACCCGGTACGAGTGGGTGCTGTTCGACTTCGCCATCTGGACCGCCGGCGGCGTCACGGTGCCGGTCTACGAGACCAGCTCCCCCGAGCAGATCCAGTGGATCCTCGGTGACTCCGGCGCGAGCGCCGTCGTCGTCGAGAGCCCCGGCCACAGTGCGACGGTGGCCGGTCTGCGCGACAGGCTGCCGGAGCTGCGCGAGGTCTGGGAGATCGAGCAGGGCGCCCCCGCCGCGCTCCGCGCCGCCGGCGCCGAGGTCACGGACGCCGAGGTCGACGAGCGCACCGCCCTGGCGAACGCCGACGACCCGGCGACCATCGTCTACACCTCGGGCACCACGGGCCGCCCCAAGGGGTGTGTGCTGACGCACCGCAACTTCTTCGCGGAGTGCGGCAACGTCGTCGAGCGGCTCGGTCCGCTCTTCCGCACCGGCGAGTGTTCCGTGCTGCTCTTCCTGCCGGCCGCGCACGTCTTCGGGCGCCTGGTGGAGGTGGCGGCCGTACTGGCGCCGATCCGGCTGGGCTGCGTACCGGACATCAAGAACCTCACCGACGAACTCCAGTCGTTCCGGCCCACGCTGATCCTCGGTGTGCCGCGCGTCTTCGAGAAGGTCTACAACTCGGCGCGCGCCAAGGCCCAGGCCGACGGCAAGGGCCGGATCTTCGACGCGGCGGCCGAGACGGCGATCGCGTACAGCCGTGCGCTGGACGCCCCGGGCGGCCCCGGCCTCGGCCTGCGGCTCAAGCACAAGCTCTTCTCGAAGCTGGTCTACGGCAAGCTGCACACGGTCCTCGGCGGGCGCGGCGAGTACGCGATCTCCGGCGGCGCCCCGCTGGGCGAGCGGCTCGGCCACTTCTTCCGCGGCATCGGCTTCACGGTGCTGGAGGGCTACGGCCTGACCGAGTCCTGCGCGGCCACCGCCTTCAACCCGTGGGACCGCCAGAAGATCGGTTCGGTCGGTCAGCCGCTGCCGGGCTCCGTGGTGCGCATCGCCGACGACGGCGAGGTGCTGCTGCACGGCGAGCACATCTTCAAGGAGTACTGGAAGAACGAGACGGCGACCGCCGAGGCGCTCACCGACGGCTGGTTCCACACCGGCGACGTCGGCACCCTCGACGAGGACGGCTACCTCGCGATCACCGGACGCAAGAAGGAACTCATCGTCACGGCGGGCGGCAAGAACGTCGCGCCCGCGGTGATCGAGGACCGCATCCGTGCCCACGCGCTGGTCGCGGAGTGCATGGTGGTGGGCGACGCGCGGCCGTTCGTGGCCGCGCTGGTCACCATCGACGAGGAGTTCCTGGGCCGCTGGGCCGCCGAGAACGGCAAGCCGGCCGGCGTGACGGCGGCGGAGCTGCGCGAGGACGCGGATCTGATCGCCGCCGTCCAGAAGGCCGTGGACGACGGCAACGCGGCGGTTTCCAAGGCGGAATCGGTGCGGAAATTCCGCATTCTGCCCTCCCAGTTCACGGAGGAGTCGGGCCACATCACGCCGTCGCTGAAGCTCAAGCGGAACGTGGTGGCGAAGGACTACGCGGACGAGATCGAGGCGCTGTACCGGGGTTGATCCCCCGCGTTCCCGGGGCCCCGATCGGAGTCGTTTCGCCGGGCGGGGTCAGCGCGCGTCGGTGAGGATCCGTTCCATGTTCCGCTCGGCGAGCGCGGTGATGGTCACGAACGGGTTCACGCCGAGGGACCCCGGGACCAGTGAGCCGTCGACCACGTACAGCCCCGGGTGGCCCTTGACCCGGCCGTGGTCGTCGGTGGCCTCGCCCAGGACGCAGCCGCCGAGCGGGTGGTAGGTGAAGGTGTCGGCGAAGGCCTTGTTGTCGCCGAACAGGTCGTATCGGTAGATCGTGAAGTTCCGCCGGTTGATCCGGTCGAAGAGCTGTTTCGCCGCCCGCACCGACGGGGCGTTCTGGTCCCGGCTCCACTGCAGGCGTGCCGAGTCGGTGGCGGCGTCGTAGGTGAAGTGGCCGCGCTCGGGGTTCTTGGTGATGGCCAGGTACATCGAGATCCAGTGCTCGATCCCCATCGGGAGCGGGGCGATCTCCGCGAAGACCGGGTTGGCGGCGTTGTCCCAGTCGTCGATGCCGAGGGCGGGCATGGTCGACTGGTTCGCCCCGACCGTGTCCCAGAGGTGGTTGGCCCGGGCGGTCATCACGTTCCCGTTGGGTCCCCAGCCCCGGCCGACCTGGTCCGTCAGCGCGGGCAGCGTGCCGGTCTCGCGGGCACGGACCAGGATCTCGGTGGTGCCGAGGCTGCCGGCACCCAGGAAGAGCTGCCTGCAGCCGAGTTCGCGGGTCTGGGTGACCTTGCCGGTGACGTCGCTGGTCCGCACCGTCAGCACATAGCCCCCGGCCGGGTCGGGCCGGACGCCGACGACGCGTTGCATGGTCTCGATGGTGACGTTGCCGGTGCCGAGGGCGGCGGCGAGGTAGGTCTTGTCGACGCTCTTCTTGCCGTGGTTGTTGCCGTAGATGACCTCGCCGGCGAGCGCGGACCGGGGGGCGGTGCCGGCGGCCTCGCGCTTCATGTGGTCGAAGTCGTAGACGTTGGGGACGAAGGTGGTCTTCAGGCCGGTGTTCTGGGCGTGCTTGCGGGAGACGCGGGCGAAGCGGTACCACTCCGTGGACTCGAACCAGGCCGGGTCGATGTCGTTGACGCCGAGCATGGCCCGGGCGCGGGGGTAGTACGTGCCGTACATCTCGTCGGCGTCGACCCGGGGCAGCACCTCGGAGAAGTACGAGCGTCGGGGCGTCGGCGCCATGCCCCCGTTGACGAGGGATCCGCCGCCCACCCCGCGCCCCACGTACACGGACATGTCGCCGAAGTTCACCCGGTCGAGGACGCCGGGGTAGGGACTGATGTTCCGGTTGACCACGTCCAGCCAGAGGAACTGGGCGAGCGGGGCCTCGGTGCGGGTGCGGAACCACATGGAGCGCTGGTCGGGCGCGGAGGTGGACGGGAAGATCCTGCCGTCGGATCCGGGGGTGTCCCAGAGCCGGCCCATTTCGAGGACGACGGTACGGACTCCGGCCTGGCCGAGCCGGAGGGCGGCGACGGCGGAGCCGTATCCGGAGCCCACGACGATGGCGGGGGCGTGGGTCGCCGCGGCGGGTTCGACGGCCGCCGCGGAGGCCGGTCCGATCCGGGTGAATCCGAGCGCGGCGGCGGTCTGGAGGGCGCCGATGCCAAGCATTTGACGGCGCGTCAGCTGAGGTGTCATGGCCGCATGATGAGCGGAATCGGCACATCCCCCCATAGCAGGCGCTGACACACATCTGAGTGACAGTCACACGTGGCGAAACCGGCCACGCCGCGCCGTCCGGGGGCCGGAGGGTCCCCCTGGGGGGCTCTGTCCCGTAATCGGTGGTAGCGGTGCGTAGTGATCACTGGAGGAGGATGCGGTGGCGGAGCAGGGGGAACCCGGCTCGGCCGTGCATCTGTCTCATGATCCTCTTGGTTCGCGTGTTGAC
>NZ_JAPNLK010000148.1 GCF_026627505.1 Streptomyces sp. H27-H5 | reverse complement strand
GGTCCCGGAGCATCGCTCCGGGACCGGCCCCTTCCGTGTCAGCTCACGCGGCCACGATCACGACTCAGTTGTCGTACTCGTCGAGCGGCGGGCAGGAGCACACCAGGTTCCGGTCGCCGAAGGCGCCGTCGATCCGGCGCACCGGCGGCCAGTACTTCTCGGAGGCCGTGACCCCGCCCGGGAAGACGGCCTCGTCGCGGGTGTACGGGTGGTTCCACTCGCCGCCGAGTGCCGCCGCGGTGTGCGGGGAGTTGGCCAGCGGGTTGTCGTCGACCGGCCATTCGCCGCCCGCGACCCGCTCGATCTCGGCGCGGATGGCGATCATCGCGTCGCAGAAGCGGTCGATCTCGGCGAGGTCCTCGGACTCCGTCGGCTCGATCATGAGCGTGCCGGCCACCGGGAAGGACATCGTCGGCGCGTGGAAGCCGTAGTCGATCAGGCGCTTGGCGATGTCGTCGACGCTGACGCCCGTGGCCTTCGAGAGCGGACGCAGGTCGATGATGCACTCGTGGGCGACCAGGTTGCCCGGACCGGTGTAGAGCACCGGGTAGTGCGGCTCCAGGCGCTTGGCGATGTAGTTGGCGCCGAGCACGGCCACCTGGGTGGCGCGCTTGAGGCCCTCGCCGCCCATCAGGCGCACGTACGACCAGGAGATCGGCAGGATGCCGGCCGAGCCCCACGGGGCGGCCGAGATCGGGCCGACGCCCGTCTCCGGACCGGCGGTCGGCTGGAGCGGGTGGTTGGGGAGGTACGGGGCCAGGTGCGCCCGGACACCGACCGGGCCGACGCCCGGACCGCCGCCACCGTGCGGGATGCAGAAGGTCTTGTGCAGGTTCAGGTGCGAGACGTCGCCGCCGAAGTGACCCGGCTTGGCCAGACCGACGAGGGCGTTGAGGTTGGCACCGTCCACGTAGACCTGGCCGCCGGCGTCGTGCACCTGGGCGCAGATGTCCGCGACGTGCTCCTCGAACACACCGTGCGTGGAGGGGTAGGTGATCATCAGCACGGCGAGCTCGTCGCGGTACTGCTCGATCTTGGCGCGCAGGTCGTCGGCGTCCACCTCGCCGTCGTCGGCGGTCTTGACGACGACGACCTTCATGCCGGCCATCACGGCGCTGGCGGCGTTCGTGCCGTGCGCGGAGGACGGGATGAGACAGATGGTGCGCTGCTCGTCGCCGTTCGCCCGGTGGTACGCGCGGACGGCCAGCAGACCGGCCAGCTCGCCCTGGGAGCCGGCGTTCGGCTGGATCGACACCTTGTCGTAGCCGGTGACCTCGCAGAGACGTTCCTCCAGCTCGTTGATGAGCGTGAGGTACCCCTCGGCCTGCTCGACCGGGGCGAAGGGGTGCAGCTGCCCGAACTCGGGCCAGGTGACCGGCTCCATCTCGGTGGTCGCGTTCAGCTTCATCGTGCAGGAGCCCAGCGGGATCATGCCGCGGTCCAGCGCGTAGTCCTTGTCCGAGAGCTTGCGCAGGTACCGCAGCATCGCGGTCTCGGAGCGGTGCTGGTGGAAGACCGGGTGGGCCAGGTACTCGTCCGAGCGCAGCAGGCCCTCGGGCAGGCCCTCGGGGGTGATCTCGTCCAGCGCCTCGATGTCGGCGGTGACGCCGAAGGCCGCCCAGACGGCCTCGATGTCGGCGCGCAGCGTGGTCTCGTCACAGGAGATCGACACCAGGTCGGCGTCCACGCGGTACAGGTTGACCCCACCCGCGCGGGCGGCGGCGACGACCTCGCCGGCGCGTCCGGGTACCCGGACGGTGAGGGTGTCGAAGTACGAGCCGTGCACGACCTTGACCCCGCCGGCCGCCAGACCCGCGGCGAGCACGCCCGCGTAGCGGTGGGTCCGGCGGGCGATCGTCCGCAGCCCGTCCGGGCCGTGGTATACGGCGTACATGCCGGCCATGACGGCGAGCAGCACCTGCGCGGTGCAGATGTTGCTGGTGGCCTTCTCGCGGCGGATGTGCTGCTCACGCGTCTGGAGCGCGAGGCGGTACGCCTTGTTGCCGTCCGCGTCCACGGAGACGCCCACGAGGCGGCCGGGGAGCGAGCGGGCGTGCTTGGCCTGGACGGCCATGTAGCCGGCGTGCGGTCCACCGAAGCCCATCGGGACGCCGAAGCGCTGGGTGGTGCCGACGGCGATGTCCGCGCCCAGCTCGCCCGGGGAGGTGAGCAGGGTCAGCGCGAGCAGGTCGGCGGAGACGGTGACGATGGCGCCGAGCTCGTGCGCCTGGTCGATGACCGGCTTGATGTCGCGCACGACGCCGGAGGCGCCCGGGTACTGGAGCAGCACGCCGAAGACGCCGCGCTCGGCGATCTCGGCGGGGATGCCCTCGGACAGGTCGGCGACGACGACCTCGACACCCGTCGGCTCGGCGCGGGTCTCGATCACGGCGATCGTCTGCGGCAGCGCGTCCGCGTCGATCAGGAAGACGCCGTTCTTGACCTTGCCGACGCGGCGGGCCAGCGACATGGCCTCGGCGGCCGCGGTGCCCTCGTCGAGCAGCGAGGCGCCCGAGGTGGGCAGGCCGGTCAGGTCCGCGACGACGGTCTGGAAGTTCAGCAGCGCTTCGAGGCGGCCCTGCGAGATCTCCGGCTGGTACGGCGTGTAGGCCGTGTACCAGGCGGGGTTCTCCATGACGTTGCGCAGGATCACCGGCGGCGTGAAGGTCCCGTAGTAGCCGAGACCGATCATGGACGAGAGGACCTGGTTGCGGTCGGCGAGCTCGCGGAGCTCGGCGAGCACCTCGGCCTCGGTCCGCGCCTCGGGCAGGTTCAGCGCCTCGGCGCTGCGGATCACATCCGGCACCGCGGCGGCGGTCAGTTCGTCCAGGGAGCCGTAGCCCACGTGGGCGAGCATCTTCGCCTGCGCCTCGGCATCCGGGCCGATGTGGCGCTGCTCGAAGGGGATGCCTCGCTCCAGCTGGGAGAGCGGAATGCGGTTGGCGGTCATGACGGAGGCCTCCTGGTCGTATGACCTGCGAAGGGGCACCACGGCGCGGGCACCCGAACGGCCTCCCCCTCTGTCATCTCAACCTGAGAGCTTCACCGGGCCTCCTGGGGTTCGCCCATGAGATCCGGCTTTCACCGTCGGTGAGGAGAGGAACCGGCACAGATCATCCGGTACCCGCCCCTGCTTTCCAGAGTGGCCTCACCACGTGCGGTACGTATGCCTGAGAGATTCCGGGGAGGATTTGCTCCTTCGGCGCCTCCGTCACGTTCACTCGGAGGACTCTCCCGCACAGGGTCGACAGCCGTCACCCAGCCTACCAGCGAGGTTCTGAACCCTCCCTCGAGTGGCCCCCTCTTCGAATATGCACTTCTGTAGTGAATACGGAGGAGTTGCGACGATTTGGAGGGACCGTGCAGACCGACATCGATCCGCGCAGCCTGATCGGCCGCAAGGCATTCGACCGCAACGGAGCCAAGATCGGCACCGTGGACGAGGTCTACCTCGACGATGCCACGGGCGTCCCGGAATGGGCCGCGGTCCGGACGGGCCTGTTCAGCCGCGACGCGTTCGTCCCCCTGGAGCCCAGCGAGGTGGTCGAGGACACCCTGCGGGTCCCCTTCGAACGATCCCTGATCAGGGACGCGCCCGACTTCGGGGTCGGCCGCCACCTCTCGCCCGAACAGGAACTGCAGCTCTACCACCACTACGGACTGGACGTGACCCTGCCGACGGAGTTCCACCACCCGCCGACCCCGCCGAAGAACACCCCCCGCGACTTCGGCCGGCTCGCGGGCGAGGGCTAGGACCTGCCTTTCGGATCATGCCGTGCGCGCCCGCTCACCCCCCTCCCCCTCCGTCTCCCCCGACCAGCGGCAGCGGATCGGACGGCTCCAGCTCCGGATCGTCCACCTTGAAGGTCCGTACGCGGCCGGGCGGCGTCCCCGGCTGCTCGAACCGCACGGTCACCCGCCCGACCCCGCTGCCCTGTACCCACCCGGGCCCGTACACCGCGTGTCGCACGTCGCTCCCGGCCGGCCAGAACCGCCCGGGGGCGATCACGGCCTCCCCCGGTTTCGGGACGGCCCCCTCCGCGCCCCGTACGGCCCCCTCGACCCCCTCCGACTCCTCCGGAGCCCCGTCCAGGGTCCCGGTACCGTCCGCCGCGCCCCCGCCCGACGACTCCTCGTCCTGCGCCGCCGGGCCCGCGACGGTCCCGACCGCCTCCGCCGCGCCCTCGGCTTCGGCCTGGGCCTCGGCCTGCGCGAAGAGGTCCTCCTGCGTGTAGTCCGCGAGCCCCGTCACCCCGACCCCCAGCAGCCGCACCCCGCCCGTGGTGTCCACACCCTCCAGCAGCCGTGCGGCCGCCTCCCGGACCACCCCCGGATCGTCGGTGGGCCCCCGCAGCGTCTCCGAGCGCGTCAGCGTCGAGAAGTCGAAGCGCCGCACCTTCAGCACGATCGTGCGCCCCGAGTGCCCCGAGGACCGCAGCCGCCCCACACAGCGGTCGGCGAGCCGCTGCACCTCGCCCCGGATCCGGACGCGGTCGTGCAGGTCCACGTCGAAGGTGTCCTCCACCGAGACCGACTTCGCGTCCCGCTCCGCGACCACCGGGCGGTCGTCCAACCCCAACGCCATCCGGTACAGCCCCAGCCCGTGCGAGCGCCCCACCATCCGGATCAGCTCGTCCTCGCCGGCCTCGGCCAGCTCCCCCACGGTGGTGATGCCGGCCCGCCGCAGGTGTTCCCCGGTGACCGGGCCCACCCCGGGCAGGGTCCGCACCGACATCGGCGCGAGGTGTGCCCGTTCGGTTCCCGGCTCGATCAGCAGCAGCCCTGCCGGCTTGGCCTCCTCGGAGGCCACCTTGGCCAGCATCTTGGACCCCGCGAGCCCCACGGACCCGCTGAGCCCCGTCGCGGCCATGATGTCGGCCCTCAGCCGCTCTCCGGCGGCGCGGGCCCCGGTGGAGTCGAAGGCGACCTCCCCCGCCTCCAGCTCCACGAAGGCCTCGTCCAGGCTGAGCGGCTCCACGAGGGGCGACAGGGCCCGCAGGAGCCCCATGACGCGTTCGCTGACCGACTGGTACAGGCGGAACCGGGGGGTGAGGCAGGCGCCGTTCGGGCAGAGCCGTCTGGCCTGCGCCATCGGCATCGCCGAGTGCACGCCGAATCGCCTGGCCTCGTAGGAGGCGGTGGCCACCACCCCGCGCGGCCCGAGCCCGCCGACGATCACGGCCTTGCCGCGCAGGCTCGGCTTCGACGCCTGCTCCACGGATGCGTAGAAGGCGTCCATGTCCAGATGCAGGATGGTCGGCGCGGCTCTCACAGCCCCGATGCTGCCCTACGCCTCTGACAATCCGGCGGGAGCCCGCCGGAGCGCCTCAGACCGCCCGGTTGCGGCGTGCCGCCAGCTCGTCCTCGGGGTTCTGCCCGACCAGCGTCTCTCCGGTGTCGACCCGCTCGCCGTGTAGCTGGGACAGCGCGTTCTCCACGTCCCGCCAGACCACGCCGATCGCGATGCCGAAAACGCCCTGTCCGCCCTGGAGGAGGCTGACCACCTGATCGGGTGAGGTGCATTCGTAGACGGTCGCGCCGTCGCTCATCAGCGTCATGCGCTCAAGGTCCGAGAACCCGCGGTCGCGCAGGTGCTGCACCGCGGTGCGGATGCTCTGCAGCGCCACCCCGGTGTCCAGGAACCGCTTGACGATCTTGAGGACCACCACGTCCCGGAAGCTGTACAGGCGCTGCGTGCCCGAGCCGTACGCGGGTCGGACGCTCGGCTCCACCAGCCCGGTCCGCGCCCAGTAGTCCAGTTGCCGATAGGTGATGCCGGCGGCGGCGCACGCCGTCGGACCCCTGTAGCCGATCTGCTCGGGCGCCTGCTCCTCGCTCACCGGTCCGACCGGCGTCGGAACCGACTCCGGCTGACGGCGCGCGGAACCCGCCGCACCGCCGTGGAGCGGGTACGGCCCACCGTCACTCCGTGCGGGGATGCCCCCGGTCGTACCGTCGCCCGTGATCCTCACGCCGACCCTCCGTCCTTGACCTGCCACCTCGAAGGTAGGCAGTCACCAGGGGTGCGTCAACGATCGCCACACTCGGCACGCCGAGTGATAATCACCCTGAGAGTGGTTTCCCGTGTCCGTTTACGGGGAAAGGCTACTCGAATGGGCTGAAACTTCACGGAGGGTGACACGGCCCGCGCCGCCTCACTGTGGCCCGGTGCCGAAGTCCTCGGGCGAGATCTGGTCGAGGAACTCGCGGAACTTCTCCACCTCGTCCTCCTGCTCATCGGGGATGGCGATGCCCGCATCGTCGAGCACGCCGTCACTGCCGTAGATCGGCGTCCCCGTCCGCAGGGCCAGGGCTATGGCATCGGAGGGCCGCGCGCTCACCTCGACCCCGCTGGCGAAGACAAGCTCCGCATAGAAAACGCCCTCCCGCAGATCCGTGATCCGAACCTCGGTGAGCTCCTCACCGACCGCTTCCAGCACGTCCTTGAACAGGTCGTGCGTCAGCGGACGGGCAGGGGCCATGCCCTGTTGCGCGAAGGCAATGGCGGTCGCCTCCCCAGGTCCGATCCAGATGGGGAGGTACCGATCGCCTCCCACTTCACGCAGGAGCACGATCGGTTGGTTGGAGGGCATTTCCACCCGGACACCCACAACGTCGAGCTCGTTCACACAGCAACCCTAGGACCTGCCCGGCAGGTTTGGGTAGTCGGGCTCCCCCTGGTCAGTGGAGCCGGACCCCGAGGGCGGTCTGCACCAGGGCCTCGTGGAGCCGTACGGACAGCCCCGCGAGCTCCCGCATGGTGGCCTCCGCATGGGCTCTGGTCTGCGGATTGCGGTGGCGGCGCAGCGGGGCCACGAGCTGCTCGACGAGACCGGCCTCCCGATCCGCAGCCGCTTTCATGGCGCGCAGATGGCGGGGCTCTAGCCCGAATCGACCGAGATCCGCGATCAGCCGGGCCACGGTGACCGTCTCGGCGTCGAATCCGCCGCCCGGCGCCTCGGCGATGAGCCCGTACGACTCCCACTCGGCGAGCTGTGCCTCGTCCACCTCGGCGGCGGAGACGAGTTCGGCGCGGCCCACGCGGGCCGCGGTGGCGCGCTCCCGCCCCACCTCGCCGTAGACGGCGGCGGGGCTCGCGGGGTCGACGGAGTCCCCGTGCATGGTGGGCGACGGGATGCGGACCTGTTCGCCGCGGTCGAGCGCGTCGAGCTGTTCGCGAATGACCTTCAGCGGCATGTAGTGGTCCCGCTGGAGGCGCAGGATCCGGCTCAGCCGATCGACGTCGTCGGTGCTGAACTTGCGGTATCCGGAAGGTGTGCGCCGGGGCTCGACGAGCCCCTCCGCCTCCAGGAAGCGGATCTTCGAGATCGTGACGTCGGGAAACTCGTCACGCAGCATGGTGAGCACCGTGCCGATGCTCACCAGCCGCCCGGCCGAGCCGGCGGTGCCGTTTCCGGCACCGCCTGTCGGGGTGCGCAGCATGGGACCTTCCCTTGACGGGTCAGACGCCCCGCAGGCTCGCGTAGAAGACCAGCCGGTACTTGCCGATCTGTACCTCGTCGCCGTTGTGCAGGGCGACGGAGTCGATCGGCTCACGGTTCACGTACGTGCCGTTCAGGCTGCCCACGTCCGAGACGGTGAAGCCACCGTCCTGGCCCCGACGGAAGTCGACATGCCGCCGGGAGACGGTGACGTCGTCCAGGAAGATGTCGCTCTGCGGGTGCCGACCGGCCGTGGTCAGTTCGCCGTCCAAGAGGAACCGGCTGCCGGAGTTGGGGCCGCGCCGCACGATCAGCAGAGCGGAACCGGGGGGCAGCGCTTCCACCGCGGCCTGGGCCTCGGGAGAGAGCGAGGACGACACGTGCTGCTGTCCCGACACCTCGGCCTCGTAGGCCTCAAGGCCCGAGATCGAGATCGTGGACGTGGTCTCCGAGGCACGCTCCGGCGTCAGACCCGGCCGCAGCGGCGCCCCGCAGCTGGAGCAGAACCGGCTGGCCGCATCGCTGCGGTGCCCGCACCTGCTGCAGATCTGCTCGGCCGACATGGACGGCTCCTCGCGCCGCGGCTGCCCCGCGGAGGCATTGGTGGCATACGGGTCGGGGGCAAACCCTCCACCCGTACTTGAGGTTGATGGTTCACCGAAACCTATGCGTCCGGTACCGGCAGGGTCAACAGCCGACGCGCGCTGCGCACCCGAAACATCACCCGAGCCGGCGACCTCATCGCGGAAGAGCGGCCGGTCGCCCTGCCCTTCCACGTCTCCGTGCCCCGCACGGTGCCTCGCGGCACCGCCTTCCTCGCGGTTCTTCTTGCCGAACAACTTCTCAAACAACTTCACGGGCGATTCCCCTTGACCGAAACAGACCCGCCCGTGGGGCAGGACGAACTCCGAATGCACACACCTGCCGATCCGGACATTCTCACAACGTCCGTAACCACCAGACAGTTTCCACCACGCACCGCGACTTCGGTGCCTCGACCCCCCGCAGGCATCCACCCGCGTGAGCCGCTCCACGTTTCGCCCCGCGTCACGGTGATGTCGACCGAGCGTAGTCAGGCTGCTTCGCAGCCCGCAAGGCGTCCACAACGATCTTCGCCGACCGTGTGACGGCGACCGTGGCTTGTTCCTTCTCCAGCGTCTGTACAACGCCGCCGGGGATGTTCAGCGCGGGCTCCAGGTCCTGCGGCTTGCCGATCACCTTAAATTCATAGGGTTGTGTGATCTTCTTCCCATCGATGCCGACCCCACCGCCCTCGTCCGAGAAGAACGACCCGGCCACCACCCGCACACCGTTGATCTGGATCGCCTCGGCACCGGCCGCCCGCAGCTCCTGCAGCGTGTCCAGGAGCTGGTCCGGCTGCACCTGCCCCGTGGGGTCGGTGATCCGCAGCGTGATGCCCGGTCCCTGGGCAGCCACCGTACCGGCCAGGATGCCCAGTTGACGTTCCTTCTCCACGGTCTGCTTGCGCGCCTCCTCGGCCTGATCGGAGCTGTTCTCCAACTCCTTGCGCTGATCCTCCAGCCTCTGCTTCTCGTCCTCCAGGCGCTTGGTCCGACCGTCGAGCTCGTCGAGGATCCGTACGAGGTCCTCCTGACGGGCCCCGCGCAGCGGAGCGCCCGAGTCGCTGTTCGAGCGGACCTGGATGGCCAGACCCAGGCCGAGGACGAACAGCAACAGCGCGACGATCAGTTGGGCGCGGCTCACCCTCGGCGGCCACAGACCGGCCGCCAGACGCTGCCGACCGGTCTCTTCGGGCTCGGCCACCTGCGCCGACCCCTCTTTAAGAGGCTGCTCGGGGACGTTCGGTTCCTCCGGCGGGGTGTTCTCCGTAGTCATCGGCGTCACGCCCGGAACACGTGCCGGCGGATGGCCGCGGCGTTGGAGAAGATGCGGATGCCGAGCACGACGACCACGCCGGTGGACAGCTGAGCACCGACGCCCAGCTTGTCGCCGAGGAAGACGATCAGCGCGGCGACCACGACGTTCGACAGGAACGACACCACGAAGACCTTGTCCACGAAGATGCCGTCCAGCATCGCGCGCAGACCGCCGAACACCGCGTCCAGCGCCGCCACCACGGCGATCGGCAGATAAGGCTCCACCACGGCCGGCACTTCGGGCCGGACCAGAAGTCCGACCACCACTCCGACCACGAGGCCCAGTACCGCGATCACGATGCACCCTTCTTCGGCTCTGCTGCTGTAGCTGTACGTACGGTCAGGCTCGACGCGGCCGGCAGGCGGATGTCGTCCACGGGCGCCAGGCCGGACCGGATCCCGTAGTTCTCCTGCAGCACGTGCAGGTACTGGCCGCCCACGGAGTCCTGGAACGCGGTCCCGAGCTTCTTCTTGTCGCCCACCGCGAGCACTTCGTACGGCGGTACCAGCGGCTTGTTGTCGACCAGTATCGCGTCACCCGCGGCCCTGATCGCCGAGAGGGCCGTGAGGCGCTGACCGTTGATCGAGATCGCCTCCGCGCCGGACTGCCACAGCCCGTTGACGATCTTCTGCATGTCCCGGTCGCGGAGCCGGCCCGTGTCCGAGAACCCGGCGCTCTCGCGCGGCCCGCCGCCCCCTCCGGAGGAGGATCCCTTGGCGTCGTCCACCGTCAACTTGATCCCCTGGCCGCGCACGTCGGTGGCGCCGGCCAGCAGGGCCACGAGTTGCCCCTGGTCCCCGCCGTGCTGCTTGAGTGCCTCGCGCTGGCTGTCGGCGACCTCGGTGCGCAACCGTTCGATGTCCCGTTCCACGGTGGTCGCGTGCTCGTCGGCCCGCTCCACCCGGTCGATGAGTTCTTGGCGCTCCTTGGCCAGCACCGGCGCCGCTATCCGCGCCTCAGCCGCTCCGAGGGTGACGACCATGGCGGCGATCACCAGTCCGGCGGCGAGGCCGAGCTTGGCCTTGAGGGTGCGCGGCAGGCCCGCCGTACCGTCTGCCGCGCGCCGTGCCGAGGCTTCCGCATAGCCCTCGTCGAGACTGTGGTCCATCACGTGCGTCAGCAGCGACATGGAAGCGTCCGGGCGCGCGGGCGGCGTGGCCGAACTCCGGTTGTTGGGCGGCTGCGACATGCCCCACATCGTCGCATGTCACCACCGTTGCCACCGAATGCGGCCGGTCCGGTGGGCCGGCACGGAAGGCTGTCCCGTGCCGGCCCACCGGACCGTTGTCTCACATGCTCGGCTCAGTGATCGCCGGCGCCGTCCACGACCGCCGCCCACTCGTCGAGCAGTGCCTGTGCGGACGCGTCGTCGGGGCCCTCGGCCCAGAGGTGCGTGACGGCCTCGGCCGGGTCCGGCAGGACCAGCACCCAGCGGCCGTCGGCCTCGACCACCCGCACACCGTCGGTGGTGTCCACCTGGCGGTCTCCGGCGGCCTCCACGACCCGTCGCATGACGAGCCCCTTGACGGCCCAGGGCGTCGGCACGTCCCGCTTGAGCACGTGCGCCCGCGGAATGCGGGCGTCGATCTGGCTGAGGGTGAGCTGCGTGCGCGCCACCAGCCCGATCAGCTGCACGAAGGCCGCGGACCCGTCGAAGACGCTGCTGAACTCCGGGACGATGAATCCGCCCCGGCCGTCGCCGCCGAAGATGGTGTTCTCGGCCCGGCCGACCCGCGTCAGGTCGTCCGGCGAGGTCGTCGTCCACTCCACCTGCGTCCCGTGGTACGCCGCCACCTGCTCAGCGACCCGGGTGGTGGTGACGGGCAGCGCCACCTTGCCGCTGCGCTTCTCCGCCGCGACCAGGTCGAGGAGGACCAGCAGGGCCCGGTCATCCTCGATGATCCGCCCGCGCTCGTCGACCAGGGAGATCCGCTCGCCCACCGGGTCGAAGCGCACGCCGAAGGCCGCCCGCGAGGACGCGACGATCTCGCCCAGCCGCACCAGCCCGGCCCGCCGGGACTCCCTGGTCTCGGTCGGTCGGGATTCGTCGAGCCCGGGGTTCACGGTGAGCGCGTCCACGCCCAGTCGACCGAGCAGGCTCGGCAGGACCAGGCCCGCGCTGCCGTTCGAGGCGTCGACGACGACCTTGAGCCCGGAGTCCGCGACCCCGGTGATGTCCACGCGCCGCAGCAGCGAGCCCGTGTACGCGTCGAAGACGCTGCCCGGAAACTGCAGGTCACCGATCTCGCCGGGGAACGCGCGCCGGTACTCCTGGCGTGCGTACACCCGGTCCAGCTTGCGCTGTTGCTGGAGCGAGAGGTCTGCTCCGCGCTCGTCGAGGAACATGATGTCGACCGAGTCCGGCACCCCGGGTGAGGTACGGAGCACGATGCCGCCGGCGCTTCCTCGCGCGGTCTGCTGCCGGGCCACGGGCAGTGGCACGTTCTCCAGGTCGCGGACGTTGATGGCGCTGGCCTGGAGCGCCGAGATCACGGCACGCTTGAGTGCTCTCGCGCCTCGGGAGTGATCTCGGGCCGTGGTGACGATGGCACCCTTTTTCAGGGTCGTCGCGTAGGCGCCGGCGAGCCGGACCACCAGTTCGGGGGTGATCTCGACGTTCAGGATGCCGGAGACCCCACGCGCACCGAACAGATGTGCCTGTCCCCGCGACTCCCAGATCACCGACGTGTTGACGAAGGCACCGGCTTCGATCGTCTTGAAGGGGTAGACGCGTACGTTCCCCTGGACGATGGATTCCTCGCCGACGAGGCATTCGTCGCCGATGACGGCCCCGTCCTCGATCCGGGCGGCCCGCATGATGTCGGTGTTCTTGCCGATCACGCAGCCGCGCAGATTGCTGTGGGGTCCGATGTACACGTTGTCGTGGATGACGGCCCTGTGGAGGAAGGCGCCGCTCTTGACGACCACGTTGGATCCGATGACCGTGTGCTCGCGGATCTCGACGCCGGCCTCGACCTTGGCGTAGTCGCCGATGTAGAGCGGTCCGCGCAGTACCGCGTCCGGGCTCACCTCGGCGCCCTCGGCGATCCACACCCCAGGGGAGATCTCGAAGCCGTCCATGTCGACCTGGACCTTGCCTTCGAGTACGTCGGCCTGCGCCTTGACGTAGCTCTCGTGGGTGCCGACGTCCTCCCAGTAGCCTTCGGCGACGTAGCCGTAGATCGGCCGGCCTTCCTTCATGAGCTGAGGGAAGACGTCGCCGGACCAGTCCACCGACACGTCCGGGTCGACGTAATTGAAGACCTCGGGCTCCATGACGTAGATGCCGGTGTTGACGGTGTCCGAGAACACCTGTCCCCACGTCGGCTTCTCCAGGAAGCGCTCGACCTTTCCTTCCTCGTCCACGATGGTGATGCCGAATTCCAGGGGATTCGGCACGCGGGTGAGGCACACCGTTACCAGTGCGCCCTTCTCCTTGTGGAAGTTGATGAGATCGGTGAGATCGAAGTCGGTGAGTGCGTCGCCGGAAATGACGAGGAAAGAGTCGTCCTTCAAGGCCTCCTCGGCATTTTTCACGCTGCCGGCGGTGCCGAGTGGCTTCTCCTCGTTGGCATACGTGAGTTCCATTCCGAGCTCTTCGCCGTCACCGAAGTAGTTCTTGACGAGGGACGCCAGGAACTGAACGGTCACCACGGTCTCGCTGAGCCCATGCCGCTTGAGCAGCCTGAGCACGTGCTCCATGATGGGCCGGTTGGCGACCGGTAGGAGCGGCTTGGGCATGCTTGAGGTCATCGGGCGAAGACGCGTACCTTCGCCACCGGCCATCACGACGGCCTTCATGTCGGAAGAGTCCTCCTTGAGAGATGACGGTCAGCCGACCTCACCCGTCTCGGACGGTGACTTCGCAACTCCTCCGCGTCAGTACCGGCGTCGAGCAAGTTCAATCGGCCGTGGCATCCGCCTTGACCAGACGGCGGACCTGCACCACGTAAAGGATTCCTGCCCACCAATAGAGGGTTGTACCCCATCCGGCGAACGCCCATCCGAAAACTGACGCCATCCAGGCCAACCAGCCGGTTCCGTCACTGAGCAGCAGCAAGGGGAACGCGTACATCAGGTTGAAGGTCGCGGCCTTGCCCAGGAAGTTGACCTGGGGCGGCGGATAGCCGTGTCGTCTCAGGATCCACACCATGACCAGCAACATCAGCTCTCGCGCGAGCAGGGCCGCGGTGAGCCAGATGGGCAGGATCTCGCGCCAGGTCAGGCCGAACAGCGTGGTCAGGATGTACAGACGGTCCGCGGCGGGGTCGAGCAGCCGGCCCAGATTGCTGATCTGATTCCAGCGGCGCGCGAGTTTCCCGTCCAGGTAGTCGGTGATCCCGCTGAGCATGAGAACGGCCAGGGCCCAACCGTCGTGCCCCGCCAGGATCAGCCAGAGGAACAGCGGCACGCCGGCGAGGCGCGCCATGCTCAGGATGTTGGGAATGGTGAAAATTCGGTCGGTCTGAACCCGAGTCTCCTGGACCTCCACCCGGGGGCCTCCACTGTGACTGTAGAAATAATTGAAGTCGATGCCCCCTGACCCTACAGGAGACCGCTACCTGGCCTGGAACGCAGAAAAGCCCCGCACCCTGAAGGGTGCGGGGCTTTCCCACAATGATTGTTCGGCGGCGTCCTACTCTCCCACAGGGTCCCCCCTGCAGTACCATCGGCGCTGAAAGGCTTAGCTTCCG
>NZ_JAPNLK010000147.1 GCF_026627505.1 Streptomyces sp. H27-H5 | reverse complement strand
CGTCAACACGCGAACCAAGAGGATCATGAGACAGATGCACGGCCGAGCCGGGTTCCCCCTGCTCCGCCACCGCATCCTCCTCCAGTGATCACTACGCACCGCTACCACCGATTACGGGACAGAGCCCTGAACCTGACAGACCAGCCGAAGCCCTCCCCCGCGTCTGGGCCCCCCGGGCCGGCCGGGGGTCACCCCCCTGGGTCGGTGACGGGGCGTTACGCCTAGAACGAGACGCTGTCGTCGGTCGTGCCTCCGTTCAGCAGGTAGTCGAGCTGCCCGCGGTCTGCCGCGTCGTTGATCTGCTCGGGGGTCATGAGGGCCAGGTCCTCGCGGGTCAGCTGTCCTCGTGCCGGCGGCCGGGGTGGTGCGCCTGTCTGCTGGTCGAGGCGGCCGCGCGTGATCGCGTCGGCCTGCTCGTTCGGGGTCAGTCGCTTGACGGCGTCCGCAGACAGTTGCCCCTTGGGATAGGTCCACGTCTTGGGGTATGTGCTCATGTCCCTCATCTCTCTACTCGGCGCACGCCCTGGGCTGCCCCCCGCTTGAGCTTGTTGACTACCTCGGCCTGGTCGCCGTGGGCCAGCCGCGCGCGGGTGGGGTCCGGGTTGCGGGTCGGGTAGCGGGCGGCCACGGTGAGCTGGGTGACGGTGTGGTCGAGGAGTCCCCGTCCGTCGATGGTCTGGTAGATGGCCGTGCCGGTGTACACGTCCCGGCCGTTGAGGCCGAGGTGTCCGTCCTCGGGCTGGGTGAACTGGGGACCCGGGACGCTGGCTACTCCGAGTTCCTTCATGCGGGCGGCCCAGTCGTTGACGTGGGCGTTGTGGGATTCGTAGTGCTGGGTGAACGCGAGCAGCGCGGCGAGGATGTTGTCGACGAGTTCGCCGGTGTCGGCCTCGGCCTGGTAGGCGTCCATCTCACCCTTCAGTTCGGCGAGGGCGGCGAGCCTGGCCGTCTGCCTGGCTTCGACGACGCGCTTCCTGGTGGCGTCGGTGCGGAGCTGGGCGAATGATCCGAGCTCTCGGGCCTTGGTCAGTTCCTCGGGGGTGATGCTGTCGTCGCCGTCGCGCACGCGGTCCTCGAGGGCGGTGAGGAGGCCGGCGGCTTCCTTGGCCTCTTCGGATGCTCGGGCGAGGGTGGCGTCCGCATCGCGTCGGGCGACGATGAGGGCCTGCATGGCGGGTGTCGTCATGGCGGTGGGTGTCCTTTCCGGTACGCGTCCAGCGATGTTGGGTCGATGAGCCAGGCCGGGCCGGCGCGTCGCGCAAGGACGCGGCCGGTCCTGGCCAGGCGACGCGCGTACTCGGTGCTGCACCCCAGGAGTAGTGCGGCCTGGTCCGCGGTCAGTTCGACTGTGACAGGCGCGGCAGGCGCGGTTCCGGCGCCGGAACTCGGTACTGCGACGGCCGGGCGTTGCGCCGCGTCGTGGAGCGCGTACAGGAGTCTGCGGACGGCAGGGGATACCTCGCCTCCGTCCACGCGGACGCGAGTGGTGAGGTCGCGGACCAGGGCGCGGAGGACTTCCCCGGCGACCTCGGCGGGTACGACGACCGCCCCGTCCGCTCGGAGGAGGGGCGGGGCTTCAGCGTCAGGCGGCGCGGCCACGAGCAGTTGTCGTGCGGGTGGCCCAGGTAAGTTCGCACGCCTTGTCGGTGCACTGGACGAGGAGATGATGGCGGTTGTCGACCGTGCCGGTGCCGACCTGGCGAACGGTCCGGATGGTGCGGCATCCGGGGCAGTGCATGAGGGTGCGCACGGTCGCGCGTCTCACCGGCGGGCCTCTTTGCCGTGGCAGTGTTTGTAGCGGCGGCCGGAGTCGCAAGGGCACGGGCTCTTGCGGGTGACGGGCTGAACGGCGTCTGCCGCGCCGAGGGCGTCGACAGTGTGAAGGTCGGAACAGGCCTGGCAAAGGTGCCCGCTGACGGTGACGGGGCCGAGGGCTGTGAGGTACGGGAAGACGGTTGGCGCGTGGCCGCCGCAGGAGTCGCACTGGTTGTCCCAGAGGAACCGGGCGGTCTCCCGGGTCTGTTCGAGGAGCCTGACGCAGGCGGGTTGGGTGCAGACGATGGTGGGCGGATCGCACAGGACGATCGTGGGCCGGATCTGGTTGGCGTGCTCGCACAGCCGCGTGACGTTGCCGGCGCTGAACGCGGCGAGCAGCATCCGCACGGCGGGCTTGAGCATCTTTCGGCGGAGGTGGAGGTCTTGGGGGGCGGATCCGAGGAATGCCCACCCGCCGGTGGCGATGGCCGAAGCGGCCATGCGCGGCCCCATGGCGCCGGTTTCTCGGCTGGCGGCCTGCAGTTGGTCGAGGGTGTGCGTCGGTAGCGTCTCGGGGGCGGGCATCGTGTCGAGGAACTGGTCGAGCTGTGCGTCGGTGGGGAACGTGCGGGTGGTCACGCTGCCTCCTCTGGCGAAGGGTTCAGGGCTGAGCGGTGACTGGGGAAGACGGGCATATCCGGGCGGCCATCGGGTGCTTGGGCCGTATGCGGGGTGCGGGCTTCCCGGGGCCCGATCGGGGGCCTGGCACGGGTGGCATGGCAGTTCTGAGGAACGAAATTCCCATATACATTCTGGTCCCCGAATCTGCCATGCCACCCATGCCACTTCGAAGAAGGTGCAGTTCAGGGGCTTACTTGGTTCTCGGCGGTGTCGTCGGCTTCGGTCCTGAATCGGAAGCCGAGCCAGGCGGCGTAGCGAACGGTGAGGGGCCGCCGCTCCTCGTTCCAGTGGCCGTGAACCGGTGGTCGGGAGAGGCCGGCCTGAGTCCTGATCTGTCGGCGCTCGGCGCGCTGGCGTGCGGTCTCGTCGTGGCTTCCGAAGCGCGACGTGAACGTCTTGTCGGACCACTTCTGGTGACCGTGGTCGCGCAGCCAGTTGTTGAAGTCGTCGAGGAGGTCCAGGGCCATCACGTGGTGATCGATGGACGGGACGAGCCGGTCGGACCAGTACCCGAGGATCTGGTCGGACTCCGCACGCCAGGCCTTGGTGTCCTTGGCGACCCGGTCGGGCGGCTGCGGCAGGACCCGGTTGGCGTCGTACCAGGCCTTGGCGCCTTCCACGGCCCAGGCCAGCACAGCCTCTTTCTGCTCCTTGCCCTCCTTGAGCCGTTGGCGGAGTCCGGGGTCGCCGGGAAGTTCGTTGGCGGCCCCGGACGGCTCCTCGTGCGGCTTGAGGAACTTGTACGGGAACGTCAGGAGTTGCAGGCGGCGCCAGGTTCCGTGGTCGGTCTCCTCGATGATGGGCAGGTAGTTCGTCGACAGGAACAGGGAGTGGGTGGCCTCCCACTCGACGGTGTCCTGCCGCATGTACCGGGCCTTCATCCGGGGGGTGCCCACGGTGTCCTTGAGCCGCTTCACCGACATCCGTCGGGCTTCGGGCAGCTCCTCCGCGACGGCCAGGCGGGCGCCGCGGAAGTCCATCAGCTCGGTGGGGTGCGCGCTGGGGTCAGCCATGAGAACGCGGTCGGAGACAAGGACGTGATACGCGCCGGCGACTTCCATGACGGTTCCCATGACGGTGGACTTGCCGTTCTCGCCCCCGCCCTTCATCAGGATCATGGTGTCGTCGGGCGGCATGTGGCCGGTCATGCTCTGGCCGACACGGATTTGGAACCAGGGCCGGCAGTCTTCCGGGCAGGCGTGGAGCGCGGCGTCCCAGTCCGGATGGGTTGCTCCGGGGACGTAGCCGACGGAGGTGATTTTCGTCAGGAGCATCTTGGGGTCGTGCGGGCCCAGCCGGCCGGTGCGGAGGTCGACGATCCCGGTCTGCGTGTTGAGGAGGTCCGGATGGGCGTCGAAGGCTTCGCTGTCGGCCTGGACGATGCCGCGGGCGAGGGACGTCACGGCGTTGATCCGGCCCTTGGCGAGCAGGCTGGTCAGCTCGGCCCGCGCGCGCCAGTCCTGGATCACCTTGGGGAGTCCCCGCCGTACCTCTTCGACGAGGTACTGGCGGACGTCCTCGATGACGGCGACCTCGTCGCAGCGTTCCCAGTGCTTGCCGTTCCAGGCCATCCAGCCGAGGGAACCGGCCCAACAGAAGTGGCCTTCAAGGATTTCCGCGCTGATCCGCTCGGCCAGAATGGCGTCGGTCAGACTGCCGTCCCCGTCAGCGAGCGGGTCGCTGGCGTGGCCGGTGTCCGGGAACGGGTCATCGGTCGGGTCCTGGCCTCCCCACAGGTCTTCATCATCGTGTGGCGGGCGGATCTGCCGCACGACTCCTTGCGACTGCGTCATGCGGCGCTCCTTCGTGCGGACGCGATGGTTCGGATGGCTTCGGCCTCAGCCAGGCCCCGGCGGACGGCCGCCTCTACCAGCGCAGCCTCGGCATCACAGGCCGCCATATGCCCGTCCATCACATGAGCCCAGGCCTTCGCCGCGGCCCAGTAGAGGCGGTCGTTACGCGTACCGTCGGGCGCTCCGAGGACGACGTTCACGAGCCCGTCCAGGGCGGCGCCGGCCTTGTCTCCGGTGGGTACGTACTGGCGGGTGGGTCGGGGGATCGGCGTGGGCAGCATCAGTTGGATCAGTTCTGCGGGGGCGGGCAGGAGGTCGGCCTGTCCGCGGGTCGGGTGGAGTTCGTACCGGCCGGTGCGGCCTTGGCTTCCGGGCCCGACGAGGTAGCCGCCGGTCCCTCGGATGTCGATGCCGGGGCCGAGCCGTCCGGCGCTGTTGGGCACGGTCACGCCGTCCGGGATGGTCAGCCACAGGTGGTAGCCGCCGGACGGGGTGCAGACGGTCAGGGTCGGGGGGATGGCGCACCCGTGCTTGTCGGCGAGTTGGTTGAGGCTGGCGACGCCGTCGACGCCGTTCTTCCTGTCGAGGTCGAGGCCGATGAACTTGCCTCCGCAGGCGATGCCGTAGCCGCGGGCCCCGGTGGCGAGGCTGAAGAGCTGACGGGCATAGGCGGGGTCGGTGGTGGCGTCGTGGACGCCGTGACCAGGCTGGCCGCACTCCCCTCGGCAGGCGTGCCCCTTCTCGTGCGGGGACCGGATGGCGGGGATCTTGTTGATGCCGAGTGGGAAGACGGCGTAGCCGTGACCGATGGCGTAGAGAGCTGCGTCGCGTGCCCGGGACCATGCGCTCATGCGGCCCCCCGGTCCTCTCCGGCCAGCAGACGGATCAGGTCTGCGGTGATCACGACGTAACGGCTGCCGAACGGGATGGTCTTAACCGGGGAGTCGCCCGACTTGACACGTTCGTGCAGGTGGCTCCTGCTGCATCCGAGAGCTTCCGCTGCCTTGGGGATGCTCACGGTGGCGGGCCAGCTGCGGATGTCGGCGAGCGTGGGGCGCTTAAGCGGCATGGGCTTCCTCTTCGGTGAGGAGTTCGTCAACCGGCCGGCCGAGAGCATCGGCGATGGCGGCCAGGACGTTGATGGGCGGGGTGACGCGTCCGCGTTCGTACTCCTGAATGGAGTAGGCGGAGCGGGCGATGGTGATCGCGAGAAGTTCGATGGAGATGCCTGCGGCCTTGCGCGTTTCGCGTAGGTGGCGGCCTGAGAAGTGTCGAGCCATCGGGGTGTGTCTCCTGAAAAACACGAACGCCGAGCACGACTGACCGGTCTTCGGTCTCAGTCGTCTCGGCTTCCCGTTGCGGGGGTCCCTGGCTGCCATTGCGGCGTTGCCAGCTTCCGCCGTTCGCCCTTGCCTGTGCATCGCCTGTCGGCTGCCTGACCGTTGCGGTCGGGCTGCACCCCTGGGGGTTAGAACTCGATGTTCTCTTTGGCCGAGAACTGTACTACCGGGAAGCCGATACGGGTAGTCCCTCTCGGCTGGATCTTTCGTGCTCCGCCTTCATGCGCGGCGGGAGTTCAGGCGCCAGATGACTGTCAGACCGGGTGTCAGAACGCCCTGACACCCGCGTCTGCCTAGGGTTCTGGGTGTCAGGGCCGTCTGACGCGTCAGGCGGTGTCAGGACTGTCAGGCGTCGGCCATGACGGGGACGATCCGGTACCGTCCGGGCTTCGCGGTGATGGCCAGCCGGCCCTCCTGCAGCATCTGCTGGAGTTCCCCGGACACCCATCCGCGCTTGCGGCCGAAGCGTTCGGCGTGCTCCATGACGTCCACGACGCCGATCACCATCGTGCCCTCGTCCTCGAACTGGGCGACGATCTCCTGCAGGGCGGTGCGGGCTTCCTCGCGGCTGAGTTCCACGCCGTCGCCCTGGTCGAAGACGATGTTCTCCTCGCCGGGTCGAGCCGGCGGGAGCTCCTCGTTCGGGTCGATGTCGCGGTCCTCGTCGTCCAGTTGACTCACGGTCTCTTCCTCGTCCTCGTCGCCGGCCTCCGGGTTCTCCTCCTGGTGTCGTGCGCGTTCCGTGTACGCCTTGCCCACGGCCTTGGCGGCTGCGTCCGCGGTGACGGATCCGATGTCGGCGCCGTTGCGGGCCGCCCATCCGGCGACGGCTTCCATCAGTGAGATGGCGGACGGCGTGAACCAGCGGGTTCGGCCGGGGCTGGAGTACCGGCCTTCGTCCACGCCCGGGGTGACGAGGTAGCAGTAGCCCGGCCGCCGGTTGGACCAGCGCTCGGGTGCGGCACCGGCGTCGATGGCCGCGTCGGGCAGCATGAACCCGGCGGCGGTCGCGTTCGGGACGCCGAAGCACAGCCGGCTTCCGAGGGCGTCGCGGGTGGTGGTGCTGATCTGGTCGTGGCTGGGGCGTTGCAGGGAGACGACCAGGGCGACACCGGCGGCGCGGGCCAGGTTGGCGATGTTGTTGAAGGCGTCGTCGCCCAGGACGGACAGGGACACTCCGGCTTCCTCGAACCAGCTCACAAGGAACGGCAGGCCGGGGCAGCCGCACGCGCCGTCGGGCCGGCAGGAGTGGGCGGGATCGTTCTGCGCGCCGGCAGCGGCTTGCTCCCACTGGCGGTATCGGTGCGCCCCGAGCCAGCTGGTGCGTGCGGGGATCACGGACACGACCGCCTCGACCATGGTCTCGGTTCCGGTGGCGTCGGTGGCCCAGTCGATGCCGGGCAGTAGCGGGCGGAAGTCCTGGAAGCCCTTGGGGTCGTTGAGCCAGAGCACCACGTCCGTGCGGGACAGGATCTCGGTCATCAGGTTCAGTGCACCGTCGCCCTTCCCGGCGCCGGTCATGCCCGCGATGAGGAGGTGCGTTGCGTTGCGGCCTGCGTTCGGGTCACCGGGCAGCCACAGCATGAGCGGCGATCCGTCGTCGTACACGCCGAGGACGAGTGGGTCTGTGATGGAGCCGCCTGGCAGGGACGGGCCGTTCTCCTCCCAGCGGACCGTGTCGGCCAGCATGTCCATGGGCACGATGACCAGGTCGCCGCGGCGGGCCGAGTTCGGGTCGGGCAGATAGCGCACCGCGGTCGCCGGGATGTCCAGTGCGGAAGCAACGTTGACCAGAGCCTTCGCCATATCGTCGTTGGACTGCGTGCCGGCTTCGAGGGCGACCGGGACGGTGACCCGGTTGGGCTCCACCTTGGCGGCGCCCATCTTGGCCTTGGCCAGGCCGATCTTCTCCATGAGGCCGCCGTCCGACGAGGAGGCCTTGGCGCCGTCGGGGTCGCGGCGCATGATCTGGCGGACGTTCCAGGACAGGGCGGTGACGATGCCGCCGACGAACCACATGTCCCAGCTGGGCCCGAACAGGGCGGCCGACGTGAACCAGGACGAGCCGGCCGCCACGGTGATCGCCGAGTGCAGGCGGCGTTCCTTGCCCGTCCCCTTGGCGGCCCACCACGTGGAGCCGGTCAGGGCGACGGAGCCGAGGGTGAGGAGCACCCCCATGCCGGTGTCGCCTTGCCACACCAGGTTGGCCGCGGCGCCGGTGACGCCGATGGTTCCGGCGCCGAGCCACGGCGGCAGGTAGGGCTTGGCACGGTGCAGCAGGTAGGCCCTGATGCCGCCTCCGCCGGAGCTGCCTTTCAGCTGCTCCTCGTGCCGCTGTTCGATGTCCTTGCCGGTCATGGGGTGGCCTCCTTTCAGTACTGGAACGGGCGGGACTGGGCCGGCCGCTGGGTGGGCCGGGCGGACATGATGTCGGCGTACTCGCGCTGGAACGCGGCGTAGGTCGCGGCGGCGTTCGAGGCGGCGTCGGCGAGGGATTCGCCGGCCTTCTTCAGCTTCCGGGCGATCCGCCGGGCGCGGATCTTGTGCTGGATGATGTTGTCCTCCGGCGATCCCTTGGCCTGCGACAGGGCGGCCTGCAGAATCTCGGCGGCGACCATGACCTCGATGGAGGCGTGGACGGCGAACG
Source organism: Streptomyces sp. H27-H5 (assembly GCF_026627505.1). GTDB lineage: Bacteria > Actinomycetota > Actinomycetes > Streptomycetales > Streptomycetaceae > Streptomyces. The sequence continues at coordinate 5,822 of NZ_JAPNLK010000147.1, read as the reverse complement.
CGCGGAGGGTGTTGCAGTAGTTCCGCAGCTCGGCCGCCGACCCGAACTCGGGGTCGGGGAGCATGAACTGCGACCGGCCCCCGCCCTGCCGGCCAGCGCCGCTCTGGCCGCCGGTGCTGGTCGTCTTTGTGGAGTTGACGTTGATGTTCGGGCCGAAGCTGAACGACGGCCCGTGCTTGGTCTTGCTACTGCCGCCCTTGGTCGAGGGATTCGACCGCGGCGTGCTGCTCGTTCGCTGCCCGTTGATCGGCATCCGGTGATCCTCCGGGTAGTGGACTGGGCTGCTCCCGGTCCCCACCACCCCCCGCAGGTGGTGACAGTGTCACCACCTGCCGAGGGCGGAAGGGGTCGGGGTCAGTCGCGGGGGCGGATCAGGCCGGGGAGGATCACGGCGACCATGAACGCCCCGAAGGCGAAGCGGCCGGCCGGGTCCCCGAAGATGTGCTGGAAGGCGAGCAGGGCGAGACCGATGACCAGGCCGAGCAGGATGGACCGGCCGTAGCGGGGCTTCACCGGTACGCCGCACGGTCGAGCTTGTTGTGCTCACGCCTGACGGTCGCCTCGACGGACGTCCGCTTGGCGTCCGGGACCTTGGCGAGGATCGCCTCGACGGCGTCTTCCTTGGACACTCCGGCGGTCAGTTCGACGCGGGCCAGGTGCGAGATGTTCGCGCCTTGTTCGCCGTGTTCGCGAACCGTGTTCGCCCTGTTCAACGGGCCTGCAACTTCGTGGATAACATCCACGAAGTTCGCACCCGCCTGCCCATGTTCGCCGACTTGTTCGGCTGTGATCACGTCCGCGCTGCCGCGAAAGTGATCGAGCCCGGCGAGTTCGGTCAGGTCCCGCTCGGCGGCCAGCAACTCCAGCCGCGCGGCCACTTCCGCTTTCGCGGCCTGCCTGCGGGCGCCGGCGATGGCCAGCTTGGCGTTCGCCTTCGACATCTCCGCGGCGACCCACTGCGAGTCAGCCGGCGACAGCTCCTTCTCGATGTGCTTGAACACGGCCCACCACAACGCCTTCGACACCAGCGACACGGCCGCGCCGACCGCCGCCATCGGCCAGGAGCCGGCCTGCCAGCCGTGCAGGAAGATGGCCGCCGCGGCGATGAGGACCAGGCCGAGGCCGACGTTGCGGGGGAACTCCCGCTTCTTCGGGTCGAAGCGGGCCAGGTACTCCAGCACCAGGACCGACAGCCAAGCGATGTCGAAGACCGCGCCGGCCGCGTAGCCGACCCCGCCGCCGAGCAGCTGGCCGATGCTCACCGTCGACCAGACGACCGCGACCAGGGTGAGGGCCAGGACCAGGCCGGACACGCCGACCAGGGCGACCTGATCCTTGTCCCTGGGCAGCTTCGGCGTGCGCACCGTGTACGGCTCGGACACCTGGTTCGTGGTGCCGTCGATCGTCCGGTCGGTGAGGCGGTGTCGGATCTCGTTGACGAACTTCACTGGCCTGCTCCCTCGGTCTCGTGGCCGGCGATGTGGTTCTGCATCTGAAGGCGAAGGAACTCCGCCTCGGGGTCGCTGACACCCCGGAAGCGGATGGTCAGGTCGCACTCCGGGCACTCGAAGCGCGCCCAGCCGGGGCCGATGAACAGCGAGATCGCGTGGACGGTGGCGCCGAGGATCACGAGGACGGTGACGACGTCGAAGACGCTGGGGAGAGTCATGATTCAGGCCCCCGTCTGCTGGGGCATGGCCCGGCACTTCTCGGCGTGGGCCTGGGCCCAGGCGCGGGCGTCCCTGTCGGCCGCCTCGGGGTGGTGCTCCTCGACCTGGCCCCCGTCGCGCTTCCACACGAGACGCCAGTGGTCGAATTCCTTGGAGGCCGGGCAGCCGGCGCACTCGGCGACGGTCGAGCCGCGGAACAGGTCGATCCCGTCGGAGTGACTGTGCAGCTGCTCGATGACCGTCAGGTCAACGGTGGCGCCGCCAACGGTCAGGTAGCGGGCGACGGTCGGGGGCTCGGCGGGCCGGCCACTGAGGGGAAAGGGGTAGATGTCGAAGTCGTTCATTCGGAGACTCCTTCGGCTACGCGCACCACGCGGTGGGCGGCCAGGTTGGCGCCGTGCCGGTCAGAGGCACGGTTCGCGACGATCAGGGCGGCCATCAGGGCCGGAACGCTGGGGAGGGGCCGGGCCGACCGGCCGACGGAGCGCAGCGCGGCGTTCTCTGTCGGCCGGCGGACGGGCCAGTGCGAGGTCACTCGCCGTCCTGCGGTCGGATCGGGTCGTGGTCGCGCCGCCCGCACCAGTCGCAGGCGGTGATCGCGGCGGCCATCACGCCTCCCTGTGGTCGAGGGCGGACAGCAGGTCGCGCAGGACGATCTCCAGGTGGACTGCGGCCCCGAGCATGGCCCGGTCGTCGTGGATGTTCGCGGCCTGCTGCTCGGCAAGCACCTCCCTGGCCCGCTCAAGGGCGAAGTCCAGGGGGTAGGCGGGCCCGTCAGGTCCGGGCTCGCGGAGGGGGCTGTAGCCAGCCATCACCAGTCACCGCCGGCGCGGAGCACGGCCAGGCGCAGGGCCAGGCGGCGCAGCTCGGCCGCCTGTTTGGTCAGGACTGCGGCAAGGGCCTCCAGCCCGCGCGGGTCCATCGTGGCGCCGGGGATGGTGATCTCGATGTGGACGCTGGGCGGGACCGGGTGCTGGCCGAAGGGGTACTCGACGAGTTCGGCGGACAGAAGGGCCTGCATGTCGTACTCGACGATGTGCTCCGGCGCGGCGTGGTGGATGTCGGCCCGATAGTCGAGCGGCTCGGCGGCATGCCCGGCGCACCACGACGGCTCGGGGACCGTGACGGCTCCCGCATCCAGGGTGGGCACCGTGACGGTGCGGTCCCCGGTCACCGGTCGCCCAGCCCGTCACGCATCTGCTCCAAGCGTCCGGCCAGCAGGTCCAGGGCGCCCGCGTACCGGCGCATGTCCTCCGCGAGGTCGACCAGGCCGAGGGGGTCGAGCTGGGTCTCGGACATGTAACCCAGAACGGGCCACAGCAGGACCGATGGCGCCTGCAGGTCGCTGCCGAACGGGTACTGCGTCAGCTCGGTGACGAGGACCTCCTCGCACCGGCCGTCCGGCATGCGCACAGCCAGCCCCTGCTCACCGCCCCTGTGTGCGAAGTCCGCCAGGTAGGTCCCGTGCGTCAGGTCCTCCTGGTGGTCGCTTTCGCACCATGGCGGGCAGGTGACCGTGAGCGTCGCGGCGGCCGCGTCGAGCAGGCGTATGGCGTGCGTGCGGGGCCGGATGTTCTGCGACTCGGCCGGGCCCGTGGAGAGCGGGCCGAGGGATGCGGGCATGTTGTGCTGCGCGCTCACCGGTCGCCACCGATCCGGGCGGTACGCAGGCCGGTGTTCAGCACCTGCCACGCTCCCGTGTCCGTGCCCGCGAGGGAACGGTTGGCGTACTGCCAGGACGCCATGTCACTGCTGACTTCGCGCGTGTTTCGTGCGACGCGGAAGTGGTCGGCCATGCGCCGCTGGGCGACGGTGGCGAGCAGCCCCCACGGGTGGCGGACGTCGATGCCGGCGGTGAAGTGGGAGCGCCACAGGGAGGCGAAGACTTCGGCGGCCAGGTCCTCGGCGAGCTGCCGGTCGGGCCGGGGGAGACGGCTGGTGATGTAGCCCTCGACGCGCAGCCGGTAGGAGGCGTACAGCTGGGTGAAGCGGTCGGTGGCGTCGGCGTTCACAGCGCCACCCCGAGTGCCTCGGCGGGGATGCCGCGCTCGTCGGCGTAGGTCTTCAGTGCGGAGCGGGGGATCCGGATCGTGCCGCGGCCGGCGCCCACACGGTACGAGCCCAGCAGGCCCGTCCGAACGGCGACGTATACGGTCGACGAGTCGACGCCGAGGGCGACGGCGACGTCCTTCACCTTGAGGGCAGCACCCAGAGGGCGCGCGAGGGTAGAGTTCTCTTGCATCGAGTTCTCCTAAGGGGCGCGATGCGCGGCCCTGACGGGCTCGGTGCTCTAACACCGAGAGCCCCCGTCGGGGCCTTTCACATGTCTGACCTGTACCGACCTGTCCTTCCGGTGGGCACATGACTAAGATGTCTTAAGAGGTTTCTAGTGTCAAGAGGCTTCGTAAGATGTCTTAAGAGAGGAGAGTTTGGATGGCTCACAGGCCGCAGCGCCTTCCGGTTTACCGCGAAGCTGCCAACCAGATCATCGAGCGAATCAAGCGGGGTGACCTGCAGCCCGGGGACCATGCCCCCTCTGCCCGGCAACTCGTTGAGACCACGGGGATGAGCAGCGCCACCGCAGCCCGAGTGCTCGGCGTCCTCCGGGACGAGGGGTGGGTAGACACGATTCCGGGGCGAGGCAGCATCGTCCGCACCCAGGCGCCTCTCACCCAGGGTGCGAACCGGATCGGCATGGTGCGCCAGGGCGGCTCGGGCCTGCTCGACGGCGAGACGGTCGAGTTCGTCGAAGCCCGAACCGAGTCGGCCGCTCAAGAAGTCTCCGACGCGCTCGGTATTGATGTCGGCGCCGACGTCGTCCTGCGCCGACGCCGCTACGTCGACTCCGCAGGCGTGTCCGTCGTCTCGACGACTTGGGTTACGGCCGACCTCGCCGAACGACTTCCCGCGTTCACTGAGCCGGAGAAGCTGCCGAAGATGACGATGGGATACATCGAGGACCAGACCGGCCGCAAGGCCACGCAGCAGCGCGAGACCCACTCTGTCGGCGCCGCCCCTGAGGATGTCGCGCCGCAGCTGGGCGTCGAGGCCGGGGAGCGGGTCCTGAAGGTGACCAATCGCTACCTCGACCAAGATGGCGAGCCGACTGAGTACGCCGTCGACTGGCACGCACCGGGCCGCAGCCTGGTCGCCGAAGGGCCCGTCGCGTAGTGCGGCCGGCGGATGAGCAACCCTCAGCCGCGCGCGTGAAGGCCCCGCCGGATGTCCGGCGGGACCTTCTGCTGTCTGCGGCGTCATCTCACAGACGTCTCACGGACGCACTCTCAAGCCTGCGTCTAACGTGCTCTTGACCTGCACTTTCGCGGAGGCTACGGACGCACCGGGCCTCTCACGGACGACACTCCGAAACTCGTCGGAAAAATAGTTTGCACATGCCCGGCGAATCCCCATAGGTTCTTAGCAACGGAAACGGTGGCTTCTTCGAAGCCCCGGATCCGTGCTGTACTTATCCGAATACGCATGGGACGGGCCCCCGGGCCCCGTCCCCGAGACGCCGAGAGGAGGCGAGACCTGTGACCAGCTTCATGACCATCACCAAAATGACCGATCGCTCGGTCGCCGCTTCCTGCCCGCTCGGTGTCTCCTCGCTCCTTCCGATTCTCGCCGCAGGTGTCTCCACGCGTTCCTCGGAGACCCCTGCCCTGCTCGCGGCCTCCACGCTGCGGCCGAGCGTCCGTAATGAGCGACCGACCCTGGCACCGGTGGCAGTAATGGCTGCGGAAGCCCAGGCGCATGGCGCCTATGGCTTTGCAGCCGCGGCCGGTGCCGGAGCCAAGACGAAGCAGACGACGCAGCAGCACCACCTGATGTGGGCCTTCCGCGGGCTCGAACCCTGGAGTGATCCAGTCTGATCGACGATCAGACCGGCGCCTTCAGGGCCGCGGAACCCCACCCGGGATCCGCGGCCCTTCTGTTTGTCCCCGAACGGGGACTGCGGAGCGAAGGGGCCTCGGGACTGGCAAGAACAGGTACCAGCCGACCCCCGGCCGACCCCGGCCGGACCGACTAGTGCAGCGCGTTGCAGGTCCTTTTCCGGTTGGGCGGGTTGGGTGCGGTCACGCCTCGTGGTCGGCGAGGTGGACGATGGCGGCGGTGTCGAAGGCGTCGTTGGGGTGGCCGATGTCGGTGCCG
>NZ_JAPNLK010000146.1 GCF_026627505.1 Streptomyces sp. H27-H5 | reverse complement strand
GCCAAGATGGACGACTACATGATCAAACGGAACGAGACCGCCCGCCCCTTCAAGTGGACCTACGCCGCCAGCCCCCTCCAGGAAGCCTGAACCCCCCTCCACGAACTTTCGCGGAGCAGCACTAGGCCGCCGGTGTGCCGCCCGCGCGCGGAAGGCGCGCACGGGGGAGTCTGGAGTCATGGACAAGGAGATCACCATCCGGCTGGCCCAGCAGCCGGAGGCGGACGCCCTGCTCGGCCGAAGCCCGCTCGCCGCGCTGGTCGGAATGCTGCTCGACCAGCAGGTCCCGATGGAATGGGCGTTCTCGGGCCCCCACACGATCGCGCGCCGCCTCGACACGGACGACCTCGACGCGCACGCGATCGCCGCGTACGACCCGGAGGCCTTCGCGGCCCTGCTCAGCGAGAAGCCGGCCGTGCACCGCTACCCGGGATCCATGGCGAAGCGGATCCAGCAGCTCTGCGCATACCTGGTGGAGCACTACGAGGGGGACGCCGAGGCCGTCTGGCGGGACGCGACGACCGGCGACGAGCTGCTCGCGCGCCTCAAGGAGCTGCCCGGCTTCGGGGAACAGAAGGCCCAGATCTTCCTGGCCCTGCTCGGCAAGCGCTTCGGCGTCCGCCCCAAGGGCTGGCGGGAGGCGGCCGGCGGATACGGCCCGGCGAACATCCACCGCTCCGCGGCGGACATCACCGGACCGGAGTCACTGGCCAAGGTGCGGGCGTACAAGCAGGAGCACAAGGCCGCCGCGAAGGCGGCGAAGGCGAAGAACCCGCCGGCGGGCTGACGGACCCGCCGAGCGGCACGAAAAAACGGCTCGGCCGCTGTCAGAGCCCCCACCTATGATCATGATCATGACTGAGAACCTCACCCGCGCCGCCGCTGCCGAGACCATCACCGACGGCCCGGGCAGCGTCATCACGCTCCTCACCGACACCCCCGAACTCACCTGCAACACCGCGAGTTTCGAGGTCGGCGCGGCCGGCGCCCCGGTGCACTTCCACACCAAGGCCACCGAGTTCTTCCACGTCACCGACGGCCTGCTCGACGTCCTCGTCGGCGACGAGATCCACACCCTCGGCAAGGGCGACTTCATCAGCATCCCGGCCGGCGTGAAGCACGCCTTCGCCCCGGCCGCCGGCCGGACCGCCGAGGTGCTCGTCGGCTTCACCCCCGGCATGGCGCGCTTCGACTACTACCGGCTGCTCGGCCGGGTCCGCGCCGGCGAGGCCACCGTGCAGGACATCATCGACAGCCAGCCGGTGTACGACAACCACTACGCCGAGAGCGAGGCCTGGGCCGGTCGCCCGCGCAACGCCGACGCGTAGACCTCATCGGCGTCGAGCCGCCGCAGCTCCTCCGCGATCAGCTCGGAGAGGCCGCGGACCTTGAGCGCCACCTTGCGGTCCGGCCACCCCGGCAGGATCAGGCTGGCCAGCACCCCGGCGGGCCGGTCCACCCGTATCTCACCCGCGCCGGTCTCCAGCACGACACGGGTGATGACGGGCCCGTCCGTGACCACCCGGCGCACCGGCACCCGCAGCCGGCCCTCCAGCCAGCGGGCCAGCAGCTCGGCGCTCGCGTTGTCCGCCTCGCTCTCCACCGCCGCGCCCGTCACCGGCAGCGGCTTCTGGTCCAGGGCGGCGGCCAACAGCGAGCGCCACGGCGTCAGCCGGGTCCAGGCCAGATCCGTGTCCCCGGGGGCGTAGACCCGCGCGCGCTCGTCCAGGACGGCGACCGGGTCCAGCGCGGCCTGGGCGTCGGTGATCCTGCGCTGGGCCAGCGCGCCCAGCGGGTCCCGGGCCGGGTCGGCGGGCGCGTCGGCCGGCCACCAGGCCACCACCGGCGCGTCCGGCACCAGCAGCGGCAGGACGACCGAGCCGGCCTGGTCGGTGAGTTCCCCGTGCAGCCGGAGCAGCACGATCTCCCCCGAACCGGCGTCCGTGCCGACCCTCAGCTCGGCGTCGAGACGGCTCTGCGGGAGCTTGCGGGGCCCGCGCGTGCTCCGCTTGATCACCGCGATGATGCGGCACGGGTGCTCGCGGGAGGCCTCGGAGGCCGCGCGTACCGCGTCGTAGGCGTTCTCCTCGTCGGTGACCACGACGAGCGTCAGCACCAGCCCCATCGCGGGACTGCCGACGGCTCGCCGGGCTTCGAGCAGAGCCCGGTCGATCTTGCTGGACGTGGTGTCGGTGAGTTCGGTCCGCATGCCCCGAGTCTGTCAGCGCCCGCCAAGCGTCCCGCAACCGGTTCGCTGGAATACGCCTCGACTCGCCTCGACTCGCCGACCGGGCCCCGGCTACTTGCGCCGGCGGGCCGTGCCGAAGAGGGAGCGGGAGATCTCGCGGCCCAGTTGGGTGCCGATGGAACGGGCCAGCGAGCGGAACATGCCGCTGCCCACGACCTGTTGGGCCGGCGAGGGATCGGGCTTGGGGGCGCTGCGGGCCGCCTTCTCCGCCTGCTTGGCCTCCTTCTCCGCCGCCGCCGCCGCGGCGGCCGCCTCCGCCTCGGCCTCGGCGGCCGCCTGCTCGGCGCTGATCTTCTCGTACGCCGACTCGCGATCGATCGGCTCCGCGTAGCGGGAGTAGAGCAGCGAGGCCTTCACGGCCCCCTCCAGGGTCGCCGCGTCCACGGGCCCCATCAGCGACTGCGGGGCACGCAACCGGGTCGCCGCGACGGGAGTGGGGGCGCCGTTCTCGCTGAGCACGGTGATCACCGCCTCGCCGGTGCCCAGACCGGTGAGGAGTTCCTCCAGGTCGTAGGGGGAGTTCGGGAAGGTCTTCACCGTCGCCTTGAGCGCCTTGGCGTCGTCCGGGGTGAAGGCGCGCAAGGCATGCTGCACCCGGTTGCCGAGCTGCGCCAACACGTCGGCCGGCACGTCCTTGGGCGTCTGGGTCACGAAGAAGACGCCGATGCCCTTCGAGCGGATGAGCCGCACGGTCTGGGTGATGGACTCCAGGAAGGCCTTGGAGGCGCTGTTGAAGAGCAGGTGCGCCTCGTCGAAGAAGAAGACGAGTTTCGGCCGATCGAGATCGCCGACTTCCGGCAGGTCGGTGTACAGATCGGCGAGCAGCCACATCAGGAAGGTGGAGAACAGCTGCGGTTTGTCCTGGACCGCCGGGAGTTCCAGGACCGAGACCAGACCGCGCCCGTCGGCCGCCGTCCGGAGGAATTCCGAGGTGTCGAATTCGGGTTCTCCGAAGAACTCGGACGCACCCTGCTGTTCGAATGCGGTGAGGGCCCGGAGAATCACCCCGGCGGTGACCGTGGAAAGTCCGCCGATGCCCTTGAGCTCGGCTTTTCCCTTGTCGGACACGAGGAAGGCCACCACGGCCCGCAGGTCCTTCAGGTCGATCAGTTCCAGGCCCTTGGAATCGGCGTAGTGGAAGATCAGCCCCAATGACTGCTCCTGGGTCTGATTGAGCTGGAGCACCTTCGACAGGAGCACCGGACCGAAAGCGGTCACCGTGGCCCGCACCGGGATGCCGGTGCCGATGCCGCCCAGGGAATAGAACTCGGCGGGGCAGGCCGTGGCCGACCAGTCCTGGGCCACGTCCGCGGCGCGCTCCCGGACCTTCTCGTTGTCCGCGCCGGGCGCCGAGATGCCGGAGACGTCGCCCTTGATGTCGGCGAGGAACACCGGCACGCCGTTCGCCGACAACTGCTCGGCGATCAGCTGGAGGGTCTTCGTCTTCCCGGTGCCGGTGGCCCCCGCGACCAGCCCGTGCCGGTTCAGCATCGACAGCGGAACACGGATCTGGTGGTCCGCCAGACACCGCCCGTCCCACAGCAGGGCACCCAGGTCCAGCGCGGGTCCGGTGAAGGCGTACCCGGCGGCGATCCGGTCGGCCGGAGACGCGGGGTCGGTGCTCTCGCTCATGCTTCACTCCCGAAATAGCCCTGCCTGTCACCTTTGCACCCACGCAGCGAGGCTGCGCCCGCAGGCACCGGCCCGGTAGGCTTTCCGTGTGATCTTCAAGCGCATCGGAAGCGGCCGGCCGTACCCCGACCACGGCAGGGAAACCACCCGGCAGTGGGCGGACGTCGCCCCGCGCCCGGTCCGGCTCGACCAGCTCGTGACCACCAAGGGGCAGCTCGACCTCGAAACGCTGCTCGCCGAGGACTCCACGTTCTACGGCGACCTCTTCGCGCACGTCGTGAAGTGGCAGGGCGACCTGTACCTGGAGGACGGGCTGCACCGCGCCGTGCGCGCGGCGCTCCAGCAGCGCCAAGTGCTGCATGCACGCGTCCTTGAGATGGACTGATTGCGCCTTTCGGGTCTGCCTTACCCGATCAACAGATCATTTAGTAGGCATCGTCCCGGTACGGCACTACGCTGCGCCCATGAGCATGCTCACACCCCCCGGCATGGGCGGAAAGTACCGCGTAACGGGAGCTGCCTACCCCCGCATGAGCCGACCCCGGCGACGCCGCCGGATCGTGTTCGCCCTGCTCGGATCCGTCCTCGCACTGGCCCTGCTCGGCTACGGGGCTTTGCAGCTCATCGACGTGTTCCGAGGCAACGGCGGCAAGAAGACGGTCGCGGCGGGCAAGGACTGTCCGACCGGCTCCCCGAGCAAGGCCGGACCGGCCTCGGCCGTCTCCGCGCGCCCCGCGTCCCCGGCCGCCGCGGTCACCCTCCCCAAGCCCGCCGAGATCACGGTCAACGTCTACAACGCGACCCCGCGCGCGGGCCTCGCCAAACTGGTCGGCGACGAGCTGAAGAAACGCGGCTTCACCGTCGGCCAGGTCGGCAACGCGCCCGCCGACTTCGACAAGAAGGTCCCCGGCATCGGCATACTGCTGGGCGCCCCCACCACCGACAAGGCCGCGTACTCCGTGCTCGGCACCCAGCTGGCCGGTGTCACCCTGCAGAACGACACCCGCGAGGGCAAGGACATCGACCTGATCCTCGGCAACGCCTTCAAGGAACTGAACACGAAGGCGGACGCGGACAAGGCGCTGGCCACACTGGCCCACCCCGTACCCGCGCCCGCCAAGACGTGCTGATCCGCCGGGCCCACCCGGCGGAGTCGACGGTCGCTTATTCGGCGGAACCGTACATGCGGTCGCCCGCGTCGCCGAGGCCCGGCACGATGTAACCGTTCTCGTTGAGCCGCTCGTCCACGGCGGCCGTCACCACCGTCACCGGCGTGCCCGCAAGCTCGCGTTCCATGATCTCGACGCCCTCGGGCGCGGCCAGCAACACCACGGCGGTCACGTCGTCGGCGCCGCGCTTGATGAGCTCCCGGATCGCCGCGACCAGCGTGCCGCCGGTGGCCAGCATCGGGTCGACCACGTACACCTGACGGCCGGAGAGGTCCTCCGGCATGCGCGTCGCGTACGTGGAGGCCTCCAGGGTCTCCTCGTTGCGGACCATGCCCAGGAAGCCCACCTCGGCGGTCGGCAGCAGCCGCACCATGCCGTCCAGCATGCCGAGACCGGCGCGCAGGATCGGCACGACCAGCGGACGCGGGTGCGACAGCTTGACGCCGGTGGTCGGGCCGACCGGGGTCTCGATGTCGGCCTGCTCGGTCCGCACGTCGCGCGTGGCCTCGTACGCGAGGAGGGTCACCAGCTCGTCGGCGAGCCGACGGAAGGTGGGGGAGTCGGTGCGCTTGTCGCGCAGGGTGGTGAGCTTGTGCGCGACCAACGGGTGATCGACGACCTGCAAACGCACAACATCCTCCAAGACTCAGCTGCCGCCAGCTGCCGGGTTTCGACCTGCGACCTGCGAAAACGGCCGCGGTGTGCGACCCACACCCAAAAGGCTACGCGGTGACACGACCCCTCCGCGTCCGAAAGCCGCCCGCGGGCCCGCGACGCGCGGAGATGCGGCCCGCCCGGACGCCCAGCACCCTTGGTTGATGAGCACCTCCCTCGTCATAGCGGCCGTGGACGGATCGGAACACAGTCTCAAGGCGCTGGAGTGGGCCCGGACCACCGCGCTCCTGCACGGTGGCGGGCTCATGGTCGCGCACGTCCTGCCCGACAGCGCCCAGTTGTACGCGGGCCGGCGCTCCGCCCTGCACTCCGCGTCCGAGCCGGAGGAGTACACCGACCCGGTGAGCGAGCACGTACGGGACCTCCTCGCACGCGCCCCCGAACTGCCCGCCGAGGTCCGCTACGAGGCCCTGGAGGGGTCCGTCCCCGAGGCGCTGCGGGTCATCGGCGCCGAGGCCGACCCCCGGATGCTCGTGATGGGATCCCGGGGACGCGGCGGTTTCGCCGCCCTGCTGCTCGGCTCCAACAGCCGCGCCGTCGCCTCCACCACGACCTGCCCGGTGGTCGTGGTCCCGCACGCCGGACGCGTCGTGGAGGCCTCCGGGGAGGAGTCGGCCGGGCGGGTGGTGGTCGGGCTGCACGCGGCGGAGACCCCCGACGACGTACTGGCCTTCGCCTTCGAGGAAGCCGCCGTGCGGGGGACCGCCGTCCAGGTGGTCTCCGCGTACGCCGTCCCGCCCTCGACGATGATCGGCGTCGACAGCCCCTTCGCGGTGATCCCGCCGGAGGGCCTGGCGGACGGCGGCGACGGGGTGCCGGCCGAGCGGGAGATGCTCCGCTCCCAAACGGAACGACTGGCCCCGTTCCGGGTCCGCCACCCGCACGTGCCCGTCGAGCAGGCCGCCGTGCCCGGCGAGGCGGCGGGCCGGCTCGTCACCGCGTCCCGCTCGGCCGCGCTCGTCGTGGTCGGCCGCCACCACCCCACGCGGAACGTGGGCCCGCTCATGATCGGCTCCGTCGCGCACGCCGTGCTCCACCACGCGCACGGCCCGGTCGCGGTGGTGCCGACGCGGACGGAAGACGCCTGAGCTGCGAGAACCCTTGCGCGGGGGTGGCATCAATCGGGCGGTCCGGGGGAAGGTGGGTTCGGGGGGCGAGGACGACCGGACCAGCAGCCGGGGTGATGGCCCATGCCAGAAACAGAGCCGAGCGTGGAGAGCGGAGAGGCGGAAACGGCGGCGCAGCGCAGAGCGCGGCGCGCCCAGTTCCTGCGGGACCTGAACGAGGCCCGTGAACTGCGCGACCGCGTCCAACCGCGGCGCGCCCGCGCCGCCCGCATGCGCCAACAGATGCGGATGCGCACCTTCCGCTGGTGATCCGCCCCGACTCTCCTCGGGTTCCGCCCGGCTTGCCCGGTGAACCGCCCGGTGAATCGCTCGGCCCGCCCGGTGAACCGCCCGGCTTCCGGGGCCGTTCGGCCCCGTCGGAGTTTGAGCCGCGCGGCCCCGGGGCAACGCCCCTCGGGGGAATGGCGCCTCGGCCGGCCCGGGCCCCTTCGACCCGTCCACCCGGCGGCGGCGCCCCGGCGCGACACGGCGGAAGACCTCTCGCAAAGCCGCTGTTTCTGCCACGATGCCGATTGGGCGGGGCACGAACCGGTGAGCAGCACGACCGTTTCACCCCATCCTCCGGCCGGGGGGACCTCCAACCGGCACGCCTATGACCAGTGGGAGAGTCACGGTGTATTTCGCCGCACTGCTCGCGCGCACCGAAGATGGGTGGGAAGCGAGCGACCTGGAACTCGACGACGTCGAGTCCCTGACCGATCTGATCGATCTCGCCCGTTCCGCCGCCGTCGACGACGAGCCGGTGGTCGCCCTCATCGAGCAGGAGGACGCCTGGTTCGGCGTCATGCGCCTGGACGGCGAGGAAGACCCTCGGTACTTCGTGTCCAACGCCTCCGTAGCCGGCCGCAGCTCCTACGGCTCGATGCTGACCAAAGAGCTGCTGGGCAGCGACGAGGAGGACGACGAACTCGACGAACTCGACCTGGACGGCACCGAGGACGGCGAGGAGGAGACCGTCTCCGCCTTCGCCGACGAGGACGAGGCCACCGACTCCCCGCTCGGGACCGGCGCCGAGCCGTTGCCGGCCGGCCCGTTCGGTGATCTCGGCCTGCTCAACGACCTCGGCGTCAGCCCCAAGCAACTGACCGCCCTGGAGGGCGACGCCCTCTCGGCGATCGCCGAATCCCTCGGCGCCACCGAGGTCCTGGAGGCCGTCCGCTAGTGATCGACGAGCACGACACGCACCACCCCGGTCCCGACCCCGTACGGGACCCCTGGCGGGACTCCATGCGCCTGGCGCTCCGGGAGGCCGCCCTGGCGGTGCCGGCCGGCGACGTGCCGGTCGGCGCCGTCGTGCTGGGCCCGGCGGGCGAGGTCCTGTCCACCGGGCACAACGAACGCGAGGCCGCCGGCGACCCCACGGCGCACGCCGAGGTGCTGGCACTGCGCCGTGCGGCGGCCGCCCTCGGGGAATGGCGACTCCCGGGATGCACCCTCGTGGTCACCCTGGAGCCGTGCGTGATGTGCGCGGGCGCCCTCGTGCAGTCCCGGGTGGCCCGGGTCGTCTACGGCGCGGACGACGAGAAGGCCGGCGCCGCGGGATCGTTGTGGGACCTCGTACGGGACCGCCGACTCAACCACCGGCCGGAGGTGGTCCGCGGGGTGCTCGCGGACGAGTGCGCCCGGCAGCTGAAGGACTTCTTCCGCGACCTGTGACCGCTGTGACGAGGGTCGCCCCGACACGGATTTCGGAGCACGGCGCACTTTGGGCTAAGCTCTCTCTCGGTAGCGTGTCCGAGCGGCCGAAGGAGCACGCCTCGAAAGCGTGTGATGGTGCAAGCTATCCGTGGGTTCAAATCCCACCGCTACCGCTCTGATCGAGAGCCCCGCCCCGCAAGGGTCGGGGCTCTCGGCTTTTCCCGGGACGCTCGGCGTTTCCGGGGCTCTCGGCGTTTCCGGGGCCCTCACGGCGTGCGGGACTCTCGGCGCTTCCGGGGCCCTCCGGGGGACAGGCGCGTGACCGGCCGCCCCCTCGACCGTTGTCACGGCATGACCAAGACCCAGCGCATCCTCGCCGCCTTCGCCCTCGCGGGGGCCGCCGCGGGCCTCGCCGCTCCCGCCGCCTCCGCCGCGCCGATCGCCCCGCTCACCCTCCCGGACCTGCCGACGGCGGCCCCGGGGATGCCGCGCGGGGCGACGCCCGGATCCGTGAAGGAGATCGGCGCCAAGCTCAACGACCTGAACCAGCTCAACCGGCTGATGGACCTCCCCAACGACCTCGCACCCGTGATCGCGCCCGTACAGCCCATCACCGACCTCGCCGGCGGTATCGAATAGCCGCACCGGATTCGAACCGTCGGCTCGAACAGTCCGGCGGGCAGACCACGCGGTCCGGCGAGCGGCCCGCGAACGGTCCGCCCACGCTCCGGAGCACGGGGCCGCACACGAAGAAGGCCCCGACCGGGGGTCGGGACCTTCGACGTCGGGACGGGGGAAGCGGCATCGGGGGGACAAGCCACTCCCCCCGATGAGGACGGAACCTGCCAGTCCGTGCCGCGGTACAGGGGGAAGCCCGCGACTCGGACCCCGCAGTGAGGCCCTGTCCCTGGCTCACCGATTTCCTGCCAGAACCGGTGGGCTCGTGTTCCATCCTGCGCCTCCCCCACCCCGCCGCCGGGCGGCAAAGGACCCGGAACGCCGGGTCATTGGTCCTTAAAGGGCAGGTGAGTGTCCAAACCCGACCGGTTAGACTCACCCGACTTTGCAGGACCGGTTGGGGAGGCCGACACCGCTCGTGGACACCAAGAAGATCATCACGGGCGCGCTCGCCGTCTTCGTACTCTTCGTGATCATCACCCAGCCGATCAAAGCCGCCGATATGGTCCAAATAGGCTTCCAGGGAATCTCGGACGCCGCGCACGGTATCGGCGAGTTCATGACCGAACTGGTGACCTGAACCCGTACGCTGAAGCGGCTTCCGGACATACCGGCCCCCCACTCCGACGGGTGGGGGGTCTTTTGCGTTATCCACGCTCGAACTGAATGCCCACATATGGGCAATTTACCCTCAACACGGAGATATGCGGTGCTTGCGCATAGTGCACATCTCTTGTGATGCTATGACCGCTTTTGACGGATAGTTGACTGAAGGGGTGGCGTGACCGTGCCGGCCAGTACTGCGCCTCAGGTGCCACCCCAGCAGGACCCTCAGGAGCCTCAGCACACCCAGAGCCTTCCGGGCCCGCACGCCGCCCCCGGCGCGCGGGACACCCCCCGCTCATCCGGCCCGCACGGTGCCCACGGCCCGCAGGCCGCCACCCCGCCCCACCAGGACGCCCAGGTGCCCCCGCAACAGGAGTCGCCCCGGCAGGAGTCCCCGGCGGGGCCCTCCCGGGAACCGTCCACCCCCTCACCGACGCAGGCGTCCGCGACCGGCGAGCCGGCGCAATCCCCCGCACCGCCACCCCAGGAAGCCCCGCAGGGGCCGCCCGTCGCCCCGAGGCCGCAGAGCCGGGGCGCCGACACCCGGGCGCTCACCCAGGTCCTCTTCGGGCAGCTGAAGGCGCTCCAGCCCGGCACCCGCGAGCACGACCAGGTGCGCGGCGCCCTCATCGAGGCCAACCTGCCGCTCGTCCGGTACGCGGCGGCCCGCTTCCGCAGCCGCAACGAGCCGATGGAGGACGTGGTCCAGGTCGGCACGATCGGTCTCATCAACGCGATCGACCGCTTCGACCCCGAACGCGGGGTCCAGTTCCCGACCTTCGCCATGCCGACCGTCGTGGGCGAGATCAAGCGGTACTTCCGGGACAACGTCCGCACCGTCCACGTCCCGCGCCGTCTCCACGAGTTGTGGGTCCAGGTCAACGCCGCCACCGAGGACCTGACCACCCAGCACGGCCGCACCCCCACCACCCCCGAGATCGCCGAACGACTGCGGATCTCCGAGGACGAGGTGCTGTCCTGCATCGAGGCCGGCCGGAGCTACCACGCAACCTCGCTGGAGGCCGCGCAGGAGGGCGACGGCATGCCCGGGCTGCTCGACCGCCTCGGCTACGAGGACCCGGAACTGGCCGGCGTCGAACACCGTGACCTCGTACGCCATCTCCTCGTACAACTGCCCGAGCGCGAACAGCGGATCCTGCTCCTGCGGTACTACAACAATCTGACGCAATCGCAGATCAGCGCTGAGCTGGGCGTATCCCAGATGCACGTGTCGCGACTCCTCGCCAGGAGCTTCGCCCGCTTGCGATCCGCAAACAGGATCGAGGCGTAACCGGATCGGGTGGAGCTTCCCCGACGCGTTTCCCGACAGACCGGGCTCATTCCGCTCTGTCGCTGGAGATACATGTCGACATGGCGCTACAGCGTGTTGCCGACATGTGACATTCTGCTGGAACCGCGTTTGCCGCAGCCCCGCCTCCGGTATTCAGGTGGAGGCTGCGTTCCTCCGACGGGCGCGCAGAAGACGCGACCGTCCGCGACCTCAAGGGGGTGGCATGTCCGTAGACCAGGGCAGCTCACAGGTACTCACGCTCGTCAAGCGTGCGGTGCCGGCAGTGTCCAACCGCTCGGAAGCCATCGACACCCGCACCCTCTCCCGCTCCCTCTTCCAGCGCCTCGCAACCCTGGACGCGGACAGCCCCGAACGAGTGTACGTACGCGACACCCTGATCGAACTGAACCTGCCCCTCGTGCGCTACGCGGCGGCCCGCTTCCGCAGCCGCAACGAGCCCATGGAGGACATCGTCCAGGTCGGCACGATCGGCCTGATCAAGGCGATCGACCGGTTCGACTGCGAACGCGGGGTCGAGTTCCCCACGTTCGCGATGCCGACCGTGGTGGGCGAGATCAAGCGGTTCTTCCGGGACACCTCCTGGTCCGTGCGCGTCCCGCGCCGGCTCCAGGAGCTGCGACTGGCCCTCACCAAGGCCAGTGACGAGCTCGCCCAGAAGCTGGACCGGTCCCCGACCGTGCCGGAACTGGCCGCCGTGCTCGGCGTCTCGGAGGAGGACGTGGTCGACGGCCTCGCCGTCGGCAACGCCTACACCGCCTCCTCGCTCGACTCGCCCTCCCCCGAGGACGAGGGCGGCGAAGGCTCGCTCGCGGACCGGCTCGGCTACGAGGACACGGCACTCGAAGGCGTCGAGTACCGCGAGTCCCTCAAGCCGCTGCTGGCCAAACTCCCGCCCCGGGAACGGCAGATCATCATGCTGCGGTTCTTCGCCAACATGACCCAGTCGCAGATCGGTGAGGAGGTCGGCATCTCCCAGATGCACGTCTCCCGGCTGCTGACCCGCACGCTCGCGCAACTGCGCGTGGGCCTGATCGGCGAGTAGGGAATCAACCGGCTCCGCACGGTTCCCAATTGACGACGCGTCAGGAAAACTGACGCGATGCGAACGGGATCACGCGCGGCGTTGGCCCTCACCCTCTGCTGCTCGACCGCCGCCGCGGCCCTCACCGGCTGCGGCGGCGCGACGCGCGACGGCTACGTGGCCGTGGGCGCCGCCGCGCCCGGTCCCGAGCGGCGCGCGGGGGAGAACGTACCGCCCCGGGGACAGGTGGAGCTCCAGCGACTCGGCGCCCCGCCGGCATCGGGCACCGCCTCCGCCTCGACCGGTACACCGGCCGGCTCGCCCGCACCGCAGGCAGCGGGCGAGGGCGGGAGCGGGAGCGGATCGACGCCGCCGCCGGGCAGCGGCTCCGCATCGACACCGGGCGCGGGCGCGGGCACCGGCGCGGAGCCCGGGCGGCCGGGCACGCCCGGGGGCCCGCCTCCGGGCACGACGGGAGGCACGGGCGGCTCAAGTACGGGCGGTTCCGGCGATTCGGGGACCTCCGGCGGCACGGGCGGCTCGGGAAGTACGGGAAGTACGGGCGGTACGGGTGGCTCCGGCACGCCCAGGCCGCCGACGACCCCGCCGGGCACCACACCGCCCCCACCGGCCCCGGCCACACCGGCGCGGCTGGTCCTCGGCGCCCCGACCCGGTCGGCCGCGGCGGACCGGTGGTGCGAGAACGTCACGGTGAGCTTCACCAACACCGGCACCACGGCGGCCCGCTCCGGCACGATCACCTTCGCGACGCACATCATCGGCGCCCTCGGCGTCGACTGGGCCACCCGTACGACGACGCAGCCCCTGCCCACCCCGATCGCGGGCGGCACGACGAGGACGCGGACCTACACGGTCTGCGTCGACTCCTGGCGCGTCCCCCTGGGCATGCACGTGGACACCCGGAACGTCACCGCCACCTGGAACTGAACGACGGGGACGGGCCGGCTCCGGACCGGTTTCGCAGGGCCGGCGAGGCCCGCCTCCGCGTCCCGCCCTCACCTGGTCGCTACAGGACGAACCACAGGACCACCGCGAGGACCACGAGCAGGCCCGCGCCGAGGGCGACCCACGTGCCCGTCTTCGAACCGGCCTGACGCTCGGCCCGTCGCTGCTGTCGCGCGCCGGGCCCGGCCGGGCGGGCCGGCGCGGCCTCCTCCACGAACGCCCGGAACATCTGCGTGCTGCCCGCGGGGTCGTGGTTGCCCTCGGGGACCTGTGAGTTGTGGTTCTCAGCCATGGTTCAGGACCCTAGCGGGTTTTCCCCTTCCTTTACCGCCCCGCCCTCGAATTCATTTGCCTGTAGCAACCATCTGCTTCTATGGTTACTCAAAGCAACAAGATGGGGGCGGTTCGGTGACGACCACGACCGAGACGACCGTGAACGAGACGACGGCCGGTCCGGGGGAGACGGGCTCGGCGAGCCCGACGGCGAGCCCGACGGCGGCTCCCGCGTACGAGGAGTTGGCCCGCCAACTCACCGGCATCGGCGCGGTCAAGCGCGACCTCGCCCGCACCCTGCCCCCGCACTGCCCGCCCGGCTCGGCCGCCGTGCTCACCGTGCTCGACCGGCACGGCGAGATGCGGCTCGGCCGGCTCGCCGAACTCATGGCCATCGACATCTCGGTGACCAGCCGGCACGTGACCCACGTCGCCGAACGCGGCTGGATCGAGCGCGAGACCGACCCCGTCGACGGTCGCTGCCGGATCCTGCGGCTCACCCCGACCGGCCGTGCACTCCTGACCGACCTCGGGACCCGGTACACGCGGGCGCTGGAACGCGCCCTGGCCGACTGGTCCGCCGAGGACGTCGACGTACTCAACACCCTGCTGGCCCGACTCCGATCGAGCTTCTAGTGCTGCACCGCGAAAGTTCGTGGAGGGGTGTTGGTCAGGCTGCTTCCTTGAGTGGGGTGCCCTTGTAGGTCCAGCGGAAGGGCTTGGCGTTCTCGTTGCGGTTGATGATGTAGCTGTCGAGC
>NZ_JAPNLK010000145.1 GCF_026627505.1 Streptomyces sp. H27-H5 | reverse complement strand
ACCCCCGAGGACGCACTCGACACCGCCTGCCACCTCCACCTCACCGGTCTCGACACCTGACACGGGCAAGCGCACGCCAAGCCCGACGTCAACCCCCGAAGGATTTACGACGCAGACCACTAAGCCGTGAGGCCCGCGACGACCGAGCGGGCCAGTTCGTCGAGGTAGGGGCCCGCCACGGGTTCGCGCACGACGACCTGGCGCCAGTACAGCGGCCCGATCGCCAGGTCGAGGGCCCTCGACGGGTCGGTCCCCGCGGCCAGTTCGCCCCGCGTGACGGCCTCGGAGACGATGCCCTCCGCCATCCGCCGCTCCCCTTCCAGGAGGGCTCCGCGCACGGCGTCCGCGAGCTCCGGGTTCCGTGCCGCCTCGACGAGCAGGTCGGGGATCACGGCGGAGGCGACCGGGTGGCTCAGCAGGTGGGACATGACCTCCAGCAGGGCCCGTACGTCCCCGTACAGCGAGCCCGTCGCCGGCGCCGGCAACCCGTCCACCGCAAAGGCTCCCACGAGGTCCAGGACCAGGTGCAGCTTGGACTTCCACCGCCGGTAGACGGCGGTCTTGCCGACGCCGGCCCGGCGTGCGACGGCCTCGATGGACATCCGGGCGAAGCCGACCGCCGCGAGTTCCTCCAGCACGGCCGCCCGGATCGCCTCGGTCACGTCCTGACGCAGTACGGCGGCCCCGGCGGGGGCCCGGCGGGCGGGGGCGGCGGGCTCGGTGGTCATGGACAGAGCATAGCCGCGCACGCCGCCCCCCACGCGTCACGACGATACGGTTGCGTTCCGACGTCTAGCATCTTAGCCTCGCCGTAGCGACGATACGGGCCCGTTCCGTCGTCGCCTGACGTCCGAACCCGTCGAAAGCGACCCCCGTGACCGCGACCACCGTGACCCACCACGCCCCCTCGCCGGCGGAGCTGGCGGCGGCCCACGGCCTGACCGTGAGCGGCGCCCGCCCCTCCCTCCCCCGCTACGTCGCGCAGCTCTGGGGCCGGCGCCACTTCGTGACGGCCCACGCCACCGCCCGGATGCAGGCCACGTACAGCACGGCCCGGCTCGGGCAGGTCTGGCACCTCGCGACCCCCCTGCTGAACGCGGCCGTCTACTACTTCATCTTCGGCATCGTGATGAAGGCGCGGCACGGCGTGCCCGACTACCTGCCGTTCCTGATCACCGGCGTCTCCGTCTGGGACTTCATCGGCAGCTCCGTCAACGCCGGCACCCGCGCCGTGCACGGCAACCTCGGCCTGGTCCGCGCCCTGCACTTCCCGCGCGCGAGCCTGCCCGTCTCCACCGTCGTCCAGCTCTTCCAGCAGCTCCTCGTCACCATGGGCGCACTGGTCGTCCTGCTGCTCGCCTTCGGGCAGACCCCCGGCCCGGCCTGGCTGCTGGCCGCGCCCACCCTGGTCCTGATGGCCGTCTTCTGTACCGGCTGCGCCCTGGTCATGGCCCGCGTCGGCGCCAAGAACCCGGACGTCAGCCAGCTGATGCCGTTCGTCCTGCGCACGTGGATGTACTCCTCGGGCGTGATGTGGTCCATCGACCAGATACTCGGCAAGGACCACCTGCCGCACTGGGTCGAGACGGCCCTGAAGCTCAACCCCGCCGCGGTCTACATCGACCTCATGCGCTTCGCCCTGATCGACGGCTTCAAGGCCGCGTCGCTCCCGCACCACGTGTGGCCGATCGCGGTCGGCTGGGCCCTGCTCGCCGGCGTCGGCGGGTTCGTCTACTTCTGGAAGGCAGAGGAGGAGTACGGCCGTGGCTGACCTCTCGATCCCGTCCCGCCCCACCCGCACCCCGGGGGCCGCGGCTCCCGACACACCCGCGTCCCGACCGTCATCGCGGACGAGGTCCACGTGGTCTACAAGGTCCACGGCGCCGGCGCCAAGGGCGGCGCCGCCGCAGCCCTCGGCCGGATCCTCTCCCGCCGGCCCGTCCCCGCCGTCCGCGAGGTGCACGCCGTCCGGGGCGTCAGCTTCACCGCGTACCGGGGCGAGGCCATCGGTCTCATCGGCACCAACGGCTCGGGAAAGTCCACCCTGCTCAAGGCCATCGCCGGCCTTCAGCCGGTGACCCGCGGCACCGTCTACTCCCACGGGCAGCCCTCCCTGCTCGGGGTGAACGCCGCCCTGATGAACGACCTGACCGGCGAGCGGAACGTCGTCCTCGGCGGTCTCGCGATGGGCATGACCCGGCAGCGGATCCGCGAGCGCTACGAGGACATCGTCGACTTCTCGGGGATCAACGAACGGCAGGACTTCACCTCGCTGCCCATGCGCACCTACTCCTCCGGCATGGCCGCCCGCCTGCGGTTCTCCATCGCCGCCGCCAAGGACCACGACGTGCTGATGATCGACGAGGCCCTGGCCACCGGGGACGCCGCGTTCCAACGCCGCAGCCAGGCGCGCATCGAGGAGCTGCGCGAGCGGGCCGGCACCGTCTTCCTCGTCAGCCACGGCATCGGCACGGTCCGCGCCACCTGTGACCGGGCCATCTGGCTGGAGTCGGGCGTGCTGCGCATGGACGGCCCGTCCGCCGAGGTCTGCGACGCGTACGAGGCCTTCAGCCGGGCGAAGTGAGCGCACCGACGCCGAAGGGGCGCCCGGGCCGGTGAGAGCCGGTCCGGGCGCCCCTTTCGCGCATGCGCCTAGACGTGCGCCCGCAGCAGGGAACGCATCGTCCGCATCGCGACGGACAGGTTCGCCAGGTCGAAGTCGTCCGAGCCCCGGATCTCCTCCAGGGTCGTCCGCGCACGCCCGATGATCGCCGCGTTCTTCTCCTCCCACGCCTTGAAGCGCTCCTCGGGAGTCGACTCGCCGTTGCCCACCGCCAGCACGTCGGCGGTCAGGGCCGCGTGCGCCGCGAACAGGTCCTCGCGGATGGAGGCGCGGGCCATGGACTGCCAGCGGTCGGACCGCGGCAGCTCGATGATCCGGTCCATCAGCTGGGTGATGTCCAGCCGGTCCGCGAGGTCGTAGTAGACCTCCGCGACGTCCAGCGGGTCGACGCTCGTACGGTCGGCGATCGCGACGATGTCGAGCGTCGGGAAGGCGGACGAGAAGCCGGCCACCTTCGCCGCCAGCTCCTCCGGCACACCCTCGCCGACCAGCTCGTCCATGATCGACCGGTACCAGTCCAGGTCCGCGCCGCGCACCAGCTTCGGCAGCTCGGCCCACACCAGCGCCACCCGCTCGCGGAAGAGCTCGATGGTCTCGGTGATCTCCAGCGGCTGCGGCCGGTTGTTCAGCAGCCAACGGGTACCGCGCTCGACCAGGCGCCGCGAGTGCAGCCGCACCCGGGTCTGGACGTCGGCGGCGACCTTGTTGTCGAGGGCCTCGACCTCGTCCCACACCCCGGCCATGCCGAAGATCTCGCGGGCCGAGAGCTGCGCCCGGACGATCTCCTCCGTGGAGGCGCCGGTCTCCTCCCGCAGACGGTGCAGGAAGGTCGTACCACCGGTGTTGACGGTGTCGTTGACCAGCAGGGTGGTGGTGATCTCCCGGCGCAGCGCGTGCGCGTCGATCTGCTCCCGGAACTTCGCGAGCAGGGCGCCCGGGAAGTACGCGTGGAGCAGGCGGCGCAGGTACGGGTCGTCCGGCAGCCCGGTGGCGATCAGCTCGTCCGCCACCGTGATCTTCGTGTAGGCGAACAGGACGGCCAGCTCGGGCTGGGTCAGCCCCTTGCCGTTGCTCAGCAGCTCGCGGATCTGCCGGTCCGTGGGCAGGAACTCCAGCCCGCGGTTGAGCAGTCCGTCCCGCTCCAGGCGGCGCATGAAGCGCTGCTGGGCGTGGAGCAGGCTGGGCGCCTGGGCGGCGCCGTTGGCCAGGGCGGTGTTCTGCGCGTAGTTGTTGCGCAGCACCAGGCGGCCGACCTCGTCGGTCATCTCGGCGAGCAGCTTGTTGCGCTGCTTGACGGTCATGTCGCCGTCCGCGACGACCGCGTTCAGCAGGATCTTGATGTTCACCTCGTGGTCGGAGGTGTCCACGCCGGCGCTGTTGTCGATGGCGTCGGTGTTGATCTTGCCGCCCTCGCCGCCGGCGCCGGTACGGGCGAACTCGATGCGGCCGAGCTGGGTCAGACCCAGGTTGCCGCCCTCGCCGATGACCTGGGCGCGGACGTCCGAACCGTTGACGCGGATGGCGTCGTTGGCCTTGTCGCCGACGTCGGCGTGCGTCTCGGCGGTCGCCTTGACGTACGTGCCGATGCCGCCGTTCCACAGCAGGTCCACGGGGGCCTGGAGGATGGCCTGCATCAGGTCGGCCGGGGTCATCTTGGTGATGCCCGCCTCGATGCCGAGGGCCGCGCGGACCTGCGCGTTGACCGGGATGGCCTTCGCGGTGCGGGGGTGGATGCCACCGCCCGCGGACAACAGCTCGGTCTTGTAGTCGGCCCACGAGGAGCGCGGCAGGTCGAACAGGCGCCGGCGCTCGGCGTAGGAGACGGCCGCGTCCGGGGTCGGGTCGATGAAGATGTGCCGGTGGTCGAAGGCGGCGACGAGGCGGATGTGCTCGGAGAGCAGCATCCCGTTGCCGAACACGTCACCGGACATGTCACCGACGCCGACGACCGTGAAGTCCTGGGTCTGGGTGTCGTGCCCCAGCTCGCGGAAGTGCCGCTTCACGGACTCCCAGGCGCCGCGGGCGGTGATGCCCATGCCCTTGTGGTCGTAGCCGGCCGAACCGCCCGAGGCGAAGGCGTCGCCCAGCCAGAAGCCGTAGGCCTCGGCGACCCCGTTGGCGATGTCGGAGAAGGTCGCGGTGCCCTTGTCCGCGGCGACGACGAGGTAGGTGTCGTCCTCGTCGTGGCGGACCACGCCCTTGGGCGGCACGACCTCGCCGGCGACCATGTTGTCGGTGATGTCGAGCAGCGCCGAGATGAAGATCTTGTACGAGGCGATGCCCTCGGCGAGCCACGCGTCGCGGTCCACCGACGGGTCGGGCAGGTTCTTGGCGACGAAGCCGCCCTTGGCGCCGACCGGCACGATCACGGTGTTCTTGACCATCTGCGCCTTGACCAGGCCGAGGACCTCCGTGCGGAAGTCCTCACGCCGGTCGGACCAGCGCAGGCCGCCTCGGGCGACCTTGCCGAAGCGCAGGTGGACGCCCTCGACGCGCGGGGAGTAGACCCAGATCTCGAACGCCGGGCGGGGCGCCGGCAGGTCCGGGATGGCCTGCGGGTCGAACTTCATCGACACGTACGCGTGCTGCTCGCCCGCGTCGTTCAACTGGAAGAAGTTCGTGCGCAGCGTCGCCTTGATGAGGGTGAGGAACGACCGCAGGATGCGGTCCTCGTCGAGGGAGGCGACCTGGTCCAGGGCCCCGTCGAGTTCCTCCAGCATCGCGTCGATCAGCTCGGTGCCCGCGGCCTGTCGGCCGGGCGACATCCGGGCCTCGAACAGCGAGACCAGCAGCCGCGTGGTGTGGACGTTGTTGCGGAGGGTGTCCTCCATGTAGTCCTGGCTGAAGGGCGAGACGGCCTGGCGCAGGTACTTCGCGTACGCGCGCAGCACCACGGCCTGGCGCCAGGTCAGCCCGGCGCTCAGCACCAGGGTGTTGAAGTTGTCGTTCTCCGCCTCGCCCTGCCAGACCGCCGCGAAGGCGTCCTGGAAGCGCTCGCGGGCGTCGTCGCCGAGGTAGGCGTCGCCGTTCCCGGAGGTGACGGGCATCCGCAGGCCGAAGTCGTAGATCCACGCGTTCGTCCGGTCGCTGCACCGCAGCTCGTACGGCCGCTCGTCGGTGACCTCGACGCCCAGGCGCTGGAGGACCGGCAGCACCGCGGACAGGGAGACCTGCTCGCCCTGGCGGTAGATCTTGAAGCGGCGTTCGCCGGGGCCCGCGCCGACGGGCTCGTACAGCGAGAGGTCGAAGTCGCTGTCCCCGGCGGACAGTCGCTCCAGCCGGACCAGGTCGGCGACGGCCGAGCGCGGCGAGTGGTCGGCCTTGTAGCCCTCGGGGAAGGAGCCCCCGTAGCGGCGCAGCAGTTCGGCGGCGCGCTCCTCGCCGGTCTCCGCGATGAGCGCCTCGCCGAAGCCGTCGGCCCAGGAGCGGGCCGCCTCGACCAGGCGGGCCTCGATGCGGTCCACGTCGGCGTCGGTCAGGACGGGCAGTTCCTTGCCCTGCGGGACGCGGACGACGAAGTGGATGCGGGAGAGGATCGACTCGGTGTTCCAGGCGGTGAAGTCGACGCTGGTGCCGTCGAGCTCCTCCTTGAGGATGTCGATCAGGCGCAGCCGGACGCCGGTGGTGTACCGGTCGCGCGGCAGGTAGACGAGCGCGGAGTAGTAGCGCCCGTACTCGTCCTGGCGCAGGTACAGCCGCAGCCGGCGGCGCTCCTGGAGGTACAGGACGGAGGTGACGATGGCCCGGAGCTGGTCGACGGGCGTCTGGAACAGCTCGTCGCGCGGGTAGGTCTCCAGGATCTGGAGCAGGTCGCGGCCGTCGTGGCTGCTCGGCGCGAAGCCGGCGCCGTCGAGCACCTCGACGACCTTGCGACGGATGACGGGGACCCGGCGCACCGACTCGGTGTACGCGGCGGAGGAGAACAGGCCGAGGAAGCGGCGCTCGCCGACGACGTTGCCGTCGGCGTCGAACTTCTTCACGCCGACGTAGTCGAGGTACGAGGGGCGGTGCACGGTGGAGCGGCTGTTGGCCTTGGTGAGGACGAGCAGGCGGTGCTCGCGGGCCTTGGCGCGCGCGTCGGCCGGCAGCCGGTTGAAGGACGGCGAGACGGGGTGGCCGTCCTCCTTGCCGCTGTGCAGCGGGTCGGAGCGCAGGATGCCGAGGCCGGTGCCGGGCACGGCGGAGAGGGAGTCCCCGTCGACCAGGTTGTACTCGCGGTAGCCGAGGAAGGTGAAGTGGTCGTCGGCGAGCCAGCGCAGCAGCTCGCGGGCCTCTTCGAGCTCGTACTCGCGCAGGTCGGGCGCGGTGGGCTCGTTCGGCAGTTCCTCCGCGATGCGCATGGCCGCGTCACGCATCTTCTCCCAGTCCTCGACGGACTCGCGGACGTCGGACAGGACGCGCAGCAGGTCGGCGGTGATCTGCTTGAGGTCCGCCCGGTCGGTCTCGCGGTCGATCTCGACGTGGATCCAGGACTCGACGAGGGAGTCGTGGGGGCGGTCGGTCTTGGGCCCGTGCGCGTCGCAGTCGGGGCCGAGGATCTCGATCAGCTTGCCGGTGACGTCACGCCGCACGACGACCTGCGGGTGGATCACGACGTGGATGCCGCGTCCCTGGCGGGACAGCTCGTTGGTGACGCTGTCCACGAGGAACGGCATGTCGTCGGTGACCACCTCGACGACCGAGTGGCTGGAGGTCCAGCCGTTCTCCTCGACCGTGGGGGTGTGCACGCGGACGTTCGCGGTGCCCTGGGGGCGCTTCTCCGCGAGCCGGTAGTGCGAGAGCGCCGCGCCGAACACGTCGACCGGATCCCGGTCGGCGAGGTCCTCCGGCGCGGTGTGCAGGTAGTAGCGCTGGAGGTAGGACAGCGTGGTGCCCCGGTCGGGCCGCTCCCCTTGCTCGGACCCAGACGGAAGTAGCCCCCCGGCCGGGCTGTTCTCAGCTACCCGGGCCGCCCGTGAAAGCAGCTCGGCCTTTGCTTCGTCCAGCTTGGTCTGCATGTCCTCTGGCTCCTGTCGCGCGCCATTGCGTGACGTAGGTGAAGGAAGGAATGACATGGCGGCGCGACGCGGGCCGCGAGGCGGGATGTCCGTTCGGGATCGACGCCATGTCGTCGAGAGAGGCCACCGGAAGCGAATCGGCCAAGATCGGCACGTGGTTCCGGCAGCGGAGATCGGCGAAGGCCCGGGCACGTTCGTGCGCCGGGCGCGTGCCGGGGGCTTCAGTGCCCCCGAGGACTATCGCGCTGATCACGGGTACCAGGCTATCCCCACCCACCCCGTGCTCGTCATGAGCTGCATGTGTACAAATCCGGGGGTGGAACTTTGACACTCTGGACAGCGACGTGCCCGGCCACACGTGCACGCCGCCTCCAGACACCCGTGTCACGTGCCTATTCGGCCATTTCGCGAGCTGTGGCGACGGCTTCCGCCAGCGTGTCCACGACGGGCACGCCGGCTGATTCGAGACTGCCGCGGCTGTGCGAGCCTCCGGTGTACAGCACGGCCCGCGCGCCCACGTGGGCGGCCGCGAGGGCGTCGTCCACGGCGTCTCCGATGAGGACCGTACGGTCGGCCGTCACACCCGCCGCCTCCATGGCGGCCATATGGCGTACGAGATGGCCCGCCTTCGTGGTGTGCGAGGGTCCCGTGCGGCCGTCGACGCGGAGGAAGTGCGTGTCGATGCCGTGCGTCCGGACCAGCGGCACCAGCTTGTCGTGGGGCGCGAGGGACAGCAGGGACTGCGTCGACCCGGCTCCCTGCCAGCCCCGGAGCAGCTCCAGGGCGCCCTCGGCGAGCCTGGCGGTCTCGGCGGAGGACCAGTAGTGCCGGTGGAAGGTCTCGTCCATGACGAGCCACTCCGCCTCGGTGGGCATCCTGCCCATCAGCCGTTCGTAGAACTTCGGGACCGGGACCACGTACAGCTCGCGGTACGTCTCCAGGGTGATCGGCGCGAAGCCGAACTCCGCGAAGGAGGCGTTGGTCGCGAGGATGACGGCGTCGATGTCATGGAGCAGCGTCCCGTTCCAGTCCCACACGATGTGCGGACCACGACGTGTCGTCGCGCTCACGTCACTCACGTCGCTCACGTCAGTCACTTCGGCCGCTTCGATCGCTTCGATCGCTTCGATCGCTTCCGTCACTTCAGCAACCCCGGAATCTCCTGCACCCCGAACCACAGCAGCTCGTGGTCCTCGGCGCCGTCCACCAGGGACAGCGCGTCGTCGTCCCCCGCGTCGGCCGCCTCGACGGCCCCGACGGCGGCCGTGACGTCCTCCAGCGCGTCATCGGCGTCCACGTGCACCGCGGCGGCCACGGAGAGCCGTACGGAGCTCCCCAGCGACACCTGCCCGAGGGCGGCCTCGTCGTTCCCGGGCGCGACGGTGGCGGCCCGGTCGTCGACGTCGAAGGCCACGACGACCCGCCTGCGCGGGGCGTCCGCGTCGGCGGCGATCATCCGCAGGGAGGCGAGTGCGGCGCGGCCGAGGGCCGCGTACTCCAGCTCCTCCATGTCGTCGGACACGTACCACTCGCGCAGCCCGGGGGTGACCGCGTAGGCGCGCAGCGGAGCGGGACCCAGCTCGCCCGCCTTGTGCACCTCGGCGAGCCCGGGGACGGTCAGGGGGACGTACACGCGCATGGCCGGCTGCTTTCGGTAGTCGGGAACGCCCTCAGGATACGACCGGCCCGCCCGATTGCCGATGCCCCCTCACGGCGGGTGCTCCCGGCGGGCGTGCCACCGCGTCCGGTGACGACGACGGTCCCCCTTCGGGGTGGCGGGTGCGGGTCGCGGCGCGTCCACCCGGTGCCCGCGGCGGGCCCGGGGACGGGGCGGCGGCTTCGGGGTTCCCACCCGGATAGGTGAAGGCGGCCGGGGTCCGGGGGGAGCGCCCGGGCCCGTTGCGGAGCGTGTTCGGCGGGCCGTACAAGTAACCCGACCAAGTTACCGCCCGGTACCCCAGGTGCCGGGCCCGCACTCCCCGGGGACGACCACCATGAGCAGGACGAGGACCACCACCCGCCCTCCCGGCCGCCACGACCAGCGCCACCCCGGGCGCCCCCGCACCGCGCGGGGCCCGCACGACTGGTTCGCCGAACGCCTCCTGGCGGTCCTCAGCGGCCGTCGCCCCGTGCACTCGCTGCTGGGCCACACCGTCGGCCCCGCGTACGAGCAGCTCGTCACCCTGGCCCCCGCGGGCCCCCTCCGCGACCGGCTCCTCCCGGTCCTGCGCCACTGCGGCCGCTTCCACCCCGGCCCGGGGGTCATCGAGGCCTTCGCCCGCATCGCCACGGGCGACCGCGTCTCGGCGATGGCCTTCCGCCTGGAACAGGGCCCGGACCTCCGCTGGCGCTGCGCAGCCATCGAAATCCAGGGCCCCCGCCCCTGACCCCGGACACCGGGCCCCCTTCCAGCCCCGCCGCCCCGCGAGCCCTGACCCTGACCCCGGCCCATCCCAGCCCCGCCAGCGTTTCAGGCGCGGGGCCGGTCCGGCCCATCCCAGCCCCGCCGGCGTTTGAGGCGCGGGGTCCGGGGCGGAGCCCCGAAAGCCCGGCGCAGCCGGGGCCGCCCCGCGCCACGGCGCCGCACAGACTCCGCGCAACGGGCCCCGCACAGGCCCCGCGCAACGGCCCGCAATGCCCCCGCAGGCCCCGGCCCCGGACACAACACCGCCGGGGCCGGACACCCGTACCACGGTGTCCGACCCCGGCGAGGTCACTCGTCCCGACGGGCCGCCAGGCCAACAGGCCACGGTCCCGGCGGGGCGGGGCTACTTCTTGCGCCGCCGACCGCCGGAGGCCTTCTGCGCCTTGCGCCGCTCCGCCCGCGTCATGCCGTCGCCGTCGCCGCCGCCCTCGTTCTCGAAGTCGCCCTCGACGACCCCGCCCTCCCCGTCCACGGACGGGGCGGAGAAGTGCAGCCGGTCCGGCCGCTGCGGCGCGTCCAGGCCCTTGGCCCGGATCTCCGGCTTGGCCAGGGACGGGCCGGCGTCCTGCACGGGAAGCTCCTCGACCTGCTGCTCGACCTGGACCTCCAGGTTGAACAGGTAGCCGACGGACTCTTCCTTGATGCCTTCCTGCATGGCGTTGAACATGTCGAAGCCCTCGCGCTGGTACTCGACCAGCGGGTCCTTCTGGGCCATCGCGCGCAGGCCGATGCCTTCCTGCAGGTAGTCCATCTCGTACAGGTGCTCACGCCACTTGCGGTCCAGGACGGACAGCACGACGCGCCGCTCCAGCTCGCGCATGATGTCGGAGCCGAGCGTCTTCTCGCGCGTCTCGTACTGCTCGTGGATGTCGTCCTTGACGGACTCGGCGATGAACTCGGCGGTGATGCCC
Source organism: Streptomyces sp. H27-H5 (assembly GCF_026627505.1). Lineage (GTDB taxonomy): Bacteria > Actinomycetota > Actinomycetes > Streptomycetales > Streptomycetaceae > Streptomyces. The sequence continues at coordinate 3,211 of NZ_JAPNLK010000145.1, read as the reverse complement.
GCTCGGTCGCCGGCGGCCTCCTCCAGCTCCTCGACGGTGACCTTCACCGGGTAGAGCTGCCGGAAGGCGCCCCACAGGCGGTCCAGGTCCCATTCCTCGGCGAAGCCCTCGACCGTCTCGGCAGCGATGTACGCGTCGATGGTGTCGTCCATCATGAAGCGCACCTGCTCCTGCAGGTCCTCGCCCTCCAGGACGCGACGGCGCTCGCTGTAGATGACCTCGCGCTGGCTGTTGAGGACCTCGTCGTACTTCAGGACGTTCTTGCGCGTCTCGAAGTTCTGGGTCTCGACCTGCGACTGGGCCGACGCGATCGCGCGCGTCACCATCTTGTTCTCGATCGGAACGTCGTCCGGCACGTTGGCCATCGCCATGACCCGCTCGACCATCTGCGCCTTGAACAGACGCATCAGGTCGTCGCCCAGCGACAGGTAGAAGCGGGACTCGCCCGGGTCGCCCTGACGGCCGGAACGACCGCGCAGCTGGTTGTCGATGCGGCGCGACTCGTGCCGCTCGGTGCCCAGCACGTACAGCCCGCCGAGGTCCTTGACCTCCTCGAACTCGGCCTTCACGGCCGCCTCCGCGCGGATCAGCGCCTCGGGCAGGGCGTGCGCCCACTCCTCGATGTGCTCCTCCGGGTCGAGACCGCGCTGGCGCAGCTCGGCCTCGGCCAGGTCGTCCGGGTTGCCGCCGAGCTTGATGTCGGTACCGCGACCGGCCATGTTCGTGGCGACGGTGACGGCGCCGCGGCGACCGGCCTGCGCGACGATCGAGGCCTCGCGCTCGTGCTGCTTGGCGTTCAGCACCTCGTGCGGGATGCCGCGCTTGGAGAGCTGCTGGGAGAGGTACTCGGACTTCTCGACCGACGTCGTGCCGACGAGGATCGGCTGGCCCTTCTCGTGCTTCTCCGCGATGTCGTCGACGACGGCGGCGAACTTCGCGACCTCGGTGCGGTAGATCAGGTCCGCCTGGTCCTTGCGGACCATGTCGCGGTTGGTCGGGATCGGGACGACACCGAGCTTGTAGATCTGGTGGAACTCGGCGGCCTCGGTCATGGCCGTACCGGTCATGCCCGACAGCTTCGAGTAGAGGCGGAAGAAGTTCTGCAGGGTGATCGTGGCGAGGGTCTGGTTCTCGTCCTTGATGTCCACCCCTTCCTTCGCCTCGATCGCCTGGTGCATGCCCTCGTTGTAGCGGCGGCCGGCGAGGATGCGGCCGGTGTGCTCGTCGACGATCATGACTTCGCCGTCGATGACGACGTAGTCCTTGTCGTTCTTGAAGAGTTCCTTGGCCTTGATGGCGTTGTTCAGGTAGCCGACGAGCGGGGTGTTCACCGACTCGTAGAGGTTCTCGATGCCGAGCCAGTCCTCGACCTTCGCGACACCGGCCTCGTGGATGGCGACGGTGCGCTTCTTCTCGTCGACCTCGTAGTCGCCGGTCTCCTCGATGCCCTTGAGGGGCTGACCGGCCTCGCCCTTGGTCAGGCGGTTGACGAGCTTCGCGAAGTCGGCGTACCACTTCGTCGCCTGGTCGGCCGGGCCGGAGATGATCAGCGGCGTACGGGCCTCGTCGACCAGGATCGAGTCGACCTCGTCGACCACGGCGAAGTTGTGGCCGCGCTGGACCAGCTCGTCCTGCGACCACGCCATGTTGTCGCGCAGGTAGTCGAAGCCGAACTCGTTGTTCGTGCCGTAGGTGATGTCGGCGCTGTACTGCTCGCGACGCTGGGCCGGCGACATGTTCGCCAGGATGCAGCCGACGTCGAGGCCGAGGAACTTGTGCACCCGGCCCATGAGCTCCGAGTCGCGCTCGGCGAGGTAGTCGTTCACCGTGATCAGGTGGACGCCCTTGCCGGACAGCGCGTTCAGGTACGCGGGGAGGGTGCCGACGAGCGTCTTGCCCTCACCGGTCTTCATCTCGGCGACGTAGCCGAGGTGCAGCGCCGCGCCGCCCATGATCTGGACGTCGTAGTGCCGCTGACCGAGGACGCGCTTGGCGGCCTCGCGCGTGGTCGCGAAGGCCTCGGGCAGCAGGTCGTCCAGGCTCTCGCCGTCCTGGTACCGCTGCTTGTACTCGTCCGTGAGGGCCCGCAACTCGGCGTCGGAGAGGTTGACGAAGTCCTCTTCGATGGAGTTGACCTGGTCCGCGATGCGGTGCAGTTTGCGCAGGATCTTGCCTTCGCCTGCACGCATGAGCTTGTTGAAGACGGACACCGAGGTTTGTCTCCTTGCCGGTCGGGCCTGGCACTGGTTCGTGCGCGGGCACGGAGGGTGGGCCCCACCGCAACGGCCATCGTAAGCGAGGACACGGTCGCGTCGGGAGGTCCGCACTATCCGTAGGACACGGGTGCCCGGAATGAGAACGTACGGGGGGCACCGAAGGTGCCGGTGTCGACGAAAACTGTTGGCCTGCCGATCCCGCCCGTACCAGAATCCGTGCATGGAGCCCACGACACTGACCACCGCGCGTCTGCACCTGCGCCCCTTCGTCCCGGCCGACGCCGACGAGGTCTACGCGGCCGCCCAGGACCCCGACGTCCAACGGTGGACCCTCGTCCCCTCCCCGTACGAGCGGGTGCACGCCGACACCTTCGTGGGCGAGATCTCCCCGACGGGCTGGCGCGAGGGCACCGGGTACAGCTTCGCCGTGCGCCTCGGCGCGGACGGCCCGCTCGTCGCGGCCATCGGCGTGCACGTGCGCGTGGTCGACGGGGAGAACGGCTACGAGGTCGGCTACTGGGCGACCAAGGAGCACCGCGGCAACGGCCACATGACCGAGGCCCTGGGCGCCGTCGCCCGCTGGGCCTTCACCGAGCTGGGCGCGCCCCGCCTGGAATGGCGGGCCGAGGTCGGCAACGCGGGCTCGCGCGCCGTCGCGGAGAAGGCCGGCTTCCGCTTCGAGGGCCTGCTGCGCGCCGGTCTGGTCAAGCGCGGCACCGTACGGGACTGCTGGATCGGCGCCCTGCTCCCCGAGGACCTCGGGTTGCCGTCGCCGCTCGCCTACCTGCCGTCGCCCTCGGCGTGACGGCCCGTGGGGCGCGAGGGGCCGCGGGGTCGCGAGGGGCCGCGGGGTCCTGATGTCAGTGGCACCCCCTAGTGCTGCACCGCGAAAGTTCGTGGAGGGGGGTTGGGCCGGTCAGGCCGGGCTGCCGAGGTAGAGGGTGCCGGCGCAGGTAAGGCAGTCCTCGGGACTGCCGATGGGGAGGCCGGTGGGG
>NZ_JAPNLK010000144.1 GCF_026627505.1 Streptomyces sp. H27-H5 | reverse complement strand
ACCTGGCCGGAGCCATGAAGAACGGGCCCGGCAGCCGGACGGTACAGCCGGAAGACAACCCAGCAGGGTGTCAGTCAGTGGCAGAGCCACGACCACCGGAACCCGCTACGAGTATCAATGTCAGTGGCGCCCCGTAGGGTTGGCAGTGCTATGACGAAGCCCTCCCTCCCCGACCTGCTGCATGCCGCCGTCTCCGCCGTCGGCGGCACGGAGCGGCCCGGCCAGGTGGCCATGGCCGAAGCCGTTGCCGAAGCGATCGACGAGAACTCCCACCGGCTGATCCAGGCAGGCACCGGCACCGGCAAGTCCCTCGGCTACCTGGTGCCCGCCCTCGCACACGGCGAGCGCGTGGTCGTCGCCACCGCGACCCTGGCCCTCCAGCGCCAGCTCGTCGAGCGCGACCTGCCCCGGACGGTGGAGGCGCTGCATCCGCAGCTCCGCCGCCGCCCGCAGTTCGCCATGCTAAAGGGCCGTTCCAACTACCTGTGCCTGCACCGTCTGCACGAGGGCGCACCGCAGGATGAGGAGGAGGGCCTCTTCGACCAGTTCGAGGCGGCCACCCCCAGCAGCAAGCTCGGAAAGGACCTCCTGCGCCTGCGCGACTGGGCGGACGAGACAGAGACCGGCGACCGTGACGACCTGACGCCCGGCGTCTCCGACAAGGCGTGGCAACAGATCTCCGTCTCGTCCAGCGAGTGCCTGGGAGCGACGAAGTGCGCCTACGGCGCCGAGTGCTTCGCCGAGGCCGCCCGGGAACGGGCCAAACTCGCCGACGTGGTCGTCACCAACCACGCGCTGCTCGCCATCGACGCCATCCAGGGCGCGCCGGTGCTGCCGCAGCACGAGGTGTTGATCGTGGACGAGGCTCACGAGCTGGTCTCCCGGGTGACGGGCGTCGCGACCGGCGAGCTCACCCCGGGGCAGGTCAATCGGGCCGTGAAGCGCGTCGCGAAGCTCGTGGACGAGAAGACGGCCGATGCCCTGCAGACCGCCTCCGAATCGTTCGAGCGCGTCATGGAACTGGCGCTCCCTGGCCGGCTGGAGACGGTCCCCGAGGACCTCGGCTACGCCCTGATGTCCCTCCGCGACTCGGCGCGCAACGTGATCTCGGTGATCGGCAACACCCGCGACAAGTCCGTGCAGGACGAGGACGCCGTGCGCAAGCAGGCCCTCGCCGCCGTGGAGAGCATCCACGGAGTGGCGGAGCGGATCGTCCTCGGTTCCGAATACGACGTCGTCTGGTACGAGCGGCACGATCGCTTCGGCGCCACCCTGCGCGTGGCACCGCTGTCGGTGTCCGGGCTGCTGCGCGAGAAGCTGTTCGAGGACCGCTCGGTGGTCCTCACCTCTGCCACGCTCAAGCTCGGCGGGGATTTCAACGGGGTCGCCGCGTCGATGGGCCTGTCCCCGGAAGGGGTGGAGGGCGACGACGCACCCGTCTGGCGGGGTCTGGACGTGGGCTCCCCGTTCGACTACCCCAAGCAGGGGATCCTGTACGTCGCCAAGCACCTGGCCACGCCCGGCCGGGAGGGCACCCGCGGCGACATGATGGACGAGCTCGCCGAACTGATCGAGGCGGCCGGCGGTCGTACCCTCGGCCTCTTCTCCTCCATGCGGGGCGCCAAGGCGGCCGCCGAGGAACTGCGCGAGCGGCTCGACCACCCGATCCTGCTCCAGGGCGAGGAGACGCTCGGCGAGTTGATCAAGGCCTTCGCCGCAGATCCCAAGACCTGCCTGTTCGGGACGCTCTCCCTGTGGCAGGGCGTCGACGTTCCGGGGCCCAGCTGCCAGCTCGTGATCATGGACCGGATCCCGTTTCCGCGCCCCGACGACCCGTTGATGAGCGCGCGGCAGAAGTCGGTCGAGGAGCACGGTGGCAACGGATTCATGGCGGTGGCCGCCACGCACGCGGCGCTGCTGATGGCCCAGGGCGCGGGCCGGCTCGTCCGGGCGACGGGCGACAAGGGCGTGGTCGCGGTCCTGGACCCCCGACTCGCGACGGCTCGCTACGGCAGCTTCCTGCGCGCCACGCTCCCGGACTTCTGGTACACGACCGACCGGAACCAGGTGCGTCGCTCACTGGCCGCCATCGACGCGACCGCCCAGGCGGACGGCAAGTAGCCGTCCCCGAGGGGGCGGCAGTGACGAAGCGGTGGAACCACGGGAACGGATGGGGACACGAAGCAGCTCCGGGACCGGCGCAGTAGGTCCCGGAGCTGGCTGAGGGCGCGAGGGTCAGACCCTGCGCAGTACGGCGACGACCTTGCCGAGGATGGTCGCCTCGTCACCCGGAATGGGCTGGTAGGCGGCGTTGTGCGGGAGCAGCCAGACATGGCCGTCTTCGCGCTTGAACCGCTTGACCGTGGCCTCGCCGTCCAGCATCGCGGCGACGATGTCGCCGTTCTCCGCGACGGGCTGACGCCGGACGGTGACCCAGTCACCGTCACAGATCGCGGCCTCGATCATCGAGTCGCCGACGACCTTGAGGACGAAGAGCTCGCCGTCACCCACCAGCTGGCGGGGGAGGGGGAACACGTCCTCGACCGATTCCTCGGCGAGGATCGGGCCGCCGGCCGCGATCCGACCCACCAGGGGCACGTACGACGCGGCAGGCTTGCCGGTGGTGTCCGTGGGCTGCGAGCTGGGCTGGTCCGAGCCGCGCACCTCGTACGCCCGGGGGCGGTGCGGGTCGCGGCGCAGGAAGCCCTTGCGCTCCAGGGCCATCAGCTGGTGCGCGACCGACGAGGTGCTGGACAGTCCCACCGCCTGGCCGATCTCCCGCATCGACGGCGGGTAACCCCTGCGCTGCACGGAGTCGCGGATGACCTCGATGACCCTCCGCTGCCGGTCCGTGAGTCCGGAACTGTCGGCGCGGATGCCTGGAGGTCGCCCTGGCATCGAGCGAGCGGGGCGTGCGGGCTCCGTCTCCGGATTCTGACTTGCGTCATTCATGGCATGCACCGGCTCAAGTCGGCTCTGGGAGCGGTTCTGGGCAGTGATGGTGGCACTGTCTGCGGTCGTGGTCACGTCTGCGGCCCCTCTCGAAATGTTCTCCCTAGTTGGACAACGGTAGTTGCTTTCGAAAGGTTGCGCCAAACACACGTTCGAGTGAAAAAGCAAGGATCGTTCACTTGAGATGTCGCAAGAGGTGTATAGGCAGACCATCCGTCGAACGTGGATTCGGTCCCGCGTTCGCTGCTTACGGTACCCTTCCGGGTTGGATCGCCAGGGTCCGGGCCGGCGTCCAGTGTGGCGCCGAGGGTGCCCGGACGCGGTCGGCTCACGCCGCGACACGCTGAGCGATGTAAATCCACCGCAACCCAAGATCTAGTGGTTGGATGAGCGCTGCCGCCCAGAAGTTGTGGTCCCCGGTCCGCCGGAGCCCCCGACATCGCATATGCTGGTGGCTGCTTCACGAGCCCCCGGCGGGACCGTTTCCTCCGCCGTTCAGGGGCTCCGTGGGGTGATTCAGTCGTGCCGAGAAGGAGGGTGAGGGAACCATGCACTGCCCCTTCTGCAGGCACCCCGACAGCCGCGTAGTCGACAGCCGCACCACGGACGACGGCACGTCGATCCGACGGCGCCGTCAGTGCCCCGACTGCTCCCGTCGCTTCACGACGGTGGAGACGGCCTCGCTGATGGTGATCAAGCGCAGCGGGGTGACCGAACCCTTCAGTCGCTCCAAGGTCATCTCTGGCGTCCGCAAGGCGTGCCAGGGTCGACCGGTCACCGAGGACGCCCTCGCCAAGCTCGGCCAGCGGGTCGAGGAGGCGGTGCGCGCCACCGGGAGTGCCGAGCTGACCACCCATGACGTGGGTCTGGCCATACTCGGCCCGTTGCAGGAACTCGACCTGGTCGCCTACCTGCGGTTCGCATCCGTCTACAAAGCGTTCGACACCCTCGAAGACTTCGAGACCGCCATCGTGGAATTGCGCGAGCGGCGGCCTCATCCCCCTGAGGTCGAGCCCGGTGGGACCCCCTCGGTCGTCCCCGTGCCCGCCTCCGCCTCCGACTGACCTGACGGGCCGCACAGCAGCGCGGTCTGCCCGGTCGATTCGAGGCGCCTCCCGGCGGTAGCCGGGAGCAGATTCGTAGATACAAGACACACAGCACCGTGCCGCGGAATAGCGCTGGCACTTTAGGGCGTTTTTGCCCGCATATGGGAGGCGGCCATGACAGAGACGGCGAGCAGCTCGGCGCGAGGTTCCCGAGCCAAGGGGACCAAGGCCACCAAGAGCGGCCTGCGGATCGAGCGCATCCACACCACCCCGGGCGTGCACCCGTACGACGAGGTGAGCTGGGAGCGTCGTGACGTCGTCATGACCAACTGGCGCGACGGTTCGGTCAACTTCGAGCAGCGTGGCGTCGAGTTCCCCGACTTCTGGTCGGTGAACGCGGTCAACATCGTCACCAGCAAGTACTTCCGCGGCGCGGTCGGCAGCCCGCAGCGCGAGACCGGCCTGAAGCAGCTCATCGACCGGATCGTGAAGACGTACACGAAGGCCGGCGAGGACTTCGACTACTTCTCCTCGCCCGCGGACGCGGAGATCTTCGAGCACGAGCTGACCTACGCCCTCCTGCACCAGATCTTCAGCTTCAACTCCCCGGTGTGGTTCAACGTCGGCACGCCCCAGCCGCAGCAGGTCTCCGCCTGCTTCATCCTGGCCGTCGACGACTCCATGGAGTCGATCCTCGACTGGTACAAGGAAGAGGGCATGATCTTCAAGGGCGGCTCCGGCGCCGGCCTGAACCTCTCCCGCATCCGCTCCTCCAAGGAGCTCCTCTCCTCCGGCGGCAACGCCTCCGGCCCGGTCTCCTTCATGCGGGGCGCGGACGCGTCCGCAGGAACGATCAAGTCCGGTGGTGCCACCCGTCGCGCCGCCAAGATGGTCGTCCTGGACGTGGACCACCCGGACGTCGAGGACTTCATCGCCACCAAGGTGAAGGAAGAGGAGAAGATCCGCGCCCTGCGCGACGCGGGCTTCGACATGGACCTGGGCGGCGACGACATCACGTCCGTCCAGTACCAGAACGCCAACAACTCCGTCCGCGTGAACGACGAGTTCATGACGGCCGTCGAGAACGGCACCGAGTTCGGCCTGCGGGCCCGCATGACCGGCGAGGTCATCGAGAAGGTCGACGCCAAGGCGCTCTTCCGCAAGCTCGCCGAGGCCGCGTGGGCCTGCGCCGACCCGGGCATCCAGTACGACGGTGTGATCAACAACTGGCACACCTGCCCCGAGTCCGGCCGCATCACCGCGTCCAACCCCTGCAGCGAGTACATGCACCTGGACAACACGTCCTGCAACCTCGCCTCGCTGAACCTGATGAAGTTCCTCGACGACGACGGCAAGGGCAACCAGGCCTTCGACGCCGAGCGCTTCGCCAAGGTCGTCGAGCTCGTCATCACCGCGATGGACATCTCCATCTGCTTCGCGGACTTCCCGACCCAGAAGATCGGCGAGAACACCCGCGCCTTCCGTCAGCTGGGCATCGGCTACGCCAACCTCGGCGCCCTGCTGATGGCCACGGGTCACGCGTACGACTCGGACGGCGGCCGCACCCTCGCCGCGTCGATCACCTCGCTGATGACGGGCACCGCGTACAAGCGCTCCGCCGAGCTGGCCGCGATCGTGGGCCCGTACGACGGCTACGCCCGCAACGCCGACTCGCACAAGCGCGTCATGAAGCAGCACGCCGACGCCAACGCCGTCGCGCCGCGCACCCAGGACCTGGACAACTCCATCTGGGCCGCGGCCACGGAGGCCTGGCAGGACGTTCTGCGCCTCGGCGAGAAGAACGGCTTCCGCAACTCCCAGGCCTCCGTCCTCGCGCCGACCGGCACCATCGGTCTCGCGATGTCCTGCGACACCACTGGTGTCGAGCCGGACCTGGCCCTGGTCAAGTTCAAGAAGCTCGTCGGCGGCGGCTCGATGCAGATCGTCAACGGCACCGTCCCGCAGGCCCTGCGCCGCCTGGGTTACCAGGAGGAGCAGATCGAGGCGATCGTCACCCACATCGCCGAGCACGGTGTGGTCGTCGACGCCCCGGGTCTGAAGGCGGAGCACTACTCGGTCTTCGACTGCGCCATGGGCGAGCGTTCCATCTCCGCGATGGGTCACGTCCGCATGATGGCCGCGATCCAGCCCTGGATCTCCGGCGCGATCTCGAAGACGGTCAACATGCCGGAGACGGCGACCGTCGAGGAGATCGAGGAGATCTACTTCGAGGCGTGGAAGCTGGGCGTCAAGGCGCTGGCGATCTACCGCGACAACTGCAAGGTCGGTCAGCCCCTCTCCGCGAAGAAGAAGGAAGCGGAGAAGGTCGAGGTCACCGAGAAGGCCGAGGAGACCATCCGCGCGGCGGTCGAGAAGGTCATCGAGTACCGCCCCGTCCGCAAGCGCCTCCCCAAGGGCCGCCCGGGGATCACCACCTCCTTCACGGTCGGTGGCGCCGAGGGCTACATGACGGCGAACTCCTACCCGGACGACGGTCTGGGCGAGGTCTTCCTGAAGATGTCCAAGCAGGGCTCGACCCTCGCGGGCATGATGGACGCCTTCTCCATCGCCGTCTCGGTCGGTCTGCAGTACGGCGTCCCGCTGGAGACGTACGTCTCGAAGTTCACGAACATGCGCTTCGAGCCGGCCGGCATGACGGACGACCCGGACGTGCGGATGGCGCAGTCGATCGTCGACTACATCTTCCGTCGCGTGGCGCTCGACTTCCTGCCCTTCGAGACCCGCTCCGCCCTCGGCATCCACTCCGCCGAGGAGCGTCAGCGTCACCTCGACACCGGTTCCTATGAGCCGCTGGACGGAGAGCAGATCGACACCGAGACGTTGGCCCAGTCGGCCCCGCTCGCCGCAGTTCCCGCGCCGAAGCCGGTCACGGCCGTCGCGGCCGCGGCCCCGAAGACGGCGCACTCCAGCGCCGAACTCGTCGAGATGCAGCTGGGTGTCTCCGCCGACGCCCCGCTCTGCTTCTCCTGCGGTACGAAGATGCAGCGCGCCGGCTCCTGCTACATCTGTGAGGGCTGCGGCTCCACCAGCGGCTGCAGCTGACACCGGTCGTGATCGCGCGGGACGGTCGTCCCGCGTGATCGGCACGGCCGGCTGAGCGGTGGCTCACGAAGGGGATCGACCTGGTGGTCGGTCCCCTTCGGCGTGTGCGCGACGAGCCGAGGCGGGTTGGTGTGGAGGGCGGTCATGCCGATCATTGTGCGGGGCGCGCCGATCGGGCGCCGTGGAGTGTGCGGGGGAGCGGGAAGCCGTGTGGAGTTCTGACGAGCTGGACCTGGACGCCTATCTGGCGAGGATCGGCCTGGAGACCGGGGCGGGCGGCCGGGAACTCCGGCCCGACCTGGAGGCGTTGTACGCAGTGACCCGGGCCCACATCGCCGCCATTCCCTTCGAGAGCCTGGACGTCACGCTCGGCCGTCCCGTCGCGCTGGACGTCAAGGCATTGCAGGACAAGATCGTGCACGGTCGCCGAGGCGGCTACTGCTACGAACAGAACTCGCTGCTGGCCGCCGCCCTGGAGCGGATCGGCTTCGAGGTCGCCGGGCGCGGGGCCCGCAACCGCACCCGGGGTGACGCGCTGCTCGCGGTGACGCACGCCGTCCTCGTCGTCACCGTCGAGGGCGAACCGTGGCTGTGTGACGCCGGGTTCGGCCACCCCGGGCCGCGCGAACCCGTACCGCTCGCGCGTACCGGAGTCGAGGTGCGGCAGGGGCGGTGGACGTACGCCGTCCGCGCGGAGGGGGACGGCGTCCTGGTGCTCCGCTCGCTGCGCGGGGAGGAGTGGCGTGACCTGTACGCGTTCTCGCCCCAGGCGTACCACCCCGTGGACTACGTGGTGCTGAACCACTACAGCTCCTCGCACCCGCACTCCGCGTTCGTCGGCAAGGTCATCGTCCAATACCCCGGAGAGTCCGTGCGCGTGGCCCTCGTGGGGAGGGAACTCACCCGCTTGTATCCGGACGGACGCCTCGATCGGGAGAGCGTGGCACCGGACGAGCTGATCACCGTGCTCGACCGCGAGTTCGGGCTTCGACTGCCCGAGCGGGACGCCGCGGAACTGGTGCGGATCCATCGGGCCGGGGACTGACCCGGACCGCGCCGGGCCCGTACGATGGCGCGGTGCTGGTCAAGTGGATTCGCTGCACGGTGACGGACCGACGCGGGTTCGAGCGTGGGCAGCGCAAATGGGCGGGGCTTCCGGGGGAGCCGGGCTTCCGGGGACAGGGCGGCGGATGGAGCCGGGGCCGGCAAGGCGTCGCGCACGTCTTCGCGTTCTGGGAGAGCCGCTCCTTCTACGACTCCTTCATGGCCCGCTCGCACGACCGGCTGGCCGCGTCCCAGAACGGCACCTATACCGACGCGCGGGTCACGCTCTTCGATCACCGCTTCGACGTGAAGACCGGCTTCGAGCCGCGCTTCTCCGACGCCGACGTCGTCCGGGTCGCCCACACCCGGGTACGCGAGGGCCGCGTGGACCACTTCGCGCTCATGCAGGAGAAGGTGTGGAACCCGGCCATGGCCGGGTCGCCCGGCATGATCCGGGGCCTCTTCGGGGAGGCCCCGGGCCGTGAGTTCCTGGTCTTGTCGATGTGGCGCGCGGCCGCCGAACACGGCAAGTACCGACAGGAGCGGGTGGAGCGGCTGTCGCTGCGCGCCCAGACCGAGGCCGACGTGGAGGCGCTCACGGGCGACGTCGTCGACCTCGAACCCTCCTGGACGGTATGACCGTACGACGACCGCCGGCGTGAGCGGCGAGCCCGGTGCGCGGGGAACAAGATGTCCGAATAGGGTCGTGGGATGGTTCGACCACGGCGCATCGTCCTTGTCCGACACGGGGAGTCGGAGGGGAACGCCGACGACACGGTGTACGAGCGGGAGCCCGATCATGCCCTGCGCCTGACCCGGACCGGACGGGAACAGGCCGCCGAGGCCGGCGTTCGGCTGCGCGAACTCTTCGGTGACGAGTCCATCAGCGCCTACGTCTCCCCGTACCGCAGGACCCTGCAGACCTTCCGCGAGCTGCGCCTGGACCCGACCCGGGTCCGGATGCGCGAGGAACCCCGACTGCGGGAACAGGACTGGGGCAACTGGCAGGACCGGGACGACGTGCGGTTGCAGAAGGCGTACCGGGACGCCTACGGGCACTTCTTCTACCGCTTCGCCCAGGGGGAGTCGGGTGCGGACGTCTACGACCGGGTCGGTTCCTTCCTGGAGAGCCTCTACCGCAGCTTCGAGGCCGAGGATCACCCCGAGAACGTTCTGGTGGTGACGCACGGGTTGACGATGCGGCTGTTCTGCATGCGCTGGTTCCACTGGTCGGTGGCCGAGTTCGAGTGCCTGTCCAACCCCGGGAACGGGGAATTCCGCGCGCTGCTGCTCGGCTCGGACGGCCGGTACCGGATGGACCGCCCATTTGAGCGGTGGACCACACCCGAGCCTTATGACCTGGACGGCTAGAGTGGCGCGCGATGACCGCTGACTCCTCCTCCGAAAGGCGCTACGCACGCGCCATGTCCAGCCTCCGAGGGCTGGCACTGGGTGACGCTCTGGGCTCCCAGTACTTCGTTCCCGTGAACTATCCACGGCTCAAGCGGCGTGAGGTCCCCGCCGGCACCGACGCCTGGCAGTGGACCGACGACACCGAGATGGCCTGCTCGGTGGTGGCCGTGCTCGCCGAGCACGGGCGCATCGACCAGGACGCGCTCGCTCTGTCCTTCGCCCACCACCACGACTTCGACCGCGGCTACGGGCCTGCCGTGAACCGGATGCTGCGGCTGATCCGAGAAGGCGCGGACTGGCGCACGCAGGCGGCCGAACTGTTCAACGGCCAGGGCTCGTGGGGCAACGGGGCCGCCATGCGGATCGCGCCGCTGGGCGCCTGGTACGCGGACGACCCCGAGCAGGCCACGCACCAGGCCGAGATCTCGGCGTACACCACCCATCAGCACCGCGAGGCGGTCTGCGGAGCGATGGCCGTCGCTGCGGCCGCGTCGCTGGCGGCGGCTCCGGCCGGCCCGCCGAAGGCCGCCGACCTGTTGGACGCGGTGATCGCGCTGGTGCCGCGCAGCGCGGTGGGCGCCGGGCTGCGTCGGGCGCGCGGGATGCTCGACTACGACGACGCGACCACGGTCGCGGCGGTCCTGGGATGCGGGCGGCGCACGAGCGCCCACGACACGGTGCCGTTCGCGCTGTGGTCGGCGGCCCGGTCACTGGACGACTACGAGCAGGCGTTCTGGACCACCGCACAGGTGGGCGGGGACGTGGACACGACGTGCGCCATCGTCGGCGGAGTGCTGGGTGCCCGGGGGGACGCGGTGCTGCCGGCGGCGTGGCTGTCGCGCACCGAGGCCCTTCCGGCGTGGTTGCCCAACGCGGCGCGCTAGTCCGTCCGGTCCGGATCTTCCGGCCCCGAGGGCGCCCGGGTACCTGGTACCCGGGCGCCCTTCGCGTTGTCCTGCCGAGGGGCGGCCCCGTGCGCGGACGCGGCGGGGTGGGCCGATGTGATTGTCACGGTCCTGACACAAGGGCTTCTTGAATTTGTTCAAAACTTCCTGACCCCGGCCTACCCTGTCCGCTTCGCCGCTCTCGTCTCACGCACTCGGGGAGCGGCTGACAGGGGAGGGATCTGATGTCTGAGAACGCCGACACGGCGAAACGCGATGCGGCCGGAGGCGAGACCGCCGGCGAGCGGTCCGCGGAGCCCGGGACCGGGGCCGGTACCGGTACCGGTACGTCCGGCGTCGGTACCTCCGGAGGCGATACGTCCGGCGCCGGGGCTCCCGGCGCGGGGGCCTCGGGGGCGGGGCAGGCCCAGGCTGCCGCCGCGGCGCGGGCGCAGGAGTCGTTGGCCCGGCGGGTCCGGTCCGCGCCGCCCGCTCCGATCCGCACCGCCACCCTCGTCGCCGTGCTCGTCGCCGGTCTCGCCACCGCGGTCTTCCTCGGCGACGGCGTCGGCCCCGGGCTGCTGCTCGCCGCGCTGCCCGCCATGGCCGCCGCGTACGTCGCCGCCCGGGCGGCCGGTCGCACGGTCCGACCCTGGACCGTGGTCTGGTCCCTCGGCTGCGTGGCCCTGCTCGTCGTGCCGGCCCTGCGCGACTCCGCCTGGCCGAGCACGCTCGCGGTCCTCGCCGCCGTCTCCCTGGCCGCGCTGGCCCTGCACGGAACCCGCCGCTGGCCGGGCGTGCTGCTCGCCCCGCTCGGGTTGATCGACACGGCGGTCACCGGGGTCGGCTGGGCCTGGGAGGGGGTGCGTTCGCGCGGCGGCGGGGTGGACCGTACGCGCTGGCTGCCCATCGCCAAGGCGACCGTCGTGGCCGTCGTCCTCCTGTTCGTGTTCGGGGCGCTGTTCGCCTCCGCCGACGCGGCCTTCGCGGATCTGCTGGGCGATCTGACCCCGGACGTCTCCGTCGGAGAGAGCCCGTTCCGCGTCGCCCTGTTCCTGGTGGGCGCGCTCTGCGCCCTGTCCGTCGCCCGGACCGCCGCGGCTCCGCTGCGCTGGGACCGCGTCGCGACGACCCCGGGCAAGCCGCGCTCCCGCGTGGAGTGGGCGCTTCCGCTCGTCGTGCTCAACCTGCTGTTCGCGGGGTTCATCGCGGTGCAACTGGCCGTCCTGTTCGGCGGGTACGACAAGGTCCTGGACCGTACGGGCCTGACCTACGCCGAGTACGCCCGCCAGGGCTTCTGGCAGTTGCTCTGGGCCACCGTGTTCGTCCTGGCCGTCATCGCCCTCGCCCTGCGCTGGGCACCCCGCGGCGGTGCGGGCGACCGCCGCTTCGTCCGGGTGGTCCTGGGCACCCTGTGCCTGCTGACACTGGTCGTGGTGGCCTCCGCGGTGCGCCGGATGGACCTGTACGTGGACGCGTACGGGCTGACCCGGCTGCGCCTGTCGGTGGTCACCATGGAACTGTGGCTCGGGCTCGTGATCGTGCTGCTCATGGCGGCCGGCGTGTTCGGCGGGCGTTGGCTGGCCCGTGCGGTGGCAGGCAGCGCCGCCGCCACCGTCCTGGCCTTCGGGCTGATGTCCCCGGACGGGATCATCGCCGAGACGAACGTCGCCCGGTACACGTCGGACGAGAAGATCGACGTGGAGTACTTCCGCCATCTGTCGGCCGATGCCGCACCCGCCCTGGACCGCCTGCCCGAACCTCAGCGCTCCTGCGCCCTGATCGGAGTCCGCGACGACCTGGCGGAGTCCAAGGGCGCGCCCTGGTTCGCGACGAGCCTGGCGCAGTCCCGCGCGCGCCGGATCCTCGACGCGCGCCCGGTCACGGCCACCGCCCACGACTGCGTACGGCTCGGCCTGTACGGCGGCCGCAGCGAGTACTGACCCCGTACTCGAACGCGTACGCAGGGGCGTCGGGGGAGGGTCGCCGTGCCGGCCGGCGACCCCCCTTCGGGCCGTGCTCAGCCCACGGGGCCGGCCGTCTCCGCGGTTCCGTTGAGGGCCTCCAGGTCGCTCTTGCGCACCCGGATCACCCACAGTGCCGTGGCCAGGGCGAGTCCGGACATCGCCACGGCGGCGATGAACGCGGTGGAGATGCCCTGGGTGAGGACGGTGTCGCCCCACGGGTCGGGCAGCCGGCCGGTCGCCTTGAAGGCCGCCAGTTGCTCCGGCTCCGCCTGCGCCAGGAACGCGGGGACCTGCTTCTCGGCCTCGTCGCGACCGGCCGTGCCGAAGACGGTCACCAGGATGGACAGACCGAGCGAGCCACCGACCTGCTGGGCGGCGTTCAGCAGACCGGAGGCCGCGCCGGCCTCCCTCGGCGCCACCCCCGAGACGGCGGTGAGGGTGAGGGTCACGAAGTTGAGCCCCATGCCGAAGCCGAAGAGGAGCATCGGCCCCAACACCCCGGACACGTACGAACTGTCCGTGCGGATGAACGTCAGCCAGGTCAGGCCCACCCCGGTGAGCGCGGACCCGAGGACCATGAACGGCTTGGGCCCGAAGCGCGGCAGGAAGCGCTGGGAGAGTCCGGCGGCCGTCACGATGGCGACGGTGACGGGCAGGAAACCGAGTCCGCAACGGATCGGGGAGAAGCCGAGCACGTTCTGCACGAACTGGACGATGAAGAAGAACATGCCGAACATCGCGGCGGCCAGGCCGAGCATGATCACGTAGGTGCCGGCGCGGTTGCGGTCGGCGAACATCCGCAGCGGGGTGATCGGTTCGCGGGCCCGCGATTCGACGAACACGAACATCCCGAGGAGTACGACGGCGGCGGCGAAGGAGCCGAGGGTGAGCGCGTCGCGCCAACCGTCCTCCGACGCGCGGATGAAGCCGTAGACGAGCGAGGCCATGCCGCCGGTGGACGTGAGGGCCCCGGCGATGTCGAAGCGACCGGGATGGCGTTCGGACTCGCTGATGTAAAGCGGTGCGAGGACGGCGATCAGGATGCCGATCGGCACGTTGACGAAGAGGACCCATCGCCAGTCGAGCCACTCGGTGAGCATGCCGCCCGTCAACAGGCCGATCGCGCCGCCACCCGCCGAGACGGCCGCGAACACGCCGAAGGCGCGATTGCGTTCGGGACCCTCGGCGAAGGTCGTGGTGATCAGGGCGAGGGAGGTCGGGGAGGCGATCGCACCGCCGACTCCCTGGAGGGCGCGGGCCGCCAGCAGTTGCCAGGGCTCCTGGGCGAAACCGCCGAGGAGCGAGGCGAGGGTGAAGAGCAGGATGCCGGTGATGAAGACGCGGCGTCGCCCCAGGATGTCGCCGGCCCGGCCGCCGAGCAGCAGCAGGCCGCCGAAGGCCAGGGTGTACGCGCTGATCACCCAGGACAGGTCGGTGGTGGAGAAGGAGAGCGCGGTCTGGATGTGGGGGAGCGCGATGTTCACGATCGTCGCGTCGAGAACCACCATGAGCTGGCAGGCGGCGATGACCGCGAGTGCCACTCCCGGACGCCCGGGACGTCGGGCGGCGCCGGGTATTCGTGGCGTGGCCAGTTGAGTGCTTGTCACTGAGGATCCCCCCAAAGTGAAATAGTGAACGCTTCCGTTCACTGAGGGTCCACGGTAGGAGCCGGCGCTTAGTGGTCTGCGTCGTAAATCCTTCGGGGGTTGACGTCGGGCTTGGCGTGCGCTTGCCCGTGTCAGGTGTCGAGACCGGTGAGGTGGAGGTGGCAGGCGGTGTCGAGTGCGTCCTCGGGGGTG
>NZ_JAPNLK010000143.1 GCF_026627505.1 Streptomyces sp. H27-H5 | reverse complement strand
AGCGCGGCCAACTCCTCGTACGAGGGCAGCTGCGGCGGGGCATCGGTCACAAGGTCAATCTACCGGCCCCGCAGGACCACCTCGCACCACATCGCCGCAGCTCACCGGCCGTCCAAAACAGTCACAAGCCGGTTGAGCCGTTCAATGTCGGCCTGGACAAGATCCTTCAGGCAGAGGACCCCTCCGCTGCCTTCGGCTCCTTCGCCGCAGCCGATTTGAAGAACTACGTGGTGCTGGTAGATATGCTCGTCCAGCACCTTTGCTCGGTATCCAGGGTCCCCAGTCACTATTTCCTAGTCAACTCGGGAAGCACGCCCTCTGGCGAGGCCATCATTTCGGCTGAGGCCGGCCTAGTGGCAAAGGTCCGGGAACGCATGCTGCACTTTGGTGAGGCGTGGGAAAGAGTGATCAGGCTGTGTTTCGCCGTGAAGCGAGACAAGCGGATGAACGCCTTTGAGATGGAAACGCGATGGCGCGATCCTGAGTACAGGACCGAAGCCCAGCACATCGACGCGCTTCTGAAGCTGAAGCAGCTAAATGTTCCTGAGGAAGTGCTCTGGGCTGAAGCAGGCTTCACCGCCGCTCAGATCGACTCCTTCCGCGAAATGCGCAAGGACGACGCCAAGGCCGCTGCCGAGATTCAGAAGCTCATGCCTCAGCCGGCACTACAGGGCAATCCTGCCATCAAGCCTCCGCAGGGTAATTCCGGGAACGCCAACCGGAAGATTCACGAAGCTAAGAACTGACCTGCCGAAATGGCGCGTCACCTCCGAAATGGGATACAGCATATGACGACTCAGAACGAGAACCCTGGCCAGCTCGGCAACGACGGTACGCAGGGCACACCACCGGCTCCGCCGGCTGCCCCGACTCTGGACGAGGTGGCCGCTGACCGGGACCGTTGGAAGGCCCTCAGCCGCCAGAACGAAGGCAACTTCAACTCTGCTCGTACAGAGCTTCAGCAGCTCCAGGCCGCACAGCAGGTGGCCGTAGAGGCCGCTCGAACCGAGGGCCGGACGTCCGCGCTCGGAGAGGTTTCTCAGGAGCTGGTCACCGCCGAACTTCAGCTTCAGGCCGTGAAGGCCGGCGCTGAACTGCCCGACCTGTCGTTCCTGGACCTGAGTCGATTCAAGGGCGAGAACGAACGTCCCGACGCGGACGCGGTGAAGTCGTTCATTGACTCCCTGCCCAAGCCGACCAACGGCGGAGCATTCCCGCATCTGGCGGGTGCCGGCCACAACCGAGGGGCTGACGGAAAGTTCGCCAGTCTCGACCCAACCGAGCTGGCTGACTTCATCTCCGGCGGAAACTTCCTGTAACCGCCCATGTTCAGTCCACCCCTTATCTATCCCGCGTAGCCCTCCACTCCTGGGGGGCTTTTTTTATGCCCTCATGGAGGCTGCATGGCTACCACGCATCACTTTAACCTTGACCCCAAGCAGGTCACCATTGCTGCACTGGGAATTCTGGACCGACAGCTCACCCTTGGCGGCATCCCGGCCCGATACTCTGAGCTGAACTTCACTGGCGGAGTCGGTGACGTAATCAACGTCAACCGCGAGTCTCGCGGTATCCCGGTTGTAGCTGGGGGCATCTCCGCTCCGATCACCAACCCGATCACTGGTGACAAGAACGTCTTTGCGGCGGCCTCGGATCGGCCACTTCCCAGCGCAGACCGCCGGGCACCTAACGGGTTCATCAATGAGACCCGCTTCCCGGTTCAGCTCACCACCCTCGCGCAGAATGCAACCGCACTCGGCATGGAGACGGTGGCCTTTGACCTCAGGCAGTTCGGTGCTCAGGTACTTTCCAAGCTGACTCGCGGTTTCGCTGAATACTTTGACGACACTGTGGCGGCCTTCATCAAGGCCAACATCAACCGGAGCGGGCTGACTGCGGGCCAGAAGAACGCGGTAGGTGGAGACATCACCGTGGCAATTCCGGCAGCGGACGGTACTGCCGCGAAGCTGACTCAGCGGGCCCTTGGTATTCGTACTGCACTCGTAGATGCGCGAATGAACCTGAACCTGGCTCTGGTGCCGGCATCTGAGCGCTATCTCATTGCCGGCCCTGAGGTAGAGGCGATCCTCCTCAAGGACCCCGAGTTTGTAGCAGTCGACTACAGCGGCGACACCAACGCCCTGCGGCGGGCCACCATCGGCCGGATCTACGGATTCGACATCGTGGTTCACAACTCCTTCGGCCTGGAGATGTACCTGTTCCACAAGTCCGCCATGCTGATTGCGTCCGCGTGCCCTGCTCTGCCAATGGGTGCCGTTACCGGCTCCGTTCAGAATGTCAACGGAATCGCTACCCGCATGCTTGTCGATTACGACTACAACAAGAAGATGGACACCATCGGCCTTGACACCATGTACGGCATGGCCACGGTCAAGGAGGACGCGGATTACGCGGTCCGAGGGACGACCATCGGTGAGAAGTTCGTACGAGGTCTCAAGATTGCGATCACGGAGACTCCTGCCGGCTGATCTCCCTTAACCCTCCAGGGAGGTCCCATTGCCTCTGGCTACCGTTGAAGACGTGGCCGCCCGAATAGGGCGGCCCGTCGCTCCTGATGAACACACCCGCATTTCCGCCTTTCTGGCGGACGTTACGGGCCTTATCGAAGACTACTGCGGCAGAGACATGGTCAGGCGGCAGAGCGAGGCCTTCACCCTCTTCCCTGAGGGGGCCTGCCGTCTCGCCGTACCCGGCCGCTTCTCCACCTTCCTCACCGTGGATGCAGTCCACCAGGACGGCCAGGCCGTCAGTGACTGGACGTGGACCGGACGGCAGCTCGTACGCGGTGCCGGCTGGGGCCAGGCCCTCATCACCGTTACCGGCTCCTGGGGGTATCAGACCCCTCCGGCCTCACTGAAGGCGATCACCTGCTCCGAGGTGATCCGCTGGCTTGCCCTGTCTCCTGGTGTGGAGTCAGAGAGGGTGGGAGAGGTAGAGGTGTCCTTCAGCGGAGCCTCTGCCGCACAGGCCCTCTCCGCCATCTCCAAGGCCTCACTGAAGCCGTACCGGCGCAGGGGCGCCGGCTCCATCACCCTTCTGAAGGAAGGCCCCCGGCTGGACGCAAGGGGGCCACATGCTTTCTATGACTGACCCCGTGGAGGTCTGGAGAGCGACGACCAAGGTTCAGTCCGCCTACACGTCTCGCCCCGACTGGGACCAGGCCGTCAAGGTCTGGGCCGGCATGGGCAGTGTGCAGCCTGAGAAGGCCTACGAGTCCTACTCACCTGCCCGTGACGTGTCTCAGGAACGGCTCAGCATCTTCCTCCCCCTGACTGCTGAAGTCACGGATACCGACCGCCTTTTGATTGGTGGCCTCTGGTACGAGGTTGACGGAGACCCTCGCCGGCACAGGCAGACAAGCCGCCGGCATACCAAGCTGACCGTTTGGAGGGCCCTTCGATGACCCGTACCAAGCTGACCATCCATCGCGGTTGGGAAGAGGTCATGTTCCGCAGCACCGCGACGAAAGCCCTTGTGGCGCTTCATACGTCCAAGATTGCGGCTGAGGCTATTAAGGGTGCACCGCGGCGCAAGAATTCTGGCGGTACCCCGTGGAACGGAATCAAGAACAACATTGAGGCGTATGTGCAGAACTCACTTGAGGGCTGGTACGGCAACGTTGTGGTTGAACGTAATCCCCGAGTCCGTCACGCAATGCTCCAGGATCAGGGCTTCAGGGACCGATCCGGCCGGCGCCATCCGGGCCGGCGTTTCCTGAAGGCGGCCCTTCTGAAATCGAGGATCGAATGAAACTTGATCCTGTCGAAGTGCTCGTCACCTACCTGCGATCTCTGCCCGAGATGCCTGCTGGTTCCGTCCGAGGGGACATGACTGAACACGTAGCCGGAGACACCACGGTCTACCTGGAACACTCCGGCGGCTACCGCGTTGTACGCGATGCGGAGGATCGGGCGGACATTGAGTATTCGGTGTACTCACTCGACCGCAAAGCCTGCATCGATCTGGCAATGTCGGTTCGGGAAAAGCTACTTGAGGAGCTTCCCGGTATGGCCGTGGCCGGCGCCCTGGTGCTCGATGTCGAAGACATCGCCATTCCCTCGTACTTCCCCGACGACTCGTCTCGTGAGCACATGTACGGCGGAGAGATCGCCGTGTTCCTAACTGCTGCTCAGTAGGGCAACCGGATCATGACATTGTCTCTGGGCCCATCCTGCTGGAAGCCCTGGAACCCATGCCGGCTGTACCACTCGGCCAGTACTTCGTAGCTGAGGCCTCCAGGCCCGGGATCGACGCTCAGAAGCAGCACAGTCCCTTCAGCGTCCGCGTCCCGGCACACCTGCCGGAGGATCTCGCTTCCCAGCCCCCTTCCCCTGGCTTCTTCCCTGACTGCCACTTCGGTGACGATGGTCGGCTCTTTGCCGGAAGGGTCAGAGATCAGGCTGACGGAAGCTAATCCGCCGTGGAGTACGTAGATCGACTTCATGGCCGTTGACCCTATCCATCGCCGTTTTCCGGCACAAGCCCCCTGTCTGGGGGCTTTTTTTATGCCCTCAGGAGGCCACCTATGGCCAATGATGCCAAGAAGATTCGATTCGCACCCAACGGCACAATCTACATTGCCCCCGCACCAGTTGATGGCACCGCTGGAGGTACCACCCCACCGGTCGCTATCGGGGATGGTGTCGCTGCGCCCACTGGCTATAAGTCTCTCGGCTACGTGGACCCTGCGGGGGTCACGCTAACCCCCAGTGTTGAAAGCCAGCCGGTTGAGGCCTGGCAGTCTGCTGCGCCTGTGCTTTACAACGTCACCAAGGCGAGCTTTTCCATTAAGGCGACGCTCCAGGAGACCAACGAACTGACCACAGAACTCTTCTGGGGCAACCAGTGGGTTGAAGTCATGGCTGGTCAGACTGGAACCGGAATCTTCCGGCTGGATCTTTCGAGTACTCCAGACTTCAAGGAAATTTCGCTGGTGGTGGACTGGAATCAGGGCGCGATCCGCTACCGCTGCGTCATTCCGCGAGCAATGATCTCGGATCGTGGAGCTATTCAGCTCAGCCGCACAGAAAACGGCAAGTATGAGCTGACCATCGAGGCTCTCGACTACCACGGAAGCCTTGGCTATGTGCTGACGAATGACGACATTATCGAGACTGCCAACCTGCTGTAGTACCCCCGAGCCGGGGCGGGTTCAACTCCCCGGCCTCTCTCACCCCAACCCATGCCGGCCCCTCAAGGGGCCCTCTTTTATGCCCTGGAGACCCCTATGACTGCTCCCAAGAAGACTGCCACCAAGAAGACCGTAGCGGCCAAGGCCGAGGCGCTCGAAGAGGGTCCAACCACTTTTGAGCACGCGGGTATTACCTTCGAGGTGCCTCATCCGCTGGACTTCCCACTTGAGGTGCTGGAGACCGACGACGAGTTCGAGGCTTGCCGGCTGATCGTGGGTGAAGACCAGTGGAAGGCCTACAAGGAGACCCGGCCAACCATCCGAGACTTTGGCGTTTTCGCTGAGAAGCTCTCTGCCGCTCAGGGACGAGACACCAACTCGGGAAACTGATAGCAGTCGTTCGCGTCATTCAGGACTACCAGGATGAACTAGAAGCCGACCTCTTGGAGTTCTTCGGCGTAGACCTCCTGGACCTGTGGCGCGGACGGCTATCCCTACGACGTGTAGGGGTTTTGATCAACTCACTGATGAAGAAGCCTGGACGCTCCACACTGCTTGAAGCGCTGGACGAGCGAACTAGGTGGGGAGAGTCGGACTACCTCCTTGCCAGAATCAGTGACGCTCTTGAGCTTTCCAACTTCCTGTTCTACAAGGCCAACGCGGAAGATTCCGATGACGTTGAACAGCCTGAACCGATTCCACGGCCCGGTCAACCGGAGCCAGAACCAGAGCCCATAGAGACACAGTTCAGCTCCGCTGCGGAGTTGAGCAGCTTCCTGGGGCAGCTAAGCAGCCTCTAGGGGGTCTCCATGGCCGAAGGACGTGCGCCGATTAAGGTCGGTACCGGATATATCGAGATCACACCTAAGGTGACGTCTAAGGACCTGAGCGAGCTTCGGGTGAAGGTCCAGGCCGAAATGGAGAAGATCGGCGTAGCTGCCGCTCGGAACCTGAATCAGGCTGTGAGCACGGGACTCGCGGGCCTTCCTCGTGAGGCTGCGAAGCAGGCCGCGAAGGCGAAGCAGGCCATTGAGGGCGAAGCCAAGGATACGGCTAAGACTCTTCAGGCCATTGAAAGGCAGATCACTCGCGAGTTCGGGGAAGAGACTGCCAAGCGCTTTCGCGAGTTCCGCGAGGCGGAGATCAAGAAGCAGCAGCTTCTAGAGCAGACCTCCACGGAGACCCGAACTGCACTGCGTCAGTCGGTACGGCTGGAAGAGCAGGCCGCACGGGATCGGCAGAACGCTGCCGAGCGCCTGGAGCGCGAGCGGCGCCGGCTGCTGGAACAGACTCAGCGCGAGCAGGAGCGCCTGGAGCGCGAGCAGACGCGGACCACTGAGCGGGAAGCGCGTCTACGGCTTCAGGCTGAGCGCGAGGCCCTGCGGCAGCAGGTAGCCGCCCAGCGCGAAGCTACGCGTGAGCGGCTTGCCCTTATCAGGTCTGAGGCACAGGCACAGCGAGAAGCCCATCAGGCCGGCATAGCCACACAGCAGCAGATCATCACGCAGACCCGCGACCGTATGCGGGATCTTCAGCGGCAGATGACCGCGACCACTACTAGTACGCAGACTCTCTTTGGCCGCACAGAGGCGGGCCTAAAGAAGCTGGGCACGAATTTCGAGAACATCGGAAACTCGATTACTGAGACCGGAAACATTCTCGCTACCAAGTTCCTCGCTCCTCTGGCCCTCGCCGGCGGACTGCTGACCACCGTTGGTGTGAAGTCTGCCGACTCCCTCATTCTGGGACAGCTTGGCCTCATGGGCTCCAACGTCTCCGCGAAGGACTCTGCGGCAGCCCTTCAGAAGATTCGTCAGTACGGTGTCGATACCCCCTTCAGCATCGAAGACATGCAGATGTACATGACTCGGTACATCCGAAGTCTGTACTCCCACGAAGAGGGCTCCCAGTCGAAGGACCCCAAGAAGAAGCAACAGGCAGGAAAGAAAGCGTCTGAGCGTGCGGCCGACATCGTGATGATGATCGGTGACAATGCCGCTAAGGCGGGAAACTTGGACCCTGCCATGGTGTCTCGCGCCATGTACGCCATTGACATGATTCTTGACCTTGAGCGGGTACCGACTCGAAACCTGAAGCAATTCACCGCCGCAGCCGGTATCCCGGTTCAGGAGCTTGCTCAGCTCATGGGTTATCAGGACAAGATGGTGAAGGGTAAGGATGGGCAGCCGACTAAGCACACGGCTGCCGCTCAGATCCTTGAACTGATGGCCAATGCGAAGGAGACCGGGGGTCTCCAGGGACCTGAGATGATTCAGGCCCTGATTGACAACTGGATGGGTACTGATACGCAGGGATACGCGAAGAAGGTCACCTCTGCGACCATCACGGGTCGTATTCAGCAGATGAAGGAGGGCGCTCAGCTCGGCTTGGGCAACCTTTTCGCGAAGACTGATCCTGAAACCGGCATGGTGGAGTACACCGGTCTCGGTGAGCGCATCATGGGCAAGAAGGTTACGAAGAAGGATCATTGGGGCCAGGAGAGCACCTCTTTTGAGGGCGGATACCTCAATGAGCTTCAGGACATGGCTAGGGAGTATGGCCCCAAGATTCCCAAGTTCCTGGATCTTTTCTTCGATGCCATCGACTCTTTCACTTCGCAGATCAAGACCGTGGCAAACTTTCTGGAGCAGCACCCAGAAATCAAGGAAGTCGCAGTCAAGATCGCTGAGTTCCTTGTCAAATGGGGACCGCTGATCATTGCGGTAGGTCTGCTCTCCAAGGTGCTGGGCAAGGTGACTGGGCTTGTCGGAAGGGCCTTTGGGCCACTGGCGGCTGTCACTCGTGCAGCCGGTAACGGCGCCCAGGGCGCCAACGACGTTCGGCACCAGGCCCGCGCTCGTCGTGAGGCTCGTCGTGAGGCACGAGACCGAGGAGACAGCCGTTCTCAGATCCGTCAGGCCGGCCGCGATGCCTACCGGCAGACCCGGACTGACCGAAGCGGCGGTGACAACCGTTCTGTAGGGCGCCGTGTAGTGGACAGCGCTCTTGGCCGTTCTGGTCCCAGTGGGAACGAGCGTCAGGAGATGGCGGAGCTGGAGCGTCAGGCCCGTGAGGCTCGTGACGAGACCACCCGTCTCCGTACCGAGCTGCGTGAGCTCAACAGCCAGACCCTCCGGGACATTGCTGCCGCTCTAGGCAGCGGAGGAAACAACTCTGTGCAGGGTGCTGCTCAGCAGGCTCAGAACTCGGTCAACCAGGTGCAGCAGCAGGCACAGCAGCTCAACCGTACGTCTGTCAGTCAGCTCCGTCAGGAACTGGACCAGGCGGACGAGGCTGCCCGCAAGCTGACGGCTGAACTGGACCAGGCGGCTGGCAAGGCCCGGGGCCTGGACGGGGTTCACCTCAACGCCATCAAGGCGGAGATAGACGCCCTCAAGACGGCCGCTGAAAATGCGGGTAGCCAGGTCACCAGCGTCAACACACGTGTAGGCAACCTCAACGGCAAGGACGTCCGACAGGTCAAGGGCTCGATTGACGACCTGACCAACTCCGCCCGTAGTGCTGCCGATCAGGTAGGCGACGGAGCCATGAGTTCTTCCGTCTCGGGCCGTGTGGCAAACCTCAATAAGCGCCGCTTGACTGAAGTAATTCAGGAGTTCCGAAACCTGCTGAATGCCGCTCACGATGCCTACGAGAAGGTAGGCCAGGGCACAGGCGCCGGCTCTCTGGCCGGTCGCATCGGCCTCCTAAATCAGCGCTCCCTAAGTGATGTGAAGGGGAAGGTCGATGACCTCGCCCGCGCTCTGAAGAACGCACGCGAGGAGGGTGACGGCCTTGATGGGGCACTTGACCGAATCGGCAAGAAGTCCCCTGGTGGCGGAGGAAGTAGCAGCGGCGGAAAAAAGAAGGCACGAGGCGGCGTCATGCGCCCCACCGATGTCTCCTATGCCGGCGTCATGCCTGGCTACGCACCGTGGGTCGACAACATCCCGGCAATCCTCTCTCCTGGTGAGGCCGTACTTCGTCCCGAAGTAACCAACGCACTCGGTGAGAGCACCATCAACACGTGGAACGCTCTTGCCATCCGAGGAAAGCTCTCTCGAAACGCGCGGGGTACTAGCGGTGGTGGTGGAAAGCTTGACCTGGACGCCATCAAGGAACTGGTAAGCCTTCAGAGCATCGCTCCGGTTGGTACTGCGATGCTCAAGACCATGAAGCTGGACGGGACTTCCGATCGGCTTGGTGGCTCTGTGCAGGACGGAATCCTGCGAACTGGAGACGGCTCTTCCCGCCTTGGTGGCTCAGCGGCAGCCGACAATTTCCGAGGAATGTACAACTGGATGACGGACGACGTGTTCAACCTTCTCCGGAAGGTTCCAACACTTGTCGGTCAGGCCGCTGGCATTCTCGGTGGCGCCCTTGCTCCTGTTCAGGCTGACTACTTCTGGAATGACGTCTGGAAGGGCGATGGAAACATCGTTCAGCGCGGTAAGGATTACATGGGGCACCTCTTCTCAATGGAGACCCTCGGAAAAGTCTGGGACAACCTGTACTCCGGTGTAGGTGACTCCCTAGGTGCCATCTGGGATCTCGTCTCCGACCCCATCGGAGCGTTCACGGACGCTTTCGGTGATATCGGCGGAATTGTGTCGGGAAGCTATAACAACATTATCGACATGATCGAGACCGTGAAGGAGATCAAGGATTCCCCGCTGGGCTACGCCGGCCGCGTCTACGGCGCGTTCATGGAGAATGCCAAGGAGTCCATGCCCAACACGGAAGGTCTTTTCGACTTCAAGAATGGGTCCACGGTTCAGGCCTCCATGCCGGACTTCGCCGCTGGCCTCGCCCCTAAGGCGGGTGCGGGCGGAGCGGGACAGTGGGCGCCGACAGCCCTACAAGCCATGTCGATGCTTGGTATACCCTCCTCTGCACTGCAAACCGTGCTCTATCGCATTGGTATGGAGTCTGGTGGAGATCCCATGATCGTCAACAAATGGGATAGCAACTGGCAGGCCGGTTACCCATCGGTTGGTTTGATGCAGGTAATCGGTCCAACCTTCGACGCTTATGCAGGTCCATTCCGTAACTCTCAGCCCAAGCTATACGGCACTTCTGTAAACCCGCTTGCCAACATCTACGCCGGCCTCAACTACGCAACCAAGCGTTACGGGTCAGGCTGGATGCGAATGCTGGCAGGAAACACCGGTTACGCCGCAGGCACCCTTAGCGCCTCTCCTGGCTTTGCCTTGGTTGGCGAGAAGGGCCGGGAGCTCGTCCACTTCGGCGGAGGCGAGCGCGTTTACAACAACCTGGAAACCGAGTCGATGCTGAATGGCAAGAAGTACGAGATCCACATCCACGAGGCTCGTCACGAGCCTACTGCGCAAGCAGTCATGCGGGCCCTTCAGACAGCGGAAGCGCTTTACACCAACCTGTAAGGAGGGGTCTGTATGCCGATTCCCGTTCTACCGAAACCGTCACCGCAGCCGCTTAAGTTTCCTATGCCGCCTCGGCCGGTTGAGTGGGGGCATACCCGCGTGACCCTGATTGGAAATAACGGTGAGGGGGAGCCAATCCCCCTCACCGATTTCAACGGGCCTCAGTGGTCGTCCATCTTCATCCAGCCCGGGGCCACAGGCCTGGATATGCCTCCCTTCGGGCTGTTCTCCGATGAGTCGCCCAACTTGGACGGCTCAATCTACCGATCGGCACGGGCAACAGCACGAGAGGTCATGATTCCGGTCTACCTTCATGGCTATGACCGCGAGAGCATTAATAATTTGAAGCGTAAGCTCTTCCAGGCTTTGAATCCCAAACGAGGCTACTGCCTTATCCGGTTCACGGAAGGCGTCAACCGGGTCCGTCAACTCACCGCCTACTACAAGGGCGGCATGGAGGGCTCCGAGAGTGTTGACGCGTCCGGCTTCCGCTGGGCAAAGTTCGGCCTCACATTCTCCGCTATGGATCCCTGGTTTTACCCCACCCGAGCCCAGTCAACCCGCTGGGATTTTGGAGCAGGAGAGGCATTTCTCAGCGCCTCCCGCGCATTCATTCCTGTGCAGCTCGCGGCCGGCGTCATGGGTGTACCTGAAGATGACATCACCATCAGCAATGCCGGGGACATCGAGGCATGGCCCATTTGGAAGCTCTCGGGACCCATCAAGTCCTTCTCTCTACGAGGCCCAGAGGGAGACCTCATCAAGGCGTCTCCGCCGGAGGACGGTTCTGACCTCGTTCCGCTGGGCCGAACGCTCACCATTGATACGCGTCCAGGAAGAAAGACCGTCAAGGACAATACCGGCCTGAACTACTGGGCGACACTCGACACCAATCCTCAGTTTTGGTCAGTTGAGCCAGGAGAAACAAACGCCAAGGTCTCCGTGGTCGCCGGCACATCCAACGCATCCGTAGTCCTGTCCTTCTACCCACGTTACGCGTCATTCGTTTAGGAGGACCATGGGCTACCGAGTTGAAGTGTTCGACCGATACCTGAGACGTGTGGGGGAAATTGACCAGTGGATCTCACTGGACTTCACCGTTCGCCTTGCACAAGAGGGAAGCTGGCAAATTCTCATCAAGGACGACACACCACAGTCCGCCCTGATCAAGAAGGGCGGAGGCATCGCCATTTGGCAGGACGGTGTTTCAAAGCCGCTCCTGTCCGGCCAAGTCGATGTGTTTCAGAAGTATTGGACCAAGATCCAGCACACAGGGCCGGGCTCGCTTTACATCGGGGGCAAGTGTCACAACGCCCTTGCCTACAGGCGCCTAGCCTTTCCCGACCCTGGCCGGCCCGTACATCAGCAGTACCTTGCCGCCCAACCAGCTCGACAACTTCCCAACTCCGGCACAGCCGGCGAGATGGTCTATGACGAGCTGCACCGGGCCCTTGGCCCCGGTGCCCTTGCTGACCGCCGCATTGCCGGCATCAACTTCGTCCCCTCCTCTCTCGGCACGGGCATGGCGGACAGCCTTCGGTTCGACGTGATCGGCTCCAAGCTCGAAGACTGGTACAAGTCGCGAGGCGTCGCCTACCGCTTCCTCTACAACCCCGATGCACAGCGGATAGACCTGGAAATCTTCAAGCCTCGGAACTTGAGCAAGCGTGTGCGCTTCTCTCCAGAACTGGGGAATCTCCGCGAATACATTTGGACACTGAACGCCCCCAAGGCCACCAGGGCGATTGTGGGGGCCGCTGGCGAGAAGCTAGACCGCTACTACTACCAGAAGGTTGATACCGCCGCAGAAGCAGAGTGGGGAGTTCAGGCCGAAACCTTCGTGGACCGCAGAGACATCCAACTCAAGGTGGATCGCAATACCGGGCAGCCCGTCAAGTCCGAGGAATCCATGACGACTGAAGACGTTGAGGCAGCAAAGAAGGCTGTTGAAGAAGCGGCGCAAACGGCATTGGATGAAAACCAGCCCCGCGGGAACTTTCAGATTTACCCCATCGACACTGCCGACTGCCTCTTTGGCCGTGACTACTTCGTCGGCGACTTGGTGACTGTAGCTGTCGACGGCACCGAATACTCAGACGTCGTCCGTGAAGTTTCCATCTCTGTAGACGATGGAGGCAATGCCCAAGACGTAAACCCAAAGATCGGGCAGCAGGGCTCAGGCGAACCACTGAACCTCTATAAGACAGTTTACGAGATGCAGCGCAAGCTTCGCCGCCTCGAATCAAGGATGTGACGCAATGGCAGAAATCAGCTATCCGTTCAACGCGGATAACTCGGACGGCGGCAGGGCCATCGTGTCTCAGACTCAGTGGCAGTCCATGGCCCACATGTGGGGCGGGGACCGAATCGACTACACCCTTACCGCATCCGCCTACGATGCCGGCGATCTCCCTTTTAGTGGTCGGATCATCAATGGAAGGTCCGTGGAGATAAAGCCGGGTAAGGCATGGGTTGGTGGCTTCTACTACCAGCTCACTGCCGCGAAGTCGGTGACTATCGAGGCCAATCCAGGGACCAAGGCCCGCAAGGACATCGTTGTGATCCAGGCCGACATGGCCAGTTCCTCCGTGAATCTCGCCGTGGTCAAGGGAACCGCCACGTCCTCGCCCGTGGCTCCCCAGCCCCGACGCGTTGTCGGCGGACTCTGGGAAATGGTCCTGTTTGAAGTAGACGTAGCCGCTCTTGATGCCTCCGTGACCATAGACAGCCGGCTTTCCTTCAACGCTCCCGCACCGATTGCGTCCCCTTGGAACACCCGAGGCACAGCCGGCAACCTCCCCCGAGGGACGCTCGTTTATGACATGGACGTCAACAACACGGATACACAGTACGAGGCTTTCAACGGCCGTGACGGATACGTGGTTACCAGAGACTTCGGGCGTACTCGAACGTACACACCGGAACTCATCAATGTGAACCAGCCAGCCATTAGGGAGGGGCGATACCGATACATCGCCCCCAATATGATCTGGTTCTCGATCCATCTCCAGAACACATCCGGCTCAGAACTCAAGCTTCATCCGGGTAACTGGACCTTTGGCACGACGCTTCCCGTTCCTGCGAACGGGCGAACCGGTCAGCTCTTCACCGCCTTCATGGACAACAACACCGAACCAAATGCCACAAACATGCCGAACTTTGTACAGCTACTCGGCAAGGTAAATCGGGGCGGAAATACGTCAGTAATCGCTTTTTACCAGGGATCCAAGTGGTCTGCCGATGAAGGCATGGATGGCGTGGACTTCTTTCCCCGCCGTTCATACATCACGGTCTCAGGCGTGTACGAGGCGGCTCTAGTAACCGATTAGAAGGAGAACGCATGGCACGAAATCTCTTCGGCGGCACCGCCGCTGATGTCGCGGAAGACGCTTCTGGTGTCCGCGTTCCCGGCCTCGCCGGAACCCTCTGGGATGGCCCCACAGCAGGCGCCACGCAGGTTGTTGACCTGCTGAACGTTGAAGGCGCCCCCATCCAGAGCATCACCTCAGACACGTACGGGATGATCCCGCCCTTCTTCGGTCCGAGCGCTTCCCCAGAGCGGCTCTACGTGGACTTCGGCTCTGGTATCCGGACCGCCATCCTCGCCTCTGACGTAGGTGACCGATTCGCCAGCCACGTCACAGCCCTGGACCCGCATGGCACTCAGCCTGGATCCACCGCGTAGTGGTCGGGCTGTGGATGGAGAAATCAGAAGAGGTGCCCGCTGACCTGGGATGATGGGAGTTTCTACGCTTCCATCAGACCCGAGCAAGAGGGCACCTCGTAAGT
>NZ_JAPNLK010000142.1 GCF_026627505.1 Streptomyces sp. H27-H5 | reverse complement strand
GCGTGGCTTCAACAACTCCGCACTGCCTCGGAGGCCCTGCCTTCATGCGCGCGCGTGCCGCCGATCATCCGACCGTGTCATCCCAGTCGAACTGACGCCCACCATGATCGATAGAGCAACGACTTCTGAGGGCTTCGTCTGCCGTGGCCTGGGCCACGGCAGGGTCGGCGGCGATGACCAGGGCGGCGGCCATGCTGGCCGAGTAGGTGACGTTGGCGGCCTCGAAGGCCGCGGCCGCGGTGGCCGCATCCTTGAGCAGGCCCACACACGCGGCGGCGTCGGGGGGAACGGGGGCGGCAGCAGCAGACGGTGCGGTCAACAGCCCACCGCCGACCACCAGAACCGAAGCGGCCAGGGACATCGCGGCTGTACGACGAAGCTTCACGGTCGAACTCCTGACGATTGAAGAGACGAGCCCACAGAGAGCAGAACCAGGACAAGAGCCTCGACGAACGACCCCCAGCCACGTGACAGACGACACACGATGCGCTGCCCGTCAGCCGGCAACCCGCGGCACGGCTCCCACCCGAGCTGACCACGCCCCCACCCCACCCGCACCCTCAATCAGGCCGAACGAGACCCCGCCTCACACATCACTCACAGGACACCCACCGGAGCACCGGGAGTTGCGCGGCTCAGTGGATGGGAGGTGGTGCTCGAAGCGCCGGAATGGTGAAGCCCACGACGGCATCGCAGTCGCCGGATCTGACGCGCCCGGGGACAACGGCTGCCGGGATGGAGCGGGGCGGGTCCAAGGGGCCTGGAAGTCCTTCTCCGCCCTGCCTCTCAGCTTCCCTGCGGTCACGGTCTCCACGCTACGAGGGAGGCAGTGACGGGTTCATCCGAACGCCGAGTCCACCGCGCATGACGCGGGGCAGGCTCTGGGCGTGGATGAGGCGGATGCGGGGGTGTACGGAAGCGATCCCGAGGATCGGGGCGGCCTGGTCGCGGGACACGCCTACGCGGCCCAGCTCGGCACACCCCTGGACGGGGAACTGCTCGACGTCACGAGCTGGTTGGCCGACGCGCTGATCAAGGGGGGCCGGCCTGATCACCGATCAGGGCCTGTACAAGGCAGGCGGCAGGGCGTTCCACGCGCCTGTCGAGGGTGACCCGGGGGGCCCGTTTCTGTGGCACCGGGACACACCCTGACCGATGGCGCGGCCGATTGCTCCTCACCGGATCCATCGTGATTCAGGTGTTTAAAGGCCTTTTGGTCTAGCGTCGACGGCCTTGAAGTGCGGCCTGCCCGTAGGCGGTCAGGGTTTCGCCCCACTGGCGGTCTGCGAGTGCCGAGGTCACGGTCATCTACGAGATTCCCGGCAGAGTCGAGCGCGGGGCACGACGTGAGTCGCCCGGCTGGGAAACCCAGCCGGGCGAGTCATCCGAGTTCTGCTCACCACACGTCAGTGATCAGTCACCGGCGATGGTATGACGCCCTGTGAATGGGGCGGGGGCGCTTGCCGGGTGCAGGGCCCGATCCTCGCCGGGTGCTGCTCAGCAGGGGAGGGTGGTGTGTCCGGCGGCGCCGGTGGCGCCGGTGATGCCGTCCGCGGTCAAGGTGGCGGCGGTTCCGTCGCCGCCGGGCTTGCCGGGGCACACCGGGCTCGCGGCGCCGCCCGCGCCGCCCGCGCCGCCCTTGTGGGTGCCACCTGCTGTTGACGCGCCGCCCTTGCCGCCCTTGCCGCCGGTGATGCCGGTACCGGCATCACCTACGCCGCCCACGCCGCCTTTGCCGCCGGTGCCGCCCTGGTTGGCGGTACCTCCGGCGCCTCCGATGCCGCCGTTGCCGTTGGCTCCGCCGGCGCCACCCGCGCCGCCGGCGCCGCCGGTGCTTCCACTGCCGTCAGCGTTGCCCCCGGCGCCCCCACTGCCGCCGTTGCCGTTCGCGCCGGCGGCTCCGCCGGCGCCGCCGAGACCGCCGATACCGCCGTTGGTTCCCACGCCGTTGACGCCGCCCGCGCCGGGAAGGCCGAGGAGGGAAGTTCCGGAACTACCCGCGTCAGCGTGGGCCGTGGCGGAAGCCAGGGCCGGGGTCGCGAAGCCGACCACGGCGATCGCACTGATCAGGAAGGTCCGGGCAAGGGTGGTGCTGCGCATGATGCGCATGAGGTAGGCCTTTCGGTGTGTGCAGCCGGAGATACTCTCCGGCCGGCACACGCTCACCCTAGACGGGAACGACTCTGCCCGTACTACGATCGATGATCAAATGTCCGGAAATACACATATTCATTGAACTCTGGCCGTAAATACCTGTGCTGGAGATCGGCGCGCCGCAAGAGTGCCGGGATCCGCTACCGAACCGATTCCTCCGCACCCCCTCGGCCCGTCGTCCGGGTGGTTCGCCTTCACGGCGACGACGCCGCCGGGGCCGCGCGCCGTGGCTTTGACTGACGCGCAAGTGGTGGTAGTCGCCGACCGCAGAGAGGTAGCCGCGTTCAGCCGTTTTTGGCTTTGTTCACGAGAGATTCGACAGCACCTCTAGCCGCCGCTGTTGATTGTGCCGAGGCCCGCCGGGCTCGTAGTGAGCCGGGCGGACCTCGACAGCCGCAGTAGCTGTGGCGCTGCGCTCAGGAAAGCGTCTTGATCCACTCCGTGATGACGTCGACATACTGCTGTGCCATGGGCTCGTGCATGGTGTGCGGGGCATCGAGCGGGGTGCAGGTAACGGGCGGGCCAGTGGATTCCATCAGGCGGCGGGTCGGCGGCGTGACGGGCGATCTCGTCCTGCCAGTCGGCGATGAGCTGGCCCGCAGCGCGGCCGGCGTCGCGGCGTCCACTACGAAGAGGGCCGCCTGACCAGCACCTGCTGGTCGGGCGGCCCTCGCTGTTCGTGTGCCGGCTCCCGTCGGTCAGACGGTCACTGGGAGGCCGAGCATTGCGGAAGTCTGCTGGAGCGGGCTGAGGACACGTCTGGACGCGACGCCCTCCCCCAGCGCGCGGCAGGTGAAGCCGAGCTGGGTCATGGCCCGGAGGACTTCGCCGGCACTGAAGTCGCGGCGGTCCTGGCGGGTGATGACCTGGCCGACCTGCTTGAGAGGGTAGGTTCGGCGGCCGATGATCACGGCGTCGCCGATGACCTGCTCGGGCTTGATGCCCTTCATTGACGCCAGGACGCCGGTCTTGGTCAGGTCGAACGGAAAGCGGGCGATGACACAACGCATGAATGCCTCACAGGAAGAAGGGGACGGTCGTGTCGCGGTGAGGCAGTTCAGCGGGCGAGGGCGAGGACGCCCAGAGCGCTGCCCTGCTCGTCGATGACGGGCAGGGCAGCGAGCCTGCGGTAGCGCATCGCGTGCTCGGCCTCGGCCATCGTGGTCCGGGGCGAGGCGAACGGCCCGCGGTCACCTAGAGCGTCGCGCAGCCGGACCTGGTCTGTGTACGCGGCGCTGTCACGGACGGCCGTCAGCTGGGCCTGGCTGACCAGACCGGTGCACAGTCCGTCCGGGTCGCAGACGAGCAGATGGCCATCGCGGGCACTGGCCATGACGGACAGGGCCACTTCGACCGTCATGTCGTCACAGACCTGCGGGGCGGCCGCCTCCATCGCGTCGTCCACCGTCCGGCATCCGAGGTCGGCGTTTGCCGAGCGGGGCTGCATCTGGACCAACGTCACAACGTGCCTCCTGCAGAGATAGGTCAGTTTCCGGATCACGTGGTGTTCAGGCCGCCGCATCGAAAGCGGACTGGCGTGCGTTGACGCGTCGGGCGGCGGAGGCGGGGCTGCGGCGGCCGCGGGAGGAGGCGCTGCGCTTGGGCCGCTCGGAGACCGGTGCGGTGATGGTGACGGGGATGCCGGAGGGGGCCTGGGCGCCGGTGATGCGGTGGAGGGCCTCGTCGCCGGCGCGGACCTGGGTGGTCTGGGGCACGATGCCGGCGGCGGCCATGAGGCGGGTCATGTCGCGGCGCTGGTTGGGCGTCACCAGGGTGACGACGCTGCCGGACTCACCGGCGCGGGCGGTGCGGCCGCCGCGGTGGAGGTAGTCCTTGTGGTCGGTCGGCGGGTCGATGTTCACGACGAGGTCGAGGTTGTCGACGTGGATGCCGCGCGCCGCCACGTTGGTCGCGACCAGCACGGTGATGTGACCGGTCTTGAACTGGGCGAGGGTCCGGGTGCGCTGCGGCTGGGACTTCCCGCCGTGCAGCGCTGCGGCCCGTACTCCGCTGCTCAGCAGGTGTTCGGTCAGGCGGTCGACGGCATGCTTGGTGTCCAGGAACATCATCACCCGGCCTTCGCGGGCGGCGATCTCCGTGGTCGTGCGGTGCTTGTCGGCGCCGTGGACGTACAGGACGTGGTGCTCCATCGTGGTGACCGCGCCCGCGGAGGGGTCCACGGAGTGCACGACGGGGTCGGTGAGGTAGCGGCGGACCAGGAGGTCGACGTTGCGGTCCAGGGTGGCGGAGAACAGCATCCGCTGGCCCTCGGGGCGAACCTGGTCCAGCAGGGCGGTGACCTGGGGCATGAAGCCCATGTCCGCCATCTGGTCGGCCTCGTCCAGGACGGTGATGCCGACCTGGTTCAGCCGGCAGTCACCCCGGTCGATGAGGTCCTTGAGACGCCCCGGCGTCGCGACGACGACCTCCGCGCCGTTCCGCAGCGCGTTGGCCTGGCGGCCGATGGGCATGCCGCCGACGACCGTGGCCAGGCGCAGCCTCACGGCGCGGGCGTACGGGGTCAGCGCGTCGGTCACCTGCTGGGCCAGCTCGCGGGTGGGGACAAGGATGAGGGCGAGCGGCTGGTGGGGTTCGGCGCGCTGTCCGGCGGTGCGGGCCAGCAGGGCGAGGCCGAAGGCCAGGGTCTTGCCGGAACCGGTACGCCCACGGCCCAGGACGTCACGTCCTGCGAGGGAGTTCGGGAGCGTCGCGCCCTGGATCGGGAACGGCACCGACACCCCCTGGGTGCCGAGCGCGGCCAGCAGCTCCGCCGGCATGTCGAGGTCGGCGAACGCCTCGACCGCGGGCAGCGCCGGGGTGATCGTCTTCGGCAGGGCGAACTCACCCTGCACCGCGGCGGGCCGACGGCCATAGCCACCTGAGCGGCTCGGACCTCCGGAACGGCTCGGACTTCCCGAGCGGCTCGGCGCGGAGGAGCCGTAGCGACTGCCCTGGGACGAACCGGCACCCGCGCCGAAAGCGGGACCGCCGGAGCGGCCGCGGGTACGAGAGGAGCGGTCGTTCGAACGCATGGGGTTCATGCTGAACCTTCCTTGATACGGCACGTATCAAGGAATTCCCGCCGCGAAGAAACAGCGCAGGAACCCGCGAGAACGAACCGAAGAAAAACGAGGCAGAGCCGAACCCCAAAAAATGGGCGGGCCTGCGGGATAAATTGCCGCGCGTGCGTCAAAAAACCGGGGGAAACGGCGGACGGCTTACGGGGCGGGGGCGAGGCGGTGCGTCGTGGACGACGCGGTGCCGGGCCGGACAGGGGCGGTCGGCGCGGGGCGCCGTCACCCGCCGTACACGCGAAGCCGTCGGGATCCGACGGGGCGCGGGAGGGGAAAAACAACGAGCTGGGGCCCGCACCCCAAGGTGCGGGCCCCAGCTACGTAACGCGTCAGCGTCAGGCGGGAACGATGTTCTCGGCCTGCGGGCCCTTCTGGCCCTGCGTGACGTCGAAGTTAACCTTCTGACCTTCCTGAAGCTCACGGAAGCCAGAGGCGGCAATGTTCGAGTAGTGGGCGAACACGTCAGCGCCGCCACCGTCCTGCTCGATAAAACCAAAACCCTTTTCCGCGTTGAACCACTTCACGATGCCAGACGCCATATGAATCTCCTTTGGGGCAGTGCCCGCAACTGCACTGTGCGATTGCGGAGTCGCCGCGATGATTGCCCCGACCGGAAAATCGGCGGAAATGCAAAGCGCTTCCGGCGGCTGTGCAGCAACGCCGGGAGCGCCCGAATTTTTGGGAACCAAGACTGCAACTAAGATCGACAGTAGCATGTCGAAGCGGTGTCCGTGCAGAGGATTAATCGGCTCAGCGGCTTGCGATAAAGACTCTCCCCTCAGGGCCCGCCAAACCCTCACCTCACGATTACAGATTCGATCCCCGCGTGCAGCGAATACCGGCACCCGGCAGATGGTGCCCGGATCGGGCGGGCCTCACCCTGCCCACCCTCCCCCTCCGGCTCGGGCGCCCCGTACATGGATGACCTCGGCAGTCAGCCTTCGCACTCGACACCCCGCGGCCGCGATCACCGGCAGTCAAGTGCGCGAGCGCGGCGCCGCCCCGACGCAGCCGGTGCGGCGGGCTCTCAGGCGGGAGCCTTGACAGGTGGCATTCGGTTCGCAGGGTCGCCGCGAGGAACACAGAAGAGCGGAGCGCGGTGCCAGGGGTTGCGTGCCGGGGCCGCAGGCGCGGGCCGGGCCGGCGCCTGCGGGGGCCAGGACCACAGAACATTTCGGGGCACGCAGTGGATGCGTCAGGGCGTGTCGCCGTGCCACAGGAACGGGCCTGCCGGATCTCCCTCGGCGGGCGCGTAGAACGCGCGGCCGCCAGGCCCGTACAGGCCCCGGTCGGTGACCAGGAGCGCCCCCTCAATTAGCTCCGCGGCAACCCAGCCGGTGACGTCGAGCAGCTCCCCGTCCAGGCGGTCCGCCGAGCAGGGCGCGTACACGTGACCCGCGGCCAGGTCGCCTTGGTCGTCGTCGTCTGGCCGTGCACGCGCGCGTGCGCCTCATCCACGCCCATAGCCTGCCCCGTCTCCCCTGCCTGGTGCGCTCCGCGTTCGGGTGAACCCGTGACTCCCCGCCCCGGCCTGCCCTGGCCGACGGGTTGGCCACAGGAGGAGCACGGAGGGGGTGACCAGGAGGAACGTGCGGCGGTGTGCGCACTGCGGGACACTACTCCCGCCAGAGGCCAGGGAGTTCCGCCGGTACTGCGACGTCACGTGCCGGACCATGGCGTGGCGCCGGGCCAGGGCCCGGCGGGCGCAGGTCGACGCGGGAGGCGAGGCGATGTGCGTCGACCTGTCAGATGACGCAGATGGCGCCCCAGCCGCCTTGATGCTGGAGCCAGGACGCTCGCGGGAGCCGCATTGGGGATGGTCGCGGCGCTGTCCGCTGTGTGGCCACCACGAGGACCCCAGCGGCATGACCGCAGTGGTCAGCAGGGTCCATACCCGAGCCTGGTTCATTGGGCTTCCTCCGTCAGCGCTTCTAGGTGCGGCCGCGGCGGAGGCGTCCGCCTGCCCAGCGTGCCCGGTGCCACGGCCCCGGCCCCGTCCGCGAAGACGACAGCGGTTCCCCGGTCGCCCGGCACTGGGTCGAGCCGGGCGAGAGCACGGGTGATCTGGCCGTGAAGGCAGGACATCGCGCGCTGCGCAGCGCCGAGGTCAGAAGCGTTGATCTTGTCGTGTTGTCGACGACGACCCCGGATCATCATTCGCCCGGCACGGCGCCGTGGGTCGCCGCGCAGTTGGGGTTGGGCAACGTGGCGGCGTTCGATGTCTCGGCGGCGTGTTCGGGGTTCACGTACGCGCTGGCGGCCGGGGCCGCATGGATCAAGGCGGGTATGGCCGAGCGGGTCCTGGTGATCGGCGCGGAGACGCACGCGGCAGACCGCGTCCTGGCCCGAGAGAAGGACTGAGCCACGCCGCTGGCGACACCAAGATCAAGCGCCAGGCCGTTCTCGACGACAGCCGCTGTCCCGAAGCCGGCACCGAGGTGGTGGGTCCGGCAGGCCGGGGTGGGAGGGCCTGCCGGACGGTGGCACGGGCCGGCCCTGTCACCGGGGCCCGGATGCCACGGGCTGCCCTTCGAAGACCACCGGGACGCTGGGAGAAAGCGCCGGTGCGCGGTCTCGGACTGGGCATGCCCATCCTCCTCAACGAGGCGGGACGGAAACGGTTCTGCACACCAGTGCGCGGCCGGAGCGCGGAAACCGGCCCGAGGTTCTGTACGTTGACCCGGGGCGGGGATGCACCCCGTGCCCGGCTTTCCGAGCAGCCGGGCACGGGCCCTGAGCGCGCGGCTCGGATGCCCTGCCCTGGGGTCTGTCAGACGAAGAAGAACCGTCCGGAGAACCCCGGGGCCTCGCGTGACCTTCGGCAAGCGCAGTGCCGCCGATCAAGCAGGCCGGCGAAGCGGACACTCCATCCGGCGGATACCGTGTCCGGCAGGATCAACCCGAGTCGGTGAGCCCTCGGGCCCTGACTCTGCTGATCCGCTGCCCAAGCACCGGCCTGTTCGCGAGGATCATCCCCCGACCAGCGCGACGGAGCAGACGTTACGCGGGACAACGGCAACTACCGCAGTCTGCACGCCATCCGTACCGGCCCCCGGCGTCCGGGATCCGGCCGCGGACCGCAGCCTGCGGGGTGCTACGGAATGAGGCGCAGGATGGTGGTGATGGTCTTGCCGCCGGGGAACGTGTCGATGGTGACGTGGTCGGCCAGGCGCTGGATGAGGGGCCAGCCGAAGCCGCCCGGGCGGTCGGGTGCGGGGGCCCGGCTGACGGGCAGGTCCAAACTGGTGTCACTCACCGACAGGTAGAGGGCACCGCCGTCAATGTGGGTACGGAAGCCGTGGATGCCGCCGCCGTGGCGCAGCGCGTTGGCCGTGAGTTCCGAGGTGACCAGTAAGGCGTCCGCGGCGGGGACGCTGTCGAGGCTGATGCCCGCGCCCCGGAGGAGGTCGCTGACGCGGCGGCGTGCCGCGGCGGACGTCACCACATCCGGCAGGACGGCGTCCCCGGCCGGCTCGGCGCCGGTACCGCCGGTAGAGGCGCTTCCTGAGGTCAGGTCCATACCGGCCGCCTGCCCCTCACCACAGGGGACATTCAGGTGCGAATGCATCCGGTCCGCAGGGTCGCCGCGCGGAACGTGAAGAGCGGAGCGCGGTGCCAAGGGGTTGCGTGCCACGCGGGCCGGGGCGGTGCCGCGGGGGCCAAGACCACAGAGTATTTCGGTGCACGCAGTGGATGCGTCAGGGTGTGTCGCCGTGCCACAGGAACGGGCCCGCCGGATCTCCCTCGGCGGGCGCGTAGAACGCGCGGCCGCCGGGCCCGTACAGGCCCCGGTCGGTGATCAGGAGCGCCCCCTCGACCAGCTCCGCGGCAACCCAGCCGGTGACGTCGAGCAGCAGCTCCCCGTCCAGGGGCGCGCCGAGCAGGGCCGCGTACACGTGTCCCGCGACCAGAGCGCCTTGGTCGTCATCGTCTCGGCCGTACAGGCGCGCGCCCGCATCATCCACGTGCACAGCCTGCCCCGTGCCCTGCCCGGTGCGCTCCGCGTTCGGGTGAACCCGCGATGCCTCCGCCCCGGCATGCCCTCGCCGACGAGCCGGCCGCAGGAGGAGCATGGGGAGGGTGACCAGGAGGAACGTGCGGCGGCGGGAGCAGTGCGGGGCACCGCTCCCGCCGGAGGCCAGGACGTCCCGTCGGCACTGCGACACGGTGTGCCGCACGAGAGCGTGACGCCAGGCCAAGGCCCGGCGGGCGCAGACCGACGCGGGAGGCGAGGCAATGCGCGCCCTGCCGGGGGGCGCCGGACGGCGCCGGACCACAAAACGTTCCTGCTGGGGCGCCTCAG
Source organism: Streptomyces sp. H27-H5 (assembly GCF_026627505.1). Classification (GTDB taxonomy): domain Bacteria; phylum Actinomycetota; class Actinomycetes; order Streptomycetales; family Streptomycetaceae; genus Streptomyces. The sequence continues at coordinate 4,950 of NZ_JAPNLK010000142.1, read as the reverse complement.
ACTGCCGGGCGGTGAACCCGCCGTGATGTGAACGTGGGGGCAGTCTGCTGGTTCAGCGGGCGGCGTGGGATGCGTTTCGGTGCCGGGGTTCCGGCTGGCGGAGGGGCCGGGTGAGAGTGACCTGGCGGACGAGTTGCTGGAAACAGGCAAGAGCCGCGACCGGGGGGATGCCGGCCGTCGCCAGTCCAATAACCGTATGCGGAGCCTGCGTGAGGCACAGCGCCACCGCGGCCGCGGAGAACAACACCACCACCCAGGAATGCACAGCCCGCCTCCGGTGCAAAGCGGCGCGCAGGACCGACACGGAAGCGACCATCCACGGCCCGTACACCAGCGCCGGCCACCAGGAGGGCGCCGGGGAGCGGGAGATGCCCTGAACGGCGGCGAGGTGCAGCGGATCGTAGGCGACGACACCGCTGAGCACGCTCACCATCGCGCCAATGAGCGCCACCAGCGCCGCAGCGCCGAAGCTCACGGCCCGCAGGGAGACGGCCGCTGCGGACAACCGGGGCCGCCGACGCCGGCGGTCCTGCCGCGACCGGCCCGCCGGCACGGGCGACGGCCCCTGCTTCTGGGCCAGCAGCCGGGCCAGTTCCTCATCCGGACTCCACTGCTGGGCAACAAAGTCCAGCTCCGTGACCTTGAATGTGCTCTCCGCCTCCCATCTGGGGGCAGGGACCGTGTTGCGGCTGTCGGCCCAGGCAGCCTCCGGTCCCAGATAGCCACCGTCGGCCGGGGGCCCCGAGTATGAGAAGTCCCTGCCGTCATACACAGGCGGGCCGGCCCGGCATCTGCGGCATCTGCGGCATCTGCGGCATCAGGGCCTGCTCGATACATGCCAGGCGCCGCTCAAAATCAGCCCGGAGCTTGACCAGCTCATCAAGGAAGCCCGCCAGGAGCGTGCCGCCCCCCGGCTGCTCCCTCTCCTGACCGTCCCCGCAGTACAAGTCCGCACGTGAACCGCCGAAACGGGGCGTAACCACGTCATCCCCCCCGGGCCGGCTCACCGCGGCGGTACCGGCTCCGCTGACCTGGTACCCACTGCCCACACCGCTGGAGAAACGTTCATCTGTCGCCATACCCCCACAACGCGCCACCCGCCCCGACAGAAACGCGCCATGCGGGTGACCCACAGTACGAACACCGAACAGTCGTTTAACCGATTACCCGGAACGCGCGCTGCTTCGGCCTTCGCCCCGTGGGCCCTGGCCGCGCCTGGGACGCTCGCCGCCGCCCGCTACCGCGACCGCCACGCCGTCAGCCGAACCGGCCGCTGGTTCTCGCGCCGCACCTAACCCGGGCAAGCCCCAAAGCACCTTGCGCCAGCTCCACCTGGCGGGGGAGCCCACGCCACGGGCCACGCGTGAAAGCGGCGGCTGGCTCTGACTCGTACAGGCCGCCGGGTCCCCGCCGCTACAGGGTGCGGGCCTCTTCCACGCTGTCGGTGATCGTGAACAGCCGGCCGGCCTGGGTGATCTCCAGGATATGGGCCAGGCAGCGGGGCAGCGGGCCGGCCAAGACCAGGCGGCCGCTGCGCTGCAGGTACAGCATCGTGTCGAGCATGGCGGAGTCGGCGAAGGTGATCCGGCTGACGTCGAGGACGATCCGCCGGACCGCCGGGTCGGCGATCGCCGGTCCGCAGGCCTGCCGCAAGGGTTCCAGGGAGCCCTGGTCGAACTCTCCGGAGCACGCGATCACGCGGACGCCGTCACCCCCGTCCGGGAGGACCAGACGTCTTGTTCCACGGGCCTTCCGGGCTTTCCTCGATCGGGTACAGGTGTCGGGGGTGTGGAAGAGCCGATGTGGGGGTTCTCCACATCGGCTCGTGAAGGTGCGTGAGAGCGGTCGCCGGTCAGGCCGCGGCCCGCCGTCGCGCCGGCGCCGCGGCGGTGGCGGCCTGCCGGTGCTCGGCGTTGACGCGCTGCGCTTCCTGGAGCCGGTCCTCGAGGATGACGATCCGACACGCGGCCTCGACGGGGGTTCCCTGGTCGACGAGTTCACGGGCGCGGGCGGCGATGCGTAGCTGGTAGCGGGAGTAGCGGCGGTGGCCGCCCGGGGAGCGGAGCGGGGTGATCAGGCGGTGCTCGCCGATCGCGCGGAGGAAGCTCTGGGTGGTGCCGAGCATGTCGGCGGCCCGGCCCATCGTGTAGGCGGGGAAATCGTCGTCATCGAGACGGCCGAAGGAGTCGTCTGCTGTCATCCGGCCCCGACCGCCGCGACTATCTGGTCGATGAGCGCCTCACTTTCCTGCGCAACTGCCAGCGGCCGAGACGAGGCCCAACCATGGTCGTCTCGGCCGCCCAGCACTCTCGGATGCATCCGCTCAGAAGGCATCCTCACATTCAACGACCCCGGCGGCCAGAGGTCATGACCCCGAAAGAGGGAAAGCCGAGCAGGCCCGCGCCCCCGCCCAGGACCTGCGCCGCACCCGCCCACTCCGGGCGCCCAGGCCCTCACCAGCTCCTCCACAACCACCCCGGCCCCCCGGCCCGCCAAGCGGCCGCTACGGCGGGCTTTTCATCGGTCGGCCCCACCCATCCATTTTCAGCATGTCCATGACAGACCACTCCCTACAGGTCAACACGCGCCATGCGGGTGGACCAAGGCTCTTGGACTTCCGCGCCAGCGCCCGCAGCCAGCCAACTCTTCCTGCTCACCGCCCCCCGCCCCCCGGAAACACCAAACCTCGCCCGGGTGTCTTCGTCCTGACATACGACTGCGCTCGGCAGGCATTGCCCGGCTGATCATCTACTACTGATCGCGCCCTCACACGGGATCCCGCTAGGGTGGCGACCTAGTCAAACCAGCCCATAGCGTGACAGAGGATCTCGCGTGACCCAGCAACAGCGCCCGCAACCCGTCTCCGGCATTGCACCACCGCCCGCGCCCCGCCGGAGCGCCGACTGGATGTTCGGCGGAGTCTACGGAACGGTGCTGGCCAGCGCTCTGCTCGCCGCACTGGATCAGACGAACCAGGACTACACCCCTTTCTACGACGCCAGCTGGGTACTGGTGACCGCGGTCGCTGCCAGCCTCGCGCACGGTTACTCCCACCACATGGCCACCCACCACGAAGGGGGCGCTACTCACCGATGGCGGCTGCTTTCCCATGCCCTGTGGAACGAGTGGCCGATGGTCGCGGCCGTCCTCCCCACCGTCCTGCTCCTGGTCGCCGCCGGAATCGCTAACTGGGAGTCCTACACAGTGACGGCCGTAGGGCTGGGGCTGAACACGGCCCTGCTCTTCGGCTGGGGCGCCTTCGTGGCAGCCCGAGTCGGCCACCGCATCCGCTCCACGCTCCTCATCGGACTGGCGGACGCCACGATCGGCCTGACCGTCATCGCAGCCAACGCCCTCATCAAGTAGCCCGCCACCTAAAGGCGACTCGAACGGATTCGTCACGCCGCGCCTGCACCCCGTGTCGTGTTCCGCGCCCACAGAGTCCGGCCGGGGCCTTGACCCTGGATCCTGGACACACGAGACACTGGATCATGTGGATCTGAGGACGGACATCTCGTGGTCATGAAGAACTACCCGCCGGAGTTCAGGGCGGACGCGGTCGCGCTGTATGAGTCGCGGCCGGGAGCGACGATCCGGCAGATCGCCGCCGATCTGGGGATCAACCCGGAGACTCTGCGGAATTGGATCAGGGCGGCTGGCGCGAGCCGGCCGCGGGGGCACCGTGCCCAAGTCTCCGCGGAGTCGGCGACGCCGATCGAGGCGGAGAACGCCGCTCTGCGTCAGAAGACTGGGGCTGTGGCGGGCCCGCGTGGAAGACGTACTGCGATGCAGGGCCGCAGAACAGACCGCGGCCGGCACCACCGGATGACCGGGCGGCGACCCGCCCGGTCACCGCTCCCCCGGCGGCGCTGGCACGGCTACAGGCCGAATCACGTCGCCTTCGGGCGAGTCGTCGAAGGCGGGAGTCATCACCAAAGCCGAAGCCGTAGGCCCCCCAGCGGGAAGCCCACCAAGACGATCACCATCCCTGGCGCACGCAGCCTCTACTGATTCCCAATGTAGTTGTCAAGCTCGGCTGGTGACTTGTTGTGGGCGTGTCAGCCCAGTGGGACGGGGCTCGGCGGCGCGGTGATCTCAAAGGTTCGGCTGTCGCGTATGAGGGCCCACAGAACGTTCAGACGGCGGCGCGCGAGGGCAATGACGGCCTGTTTGTGGGTCTTCCCTTCGGCTCTCTTGCGTTCGTAGAACGACTTGGAGCAGCATCGGGCGGCGACCTGGGCTGACATGTGTAGTGGCCAAGCTCGCGAGGGAGGTGACGGCCCTCGATGAGGAGATCGCCGAGACCGACGCCCTGATCGAGGGCCGGTTTCGTGACCACCGGCACGCCGAGGTCGTCTTGAGCATGCCCGGCATCGGCACCGTCCTGGGCGCTGAGTTCATCGCCCACGCCGGCGGAGACATGAGCGTATTCGGCAGCCCCGACCGCCTCGCCGGTGTCGCCGGCCTGGCCCCTGTCCCCAAGGACTCCGGACGCATCAGCGGCAACATGCGCAGACCACGCCGCTACTGCCGTCGACTACTGCGGGTCTTCTGCGGTGGCGGCCAGCTTCTCACCGGGGACGGCGGTGTGCTGGGCTGCGACGGCGGTGGCTGCGACGAGCTGGGAGTTGCGGACCTTGCGGTTCTTCAGCCAGACCGCGAGACGGTTCTTGCCGATCCGTCTCAGGGCCGCCGGGGTCTGGTATCCCGTCAGCAGCACCAGCGAGGCCTTGGAAGTGCTGTAGTCGAAAGCCCGTTCCAGGGCGGGGAAGTACTCCAGCATCCGGGCGCGCATCCGGTTGATCGCCCTCGTGCGGTCCGCGGCTAGTGCAGCGCGTCGCAGGTCCTTTGCCGGTTGGGCGTGGCTGGATTGGTGACGCTGTGTGAGCGCGCAGGCATCCTGCGGGAAGCGGTCCTCGGACGACCCGGCTTCGGTCCGGCACACGGTGG
>NZ_JAPNLK010000141.1 GCF_026627505.1 Streptomyces sp. H27-H5 | reverse complement strand
CGCCAAGATGGACGACTACATGATCAAACGGAACGAGACCGCCCGCCCCTTCAAGTGGACCTACGCCGCCAGCCCCCTCCAGGAAGCCTGAACCCCCCTCCACGAACTTTCGCGGAGCAGCACTAGGGTTCGGGGATGACGACCGTGCCGCCGCCGACCGTGTCCCTGTCCGCCGACGAGGCCCGCCGGATCGCGCTGCGCGCGCAGGGTTTCCTGGGCGCGCCCGACCGCCGGGGCGGTGTCCGGGGCGTCCTGCGCCACCTGGGCGCGGTCCAGCTGGACACGATCTCCGTCCTGGCGCGTTCGCACGAACTGATCCCGTACGCACGCCTGGGCGCGGTCGGCCGGCCCGCCGTGGAGGCGGCGTACTGGTCGGACCGGCACGCCTTCGAGTACTGGTCGCACGCCGCCTGCATCCTCCCGATCGAGGAGTGGCCGCACTTCGCGTTCCGCCGTCGCGCCCGACGGGCGCGCGGCCACCGCTGGCACGTCCTCCAGGACAAGGAGCGCTCGACCAGGACGGTCCTGGACCGGCTCCGGGCCGAGGGTCCGCTCACCTCCACCGGGCTGGGCGGCGCCAAGAACGGCGGCGAGTGGTTCGAGTGGTCCGAGACCAAGATCGCGGTGGAGTGGCTGCTCGACACGGGCGAGGTGGTCTGCGCCGAGCGACGTGGCTGGAAACGCGTGTACGACCTGCCCGAGCGGGCCGTCCCGGACGCCCTGCTCCACGACGACCTGGACGACCGCGAGTGCCTGCGCCGGCTGGTGGCGCTGGCCGGCCGGTCGCTGGGCGTCGGGACCCGCGCGGACATCGCGGACTACCACCGCCTGGGGGGAGCCCAGTTCGACGCGGTGGTCGAGGAGTCGGGTCTGGTTCCGGTGGAGGTGGCGGGCTGGTCCAAGCCGGCCTGGGCCGACCCGGCCGCACTGGGGTCGGTTCCTCGGGGCCGGCACCGCACGACGCTGCTCTCGCCGTTCGACTCCCTGGTCTGGGACCGACCGCGCACCGAGCGGATCTTCGGGTTCACGCACCGCCTGGAGGCGTACGTGCCCAAACCCAAGCGGATACACGGGTACTTCGCCATGCCGTTGCTGGCCGGCGGGCGGCTCCGGGGCCGGGTGGACCCCGCCCGGGAGGGCACGACCCTGGTGGCCCGCCAGCTCTCCCTGACCGATCCCGCAGCCGCCCGTCCCATGGCCGAGGCGCTGCGCGAGGCGGCCTCCTGGGTCGGCTGTGACACGGTGCGCGTCGAGCGCGCCGGCACCGCGGCCGAGGCGGCGGCCGTCACGGCGGAACTGGCCGCCCTGTAGGGCGCGCCCGCGGGGGCACGCCCGCGCGACCGGCTAGCGGATCTCCAGGATCTTCTCCCGCATCGCGTACACCACGGCCTCCATCCTGGAGTGCAGTTGCAGCTTCTCCAGGATGTTCCGCACGTGGTTCTTCACGGTGTTCTCCGAGATGAACAGTTCCTTCGCGATGTCGCGGTTGTTCATCCCGGTGGCGACCAGCTTCAGGACCTCCAGCTCCCGGTCCGTGAGCCTCGGCGCCGGCACGAGCCGCCGCTCGTCCGTCCGTTGGATCATCGACTTGAACTCGGTGAGCAGCTTCGACGCCATCGAGGGGCTGATCTGCGACTGGCCGTCCGCCACGGCCCGGATGGCCGTGGCCACTTCGTCCGTGGAGATCTCCTTGAGGAGGTATCCCGTCGCGCCCGCCTTGATCGCGTCGTAGAGGTCGGCCTCCTCGTCGCTGATCGTCAGCATGATGATCTTCGCGGAGGGGGCGACCTCCTTGATCGACGTGCACGCCTCGATCCCGCCGCGCCGGGGCATCCGCACGTCCATCAGCACGATGTCCGGCAGCAGGTCGGCGGCCTTGTCCACCGCCTCCGCGCCGTCACCGGCCTCGCCGACGACCTGGATGTCCTCCTCCTGCGCGAGGACGATCTCCAGCCCGCGCCGGAAGAGTGCGTGGTCGTCGACCACGAGCACCCGAATGGGTTCCCCCGCCGTGTCACCGGATTCACCGGAACCGGCGACGCCGTCACCGCGCGTCCCCCGCCCCACCTCACGACAGCCCGCGCCGTCGTCACCGCGCACCGGCCCGAAGCTGTCCGCCATCGTTCCTCCCCCTGCATGTGCTGAGCTGCCGGTCCAACCCGACGGGGTCGGCCGCCGCTTGACCGCTCGCCATGATTCCATGCCCGCGGCACCGGGAGGGGGCCCGACGAGGACCCGGCCGGCTCATACGAGCCGTACGGGTGCCCTCGCGGGACGCCCGCAGGCGTCCCACGAGGGCAAGGGTCGAGTGGTCAGCCGCCGAGCGATCCACCCGCGCCGCCGCGCGGCTCCTCCGCGCTGGAGGCACCGTCCGGGTTGACGTGGATGACGCCGTAGTCATAGGCGTGGCGCCGGTAGACGACGCTGGGCAGCTTGGTCTCGGAGTCGACGAACAGATAGAAGTCGTGACCCACCAGCTCCATCTCGTACAGAGCCTGGTCCAGCGACATGGGCGACGCCGAGTGGGTCTTCTCCCGGACGATCAGGGGGCCTTCGCCCTGCACGTCGAGGGGTCCGACCTTGGTGGTCGGCACTCCGTCGGTCGCCTCGTCCGTGACGAGCTCGCCGTTGCCGTCGAGCTGCGCGACGCCCGGCACGACGTCGGCGACCTCGGCCGCGGACAGCCGGCCGTTGCCGCGGCGGGTGTACCGCTTGTCGTGCTGCTTGCGCAGCCGGGCCTCCAGCTTGTCCTGAGCCAGGTCCAGCGCCGCGTACGCGTCGGCGGCTGCGGCTTCCGCCCGAATGACGGGGCCCCGCGAGTGCAGTGTGATCTCCACGCGGTCGGAACGGTCGGCCTGCCGCGGGTTGTGCTCCTTGGACACCTCGACGTCCAAGCTGATCACCTTGGCGTCGAGCTTCTGGATCCGCTCGGGATTCAGCTTCTCTGCCACGTGCTTGCGGAACCGCTCGGGCACTTCGGTCTTGCGGCCCTTGACGACGATGTCCACGCAGAACTCCGTTCCCGGATAACTCCGCCACCAGGGGCGAAGTGTCTCCCTTTCGCACCAGACCCCGGTGTTCACCGGAGCCTCGGACTTGGCGACTTTCACCTCCTCCTCCCCCATCGGCAAGATCTACATCCCACCGACTTCGGAGTAGAGGGACACCCTCTGACCGAAGATCCCAAAAAGATCCCGAAAACGGGCGGCCTGGTGCTCCGATGGCATGGGGCCCAAGGATCGCCAGTTCCTCACAACCGAACATATCCCTCAATGCCGGTTGTCGGCACCCGCTACCGGAACCTACCTCCGTTCAGGTGGTGCTTCCCTCTTACTACCTGCAACGATGCGCCTTCCCCGGCAGTTCCTGAACTATTCGCGAGTTTTTCGTCCCACACGGGTTGTCGACCGAATCCGAACGAAAGACTCCGCGGGTACGAACGAGTCCGCGGGGGCCGCGACCACCGCGGCTGCCACCGGCCACAGACCGCCTGCTCGCAGCGCCCGGGACGCCTCCGCCAGCGTCGCCCCGGTCGTGACGAGGTCGTCCACCACCACGATCCGCGCCCCGGCCGCCGACCGCACCCCGGCCGGTCCCGCCGCGAGGGCGCCGGCGACGTTCTCCCGGCGTTCCCGCGCCCCGAGGTCCGCCTGGTCCGCCACCCGCCGGCGCAGCCTCAGCGCGGGCACCACGCGCGCGGGAACCCCCTTCCCGCGCAGACCCGCCGACGCGGCCAGCGCGATCCTGCGCGCGGGATCGTGCCCGCGGGCCCGGGTCCGGTGTCGCGCGGAGGGCACGGGCACCAGAACCACCTCGCCCGACGTCCCCGCCGCCCCACCGCCGGCCCCACCCGGCAGCGACAGCAGCACGGCGGCCGTGAGGGCGGCCCCGAGCGGGCCGGCCAGGGGCAGCGCGCCCCGCTCCTTGTGGGCCAGTACGATCTCGCGGACGGCGTCGGCGTACACCGCGCCCGCGTGCACCGCGGGCAGTCCCGGGGGCGCCGGCGACGGCCGTACCCGGCCCGCACCGGCCCCTCCGAGCGCCTCCAGGCACTCCGGACACACCGACACCCGCGCCGCCCCGCAGCCGGCGCAGTCCACCGGCAGGACCAGCCCGGACAGCTCCCGCCACCACTCCCGCACCCGAGGCACCCGCACACCGCGACCCTGCCGGCGCGGCCCGGCCGGCCGCCACCCCTGTGGACAACCACCGGGCAGCCGGGCAGCCGGAAGGATCAGCCCGACGCCGCGTCGGCCCCGGAACCGACCGGGTCAGCCCGGGTAGACCGGGGCCCGGCCGCCGGCCGCCACCGTGCGCCACTGCGCACCCGGCGGCAGCCACACGATGCCGTCCTCGTCGGAGGAGGCCACCACGGGCTGCGCCTCGTCCTCGTACGCCCCGATCCCGGTCAGGCCGGCCGCTCCGGGCAGGCTCGCCGCCACCATCGAGCCGTCGGCGAGCATGTAGCGGGCCTGCGTGATCCCGCCGTTCTCCTTGCCCACGACCAGCAGCCTGCCGCGCGGCGCCCAGCTCATCGCCATCACGTCCGCCATCTGCGGGGCCGCCGGGCGCAGTTCGCGCACCGACACGGGCGAGACGTCGCCCTTGCGTTCGGGCCGCTCGATCCGACCGACGTACAGGTTCTTGCGGTCGTCGCCCTTCTGGACGAGCAGCGCGATCCGCACCCCGTCCGGGGAGGCCTTCAGTCCGGTGATCTTCCCGTCGTCCAGGCCCGCGACGTCGACCTTGTGCGGGGTGCCGGTACCGCCGGGCACCCGCCACAACCCCTGGTTCTGCGGATCGAGGTCCGCGACCCACAGGTCGCCGTGCGCGTCCCAACTGGGCGCGGACAGCCTGCCCTTGCTGGTCAGCAGCGCCGGTGGCATCGGGCCGGCGGTCGTCATGTTGACCACGTGGAGCCCGCGACCGTCCTCGGAGACCACCGCGGCCCGCTTCTCGTCGTAGGTGACGGCGGCGGAGCCCACCTTGAACGTGGCCGCGGTGGCCAACGGTCCGGGCACCGACTCGGGCTTCTCCTGCGGCTGCTGCTCCTCCGCGGCCACGTTGAGCGACATCCGGACGAGCCGGAAGTCCTTGTCCACGTAGTACTGGTGCACCTGGCTCGGCACCCGGTTGGCCAGCGGCGCGGCGGAGGCGCGCGTCACCCAGCACAGCGTGGTCTTGCCGTCGGCGCGCTGGAGTTCGACCCGGTCCAGCCGGGAGGCCGTCAGGTCCTTGATGGTGTAGAGGAGTTGGGTGGCCATCTTCTGGCACTGCGACTGCGGGACGTGCGCGGCCTTGTTGTCGAGCTTGAGCGGCACGCGCAGCGTGTTCTGGCCGTCCAGGGAGAGCGACTTGGTGCCCGGGGCCAGTTCCGTCCCGGTCAGGAAGCTGGTGGTGACGACCGGCCCGAGCCATTTGGAGGGACCGGCGAGCAACGACTGCACGGTCTGGGTGGTCGGGTCCATCCGCGAGTCGGGATCGCTGCGCTGGCGCACGTACACCGGGTCGTTGACCAGCGTCCCGTCGCCGAAGTAGTACTTGTTGACGGGCTTGTAGATGCGCTGGAAGTCGGACTCGCTGAGCACGAGGGTGCTGGGGGGCGTCGCGATCCGCCACTGGTCCTTGAACTTGACCAGCTGGAGGTACTCCTCGTAGCGGCCGCCGCCGGTCTCCGGCTGGTAGGCGCTGCGCTCGTCCACGGTCGCCAGCTTCTTGCCGGTGACCTTCCAGCGGTGCCCCTCGGACTCCTTGTCGCCCTGGACGGGGAACCGGTCGAGGCCGGCGGAGAGCACGGTGACGGTCGAGCCGGGCTTCCAGTTCTTCGCCGCGTCGTCGGTGAGGTACTTGCGGGCGGTCTCCAGCTGCGGATCGTCGCTGGTCATCGCCTCCAGGAAGCCGTCGACGATGTCGGTCGGGCTGGCCTTGTCGGCCGGCGGCACGCCGAAGACCCGCACCTGCGAGTCGACGCCCTGCGAGGCTCGCACCTCGCGGACCTCGCCCCGGTCGGGCATGGAGGCGCAGCCGGCCAGCAGCAGCCCGACCGCGCCGACGGCGACGCCGGCCCGTGCGGTGCCCCGCCGCGGCGCCCGTGCGCCCGCGGGCTCGCGCTCAGCGTCCACCGGATCCATCCTCCTGGGTTGCCTGGTCGGCCGGCCGGGCGACGACGCGCGCTCCGTTGCCGGGCAGCGCCGTGGGGTCCGCGGGCACCGGCACGGCTCCGGCGACGGCCGAGCGCGGCGGTATCGCGGAACGCTCGGCGGTGGAGGCGCCCGGACCGCCCTGCCGGCGTCCGTCGCCGTTGCCGCGGGCGTCGCCGCGGCCCGCGGCCTCGGCGGCGGCCCTGGCCCGGTTGGACCGCGAGTCCTCCGGCTCCAGCGGGATCGGGGATCCGCGCAGCGGTTCGTCGGCGGTCCTGGGCAGGGTGAGCCGGAACTGCGAGCCGCCGCCGGGCTCGCCCCAGGCCTGGAGCCAGCCGCCGTGCAGCCGGGCGTCCTCGACGGCGATCGACAGGCCCAGGCCGGTCCCGCCGGTGGTGCGGGCGCGGGCCGGGTCGGCCCGCCAGAAGCGGTTGAACACGCGGGTGGCCTCGCCCGGCTTGAGTCCGACCCCGTAGTCCCGTACGGCGACGGCGACGGCCCCGCCCGCGGACGCGAGCCGCACCACCACGTCGCGGCCCTCGCCGTGTTCCACGGCGTTGACGACGAGGTTGCGAAGGACCCGCTCGACGCGCCGCGAGTCGGCTTCGGCGATGACGGGCTGGGTGTCGCCGAGGACACGGATCCGGCTGCCCTTGTGCTCGGCGAGCGGCTCGGCGCCGTCGATGACCCGGCGGACGACCTCGCGCAGGTCGATGGGTTCCGCCTCCAGCGCGGCGGCGCCCGCGTCGAACCGGCTGATCTCCAGCAGGTCGGCGAGCAGCGACTCGAACCGGTCGAGCTGTCCGGCGAGGAGCTCGGCGGAGCGCGCGGTGACGGGGTCGAAGTCGACGCGCGCGTCGTGGATGACGTCGGCGGCCATGCGGACGGTCGTGAGCGGGGTCCGCAGCTCGTGCGAGACGTCCGAGACGAACCGCCGCTGCATCCGGGAGAGGTCCTCCAGCTGCTGGATCTTGGTGTGGAGGTTCTGGGCCATCTTGTTGAAGGCCTCGCCCAAACGGGCGATGTCGTCCTCGCCGGTGACCTTCATCCGCTCCTGGAGCCGCCCGGCGGAGAGCCGCTCCGCGATCCCGGCGGCCATCCGCACGGGGTTGACGACCTGGCGCACGACGAGCCAGGCGATCGCGCCGAGCAGTACGACGACGAACACCCCGGCGGTGGCGATCGTGACCTTGATCAGGTTGAGGGATTCCTCTTCCTGGCTGAGCGGGAAGAGGTAGTACAGGTCGTACGGGGCCCCGTTGATGTCGGTCAGGCGTTTGCCGATGACCAGCGCGGGCTCGGGCGCCTTCTCCTCGGCGCCCGCGGTGTAGCGGATCTGGGAGAACGTCTTGAACGTGCCGGTGGCGTGGTTGACGGCCCGCCGCAGCGAGGCCGGGACGCTGGCCGTCGGATCGACGTTGCCGGAGGCGCGGGCGCCCTTGACTCCCTGGGCTCCCGGACCGGGGCCGCTCTCCTCGCCGGTGCCGGCGCCGAGCGCGGCGACCTCGAAGGCGGTCTGGCCACCACTGGCCAGCTGCTTGACGAGGGAGTTCATCCAGGTGCTGGCGTCGCGCCCGACCTTGTTGTCGTTCGCGTCGGGCCCGTCCGCCGCGAACGGCGTGTTGGCCTTCTCCTGTGCGACCGCGAAGCCTCCCGCGGCCTGGCTCTGGGCGGCCTCCTCCTTGGCGTCGAGGAGCCCCTTGCTGACCTGGGCGATGACGACGAAACCGAGCGCGAGGACCACGCCGAGCGACATCAGCAGGGTCGCCGCGACCACCCGGAGCTGGATGTTGCGCCGCCAGATCCGGACAGCCGGAAGCAGCGGCCGTCGTGCGAGGTGCACGAACAGCCGCAGCACAGGGCCGCCGGGTGCTCCGTCCCGGAGCAGCCGGCCGCCCCGCAGGACCCCCCTGCGGGGGCCTCCCCGGGGCATGCCGGCCTTCATCTCAGCTCGGCCCGGCCTTGTAGCCGACACCGCGCACCGTCACGACGATCTCGGGCCGCTCCGGGTCCTTCTCGACCTTGGAGCGCAGTCGCTGTACGTGCACGTTGACCAACCGGGTGTCGGCGGCGTGCCGATAGCCCCAGACCTGCTCCAGCAGCACCTCACGGGTGAACACCTGCCAGGGCTTGCGCGCGAGGGCGACCAGCAGGTCGAACTCCAGCGGGGTCAGGGCGATGGACGCACCGTCGCGCTTGACCGAGTGGCCGGCCACGTCGATGACCAGGTCACCGATGGTCAGCTGCTCGGGCGCGGGCTCCTCCGACCGGCGCAGGCGGGCTCGGATGCGGGCCACCAGCTCCTTCGGCTTGAACGGCTTGACGATGTAGTCGTCGGCCCCGGATTCGAGGCCCACCACCACATCGACCGTGTCGCTCTTGGCCGTGAGCATGACGATCGGCACTCCCGACTCCGCCCGGATCAACCTGCAGACCTCTATGCCGTCCCGTCCGGGCAGCATGAGGTCGAGCAGGACCAGATCCGGCTTCGCCTCCCGAAAGGCAGCCAGCGCCTTGTCACCGTCAGCTACGAACGACGGCTCAAAACCTTCTCCACGCAGCACAATGCCGAGCATCTCGGCCAGCGCGGTGTCGTCGTCGACGACAAGGACTCGTCCCTTCATGCTTGACATCATCCCATTAGCTAATCGTTACCTGGCGGTGAGCTGTCCCACAGCCAAAAGGGCTGGAAATCGCCCCTCGGACCTGCGTGGTGATCAGGGCGACCAGTCTGCCCCGGATCCGAGCGACAATTGAAGGCGCGAGCGGCTCGGATTCCGGGGGAGGGCCGGTCCGCTCGACGTTCCCACGTGGCACGATGGCAGCCAAACCAGCGCCCCCGCCGCAGCAGACGCACGTGAAGGAGCGACATGAACGACTCTCCGGGCTGGGCTACGCCCGGATCCTCCCCTTCCGACGACCGCAGCGGTCAGGGCGGCCAGGGGAGCCAGGGCTCCGGCAGCGAGGGCGCAGGCGGCACACCGCCGCCCGCACGGCCCGCACAGCCCTCCGACGACCCCCGCTGGTCCGCCACCCAGCCGCCGCCCGGCCAGTGGTCGAGCCCCGGCACCGAGGCACCGACCCCCGCGCAGGCCCCCCAGCCCCCGCAGGGCCCCGGCTGGGGAGCCCCCGGCCAACAGCCCGGCGCCCCGGGCGGCCCCTCGTACGGATCCCCCTACGGCGGCCACTACGGCGGCCCGTACGGCCACCCCGGAGCCCCCTGGGGCCCGCCGCCCGCCGCCAAGCCCGGTGTCATCCCGCTGCGCCCCCTGGGCCTCGGCGAGATCCTCGACGGCGCCGTCAGCACCATGCGCAGCCACTGGCGCTCGGTCCTGCCGATCACCCTGCTCGTGGCCGTGATCGTCCAGGTCGTCGGCGTGCTCGTGCAGAAGTACGTCCTGGAGGACCTGGAGACGTACCCCCGCGGCGGTTCGGCGATCGACGTGTCCGTCGGTGACGTCGCCGGATACATGGCGCTGACGAGCGCCACCTACCTCGTCCAGATCCTCGGCACGATCCTGGCCACGGCCATGCTCACGATGATCTTCAGTCGGGCGATCCTCGGCCAACGCTCCAGCGTCGCCACCGCCTGGCGCGAATCCCGTTCGCAACTGCCGCGCCTGATCGGACTCACCCTGCTGCTGGGCCTCGCGCTGGTCGTGGCCGTCGGCGTGCTGATCCTGCCCGCCATCCTCTTCAAGAGCATCGGCCTGGCGTTCCTGACGCTGTTCGTGGTGGCCCCGGTCGCCGTCTGGCTGGGCATCGCCCTCAGCCTGGCCTCGCCCGCGCTGATGCTGGAGAAGAGCACCGTCTTCAAGGCCATCGCCCGCTCCTGGAAGCTCGTCAAGGGCTCCTGGTGGCGCATCTTCGGCATCACCCTGCTGACCGGCCTCATCACCGCGATCATCACGGGGATCATCTACTACCCGCTCTCGATGATCGGCGTCTTCGCCTTCGGCAACGGCCTCGACAGCGTCATGGACGGCACCGCCTCCAGCTCCTGGGGCTTCCTGATCCTCGGCGGCGTCGCCCTGATCATCGCGCAGACGATCACCATGCCGATCCAGGCCGGCGTCACCGTCCTGCTCTACGTCGACCAGCGCATCCGCCGCGAGGCCCTCGACCTGGACCTCGCCCGGGCCGCCGGAGTCGACACCCCCGCCACCGACCCGCACCCGGGCGCCGCCCCGGGCCACGGGGGCTGACGGACCGATGAGCACGGGGGGACTCATCACCATCGGCGCCGCGGCCCTGCTGCCCGGCGCCGAGACGCCACCGCTGACGACGCCGCGCGACGCAGCCCGCGAGGCCGCCGAACGCGAACTGTCCAAGGCGGCGTACCACCGCAACGACCCGGGCCTGATCCAGCGCGCCTTCGACCGGTTCTGGGAGTGGCTGGGCGACTTCCTCGACTCCGCCTCCGGGGCGACCCCCGGAGGCGGCTTCGGCCTGCTCGCCGTCCTCGTCCTGATCGTGCTGGCCGTCGCCGCCCTGTGGTGGCGCCTCGGTTCCCCCCGCCGCACCGCGGCCGGCCCGGGACTCCTCTTCGACGACGGCCTCCGCAGCGCCGCCGACCACCGGGCGACCGCCGACGCCCACGCCGCCGCGGGCCGCTGGACCGAGGCCGTCCAGGAACGCATGCGGGCCGTCGTCCGCTCCCTGGAGGAACGCACCCTCCTGGACCCGCGCCCCGGCCGCACCGCCGACGAGGCCGCCACCGAGGCCGCCGTCTCCCTGCCGGACCACGGGGCGGACCTCCGCGCGGCGGCCCGCGCCTTCGACGACGTCACCTACGGCGGCCGCGCCGGCGATCCCGACACCTACGACCGCCTGCGCACCCTCGACATCACCCTGGAACGCGCCAAGCCGCTCCTGACGGGACCCACGGCATGACCGGCACCACCGCCCCGAGCCCGACCGGCGCCCCCGGCCCCGCCAAGGACCCCGCCGCCGACGTCCCCCGCACCCCGTCGGGCGGCGCGGCGACCGGCGGCGCCCTGTGGTGGGTCCGCGCCCGCGGCTTCCTGATCGCCACCGGCGTCCTGCTCGTCGGCGCCGTCACCCTGGCCGCCCTCCAGTCCGAGGAACGTCACGGCTACCTCGACCCCCGCTCCGCCGACCCGTACGGCAGCCGCGCCGTCGCCGAACTCCTCGGGGAACGCGGCGTCACCACCCGCGTCGTGACCACCGCCGCCGAGGCCGCCGCCGCGGCCGGCCCCGACACCACCCTCCTGGTCACCGACCCGGACGTGCTCGGCGACACCCCGCGCGGCACCCTGCGCTCCGCCATGGACCTCTCCGGCGGCCGCACGGTCCTCCTCGGCGCCGGCGGCCGCAGCCTCACCGACCTGGCCCCCGGCGTACGCACCGCCTCGTACGCCGGCCAGGAGAACCTGGACCCCGGCTGTTCCCTGCCGGCCGCCGTGTCCGCGGGCCGCGCCGCCACCGGTGACAGCCTCCGCTACACCACCGACCTCCCGGGGGCGGTCGCCTGTTACCCCAGCGACGGCCACCCCACCCTCCTCGTGCTCCCCGGCACCACCAAGGGCGGCGACACCGTCCTCCTCGGCTCCGAGTCGATCCTGCTCAACCGGGAGCTCGCCGAGCAGGGCAACGCCTCCCTGGCCCTGCAACTCCTCGGCTCCCGAACGGAACTCGTCTGGTACCTGCCGGGCCTCGCCGACCAGAGCGGCGAGACCGAGCCCTCCGCCGAGGAGAAGTCCCTCTTCGACCTCATCCCGGCCGGCTGGGGCTGGGCCCTGCTCCAACTCTTCGTCGCCGCCGTGCTCGCGGCCCTCTGGCGCGCCCGCCGGCTCGGCCCCCTCGTCACCGAGAAACTGCCCGTCGCCGTCCGCGCCTCCGAGGCCACCGAGGGCCGTGCCCGCCTCTACCGCCAGTCCGGAGCCCGCGACCGCGCCGCCACCGTGCTGCGCGCCGCCTCCCGGGAACGTCTCGCCTCGCTGGTCGGCGTACCGGCCGTCCAGGCCCACGAACCCGGCAATCTGGTCCCCGCCGTGTCCGCCCGCCTCTCCGCGGACGGCGCCCAGGACCTCACCGCCCTCCTCTTCGGCACCACCCCCGCCGACGACGCGGCACTCGTCGCGCTCGCCGACCACCTCGACGCCCTCGAAAGAGAGGTCCGCACCTCATGACGGCCACCACGGACAGCGCCCGTTCCTCACTGGAAGCGCTCCGCACCGAGATCGGAAAGGCCGTGGTCGGCCAGGACTCCGCCGTCACCGGTCTCGTCGTCGCGCTCCTGTGCCGGGGTCACGTCCTCCTCGAAGGCGTCCCCGGCGTCGCGAAGACCCTTCTGGTCCGCGCCCTCGCCGCGTCCCTCGAACTCGACACCAAGCGAGTCCAGTTCACCCCCGACCTGATGCCCAGTGACGTCACGGGCTCGCTGGTCTACGACGCCCGCACCGCCGAGTTCTCGTTCCAGAACGGCCCGGTCTTCACGAATCTCCTCCTCGCGGACGAGATCAACCGCACGCCCCCGAAGACCCAGTCCTCCCTCCTCGAAGCGATGGAGGAGCGCCAGGTCACCGTCGACGGCGTGCCCCGCAAGCTGCCCGAGCCGTTCCTCGTCGCCGCGACGATGAACCCGGTCGAGTACGAGGGCACGTACCCCCTCCCGGAAGCGCAACTGGACCGGTTCCTGCTCAAGTTGACCGTCCCGCTGCCCTCCCGCGAAGACGAGATCGGCGTCCTGACCCGGCACGCCGCCGGCTTCAACCCGCGCGACCTGCACGCCGCCGGTCTGCGCGCCGTCGCCGGCCCTGCGGAACTCGAAACCGCCCGCAAGGCCGTCGAGACGACCACCGTCTCCCCGGAGATCGCCGCGTACGTCGTCGACATCTGCCGCGCCACCCGCGAATCGCCGTCGCTGACCCTCGGCGTCTCCCCGCGCGGCGCGACCGCCCTGCTGGCCACCGCCCGCGCCTGGGCCTGGCTCGTCGGCCGCGACTACGTGACGCCCGACGACGTGAAGGCCCTCGCCCTGCCCACGCTCCGCCACCGCGTCCAACTGCGCCCGGAGGCCGAGATGGAAGGCGTCACGGCCGACGCCGTCATCACCGCGATCCTGTCCCACGTCCCCGTCCCGCGCTGATGGCCCTCACCGGACGCGCCGCCCTGCTCGCGGCACTCGGCAGCATCCCCGTCGGCATCCTCGAACCGAGCTGGACGGGGATGCTGGCGGCCAACGGCCCCCTGGCCCTGGCCTGCGCGCTCGACTACACCCTCGCGGTGCCCGTCCGCACGCTCACCCTGGCCCGCTCCGGCGACACCTCGGTGCGCCTCGGCGAACACGCCGACGTCCACCTCACCCTCACCAACCCGGGCACCCGCAAGCTTCGCGCCCGGGTCCGTGACGCCTGGCCCCCGAGCAGTTGGCGCCCGGGCACCGAGAGCGCCGCCTCCCGCCACACCGTGTCGGTCCCCCCGGGCGAACGCCGCCGGCTGACCACCCGGCTGGTCCCGACCCGCCGCGGCGACCGCCGGGCGGACCGCGTCACGATCCGTTCCCTCGGTCCCCTGGGCCTGCTGGCCCGCCAGGGCACCCACACCGTCCCGTGGACGGTCCGGGTTCTGCCCCCGTTCACCAGCCGCAAGCACCTCCCGTCCCGGCTGGCCCGCCTGCGCGAACTGGACGGCCGTACCAGCGTCCTGACGCGCGGTGAGGGCACCGAGTTCGACAGTCTGCGCGACTACGTCCCGGGCGATGACACCCGCAGCATCGACTGGCGGGCCACCGCCCGCCAGAACAAGGTCGCCGTCCGTACGTGGCGCCCCGAGCGCGACCGGCACATCCTCATCTGCGTGGACACCGGCCGTACGGCGGCGGGCCGCGTCGGCGACGCCCCCCGCCTGGACTCCGCTTTGGACGCGGCGCTCCTCCTGACCGCCCTGGCCGTCCGGGCCGGTGACCGGGTGGACCTGTTGGCCCACGACCGCCGGCCGCGCGCCCAGGTCCAGGGCCGCTCGGCCGCCGACACCCTGCCCGCCTTCGTCAACGCCATGGCGACCCTGGAGGCGGAGCTCGTCGAGACCGATGCGCGTTCCCTGGTGTCCATGGTCCTGCGCAGCGCCCCGCGCCGTTCCCTGGTGGTCCTGCTGACCACCCTGGACGCCGCCCCGATCGAGGAGGGTCTCCTTCCCCTGCTGCCGCAGCTGACCCAACGCCACACCGTCGTCTTGGCCTCGGTCGCCGATCCCCGGGTGGCGGAGATGACCACGGCCCGCGGCAGCGTCGACGCCGTGTACGAGGCCGCTGCCGGCACTCAGACCCGTTCTCAACGCGACCGCACGGCGGACCAGTTGACCCGCCACGGTGTCCACGTCGTCGACGCCGCCCCGGACGACCTGGCCCCGGCACTCGCCGACGCCTACCTCGCCCTCAAGGCCGCCGGCCGCCTGTAGCCCCGACACTGAGATGCATGGCGGAAGGCCCGACGGGGTTCACCACCGCGTCGGGCCGGTCCGATGAAAACCGTCCTGACCCGAAATGGGTCTGGAACGCAGAAAAGCCCCGCACCCTGAAGGGTGCGGGGCTTTCCCACAATGATTGTTCGGCGGCGTCCTACTCTCCCACAGGGTCCCCCCTGCAGTACCATCGGCGCTGAAAGGCTT
>NZ_JAPNLK010000140.1 GCF_026627505.1 Streptomyces sp. H27-H5 | reverse complement strand
GCGTCAACACGCGAACCAAGAGGATCATGAGACAGATGCACGGCCGAGCCGGGTTCCCCCTGCTCCGCCACCGCATCCTCCTCCAGTGATCACTACGCACCGCTACCACCGATTACGGGACAGAGCCCCGGTGGGTCCGTCAGTGCGCCGGGCCCGGGTCGACCGCGGCCGTCCGGAGGCGGGCCTCCTGCGAGGTGATCAGGTCGCGGGCGCGGTCGCGCAGCCAGGTGTGCGCCGGGTCGGCGTCGTGGCGGGCGTGCCAGGCCATGCCGAACGGCAGCGTCGGCAGCTCCAGCGGCACCGGGAAGGTCTCCAGGCCCATCCCATGGGCCAGTGGCGCGCCTTGCGTGGTGATCAGTCCGACCAGATCGGTGTCGCGGAGCACGAAGAGGGAGGCGGGGTAGGTGCCCATGCTGCCCCGTACCCGCCGGGTGAGGCCCTGTTCGGCGAGGGCGGCGTCCACGGGCCCCTGGAGCCGGCCCCGGCGCGAGACGATCAGGTGCTCGGCGGCGGCGAAGCGGCGTGCGGTCATCCGGCCGCGGAGCAGGGGGTGGCCCGCGCGGACGACCGCCACCATCCGCTCGTCGGCGAGGTGTTCGACGCGCACCTCGGGGGCGCGGCTGTCGATGACGGTGAGCTCCAGGTCGGCGACGCCCTCCCGCAGCGCCGGCACGTCGACGTGGCTCTCGGAGAGGAACCGCAGCCGTACTCCCGGCGCCTCGCTCGTCACCCGGGAGAAGAGGGCGGCGCCCGACACGGCCGTGAAGGCGTCGTTCGCGAGGATGGTGAAGGTGCGGGTCAGGGTCGCCGGGTCGACCTGGCCGCCGGAGAGGAAGAGCGCGCGGGCCCGTTCGACGACGGCCCGCACCTCGCCGTGGACGGCGAGGGCGTGCGGGGTGGGCACCATGGTGCGTCCGGCGCGGACCAGGACCGGATCGCCGAGGGCCTTGCGGATGCGGCCGAGGGTGCCGCTCATGGCGGGCTCGGACAGGTGAAGACGGGCGGCCGCGCGGGACACGCTCGACTCCTCCAGGAGGACGTCCAGGGCCACGAGCAGGTTGAGGTCCATCCCGGATTGCGTCACACGCATTGATCCCTTGCAGAAGTTGCACTGGAAAGCAGGTCACGCCAAGCCTACGGTGAGCGGGGCGGACGATCCGCCCCCTCAGGGCGGCCGGACCGCCCGAGCAGCACCCACCCCACACCGACCGACTCCAGGAGGAGCCGTGCTCCGGCATGCCCAGAAACCGTCCCGGGCCACAGCCGCCCCCGCCCTCACCCGCCCCGCCCTGCTCGTCCTGTGCGCCTGTGTGCTCGTCGCCCAGGGCATGGTCGCCGCCGTGAACCTGCTGATCCCGCAGCTCGCCGCCTCCCCCCTGAGACCCACCCCCGACCAACTGCTGTGGGCGGTGGACGCGTACGTCGTCGTCTTCGCGGCGCTGCTGATCCCGGCGGGGGCCCTCGGTGACCGCCACGGCCGCAAGGGGGCCCTGCTCGCCGGGCTCGGCCTGTTCGCCGCGGGCGGGGCGCTGAGCGCGCTCGCGGGGGATCCCGCCGTACTGATCGCCGGGCGCGGTCTGTGCGGGGCCGGCGCGGCGCTGATCATGCCGGCCACCATGTCCGTCCTGGTGCACCTGAGCCCGCCCGAGCGGCGCGGCCGGGCCCTGGCCACCTGGACGCTGTCCGCGGGCCTCGGGGGCCTGGCGGGCAACGTCGGCGGTGGTCTCGCGGGCGAGTTCCTGACCTGGCGGGCCCTGTTCTGGGCCGTGGTCCCGCTCGCCGCGCTGCTCGCGCTCGCGGTGGCCCGTACGGTCCCCCGCACGCCCTCCCGTCCGGACGCCTCCGTCGACCCCGTCGGTGCGCTGCTGCTGGCCGGGGCCCTGTTCGGGGTGGTCTACGGGATCATCGAGGGGCCCGGGCACGGCTGGGCGTCGGCGCGGGTCCTGTCCGCCTTCGGCGCGGGGGCGGTGCTGCTGGCGGCGTTCACCCGGCACGCGTTGCGCGGCGCGCACCCGCTGCTGGACCCGCGGATCTTCGCCTCGCGGAAGCTGCGGGCCGGGACGCTGGGGATCGGGGCGGCGTTCTTCGGGCTGTTCGCGCTGTTCTTCGTCAACGCCCAGTACCTCCAGTACGCGAAGGGCTTCTCCCCCGCGCTCACCGGCCTGGCGATCGTCCCGCTGACCGTGGGCATGGCGCTGGTCCCCCGGCTGGGGGCGCGGCTCCAAGAGCGCACGGGGCCCCGACTGCCGGTCGGCGTCGGGTTGGGCCTGATCGGGGCGGGGCTGCTGCTGGTGTCCACCGCCGACGCGGACACTCCGTACGCGGTGTACGCCCTCCACCTGCTGGTGTTGTCGGTCGGTACGGGGCTGTGCGCGCCCTCGCTGACCCTGACGGTGGTCGCGGAGCTGCCCGCGCACCAGGCCGGGCTGGGGTCCGGGCTGAACACGGCGGCCCGGGAGATCGGCGCGGCCCTGGGCGTGGCGGTGGTGGGCACGGTATTGGCCTCCCGCTTCCACGGCGATCCGCGGGACCCCGCGCAAGTGGTCGCCTTCACCGAGGCCATGGGTGTCGCGCTGCGCACCGTGGCGGTGGTCCTGCTGGTCGCGGCGGTCGCGGTGGTGGCCGGGTACCGGGAGCGGGCGCGCGGATGACCGCGCCGACGGGTGTGCGGGGGCGCCGGCTCGGGCGCATGCTGGCTGTGTGACGGCCAGACCGGACAGTGGCGCTCCCGCCACCGACGCCACGGCCCGGGTGCTCGCGCGGGCGGCCGTGGAGGCCATGGAGGCCGTCGGCGGGTACGCGGGTGGCGTCTACCTGCGCTCCGGCACGGAGGGGCTGCTGCGCATGGCCGCGCTGTGCGGGCTGCCCGGGCAGTTGTTCCGGCCGTGGTGGCGGATGCACATGAACCGGCCGTACCCGGTCGCGGAGGCCTACCGGTCCGGGCAGGCCGTCCACCTCTCCGACGCCGAGTCGGCGATGCGGCGCTTCCCCCAGCTGATGGCCGGGCTGCCGTACCCCTTCGCCTCGCTGTACGAGCCGGTGACCGCCGGCGGCGGCGAGCGGTTCGGGGTGCTGCTGGTACTGCGCCCCGCGACCCCCGGCGTGCCGGTCGACGCCGCCGATCGCAGGCGGCTGCGGCACACCGCGGACCGGCTCGCGACAAAGCTGGCCGCGCTCGCGGCGACCGGGGCACGGGTGCTGTGGGAGGACGACCCGGTGTCCGTGCCGGCGCCCTCGGCGACCGGCGACGACGCCCGGGAGGCCCTGGACCGGCTCACCCAGGCGGTGCTCTCGACGGACCGGCAGGGCCGGATCGTCTCCCTCAACCCGGCGGCCCGCACGATGCTCGGCATCGACGACGGCTCCCGCGGGAAGGTGCTGTGGGAGGCCCTCCCCTGGCTCGGGCACCCGGCGTACGAGGACCACTTCCGTGCCGTGTTCCTGGCCTCGGACCCCGTGTACTTCCCGGCGCGACGCGGTCCCCATCCGTCCGGTGAGTGGCTCGCGGTCGGGCTCCATCCCGGGCCCGGCGGGGTGACCGTGACGATCGGCGCCGCGAAACCGCCCGCCTACGCGCCCGGGTCCGTGCAGTACCCCGGCGCCGGCCTGGCCGGCTCTCCGGCCGACCGGGCGTCCGCGCTGTACCGGCCGGTCGCCCTGGCGATCGCGCTGACCGAGGCGATGACGGCCCGCCAGGTCTCGGCGGTGGTCACCGAGGAGTTGCTGCCGGCCTTCGGCGGGCGCCAGTTGGCGATCTACCTGCTCGACGAACGGCATCTGCACCTGGCCTGGGAGACCGGCTTCCCCCAGGGTTTCCTCGACCGGTTCGACGGGGTCGGGCTGGACGTGCGGCTGCCCGGCGTGGAGACGCTGACCACGGGTCGGCCGATGTTCTTCGAGTCCATGCAGCACCTGGCCGCCGCGTACCCGGGGATCCCGCTGGACGCCGACGTGGGGGCCCGCGCCTTCCTCCCCCTGATCGCCTCCGGCCGGCCGGTGGGCTCCTGCATCCTCGGTTTCGACGTGCCGCGCGGCTTCAGCCCCGAGGAGCGCACGGTGCTCACGGCGCTGGCCGGCCTGATCGCCCAGGCCCTGGAGCGGGCCCGACGCTACGACAGCGAGACCACGTTGGCCCGCGGGCTCCAGGCGGCGCTGCTGCCCCACCGGCTGCCGGTGCGCGACCACGTGGTGACGGTCGGCCGGTACCTGCCCGGCACCGCGGGGATGGACGTGGGCGGCGACTGGTACGACGTCGTCGAGACGGGCCCGGACATGCTGGCCCTGGTCATCGGCGACGTTCAGGGGCACGGGGTGGCGGCCGCCGCGACCATGGGCCAACTGCGCAGCGCGGTACGGGCCTTCGCCCTGAGCGGCAACGACCCCGAACAGGTGATGCGGGGCACCAACCGGCTGCTGATCGACCTCGACCCGGGCCAGTTCGCCAGTTGCTGTTACGTGTTGATCGACCTGGTCTCGGGCCGGGCCCGCGCCGTCCGGGCGGGCCACCCGCAGCCGCTGCTGCGCGAACCCGACGGCCACACCACCGTGTTGGACCTGCCGGGCGGGGTGGTGCTCGGCATCGACGCGGACGCCGGTTACCCGGTGACGGAACTGCGGCTCGCGGCGGGCTCGGTGCTCGCCCTGTACACCGACGGGCTGGTGGAGAAACCCGGCGTCGACATCGACGTGGGCGTGGAGCGGCTGCGGCTCGCGCTGGCCGCCGCCCGGCCGTCCCCGCTGACGGACATGGCCGACCGCCTGGTCAACGAGGTCGGGAACACCGACGACCGGCCCGACGACATCGCCCTGCTGCTGGCGTCCCGCACGGAGCCGCCCCGCTAGGCCCTGTCGGCAAAATCTCGCCTGGCCCGCGGCGCCCTACCGGCGCCACTTTGACGACAGGACCCAGGCCGTCTCCTTCGGATCTTGTCTGTCAGTGCCGGCTCAGGTGCGCAGAGGACCGGTCGCCGCGAGGGTGAAGGAGTGTCCGGCCGGGTCGCTGAAGAGCCGGGCGTCGCGCGGGCCGTCCTCCACGTCCACGTCCAGGGGCCGGGCTCCGAGCGAGACCGCTTCCCGCTCGGCCTCGTCCAGGTCCTCGGCGGCGACCTGGATCCGCAGGTGTGCCTGTTGGGAGTCCTCGGGGCGCGGCCAGCTCGGCGGCGCGTGACCGAGGTCCCTGCGGATGGCCAGGTGCACGCCGGGGCCGCCGACGACCTCGACCATGTCCAGGCCCACCCCGGCCCGCACTTCGGCGCCGAGGAGATCGGCGTAGAAGTGCGCCAGGCCTTCCGGCTCGGCGCAGTCCAATACGAGAACGCTCGTCTTCTTGACCGTCATGGGCCGCGCTTACCCCCAGTAGCCGCCCGTACGCGGGGCTCGGGCTCGTTCTCGTCCCGGATCGGCAAAGCGGAGGAAAAGTCGAGACGATCACCCTGCGGTTCCCGCACCACTCGTTCGCTCAACGTTTACGCGGCCCTAACACTCATCCGGGGTCCGGGACGGCGCCGCGACGATGGAATCCGCAGGTGAACAGCTCTTGACCTGCGGATCTCGCGGGGATTGCATGACGGCCCGGGAGCCACCGAACCACCTTGCTCACCACCGCCTCGGAGGCGATACCGCTCCCGCGCTCACTCACCGCATCTGCCGATCGGAACACCGCACCGATGTCTGACACGATCAGCGCACCCCAGGCCCTCGCCCCCGCCACCGGGCCCGTTCCCCAGAAGCTCAAGCGTTCCATCGGCGTCGTCGGCGGAACCCTGCTCACCCTCTCGTGCGTGACGCCCGCCTCGACGCTCTTCGTCGTCGTGCCCGACCTGTTCGCCGATCTCGGCACCTGGGCCGCCCTGACCATCGCCATCGGCTCGCTGCTCTGCGTCGGCGTGGCGTTCTGCTACTCGGAACTGGGCACCCTCATCCCCAGCGCCGGCGGCGAGTACGCGATGGTGTCCACCCTGGCGGGCCGCCTCGCCGGGTGGCTCGTGTTCGTGCTGTCCCTGCTCGTGGTGATGATCGTGCCGCCCGTGATCGCGATGGGCACGGCCGACTACCTCGCACCGGTGATCGACGTGCCGGCGCCGGTCGCGGGCGCCGGCGTGATGCTGCTCGCCACCCTCGCCGGACTGCTCGACCTGCGGGCCAACGCCTGGATCACCGGCATCTTCCTGGTCCTCGAAGTGATCGCCGCCGCGCTGGTGGCCGTACTCGGCTTCGCCCACAGCGAGCGCGGCGCCGACGTGCTGGTGCACGGCGCCGTCGCCACCGACAACGGGGGCACCTCCCCCGTCACCGCGATGATGGTGGTCTCGGGGCTGGCCATCGCGCTGTTCATCACACAGGGCTTCTCCACGGCCGTCTACCTCTCGGAGGAGTTGGAGAACCCGCGCCGCAACGTCCCGCGGACCGTGCTCGCCACCCTCGCCATCTCCACCGCCGTCATCCTGATCCCGGTCATCGCCATCACCATGGGCGCCCCCGACCTGGCCGTCCTGACCTCCGGGGACATCGGCTCGATGGTCACCGCCTGGTCCAACTCGGCCGTCGGCACCTTCGTGAGCCTGTGCGTCGCCCTCGCGATCGTCAACGCGGGCATCGTGATGGTCATCCAGAACTCCCGGGTGCTCTTCGCCTCCGCCCGTGACAAGGCCTGGCCCGAGCCGGTCAACAACGCGCTGTCGCGCCTCGGCCGCTTCGGCTCCCCCTGGGTGGCCACGCTGCTGGTCGGCGTTCCGGGCGCGGCCATGTGCTTCGTCAACCTCGACACCCTGTACGGGGTCACCGGCGTCTCGGTCACCGGCATGTACCTGCTGGTCGCGGTCGCCGCGCTGTACAGCCGGCGCGGGGCCCACGGGTCGTCGGCGGCCTGGCGGATGCCGCTGTGGCCGGCCGTGCCGGTGGTGCTGATCGCCGTGTTCGCGTACATCCTGACCCAGCAGGAGACCCAGTACCTGCTGTGGACGGGCGGCATCACCGCCGTCGCCACCCTGTACTGGGCGCTGTACCTGCGCCCGCGCCAGGACAGCCGCTGGCTGGTCAGCATTCCGGATGACGGCGAGGAGGCCGCCGCCGAGGAGGCCGCCGCCTGAGGGCGACGCCACCGCCGTCCCGCACCCTCCCCCCTCACGACAGCCGACCCGGCGCCCGCCGGGTCGGCTTCGTCGTACCCACGTTGCGGGCGTGTTGCGGGCGCCGTCGAGCGCCGGCGCGAACGCGTCCGGGGTGTCTATGCTCCGCGGCATGGCCGTCACGCCGCGCGTTCCGCCGCGCCCCTGTTGTCGTCGCTGACGCCTGCCCCCACGCCCACCCCCGCCGCGCCGTCGCGCGCGCCCGGCACCCCCTCCGGTACCTCCGCGCCGATTCCGTTTCCCGCGCCGTTCCCTTCCGAGGAGCACGTCCGCCATGAGCACTCCCCTGACCCTCGCCGTCACCGTCGACCAGGTCCACGCCCGCCCCGAGGAGTTCACCGTCGTCGACGTGCGCACGCCGGGCGAATACGCCTCCGGTCACCTGCCGGGCGCGACCAACATCCCGTTCGACCGGATCACGGACTCCCTGCCCGAGCTGCGGAAGGCCGCCGAACTCGCCGAGGGCTCCGGCGGGGCGCTGCTGCTGGTCTGCGCCTCCGGAGCCCGGTCGCGGAACGCGGCCCGCACCCTGGCCGGTCACGACGTCACCGCCGCCGGCCTGACCGGCGGGACCGGCGCCTGGTCCGCCGCCGGGTACGCCCTGGAGTACCCCACCGAGGGCCGTCGGGCCGTGTGGGCCATGGAACGGCAGGTGCGGATCACCGCCGGCACGCTCGTCCTGCTGGGGCTGGCCCTGGGCACCTTCGCGCACCCGGCGTTCCTGCTCCTGAGCACCGCGGTGGCGGGTGGGCTGGTGTTCTCCGCGCTGACCGACACCTGCGCGATGGCGTCGGTGCTGGGAAGGCTGCCGTTCAATCGGCGCCGGTGACCCGGCCGGGCCCCTCGCCCGCCTCCCCGCCACCCCACCACCGTCCCATTTCCCGGAACGCCCGCGTCCACGATGCGGACCACCCTCCCGGGCGGTCGAACCCCGACAGGATGCGGCCATGGCCCCCCTTCTCGTCTCGCGTCGTCACGTGGATCTGCTGCGCGTGTCGACCATGCTCTGTCGGGCCGACTCCTCCCGTACGCGCGGCTGTTGATCCGCCGCTCCTGACACCGTACGGATGACCGCGCGCCGCCCGGCGCGCCGCGATCCGCGTTCCCGTCCGCCCTCGCGCGGCCCCGGCGCGCGCCGCTCTCGCACCCACCCGGGCGTTCTCCCCCCCTTCCCGCTCGCCCCTGACTCCCTTCTGCCCGTGTACACGTGCCACCGCCGGGCGGTGGCACGTGCCGCGCTGCCCCGACGAGGTTTCACCGTGCCCGAAAACCCCCTTCTGCTCCACTGGTTCCTGCCCACCGGCGGGGACGGCCGCGACCCCGGCGGGTGACCTCCGTCCAGGGCCGCACCGGGGCGGCCACCCGCCGACCGGCCGACGTCCCCTACCTGGCGCAGGTGGCCCGAGCCGCCGAGCAGGCCGTTCGCCGCGTTGGACGCGCTGACCCGGGAGCGGCTCCAGGAGGAGGTGCGGACGCCGGCGGCCCGCCTCGGCACGACGGTGCTGTTCGTGACCCACTCGGCGGAGGAGGCCGTCCTGTTGGGCTCCCGCGTCCTGGTGATGGCGGCGGGTCCGGGCAGGGTGGTGGCGGAACTCCCGGTCCCGCTCGACCGCGCACCCACCACCGACGTCGCCGCGCTGCGCTCCTCGGCGGAGTTCGCCCACCTGCGCGGCCGGCTCACGGAGGCCATGCGTCGCCCGTGACCGGCCCCGGCGGCCGGCCGGGCGGAGCCTCGCACCTCACCGGCCGTCCCCGCCGCGCACCTCACCGCCCGTCCCCGCCGCGCCCACCGGTCCGTGACACGCGTCGTACCGACCGCCCTTCCCGGTCAGTCCGACGCGGGGTCGCGGCTCAGCGTGAGCGCGGTGTTCACCAGGCCGACGTGGCTGAACGCCTGCGGGAAGTTGCCCAGTTGGCGGCCGGCGACGGGGTCGTACTCCTCCGCGAGCAGACCCACGTCGTTGCGCACGGACAGCAGCATCTCGAAGAGTTGCCGCGCCTCCTTGCCCCGGCCGGTCATGTGCAGGGCGTCGGCCAGCCAGAACGAGCAGGCCAGGAAGGCCCCTTCGTCGCCGGGCAGACCGTCCACGGAGGGGCCCTCGGTGCTGTAGCGGCGGACCAGGCCGCTGCGACCGAGTTCCTCCCGGACGGCGTCGACGGTACCGATCACGCGCGGGTCATCGGGGGGCAGGAACCCCACGCGGGGGATCAGCAGGGTCGCGGCGTCCAGCTCGCGCGACCCGTAGTACTGGGTGAAGGTGTTGCGCTCCGGGTCGAAGGCCTTCTCGCACACGTCGGCGTGCACGTCGTCCCTTATGGCCCGCCAGCGCTCCAGGTCGCCCGACATCGACGGATCCGCCTCCAGCGTCCGCACCGCCCGGTCGGCGGCCACCCAGGCCATCACCTTGGAGTGCGTGAAGTGTCGGCGCGGACCGCGCACTTCCCAGAGGCCCTCGTCCGGGCGGCGCCAGTTGCGCTCCAGGAAGTCGAGCAGCGCGAGTTGGATCTGCCAGGCGTGCGCCTCCTTGGCCAGCCCGGTGGACCGGGCCAGGTACAGGGAGTCGATGACCTCGCCGTACACGTCGAGCTGGAGCTGGTCGACGGCCGCGTTGCCGACGCGGACGGGGGCGGACTCGGCGTACCCGCGCAGCCACGGAAGGTCGAACTCCGGGATCCGCCGCTCGCCCGCGATCCCGTACATGATCTGCAGGTCGGCGGGGTCGCCGGCGACGGCCCGCAGCAGCCACCTGCGCCACTCGCGGGCCTCTTCCTTGAACCCGGTCGCGATGAGTGAGCCGAGGGTGAGGGTGGAGTCGCGCAGCCAGCAGTAGCGGTAGTCCCAGTTGCGGACCCCGCCGAGTTCCTCGGGCAGTGAGGTGGTGGCGGCCGCGACGATCCCTCCCGTGGGGGCGTACGTGAGGGCCTTGAGGGTGATCAGCGAGCGGATCACGGCCTCTTTGTGGGGGCCGTCGTAGGTGCACTGGGAGGCCCACTGCGCCCAGTCGACGAGCGCGTGTTCCAGCGCCTGGTACGGGTCGACCTGCTCGGGGCGCGGCTCGTGGGAGGGGTGCCAGGTCAGCACGAAGGCGACCTTCTCCCCGGCGGAGACGGTGAACTCCGAAAGGGTGGTGTTCTGCTCGCCCCAGGTCCGAACGGGCGGTTCGCTGCGGAACCAGACGGAGTCGGGACCGGCGACGGCGACCCGGTCCCCCGCGGAGCGTCGCACCCACGGGACGACGTGCCCGTAGTCGAAGCGCAGCCGCAGGGTGCTGCGCACGGTGACCTCACCGGACAGGCATTCGACGATCCGCATCACGTCCGGCGCGGTGTCGCGCTGCGGCATGAAGTCGACGACCTTGATCGTGCCGTCCTCGGTCTCCCAGAGGGACTCCAGGACCAGCGAACCGTCGATGTAGGCCCGGCGCGTGCACCGCTGCCCGTCGGCGGCGCCCTCCGGGGCGATGCGCCAGTGGCCGTTGTCCTTCTCGCCGAGGAGGGCGGCGAAGCAAGCGGCCGAGTCGAAGCGCGGCAGGCACAGCCAGTCGATGGACCCGTCTCGGCCGACCAGCCCACTGGTCATCAGGTCGCCGATGAGTGCGTAGTCTTCGATGGGTTGTGTCATTTGTGCGCTCTTCCCCCGAATACCCGGGGCCAATCAGACCGGCCCCGGGACACCCTCTTGCGCGCGGGTTTCCGGTGGCTTTCACCCCGCGCCGGGCGGGATCCTCGACACGACCCGGGCCGCCTCCCGCGGGTCTCGCTAGCCGCGCACCAGCAGCAACACGCCGCCGAGCACCACGCCGAGGGCGAGGGCGAGCGCGCCGTGGACCGCGCGGTTCTCGCGCAGTACGGGGAGGAAGCGGTCGGCCGCGTACCGGCCGGGGCCGGTCAGCGCGAGGGCGGCGGCGCCGATGGTCAGGAGCAGTTCGTACTCGATGCCTTCCGGGGCGAAGAACGAGCCGACGCCGTGGACGGCGATCGCGTTGATCATGGTGCCGACGAGGGCGGCGCCGGCGAGCGGGGTGAGCAGGCCGACGGCGAGGCCGAGGCCTGCGAGGGTCTCGGTGAGTCCGGCCAGGACGGCCATGGCGTCGCCCGCCGGGTAGCCGCTCGCGGTGAAGAACTCGCCGGTGCCGCCGATGCCGCCCCCGCCGAACCAGCCGAACAGTTTCTGGCTGCCGTGCGCGGCCATGGTGAGGCCGAGGACGACGCGCAGGAGCAGCAGGCCGGCGTCGAGGCCGGAGGCGGTGGAGTGGGGGGCGGCCGGTGCGGCGGCCGGAGCCTTCGTCGTGGTGGCGGAGGCGCTGGTCATTGAGATTCCTTCCGGTCGAGTCGGTCCGAGTCGGTAGTTCAAATTCGAACCGGCGGTCCCGACCCTAACCATTGATTCAAATTCGAACAACCCGTACCCTGTGACCATGGCTGAAACGAGATGGCTGGACGACCGCGAGATGCGGGCCTGGGACGGCTTCCTGGCCGCCTCCGCCCTGGTGAACCGGCGCCTCGACCAGCAGCTCAAGGACGACTCCGGGCTTTCCCACCCCCAGTACGAGATCCTCGTTCGCCTGGCGGCGGCCCCGGATCGCGAGCTGCGCATGACCGAGCTGGCCAACGGACTGATCAACTCCAAGAGCGGGCTGACCTACCAGGTCACCCAGATGGAGAAAGCCGGGCTGGTCCGCCGCCGCAGCTGCCCCTCCGACGTGCGCGGGGTCTTCGCCGTCCTCACCGACGCGGGCAGCGCCCGGTTGGACGCGGCGGCGCCGGGCCACGTGGCCGCCGTCCGGGAGGCACTCATCGACGTGCTCACGCCCGACCAGCTCGACGCCCTCGCCGCCGGTCTCGGCGAGGTCACCCGTCGGCTGCGGGAACAAGGCGCCTGAGGCGCGGCCGCCCGAGGAGCAGCGCGCCCGGGAACGGGCCGCCGACCGAGAGTTCCCGCCCGCACGGGGTAGAGGAGTGGCATGGACGGAAAAGTCTGGCTCACCATCGCCGTGATCGTCGCCGTCGGGCTGGCGGCCCTGGCCGCCGTGCTGCTCGTGCGGGTGTTCAAGGCGCGGAGGCTGCTGGTCGACGCGGGGATCCCGCTGCGGGACAAGGCCCTGTTCTGGGTGGCCGTCGCCTACACGATCTCGCCCGTGGACCTGATCCCGGACCCCGTGTACCTCGACGACATCGGGGTCCTCCTGCTGGCCCTGCGCTCCCTGCAGGCGGCGGCGACCGCGGCCCGCGGCGCCGGCAAGACGCCGGACCGCGCCCTGCCCTGAGCCGACCGCCACCCCACCGCCCCGCCCCCTGAAGGCACCGCCGTCGCTCCGTCCCCGGCACCGCGTCGCGCCCCTCCCGCCGACTACCGCCGCGTCCCTCGACGCCCGCCCGCGCCGCACAGCCGCACCACACACCCGCCGCCCCTGCCGCCCCCGGGACCACTCGCGTACCGCCCAATGAAACGATGGCCCCACCCAGGCACGCCGGCCCGAACGCCGCGCGCCCCGGGGCCGAGAGTCGGGCCCGGCAGGACAGGAAGCGGCCCCATGAAACCTCTCGGCCCCGGTGACCCGATCCGACTCGGCCCCTACCGCGTCATCGGCGTCCTCGGCGAAGGCGGCATGGGCAAGGTCTACTTCGGCCGCGACCACACCGGCGCCACCGCCGCAGTGAAGGTGCTGCTGCCCGAACTGGCGCACGACCAGAACCTCGTGCAGCGCTTCCTGCGCGAGGCCCACACCGCGCGGGCGGTCACCGGCGCCGGAGTCGCCCGGGTCCTGGGCGCCGAGAGCGAGGGCAACCGCCCCTGGATCGCGACCGAGTTCCTCTCCGGCCCCACCCTCGACGAGGCGGTACGCGCGTACGGCCCGTTCGACGCCTCCGGGGTGCGCGCGCTGGCCGCCTCGCTGGCCGACACCCTGCGCGACATCCACGCGGCGGGGCTGGTCCACCGCGACCTGAAGCCGGCCAACATCGTGCTGACCGCGACCGGGCCGCGGGTCATCGACTTCGGCATCGCCCGCCCCGAGCACGGCCTGACGCTCACCACCACCGGCCAGGTGCCCGTCACCCCCGGGTACGGCGCCCCCGAGCAGGTCCTGGGGCAGCGCGTGGGCCCGGCGGCGGACGTCTTCTCGCTGGGCGCGGTCCTCGTGTACGCGGCCACCGGGCAACGCGCCTTCGACGGGACGCACGTGGCCGCCGTGCAGTACGAGGTGGTCCACGGGGAAGCCCGCCTGTCCACCGTGCCCGACGAACTGCGCGCGCTGATCGCCCCCTGCCTCGCCAAGGATCCGGGGCCGCGCCCCACGCCCGAGCGGATCGCCGGGGCCTTCGCACCCCCGCGCGGGGCGGACCGGGCCTGGCGCAAGGGGCCGCTCGCCGACGACATCGCCCGCCGGCGGGCGGAGGCGGAGCGCCAGGCCGCGCCGGAGGGGGCCACGGTCACCGACGGGCCCTCGCGGCGCCGGTTCCTGCGCACCTCCATCGGCGCGGGCGGGTTGCTGGCCGTGTCGGGCGGCGCCGCCGGGGTCTGGTGGTCGACGCGCGAGGAGACCCCGAAGGGTCCGCCCCGGAACGGAATCGCCCACCGGGCGGCCCTGTTGGACCGTCCCGCCAAGGTGCCGGGCCGTGCGCCGAAACCCCTGTGGGGCCCTCTGCCGGTGGCGGCGGAACAGGCGGACGGCGCACCCACCACACCCCTGTCCCTGGTCGACGTGGTGATGTTCGCGGGCAGGGACGGCGGTCTGGTCGCCCATCTCGCCAGAACCGGAGAGGAGAAGTGGCGGCTGCCCGACATCGCTCCGGGGGCCGGTCTCCTGGCGATGACGGAGCGTCTGTTCCTCGCGGCGGACGCGGGCGGCGCACTGCGCGTCCACAACGCCTCGACCGGCGCGTCGGAGTGGTCGCTCCCCGCGGCCGAGGTGACCCGCCTCCTCGCGTTCGACGGCGAGGCCGTGTACGTGGTGACCCAGGACAACCGACTGCGGGCGATCGACACCGGGCTGCGCACCGTCCGCTGGACCGTTCCGCTGCCGACCCTCGCCCTGCTCGGGTCCGGCCCCAAGGCCGCGGCCGCCCGCAACAAGCTCGTGCTGTCCGGTGCCAACGGGAACGCGTGGGCCTTCGAGTGCTTCCAGGGCGCCGTCATCTGGGAGGCCAAGGGCCGGGCGGGTTCCGCCGTCGAACCGCTCATCGTCACCCACAAGCGCCCGGAGACCATCACGGAGTCCGTCTTCCTGGGCGGGCCGACCCTGACGGTCCGCGACCTCGTCGGCGGCCGGGGCACCTGGTCCGACGCCGCGGCCGCGGCCCCCGTGGACGGCGCCGGCGGCTGGGGACCACCGGTGAGCGACGGCGACGCCGTGATCGGCGTGAAGGACGACACCCTGGTCAGGCTCGACTCCGAAAGGATGCTGGTCCTGGGGTACGGCTCAGTCGGACCCGGTCCGCTGCCGCACGTGCGCCCCGTGATCCAGGGCCGGACCGTGTGGGTGGTCCTGGCGGAGGGGAAGGGCGTCGCCGCGCACTCGACCGCCGACGGCACCCGCTTCTGGAGCTGGTCCACCAACTCGCGCGGACCCTGGGCGATGTCAGGCGCCGAGAACCGCGTCTTCCTCGTCAACGACGGGAAGATCACGGCCATGCCCTCCGTCGGATGACCCCGGGGCCCCGACGGCCCGCCCCACCCGATTCCCCCGCTCCCCCGCCCACCGCTTAGTGGTCTGCGTCGTAAATCCTTCGGGGGTTGACGTCGGGCTTGGCGTGCGCTTGCCCGTGTCAGGTGTCGAGACCGGTGAGGTGGAGGTGGCAGGCGGTGTCGAGTGCGTCCTCGGGGG
>NZ_JAPNLK010000013.1 GCF_026627505.1 Streptomyces sp. H27-H5 | reverse complement strand
CACCACCTCCGACCTGGACGATCTCCTGGCCAGGCTCGACCAGCACACCGCCGATCACCCAGAAGAATCCTCCGCCGCCAAGGCCGCGTGATCAACCCCCGAAGGACTTACGACGCAGACCACTAAGTCTCAGCGGTGCGCTGCCCGGCGATGCGGAGCTTTGCATAAACCTGCGTAGATACGTATAGTCATGCCATCGATGAGGAGGTCCGATGGCGGTACGTGTAGCGGTGGCCGGAGCGAGCGGATACGCGGGCGGTGAAGTCCTGCGCCTGCTGCTCTCGCACCCCGAGGTGGAGATCGGCGCACTGACCGGCAACTCCAACGCGGGCCAATCCCTCGGCACCCTGCAACCGCACCTCGGACCGCTCACCGACCGGACCCTTGAGGCGACCACGCCCGAGGTCCTCGCCGGACACGACGTCGTCTTCCTCGCCCTGCCGCACGGCCAGTCCGCCGCCGTCGCCGCGCGGCTCGGCGAGGACGTGCTCGTCGTCGACATGGGCGCCGACCACCGGCTCAAGGACTCCGCCGACTGGGACCGGTTCTACGGCGCTCCGCACGCCGGTACCTGGCCCTACGGACTCCCCGAGCTCCCCGGCGCCCGCGCCGCGTTGGAGCGGGCCAAGCGTATCGCCGTTCCCGGCTGCTTCCCGACCGCCGTCTCGCTCGCGCTGTTCCCGGCCTACGCCGCCGGGCTCGCCGAGCCGGAGGCCGTGATCGTGGCCGCCACCGGCACCTCCGGCGCCGGCAAGGCCCTCAAGCCCCACCTGCTCGGCTCCGAGGTGATGGGCGCGGTCAGCCCGTACGGCGTGGGCGGCGGCCACCGCCACACCCCCGAGATGGTGCAGAACCTGAGCCCCCTCGCAGGCCGGCGGGTCTCGGTGTCCTTCACGCCCACCCTGGTGCCCATGGCCCGGGGCATCCTCGCCACCTGCTCCGCCAAGGCGCTCCCCGGCACCACCGCCGACACGGTCCGCGCCGCGTACGAGAAGGCCTACGCCGACGAGCCCTTCGTACGCCTCCTCCCCGAGGGACAGTGGCCCGTCACCAAGTCCGTGCACGGCTCCAACGCCGCCCACGTGCAGGTGGCGTACGACGAGTCCGCCGGGCGGATCATCGCGATCAGCGCCATCGACAACCTGACCAAGGGCACCGCCGGCGGCGCGGTGCAGAGCATGAACATCGCCCTCGGTTTCGACGAGGGCCTGGGTCTTTCCACGATCGGAGTCGCACCGTGAGCGTCACGGCAGCACAGGGATTCACGGCGGCGGGCATCGCCGCCGGAATCAAGGCGAACGGCAGCCCCGACCTGGCCCTCGTGGTCAACAACGGGCCGCGTCTGGCCGCCGCGGGCGTCTTCACCTCCAACCGCGTCAAGGCCGCACCCGTGCACTGGTCCGAGCAGGTCCTGCGCGGAGCCGCCGTCAGCGCGGTCGTCCTCAACTCCGGCGGCGCCAACGCCTGCACCGGCCCCAAGGGCTTCCAGGACACCCACGCCACGGCGGAGAAGGTCGCCGAGGCGCTCGGCGGCGAACACAACGCCGGCGAGATCGCCGTCGCCTCCACCGGCCTGATCGGCGTCCTGCTCCCCATGGACAAGCTGCTCGCCGGCGTCGACACCGCGGTCACCGCCCTCTCCGCCGACGGAGGCGAGGACGCGGCCATCGCCATCAAGACGACCGACAGCGTGCACAAGACGGCCACCGTCACCCGGGACGGCTGGACCGTCGGCGGCATGGCCAAGGGCGCGGGCATGCTCGCCCCGGGACTCGCCACCATGCTCGTCGTCCTCACCACCGACGCCGACCTGGACGGGCCCACCCTCGACAAGGCGCTGCGCGCCGCCACTCGCACCACCTTCGACCGGGTCGACTCCGACGGCTGCATGTCCACCAACGACACCGTGCTGCTGCTCGCCTCGGGCGCGTCCGCCCGGGTGCCCGCGTACGAGGACTTCGCCGAGGCCGTACGGACGGTCTGCGACGACCTCGCCCGGCAGCTCATCGGCGACGCCGAGGGCGCGAGCAAGGACATCCGCGTCGAGGTCGTCGGCGCGCTCAGCGAGGACGACGCGGTCGAGGTCGGCCGGTCCATCGCCCGCAACAACCTCCTCAAGTGCGCCCTCCACGGAGAGGACCCCAACTGGGGCCGGGTGCTCTCCGCCATCGGCACCACCCGGGCCGCCTTCGACCCAGACCGGCTGAACGTCGCCATCAACGGCGTCTGGGTGTGCCGCAACGGCTCGGTCGGCGAGGACCGCGACCTGGTCTCGATGAAGGACCGCGAGGTCCGCATCACCGCCGACCTGGCGAACGGCTCCGCGTCCGCGGTGATCTGGACCAACGACCTGACCGCCGAGTACGTCCACGAGAACAGCGCGTACAGCTCATGAGCACCGCGAGGAAGCACACCGCGCTCCCCAAGGCCGAGATCCTCATCGAGGCCCTGCCCTGGCTCACCCGCCACAACGGCAAGATCGTCGTGATCAAGTTCGGCGGCAACGCCATGATCGACGAGAACCTCAAGGCCGCCTTCGCCCAGGACGTGGTCTTCCTGCGCCAGGCCGGCCTGCGCCCCGTCGTCGTGCACGGCGGCGGACCGCAGATCAACGCCCAGCTGGACAAGCAGGGCCTGGTCAGCGAGTTCAAGGCGGGTCTGCGCGTCACCACGCCGGAGGCCATGGACGTCGTACGCATGGTGCTGGCGGGGCAGGTCCAGCGCGAGCTGGTCGGGCTGCTCAACCAGCACGGGCCGCTCGCCGTCGGCATGACCGGCGAGGACGCCCACACCATCACCGCGACCAAGCACAGCCCGCAGATCGGCGGCGAGCTCGTCGACATCGGTCGGGTCGGCGTGATCACCGCCATCGAGACGGGCGCGATCGAGGCGCTGTTGGCCGACGGCCGGATCCCGGTCATCTCCTCCATCGCGCGCAGCGCCGACGACCACCACGTCTACAACGTCAACGCCGACACGGCGGCCGCGGCCCTCGCCGCCGCCCTGGGCGCAGAGACGCTGATGGTCCTCACCGACGTCGAGGGCCTGTACGCGGACTGGCCGAACAGCGACGAGGTGATCAGCCGGCTCACCGTCGGCGAGCTGGAGAAACTGCTCCCCGAGCTGTCCAGCGGCATGGTGCCCAAGATGGAGGGCTGCCTGCACGCCGTGCGCAACGGGGTGAACACCGCCCGCGTGATCGACGGACGGGTCCAGCACTCGATCCTGTTGGAGATCTTCACCGACGAGGGAATCGGCACGATGGTCGTGCCCGACGCACAGGGAGGGGAACCCGCATGACCGGAAACCAGGAGACCGGCAACCAGCGCTTCGCCGCCCGCTGGCAGCGCACGCTGACCGACAACTACGGCACCCCGACCGTGGCCCTCGTGCGCGGCGAGGGCGCCCAGGTCTGGGACGCGGACGGCAGGCAGTACACCGACTTCGTCGGCGGCATCGCGGTCAACGCCCTGGGCCACGCGCACCCGGCGATCGTGTCGGCGGTCACCTCCCAGGTCTCCGCCCTGGGCCACGTCTCCAACCTGTACGCCTCCGGGCCGGTGTTGGAACTCGGCGAGCGACTGCTCCAGCTCTTCGACCGGCCGGGGCGGATCTTCTTCTGCAACTCCGGCGCCGAGGCCGTCGAGGGCGCCTTCAAGATCGGCCGGTTGACCGGGCGGACCCACATGGTGGCCACCGACGGCGGCTTCCACGGCCGCACCATGGGCGCCCTCGCGCTCACCGGCCAGCCCGGGAAGCAGGAGCCCTTCCTGCCCCTGCCCGGCCAGGTCACGCACGTCCCCTACGGCGACGTGGAGGCCCTGCGGGCCGCCGTCACGGAAGAGACCGCGCTGGTGATCATCGAGCCGATCCAGGGCGAGAACGGCGTCGTCGTCCCGCCCGCGGGCTACCTGACGGCCGCCCGTGAGATCACCCGGGCCACCGGGACGCTGCTCGTGCTCGACGAGGTGCAGACCGGCATCGGGCGGTGCGGCCAGTGGTTCGAGCACCAGGCCCACGAGGGCGTCGAACCCGACCTCGTCACGCTCGCGAAGGGCCTGGGCGGCGGCCTGCCGATCGGCGCCGTCGCCGCCTTCGGACCGGCTGCCGACCTGCTCCGGCCCGGCCAGCACGGCACCACCTTCGGCGGGAACCCGGTCGCCTGCGCCGCCGGACTCGCCGTGATCGACACCATCGCCGCCGACGGCCTGCTCGACCGGGTCAAGACGCGCGGCGAACGGCTGCGCTCCGGGATCGAGGGCCTGGGCCACGACCTGGTCTCCCACGTCCGCGGCGCCGGCCTCCTGCTGGGTATCGTGCTGACCGAGCCGCTCGCAGCCCTGGTGCAGCAGGCGGCTCAGGACGCCGGCTTCCTGGTGAACGCGCCCGCCCCCGACGTCGTACGGCTGATGCCCCCGTACGTACTGACGGAGGCAGAGGCGGACGCGTTCCTCCGGGCCCTGCCCGGCGTGCTCGACGCAGCCAAGGACGCAGCCAACGGGGACGGACGAACCGGGGAATGAGACGACGATGAGTCAGGCGCAGGAACACGAGCAGAACGGCCAGTCCGTCCCCCAGACCCGCACCGCACGCCACCGCCGGATCGTGGACATCCTCAACCGGCAACCGGTGCGCTCGCAGAGCCAGTTGGCCAAACTGCTCGCCGACGACGGGCTGAGCGTCACCCAGGCCACGCTCTCGCGGGACCTCGACGAGCTGGGCGCGGTGAAGATCCGCAACACGGGCGGCGAGCTGATCTACGCGGTCCCCAGCGAGGGCGGCTTCCGCACCCCGCAGGCGCCGCTCGGCGAGTCCGCGAAGGAGGAGCGCATGCGGCGCCTCTCCGGGGAACTGCTGATCTCCGCCGAGGCCTCCGCGAACCTCGTGGTCCTGCGCACCCCGCCCGGTGCGGCCCAGTTCCTCGCGTCCGCGATCGACCAGGCCGAACTCCGGGAGATCCTCGGCACCATCGCCGGCGACGACACCCTGATGCTCATCAGCCGTGATCCGGCGGGCGGCCAGGCCCTCGCCGACCACCTGCTGCGGTTGGCGCAGAAGGAGGGCTGAACCCCGCCCTACTGAGCCCCGGGCGGGTGCCTTGGGGGTCGGCGTGCGGTGGCGGCACCGGGCCACCGCAGGCCGGGCCCTCGCCGGCCTGGACGTGGACCCGTACCACTCAGCCGTCGTCACCGGCGACGCGACCGGGGCGGCCGCCGCCGAGCCGCTCCTCGACCGCCGGCAAGACCCGAAAGAGACGGCCTAGTACCGCGTCACGGCCAGCGGGCCGTCCTGTGTGCCGACCGCGATGTGCGGGCGCCGCCGGGGGTCCGCCCAGCGCAGGATCGCGCGCATCGACCGCTGCGGCACGGACACACAGCCCGCCGTCGCGCCCTTGCCGTCGACGTGCAGGAAGATGCCCGCGCCCCGGCCGCGCACCGGCCGGTCGTAGTTGAAGTCCATCACCAGCGCGTACGCGTACTGCTCGCGGTACGTGACCAGGTGCTCGGCCTC
Organism: Streptomyces sp. H27-H5; assembly: GCF_026627505.1. Lineage (GTDB taxonomy): Bacteria > Actinomycetota > Actinomycetes > Streptomycetales > Streptomycetaceae > Streptomyces. The sequence continues at coordinate 124,647 of NZ_JAPNLK010000013.1, read as the reverse complement.
GCCCGGCGCGCAGTCGGCGGGCAGCGGCTCCACCCAGCGGTTGTAGCTGCTCGACGCGTTGTCCTGGCACCACCAGGAACGCTCGGTCACCCGCCGGTACCGGCCGCGGTACTCCGTGCCCGCGGGCGGGGCCTCGATGCCGAAGGCGTACGGCAGCCCGTACAGGCCGGCCGGGGTGGTGCTCGTGCCCTGGACCCGGGTGGCGCCCTCGGCCAGGCCGTTCGCCCCGAACCGCGCGGGGGCGCTGCCCGCCTCGTACCAGCGGCCCGCGCGCCGGTCCCACCAGGTCAGCCGGCCCGTCGTGGACCCGGCGGAAGGAGCCACGGCGACGATCAGTTGACTGCCGCCCCCGGTGTCGGCGAGTCGCGCGGGCAGGGGCGTGGGGCCGGGCCACGACAGGCTGGTGACGAACAGTGAACCGGCGAGGAGAACGGTACGCAGCACCCGTCAGACGGTACGGGCAGGAAGCGGCAGAGGCAGTGCAGGCAGGCCGTCGAGACTGGATCCGATGTGGTCCTTCTTCTCGCAGTACTCCGCGAACTCCTCGTCGGTCTTGCGGCCGAAGTACTCCGCGTGCAGGGTGTGCTCGCCCTGGTACTCCATGAGGGGGACGGCATAGCCGCACACGTCCGCGATCCGGCGGGCGTGGACCACGACGATCGCCCGCGCCGAGGGCCCGTCGGCCTCCCCGAACAGGGGGATCAGCTCGGCCCAGCGCGGATCGTCACGGAAGACCGCCTCGCCCTCGCCGTGGATGCGCACGATGTTCGGCGGACCGGAGAACGCGCACCACATCAGCGTGATGCGGCCGTTCTCCCGGACGTGGGCGACGGTCTCGGCGCCGCTCCCGCCGAAGTCGAGGTAGGCGAGGGTCTGCTCGTCGATGACGACGAGGGTCCCGGCGCGGCCCTTGGGGGAGAGGTTGACATGACCGTCCCCGGCGAGCGGCGCGGTCGCGGTGAAGAAGACCGGCTGCTCCTCGATGAACTTCCGCAGCCGGCCGTCGATCCGTTCGTGGAGTTTTCCCATGACCTGATCATCTCCCGTCGGCAACGGCGACCGCCGCGGGTTTCACTTCGTGAGACCGCGGGTGCCCACGCACGCCGGCGCGGTCTTCCTCGGCCTCGTTGCGCCGATGCCACGGGCGTTCATGCGGCACGGGCCGTTGAATAACCGCAGGCCAGGAGCGGGCAAGGGCGGTGGATTGACGAAACATACGGAGCAATGCATAATTATGCCTGTCGTTGAATGCATTGTGTCGAACACACCGTGAGGAGGCACCCGTGACCGAGCGCGTCGTACTCGCCTACTCGGGCGGTCTGGACACCTCCGTCGCCATCGGTTGGATCGCCGAGGAGACGGGTGCCGAGGTCGTCGCCGTCGCCGTGGACGTCGGCCAGGGCGGCGAGGACCTGGACGTCATCCGCAAGCGCGCCCTCGCCTGCGGTGCCGTCGAGGCCGAGGTCGTGGACGCCAAGGACGAGTTCGCCAACGAGTACTGCCTTCCGGCGATCAAGGCGAACGCCCTCTACATGGACCGCTATCCGCTGGTGTCGGCGCTGTCCCGGCCGGTCATCGTCAAGCACCTGGTGGCGGCGGCCCGCAAGCACGGCGCCTCGACCGTCGCCCACGGCTGCACCGGCAAGGGCAACGACCAGGTCCGCTTCGAGGCCGGCATCGCCGCCCTCGGCCCCGACCTGAAGTGCGTCGCCCCGGTCCGCGACTACGCGATGACCCGGGACAAGGCGATCGCCTTCTGCGAGCAGAAGAACCTCCCGATCGCGACGACCAGGAAGTCCCCGTACTCCATCGACCAGAACGTTTTCGGGCGCGCGGTCGAGACGGGGTTCCTGGAGGACATCTGGAACGCGCCGATCGAGGACATCTACGAGTACACCGCGAACCCGGCCCTCCCGCGCGAAGCCGACGAGGTCGTCATCTCCTTCAAGGAGGGCGTCCCGGTGGCCCTCGACGGCAGGCCCGTCAGCGTGCTCCAGGCCATCCGGCAGCTCAACGAGCGCGCCGGCGCCCAGGGCGTCGGCCGGATCGACATCGTCGAGGACCGCCTCGTGGGCATCAAGTCCCGTGAGGTGTACGAGGCTCCGGGCGCGATCGCGCTGATCACGGCCCACCAGGAGCTGGAGAACGTCACCGTCGAACGCGAACTGGCCCGCCACAAGCGGCAGGTCGAGCAGCGCTGGGGCGAGCTGGTGTACGACGGCCTGTGGTTCTCCCCGCTCAAGCGCGCCCTGGACGGCTTCCTCGACGAGGCCAACCGGTACGTGACCGGCGACATCCGGATGACCCTGCACGGCGGCCGCGCGGTCGTCACGGGGCGCAGGTCGGACGTGTCGCTCTACGACTTCAACCTGGCCACCTACGACTCGGGCGACACCTTCGACCAGTCCAAGGCCCAGGGGTTCATCGAGATCTTCGGCCTGTCGTCGAAGATCGCCGCACGCCGCGACCTCGCCTGAGTCCAGTCGTTGGGTCGTTGCGCAGTACGAGTTCGGCCTCCCCGACACCTCCGCGGCGGGGAGTCCGCGCACATCCGAGCATGCAGTCCTGAGGAGCAGTAGCTGTGAGCAGCAACAACGGTGGTGACGTCCGGCTCTGGGGCGGCCGGTTCGCCGACGGCCCCGCCGAGGCCCTCGCGAAACTGTCCGCGTCGGTCCACTTCGACTGGCGTCTCGCGCCGTACGACATCGCCGGTTCCCGGGCCCACGCCCGCGTCCTGCACAAGGCGGGTCTCCTGACGGCCGAGGAACTGGACCGGATGACCGACGGTCTGGACCGGCTGGAGGCCGACGTGGCCGACGGCTCCTTCGTCGGCACCATCGCCGACGAGGACGTCCACACCGCCCTGGAGCGGGGTCTCCTGGAGCGGCTCGGCGCCGACCTCGGCGGCAAGCTGCGCGCCGGCCGGTCCCGCAACGACCAGGTGGCCACCCTCTTCCGGATGTACCTGCGCGACCACGCCCGGATCGTCGGCGGCCTGATCGCGGACCTCCAGGACGCCCTGGTCGGCCTCGCCGAGACGCACGCCGACGTGGCCATGCCGGGCCGGACCCACCTCCAGCACGCGCAGCCGGTGCTGTTCGCCCACCACGTGCTGGCCCACGTGCAGTCCCTGTCCCGGGACGCCGAGCGGCTGCGCCAGTGGGACACCCGGACCGCGGTCTCCCCGTACGGCTCGGGCGCCCTGGCGGGCTCCTCGCTGGGCCTGGACCCGGAGGCGGTCGCCGCCGACCTGGGCTTCGAGCGCGGCTCGGTCGGCAACTCGATCGACGGCACCGCCTCCCGGGACTTCGTCGCCGAGTTCGCCTTCATCACCGCGATGATCGGGATCAACCTGTCCCGGATCGCGGAGGAGATCGTCATCTGGAACACGAAGGAGTTCTCCTTCGTGACCCTGCACGACGCCTTCTCCACCGGCTCGTCGATCATGCCGCAGAAGAAGAACCCGGACATCGCGGAGCTGGCGCGCGGCAAGTCGGGTCGGCTCATCGGCAACCTGACCGGCCTGCTCGCCACCCTGAAGGCCCTCCCGCTCGCCTACAACCGGGACCTCCAGGAGGACAAGGAGCCCGTCTTCGACTCCTGCGACACCCTCGAAGTCCTGCTCCCCGCCTTCACCGGCATGATGGCCACCCTCACGATCAACCGGGAGCGGATGGAGGAGCTGGCTCCGGCGGGCTTCTCCCTCGCCACCGACATCGCGGAGTGGCTGGTCAAGCAGGGTGTGCCGTTCCGGGTGGCGCACGAGGTCGCCGGCGAGTGCGTCAAGGAGTGCGAGGCGCTCGACATCGAGCTCGACGAGCTCACCGACGAGCAGTTCGCGAAGATCTCGGAGCACCTCACGCCCGAGGTGCGCACCGTCCTGAACGTCGCCGGGGCCTTGGCCTCCCGCAACGGCCGCGGCGGCACCGCCCCCTCGGCGGTGGCCACCCAGCTCACCGAGCTCAAGGCCGACCTGGTCATCCAGCACGCCTGGGCGACCCACAAGCAGTAGCCGCACCAGCGGTGGCCGCACGACAGCGGCAGCCGCACACGAAACCGGTGGCCGCACGACCCGAAGGGGGCGGCCGGAGCGGATGCTCCGGCCGCCCCCTCCGGCGTGCGCGTGCCGCGCCGCCCGTCCGCCGGTCACCCCGGCGTCCTACGCCGCCCAGTGCGCCAGCGCGTCGAAGTCGGCCCGGGTCAGCCCGATCCGCTCGTCGATCCGCATCAGCAGGGTGCGCGCCGGGTGGCGCTGGTCGACGTACTCCCGGTCCATCGCGGTGATGTCGTCGTCGATCCACGCGAAGGGCCGCTCCGCGGCGTACTCCAGCACGTACTGCGTCTTCCAGAAGGTGCCGCGTGGCGCCCGGCCGTGCATCTGCGGCCAGTCGATGTACGGGAGCCGGGGCAGCCCCAGGTGGGGGCCTATCCAGTCGTTGGCCTCGTCCTTCCACGTCGTCGCCCAGACCAGTTCGTAGGACTCCGCCAGGGCGCGCAGTTCCGCTCCGTGGTCGGGGTTCAGCCAGACCCGCAGGGGCTTCGGGCTCTCGGCCTCGGTCCAGCCCGTGGGGCGCATGCGGTGGGTGCCGTAGCCCCGGGGGCGGCTCTGCGGCTTGGCCGCGTAGGGGTTCAGCGGGCCGTCGACGTCGATCAACAGCAGGGGTCGGTTGCTCGGGTTCATCTCGGCAGGATTCCTTTCGCCGCCCGCCCGGGCAGCTGCTTTTCCGGCCGATGAGACAAAGATGTCTCATTCGGGTTATGGTTGTCTCATGGCCATGGATCGTGACCAGGTGCTCCGCGATGCGGCGGCCCTGCTCTCCCGCAAATCGACCGCGACGATGGACGAGGTCGCCCGCGCCGCCGGAATCGGCCGCGCGACCCTCCACCGGCACTTCGCCGGGCGCGACGTCCTCGTACGGGCCCTGGAGGATCTGGGGATCCGCGAGTTCGAGGTGGCGTTCGACAACGCCCGCCTCGGCGAGGACACGGCCGTCGACGCGCTCAAGCGACTCGTCGCCGAGGTCGAGCCCAACGCCCAACTGCTGGCCTTCCTCGTCACCGAGAACCAACTGTTCGAGGGCGACGAGGTCAACGTGGGCTGGGCGCGGCTCGACGCCCGCGTGAGCGCCCTCTTCCGGCGCGGCCAGGAAGAGGGGGACATCAGGATCGACCTGAGCCCCGCGTGGCTCACCGAGGCCCTCTACGGGCTGGTCGGCACCTGCGCCTGGGCCGTCATGGACGGCCGGGTCGCGGCCAAGGACTTTCAGCACATGATCATCGAGCTGCTGCTCGGTGGCGCACGACGGAGCGTGGAGAAATGAGTCGTACCGAAGAGCTGAGCAGGCGGACGGGGACGGAGGGACAGAGCCGAGGACGCTGGCCGGCGCTCTCCGTGCTCGTCCTGGCCGTGCTGCTGGTCGCGGTCGACGCCACCGTACTCGGCCTCGCCACCCCCGCCCTCAGTGAAGACCTCAAGCCGTCCGGCACCCAACTGCTGTGGATCGGCGACATCTACTCCTTCGTCATCGCCGGCCTGCTCGTCTCCATGGGCTCCCTCGGCGACCGCATCGGCCGCAAGAAGCTGCTGCTCATCGGCGCCACGGCCTTCGGCGCCGTCTCCGTGCTCAACGCGTACGCGAGCAGCCCCGAGATGATGATCGTGGCCCGCGCGCTGCTCGGCGTCGCCGGCGCCACCCTGATGCCGTCCACCCTCGCGCTGATCCGCAACATCTTCCACGACCCCAAGGAGCGCAGCCTCGCCATCGGCATCTGGGGCGCCACCGCCTCGGCCGGCGCGGCCGTCGGTCCCGTCGTCGGCGGAGCGCTGCTCCAGCACTTCTGGTGGGGCTCGGTCTTCCTCATCAACCTCCCCGTGATGATCGTCCTGGTCATCGTCGGCAGCAAGCTGCTGCCCGAGTCCAAGAACCCGGTCGCCGGGCCCTGGGACCTGATCAGCGTCGGCCTCTCCCTCGTCGGCATCATCGCCGTCGTCTACGCCGTCAAGGAAGCCGCCACCCACGGACCCTCGTGGGAGGCCGCGGGCATCGCCGTCCTCGGCATCGGGACGCTCTACGCCTTCGTGCGCCGCCAGTTCACGCTGACCGCGCCGCTGCTCGACATGCGGCTGTTCAAGCACCGCGGCTTCTCCGGCGCGGTCCTTGCCGACCTGCTCACCGTCTTCGGACTGTCCGGCCTGGTGTTCTTCCTGTCCCAGTTCCTCCAGCTCGTCCAGGGGCGCGAACCGCTGGAGGCGGGTCTGGCGGAGCTGCCCGCCGCGATCGGCGCCGTGGCCACGGGTCTGCTCGCGGGCCGGTACGCCCGCAAGTACTCGGTACGGGTACTGGTCAGCGGTGGCCTCGCCGCCATCGGCGCGGCCCTGGCCGTCCTGACCGTGATCCACAAGGAGACCGGCTACCCGCTGCTCGGCGCGGCCCTGCTCGTCGTCGGCCTCGGCGCGGGCTTCTCCTTCACGGCCACCGCCGACGTCATCCTGTCCAGCGTCCCCAAGGAGCAGGCCGGTTCCGCCTCGGCCGTCTCCGAGACCGCGTACGAACTCGGCGCCGCCCTCGGCATCGCCCTGCTCGGCTCCATCGTCACCGGCGTCTACCAGAGCTTCAACGCCCCGGCGTCCGTCTCCGGCCCGGTCGCCGACGCGGCACACGAATCGCTCGGCGGCGCCGTCGAAGCGACCAAGTCGCTGGACCCGGAGACCGCCCGGACGATGGTCGACGCGGCGCAGGTCGCCTTCGTGGACGGACTGCGACTCGCCTCCGGCGTCGGCGCGGCCGTCCTGCTGGCCACCGCCGTGGCCGCCTGGTTCCTGCTCAAGGGGCAGAAGCTCCAGGACGGGATCGAGCACTGATCTCGATGTCCTGACCCACCCAAGGAGCGGTGTCCCGCGCACGGTTGACAGTCCGTCGACGCACGGGACACCATCCCGGCGATGGAGATCGACGAGTTGACGCCGGCCGAGCGCCGCGTATGGGACGCCTTCCCGCGCGGCGAAGGCGTCGACTTCAGGCCGTCGCCCGACGAGGACTCCTCGGACGGCGGCTCCTGGGGGCCCGAGCGGACCCTGCGCGCCGAGGTGATCACCGCCCTGGTGCTGAGCGGGGCCCCGGCCGCCGGCCAGGTGCCGGGACTCAACGTCAGGGGCGCCCGGATCACCGGCAAGCTGGACCTCAAGTACGCGGTCGTACCGTACGGGATCCGCCTGCGGGGCTGCTGGTTCGAACGCAAGCCCCTCGTCCACGGCGCCCAACTGCGCGCCCTCGTCCTGTCCGACTCGACGCTGCCCGGCCTGACCGGCGCCACCGTGAGCGTCGACGTCGCGCTGCGACTGTCCTGCTGCCGGATCACCGGGCCCGTCCGCCTCCAGGGCGCCCGCATATCCGGCGGCCTCTTCATCCGTCGGGCGGTCCTCGGGAACCCGGACGCGCCCGACGGACAGGATCCGGACGAGGAACCGCTGCTCCAGATCAACCACGCCCAGATCGCCACCGACGTCATCGCCATGGACCTCACCGTCCACGGCCAGACCCGCGTCAACGGCGCCGTCGTCGGCGGCCAGGTCAACCTGGACGGCGCCCGCCTGTTCGCCCCCGGCGGCACCGCCCTGCACGCCGAGAACCTGACCGTCGGAACCGACCTGCGGGCCATGCGCATGGAGGCCCGGGGCCGGGTCAACCTCACCGGAGCCCGCATCCCGGGTCAGCTCAACTTCGCCCACGCCCGGTTCGTCAACCCCGGCGGCGTCGCCCTGCGCGCGTCGAGCTGCGCGATCGGGGAGGTCTGGCTGCGGTCCTGCCCGAGGCTCCAGGGCGACGTCAACCTGCGCCGCTCCACCTTCGACCTGCTCCACATCGAGCCCGACACCTGGCCGGAGCGGATCCGCGTCGACGGCCTGACCTACCGCACCCTCGCCCCGCACCTGCCGGCCGAGCAACGGCTGCCCGCCCTGGAGCGCGAGCAGTCCGGGTACCTTCCGTACGCCTACGAGCAGCTCTCCGCGGCCTACCGCACGGTCGGCGACGAACTCGCGGCCCGGACCGTCCAACTCGCCAAGCTCCGCCGACACCGGCGCACCCAGCCGCGGCACGCCCGCCTCTGGGGGCTGCTCCAGGACGGCACCGTCGGCTACGGATACCGGCCGATGCGGGCGGCGGGCTGGCTGCTGGCCCTGCTGCTCACGGGCTGGATCGCATACGGGCTGGAGCCGCCGCCGGCGCTCAAGGCGGACGAGGCCCCGCAGTTCAACGCGGTGTTCTACACGATCGACCTGATGCTGCCGATCATCGGATTCGGGCAGGAGGGCGCCTTCGCACCACGAGGCTGGTACCAGTGGCTGTCGTACGTGCTCATCGTGACCGGCTGGATCCTCGCCACGACCACCGCGGCGGGCGTCAGCCGGTCCCTGCGCCGCCAGTAGCGGCGGCGCGGCGGACGATCAGGCGGCCTTCGCCTTGGTGGCGTACATGTCCACGTACTCCTGGCCGGACAGGCGCATGACCTCGGCCATCACCGAGTCGGTGACGGCGCGCAGCACGTAGCGGTCGCGGTCCATGCCCTCGTACCGGGAGAACTCCATCGGCTCACCGAAGCGCAGGGTGACCCGCCCCGGGCGGGGCATGCCCTTGCCGCCGGGCTGGAGCTTGTCCGTGCCGATCATCGCGAACGGGACCACGGGCGCGCCCGTCATCAGGGTCAGACGGGCGATGCCGGTGCGGCCGCGGTAGAGCCGGCCGTCGGGGGAGCGGGTGCCCTCGGGGTAGATGCCGAAGATCTTGCCCTCTTCGAGGATCCGGCGACCGGTCATCAGGGCCGCGACCCCGCCGTTGGCACCGTCGCGGTCCACCGGGATCATGCCGGAGCCGGTGAAGAACCAGGCCATCACGCGACCCTTGAGGCCCGTGCCCGTCACGTACTCGTCCTTGCCGATGAAGTGCACCGTCCGGTCGCACACCAGGGGCAGGATCATCGAGTCGATGAAGGTGAGGTGGTTGCCCGCCAGGATCACCGCCCCGGTGCCCGGAATGTTCTCGATGCCCTCCACCTTGGTGCGGAACATCAGCCGCATGACGGGTCCGACGGTGGCCTTGATGAGCGCGGTACGGAACAACGTGAGCCCTCCGGCATCGAAACGCGGGTTTCGCACCACACAGTGGTAGTGCAGGTGAGGACGATACTCGCGGGTCATCACTGATCGCACATCGGGTTCACGTGTCGGATACGCAGTGTTGACGCGCGTTCGCGCCAAGTTCGGCCAGCCGGCCCCTCCGGGCCATCGACCGCTGCCTACCATCGGCACGCCGATTCGGGCCGTCTGACACCGGGCCAACAGGGGTCCCGGGACCACCGGCCCTTGTCCGAACGGGGAGTGGCGGTCATGACGCAGGGTGGGACGGCGCGACGCGCGGTACTGGGAGCGGCGGTCCTGGCGGCGGGAGGCGGACTCGTCGGACTCCCGGCCCCGACCGCCGCGGCGGCGACCTCGAACGCGGGCACGGGCCACGGCGGCTACCGGGACCTCCCCGTCCCGACCGTGATCGGCCACCGGGGCGCCTCCGGCTACCGGCCCGAGCACACCCTCGGCTCGTACCGGCTGGCCCTCGACCTGGGCGCCGACGTCATCGAGCAGGACCTCGTCCCCACCAAGGACGGCCACCTCGTGTGCCGCCACGAGAACGAGATCGGCGGCACCACCGACGTCGCCGACCACCCCGCGTTCGCCTCCCGGCGCGTGACCAAGACCGTCGACGGGGTCTCCGTCACGGGCTGGTTCACCGAGGACTTCACCCTCGCCGAACTGAAGACGCTCCGTGCCAAGGAACGCATCCCCGCCGTCCGTCGGCGCAACACCCTCTACGACGGCCGGTGGGCCGTGCCCACCTTCGAGGAGGTGCTGCGCTGGGCGGACCGCGAGGGCGAACGCCGGGGCAGGCGGATCTGGCTGCACGTCGAGACCAAGCACCCCACCTACTTCCGGGGGCTGGGCCTGGGCCTGGAGGAGCCGCTGGCCCGACTGCTGCGCCGGTACGGCCGCGACGGCCGCGACGCGCCCCTCTTCCTCCAGTCGTTCGAACCGTCCAGCATCCAGCGGCTCGCCCGGCTGGTCTCGGCGCCCCGCGTGGTGCTGCTGTCGGCCGCGAACACCCGCCCGTGGGACTTCGAGGTCGCCGGCGACCCGCGCACGGTCGCCGACCTGGTCACGCCCGGCGGCCTGAAGTGGATCGCCGGCTTCGCCCAGGGGATCGGGCCGACCCTCGACCTGATCGTGCCGCGCACCGCGGACGGCAGGCTCGGCACTCCGACCACGCTGGTGCGCGACGCCCACGCGCGCGGACTGGTGCTGCACCCCTACACCGCGCGGAACGAGAACACCTTCCTGCCGGCCGAATACCGCAAGGGCACCGACCCGGCCGACTACGGGGACGCCTTCGGCGCCTTCCGCCGGTACTTCGAACTGGGCATCGACGGCATCTTCACCGACAACCCGGACACGGGGCTGCTCGCGGCCGAGGACTTCCGCCCGGGCCGCGGCGGACGCCGCTGACGCGACCCCGCCCCCCGGGCGGAACACCGGCCGAACGCGTCAACGGGCACGCGGAGTTTCTCGTACGAGTGTTCCGGGCCCGGCGCGGAAACCACCGGGCGGGACCCCCGCGTCCCGCCCGGCATGGACCTGCTGAAGGAAATCGGACCGCTGCTCTCCGCCGAGGCGGCAGCGGAGGCCCCGGCCGCCGGAGTGGACGCGGCCGACCTGGAACAAGCCGTCTGGGTCAGGCTGCTGGAGGGCGGACCCGCCCCGGAGCCCGCCGACCGCGCGAGCTGGCTGCGCCGGGCCGTGCGCGCCGAGGCGCGCGGGGCGCGCCGCCGGGCGCGGCGCGAAGTCCCCTACGGCGCCCGCCCCGGCAGCGCCGGCGCCGAACCGGAGGACGCCGCCCTGCACGGGGAGGTCAACCGCGTCCTCCGATCGGCTGTCGCCCGGTTGCCCGGACGTTGTCCGGAACTCATAGGGGCACTTCTTTCGCCCAGGGACCTCACCTACCGTGAAATCGCAGGAGAGTTGGGTATCTCACAAGGAAGTTTGGGACCCGTACGTTCCCGTTGCCTGGGATGTCTGCGCAGAATGCTGGCTGCAGAGGTTGCGGCTCCTGACCTGCGGGGAAGGGAGCGATAGACCAACGGGCCACCAGGTGAGCGGGAGGCATGCGCACATGGGCATGAGTGTGACCATTTCGGCGGCGGCCGCCGAGGACGCGGAGCAGATCTTCAAGCTGCAGTACCTGGCGTTCCAGAGCGAGGCCGAGCTCTACGGCAACTACCTCATCCAACCGCTCACCCAGTCGCTCGACTCCCTCAAGGCGGAGCTGGAGACGGACACCGTGCTGGTGGCCCGACTCGGCGACGAGGTCGTCGGCACCGTCCGCGGCAACGTGGACGAGGACGGCACGGGCAGGATCGCCAAGCTCTGCGTCCACCCCCGACTCCAGGGCCACGGCCTCGGCGCCCGACTGCTGCGCGCGGTCGAGGCGGCGCTCACGGGCGACGGCGAGACCAGCCGCTTCCGGCTGCACACCGGCCACAAGAGCGAGGCCAACCTGCGGCTGTACCGCAAGGCGGGCTACACCCGGGTCGGCGACCGCACCGCCTCCGACGGCGTGCACCTGGTGATCCTGGAGAAGGAGGCGAAGGACGCCTCGGACTTCGCCGTCAGCGCCTGACCTCCCGTCACCTCGGGTCGGCCGCCCCTCGCCCGGGTCGGTCGACCGTCACCGCCGGCCGGGGCCTTGTCCTCAGCCCTGCCGGCGCCGGCGCAGCCAGAGCATCCCGGTGATCGGCAGGATCACCGGGATGAACAGGTAGCCCATCCCGAAGTCCGACCACACGGTCGCGTCCGGGAAGGCGTCGGGTTCCACCAGCGTCCAGGTGCCCACGACGAGTACGCCGGTCAGCTCGGCGGCGCAGCAGATCCGCGCCGCCTTGCGGGCCGTCTCCCCGCCGCGCACCAGCGAGTACGTGATGAAGGCGTAGACCAGCGCGGCCACCGCCGACAGGGCGTACGGCAGCGGGGCCCGGTCGAACTCGGTGGAGATCTGGTAGGCCGACCGCGAGACCGCGCCGACCGTGATCACCCCGTACAGCCAGACCAGCAGCAGGCCAGGCCCGGAGACCAGTCGCTCGCGCGCCGCGGCCGGCGGGGCCGCGGCGGAATCGGTGTCGGGCATGTCAGGCACCGGCGGTTCCCCAGATGTCGTAGAGGCGTACTTCGAGGACGGCCAGGACGACCGCACCCGCGGCCACCGTCACCGAACCCCACTTGGTCCGCTCGGTGAGCGAGAGCATCCCGGCCGCCGGGACCGCCGCGAAGGCGCCCAGCAGGTAGGCCACGAAGATCACCGTGCCCTCGTCGGCCTTCTCACCGCGACCCAGCTGCACCAGGCCGATCACCAGCTGGGCCAAGACCAGCACGGTCACCACGGCCATGCCGATGAAGTGCCAGTCCTTGGTCGGCTGGTCCCGCAGCGCGGCGTGACCGCACCAGGCGGCGAGAGCGAGTGCGGCCACACCGATGGCGACCGTCAGGGCGTCGAGCATGCAGCGAGGGTATTACGGGCCGAAAGACCCGATGCGCTCACCCCTCGGCGCGGGCCTTCCTGGAAGGCATGAAGCCTGAAGACGCGCACGACACACCCGCGGGCACCTGCGTCACGCAGGTCGACGCCCTGCTGTTCGACAACGACGGCACGCTGGTCTCGTCCACGGAGTCGGTGCGCCGCTGCTGAAACCGATGGGCCCGCGAGCACGGGATCACCGAGGAGGCCTTCGCGGCCGTCGAGCTGCACGGCCGGCCCGCCGCCGCCGCGGACGACATCACCCGCGGCAAGCCCGACCCGGAACCCTTCCTGCCGGCCGCCGCCCGGCTCGGGGTCGACCCGGCCCGCTGCGTGGTCTTCGAGGACGCCCCCGCCGGCCTGGACGCCGGTCGGGCGGCCGGCATGCGGACCGTGGCCTTGACCACAGCGCACACCGCCGCCGCTCGACGCGGACGTGGTCGTGCGGGACCTCCCGGCCGTGTCCGCGCAGGTCACGGCCGCCGGTGTGACGATCCGGACGGACGGCCGAGACTGATCGAAGTTGTCCGGAATGTGGTCGATATTCGTCCGCTATCCGGACTGTATTGATCGGTCACGTGACAGGTCTGCTTTACTGGGGCCATGACCACGACGAGCAGCCGCACCCTTGCGACCGAGGCGACCACGACGCCCGGTGCTCGTTGTATGTGTCGAATGTGCGCCTTCTGAGGGCCCCCTCCCAGCAGTCTCGCGCCCCGAAGCGAGACCGGCCGAGCCCCGTCCGGCACCACCGTGTGACACCCGGAACGCTCCTGCCCCGCGCACGCGCCGCCATCGCCGTTTCGTGATGGTTCGCCCCGTGACGCGTCCCCTGATGTTTGCCCCGTGCCCGGCACCCCGCACCGCCGTGCACTCGACAGCGACGGAATTCCTGTGATCACCACATCGGGCCTCACGAAGGTCTACCAGTCCCGTGGCCGCGAGGTCACCGCCCTGGACGGCGTCGATCTCCACGTCCGCGAGGGCGAGGTCTACGGAGTCATCGGCCAGAGCGGCGCCGGCAAGTCCTCCCTCATCCGCTGCGTGAACCTGCTGGAGCGCCCCACCACCGGCACCGTCACCGTCGACGGCGTGGACCTCACCGCGCTCGCCGGCCGCGGCCGCCGCGCCGGCAAGGAACTCCGCGAGGCCCGCAGCCGCATCGGCATGGTGTTCCAGCACTTCAACCTGCTGTCCTCGCGCACCGTGCAGGCCAACATCGAGCTGCCCCTGGAGATCCTCGGGATCTCCGGCCGCGAGCGCTCGCGCAAGGCCGTCGAACTCCTCGACCTCGTGGGCCTCGCCGACAAGGCCAAGGCCTACCCCGCCCAGCTCTCCGGCGGCCAGAAGCAGCGCGTCGGCATCGCCCGCGCCCTGGCCGGCGACCCCAAGGTGCTGCTCTCCGACGAGGCCACCAGCGCCCTGGACCCCGAGACCACCCGCTCGATCCTGCAACTGCTGCGCGACCTCAACCGACAGCTCGGCCTGACCGTCCTCCTGATCACCCACGAGATGGACGTGGTCAAGGCCGTCTGCGACTCCGCCGCGCTGATGAAGAACGGCCGGGTCATCGAGTCCGGCACCGTCTCGGAACTGCTGGCCACCCCCGGCTCCGAGCTGGCCGCCGAACTGTTCCCCGTCAGCGGCGTCGCCGGCGGCCCCGACCGCACGGTCGTCGACGTCACCTTCCACGGCGAAGCGGCGACCCGCCCGGTCATCTCCCAGCTCTCGCGGACCTACAACATCGACATATCGATCCTGGGTGCCGCGATGGACACCGTCGGCGGGAAACAGATCGGCCGCATGCGGATCGAGCTGCCCGGCCGCTACGAGGACAACGTGGTCCCCGTGGGCTTCCTCCGGGAGCAGGGCCTCCAGATCGACGTGGTCGACGAGGTCGAGGACGTACAGACCGCGGTCAACACGATCACCGACGCACTGGTCAAGGAAGGTGCCAAGTGACCTGGTCCGAGATGCAGCCCCTGCTCACCCAGGGCACGTACGACACCCTCTACATGGTCCTGTGGTCCACCCTGGTGACCGTGGTCGGCGGCCTGCCCATCGGCATCTTCCTCGTCCTCACCGACAAGGGCGGCCTGTTGCAGAACCAGCCGCTCAACAAGGTCCTCGGCGTGATCGTGAACATCGGCCGCTCGCTGCCGTTCATCATCCTGCTGATCTTCCTGATCCCGGTCACCACGGCGGTCGTCGGCACCTTCATCGGCCCCACCGCCATGATCGTCCCGCTCGCCATCGGCGCCATCCCCTTCTTCGCGCGGCTCGTCGAGACGGCCGTCCGCGAGGTGGACCACGGCCTCGTCGAAGCCGTCGAGTCCATGGGCGGCGGCGTACCGACCCTGGTCGGCAAGGTCCTGCTGCCCCAGGCCCTGCCCTCCCTGATCGCCGGCGTCACCACCACCGTGATCACCCTCGTCGGCTACTCCGCCATGGCGGGCGCCGTCGGCGGCGAGGGACTCGGCTCCAAGGCCATCACGTACGGCTTCCAGCGCTTCGAGACCGGCTTCATGGTCGCCACCGTCGTGGTCCTGATCGCCCTCGTCACCGTGATCCAGCTGATCGGCGACGGCGTGGTACGCGTCCTCGCCCGCCGCGGCCGGACGGCCTGAACCACCAGGCCCCCCGTACCCCCACCCCCAGAGAGCCCGCACTTGTCGTGCTTGGGCCACCACCCCGCAAGACCCGCGCGCGATCCGCGCCCTTGCAAGCAATGAAAGGCACTCTTCGTGCGTAAGAACATCAAGCTCACCGCTTTCGCCGCCGCGTCCGCCGCGCTCGCCCTCGGCCTCACCGCCTGCGGCAGCTCCTCGGACCCGTCCTCCGCCAAGACCGACGGCGGCAAGGCGGACGAGAGCAAGGCGCTGGTCATCGCCGCGTCCCCGAGCCCGCACGCCGACATCCTGAACTTCGTCAAGGACAAGCTGGCGGCCAAGAACGGCCTCAAGCTGGAGGTGAAGGAGTTCACGGACTACGTCCTGCCCAACACCGCCACCGAGCAGGGCCAGGTCGACGGCAACTACTTCCAGCACAAGCCGTACCTCGACGACTTCAACAAGAAGAACGGCACGCACATCGTGCCCGTCGTGAACGTGCACCTGGAGCCCCTCGGCCTCTACTCCAAGAAGATCAAGGCCATCGGTGACATCAAGCCCGGCCAGACGATCGCCGTCCCCAACGACACCACCAACGAAGGCCGCGCGCTCCAACTGCTGGCCACCAACAACCTGATCACCCTCAAGGAGGGTGTCGGCACCAGCGCCAAGCTGTCCGACATCACCGACAAGAAGGGCCTGGAGTTCAAGGAGCTGGAGGCCGCCACGGTCCCCCGCGCCCTGAACGACGTGGACGCCGCCATCATCAACGGCAACTACGCCATCGAGGCCAACCTCGCGCCCGCCAAGGACGCGCTGGTCCTGGAGAAGGCCGAGGGCAACCCCTACGCCAACTTCCTCGCCGTCAAGGACGGGAACCAGAACGACCCGCGCGTCCAGAAGCTCGCCAAGCTCCTGAACTCCGACGAGGTCAAGAAGTTCATCGAGGACAAGTACCAGGGCTCCGTCGTCCCCGCCTTCGGCGCCCCGAAGGCCTGACGCACGGCGGTACTTCGGCCCCGCACGCCCCCGCCGGCGTGCGGGGCCGCGCGCTGCCCGCTTCCGGGCAACCCGGCCCTGCACAACCCACGGCCGATGCTGCATGCTGTGGCCTACGACCCGCACAAACGATCCCGCAACACGGTCGCACTGCACCACGGCGCACTGCACCACGGTCGCACCACGGTCTCAGGCATGGAGCTGCGCATGACTACCACCTTCCCGGACGTCACCATCAGCACGGACCGGCTGGTGCTGCGCCCCTTCGAGGTGGAGGACGTCACCGCGCTCGCCGAGATGATGAACGACGAACACGTCACCGCCTGGACCACCGCCGCGCACCCGTACACCCACGCCGACGCGCACCGTTGGGCCGCCCGCGACTCCCACGCCGAACGCACCGAGGGCCGCGGGATCGTCCTGGCCGTCACCGAGTTCCTCACCCACCGCCTCGTCGGCGCCGTCCGCCTGATGAACACCGACTGGCGAACCCTCACCACCGAGGTCGGCTACGTCACCGCCCCCTGGGCCCGGGGCGAGGGCTACGCGAGCGAATCCGTGCTCGCCGTCGCCCAATGGCTCTTCCGCGACCGGGGGTTCGAGCGCCTCGAACTGCGCACCGCCGCCGACAACACCGCCTCCCAACAGGTCGCCCAGAAGATCGGCTGCATCAGCGAGGGCGTCTTGCGCAACGCCTGCATAGTGCGCACCCAGACCGGCGCCGGCGGCTGGACCGAGACCCGCAGCGACCTCATCGTCTGGGGCCTGGTCCCCGAGGACCTCGACGACGACGAAGGCTACGACGGCTACCCCGGCTACGGGGACCAGCACGCGTTCGGGCAGCGCGCCGACGCGAGCGGATACCCCGTCGGGGCCGACTGGAGCTGACCCGATGACCAGGTAGTCTCACCGTGCCCGCCCCCCGACGCATCCCAGGAGACTGACGACGATGGCCGACCGGGTCACGGTGATCGGCTGGGACGGTTCGCCCTTGACCGCGGCCGCCCGGTCCGCGCTCTCCGCCGCCACCCTCGTGGCCGGCGCGGCCCACCACCTCGCGCTCCCCGAGATCCCCCCCGGCGCGGAACGCATCCGCCTCGGCAGCCTCGGCCTCGCCGCCCGCCGGATCGCCGGCCACCGCGGCACCGCCGTGGTCCTGGCCGACGGCGACCCCGGCTTCTTCGGGGTCGTACGCACCCTGCGCGCCCCCGAACACGGCCTCGAAGTCGAGGTGGTCCCCGCCGTCTCGGCCGTGGCCGCCGCCTTCGCCCGCGCCGGCATGCCCTGGGACGACGCCCAGGTCGTCGTGGCCCACCCCCGCACCCTGCGCCGCGCCGTCAACGTCTGCCGTGCCCACGGCAAGGTCGCCGTCCTCACCTCACCCGGAGCGGGCCCCGCCGAACTGGCCCTGCTGCTCGGCGGAGTCCACCGGACCTTCGTCATCTGCGAGGAACTCGGCACCGAACGGGAACGGGTCACCGTCCTCACCTCCGACCGGGTCGCCGACCACACCTGGCGCGACCCCAACGTCGTCATCGTCATCGGCGGCGCCGCCCAGGCCGGCGGCGTCGCGGCCGACCCCGGCTGGCTGCTCGGCCAGGGCGTCGCGGCCGGCGGCGACCGGGGCTGGGCCCGACCGCAGGCCGACACCGGCGAGGGCGAGTCCGCCCTGCTGCGGGCCGCCCAGCTCGCCCGACTCGGCCCGCGCCCCGGCGACCTCGTCTGGGACATCGGCACCGGCTCCGGCACCCTCGCCCTGGACGCCGCCGCGTTCGGCGCCGCCGTCATCGCCGTCGACGCGGACCCGCACGCCTGCGCCCGCCTCGCCACCGCCGCCCGCGGTCGCGGCACACAGCTCCAGATCGTCAACGGTCGCGCGCCCCACGTCCTCGAAGACCTCCCCGAACCCGACGTCGTGCGGGTCGGCGGAGGCGGAGCCGAGGTCGTCGCCGCCGTCGCGGACCGGCGCCCCGAGCGGATCGTCAGCCACGCCTCGACCCGCGACGAGGCCGAGGCCATCGGCCGCACCCTCACCGAACACGGGTACGCCGTCGAGTGCGCGCTGCTCCAGTCCGTCGGCCTCGACACCCGTTCCTGGACCGAACGACAGCGTTCCGTCGTCTTCCTGCTGGCCGCCGAACGCCCTGCGAACCGCCCGGACAGGACCTGAGGAAGGGCCCGGGGTAGGCTGACCGATCGGCGTACCGCCCACAGACCACGCGACGTGGCGCAGTCCACAACGGACCGTGGTGATTTCCGGCCGACACGGTGGCCGGCGAGCGCGACAATGCTCAGTGGTTGTCGTGTGTACGGGCGTGACGCGAACGCGACGCACGGCGACCCCGCTCGTTGGTCACGTGGGCGTCGGGCGATCGAAGAGGCAACACCGATGGGCGAGGGGTACGCATGACTGACACCGGCCAGGTTCCGGGCGAGGGCCACCCGGACAACGCGGGCATGGTGGATCAGCAGAGCATCCCCGCCCCGGTCCCGCCGCAGATCCCGGCGGGCTACGCCTTCCAGGACCTCGTGGACAATCCGGCCGAGCCGGAGGACGAGGAACTGCTGCTGATGCCGAGCGGCCAGGGCGCGTGGAGCGACCCGCAGCTGGTCCCGCCGCCCGCGTTCCCGATCGAGTCGGCCCCCGCGTACGACGAGGCCCCCGCGTACGAGCAGTACGCGCAGCAGTCCGCGGCCCCGACCGGCCCGTACGCCGACGCCACGGCCGCCCCGGCGTACGCCGACCCGGCCGCCGCGCCCCGGTTCCCCGAGCCGGCGGCGCCCGCCTACACCGAGCCCGCGCCCGTCCACCCCGAGGCCGCCGCGCCCGGGCACGCCGAGCCCGCGCATCCGGGCTTCCCCGACGCCGGACAGCCGGAGCCGTTCTACAGTGCCGGTGCCCACGAGGCGGGCGGCCGGGACTCCGGTTCGCTCGACCTCGGCGGCCTGCTGATCCCGTCGCCCGCCGCGCCGCCGGTCCCGCCGGCTCCCGCGACCCCCTCCCGGCGCCCCCTGCACATGGGCCCGCCCGTCCCCGAGGCCGGCGGACTCGTACGCTCCCTCGCCGACCGGGGTCCGGCCGCCGCGCCGCAGACCCCCGTGACGCCGATGCCGATCCGCCAGGCCGGGCCGCCGACCACGGGCCCCGAGTACCTGGACATCCCGCGCGCCGAGGACGTCCCCGCCCCCGCCGCGCCGCAGGGTGAGATCCCGCCGCAGGCCGGCGCCCCCTGGGCCGCCGAGCCGATCCTCCCGGCCCCCGAGCCCGTGGCCGAGGCAGAGCCCGTAGCCGCCGCGGTGGAGCCCGAGTCCGAGACCCCGGTGGAGCCCGTGCGGGCCGCCGAGGCCGCGCCGGTCGAGGCCGCGCCGGTCCCGGCGAACGAGCCCGAGCCCGCCGTCGTCCCGGAGCCGGCGGCCGAGGCCGTCGAACCCGTCGAGACGGCCCCGCCCGCCGAGGTCCCCGCGCCCGCCGACGCCGTGGAGGCCCCGGCGCCCGCGGAGGCCGGCACGGCGCCCGCACCGCAGCCCGAGCCCGCCCCGGAACCGGTCGTCGCGGTCGAGCCCCCGCCCGCCGTGGTGGAGGCCGCGCCCGAGATCCCGCAGCCCGTCGTCGAGACCGCGCCGCCGGCCGCGCCCGAGGCCGTCGCGGCGCCGGTCGAGCCGCAGCCGCTGCCCGCCGAAGTCGTGGAGAGCGCCGAAGCCGTGGCTGCGCCGGTCGAGCCCCAGGCCGCGGAGCCGGCGCCGGTGGAAGCGGCCCCGCCCGCCGAGCCCGTCGTCGTACCCGAGGCAACGGCCGCGCCGGTCGCCCCCGTCGCCCCCGCCGAGGTGGAGGAAGCCGAGGTCGAGGCGGCCGCCGCCGAGTCCGCCGAGCCGCAGGAAGCCGCGCAGGCCGTCGAGCCCGCGCCGCAGCCCGTCGAGCCCGCGCACCCCGTCGCGGTCGTGCCCGAGGAGGCCCCGGAGACCCCCGAGGCCCCGGAGGCCGCCGAACCCGTCGAGGCCGAGGCGCCCGAGCCCCTCGCCGCCGCCCCCGTCGGCGAACCGGCCCCCGCCGGCTACGACGAGGCCGAGCGCGACGTCATCCAGCGCGTCATGCGCGAACGCCGCGACATCCGCAAGGGCTTCCGCTCCGACCCGATCCCGCACGAGGTGCTGCTGCGCGTCCTGGAGGCGGCCCACACCGCACCCAGCGTCGGCCACTCCCAGCCCTGGGACTTCGTCGTCATCCGGTCCGCCGAGACCCGCCGGACCATGCACGAACTCGCCCAGCGCCAGCGCGAGGCCTACGCCAAGTCCCTCCCCAAGGGCCGGGCGAAGCAGTTCAAGGAACTCAAGATCGAGGCCATCCTCGACACCCCGGTGAACATCGTCGTCACCGCCGACCCGACCCGCGGCGGCCGCCACACCCTCGGCCGGCACACGCAGCCGCAGATGGCGCCGTACTCCTCGGCCCTCGCCGTCGAGAACCTCTGGCTCGCCGCCCGCGCCGAAGGCATCGGCGTCGGCTGGGTCAGCTTCTTCGACGAGCGCGAGATGGTCCGCGAACTGGGCCTGCCCGAGCACTTGGAGGTCGTCGCCTACCTGTGCGTCGGGTACGTCGACGAGTTCCCCGAGGAGCCCGAGCTTGCGCAGGCCGGCTGGTCCCAGCGCCGGCCGCTGGCCTGGGTCGTCCACGAGGAGACGTACGGGCGCCGCGCGCTGCCCGGCGCCGAACCGCACGACCTGCTCTCCGAGACCGTCGCCGGCATCCGCCCGCTCGACGCGAAGGCGCTCGGCGAGGCCTGGGAGCGACAGAAGCGCATGACCAAGCCCGCCGGGGCCCTGGGCATGCTCGAAATCATCTCCGCGCAGCTCGCCGGCCTGTCGCGGGTCTGCCCGCCCCCGATCCCGGAGCCCGCGGCCGTCGCGATCTTCGCCGGCGACCACGGGGTGCACGCCCAGGGCGTGACCCCCTGGCCGCAGGAGGTCACCACCCAGATGGTGGCCAACTTCCTCGGCGGCGGAGCGGTCTGCAACGCCTTCGCCAACCAGGTGGGCGCCGAGGTCTGCGTCATCGACGTCGGTGTCGCCGGGGACCTCCCCGCCACTCCCGGACTCCTGCCGCGCAAGGTCCGACCGGGCACGGCCGACATGTCCGTCGGACCGGCGATGACCCGCGAAGAGGCCATCGCGGCCATCGAGGTCGGCATCGAGACCGCCCGCGACCTGGTCGCCGCCGGCAACAAGGCGCTGCTCACCGGCGAGATGGGCATCGCGAACACCACGGTGTCGGCGGCCCTGATCTCGGTCTTCACCGGGGTCGACCCGGGCGAGGTCACCGGACGCGGCACCGGCATCAACGACGAGACGCACGCCCGCAAGGTCGAGGTCGTACGGCGCGCCCTGGAACTCCACCAGCCCGACCCGGCCGACCCGATCGGCGTCCTGGCGGCCATCGGCGGCCTGGAACACGCGGCGATCGTCGGACTCCTGCTCGGCGGGGCCTCGCTCCGTACGCCGGTCATCCTGGACGGCGTGAGTGCCGGCGCGGCCGCCCTGGTCGCCCGGGCGATCGCCCCGGAGGCCCTGTCGGCGTGCATCGCCGGCCACCGCAGCGCGGAGCCGGGCCACGTGGCCGCCCTGAACAAGCTCGGCCTGCGCCCCCTGGTCGACTTGGACCTGCGCCTCGGCGAGGGCACGGGCGCCCTGCTGGCCCTGCCCCTGGTACAGAGCGCCGCCCGCGCGATGCACGAGGTCGCCACGTTCGACTCGGCGGGCGTCACCGAGAAGTAGCCGGCCCCGGCCGGGGGAGCGACCCGTCCCGGCACCGACGCCCCGCCCGGGGCGCCGGGGCCGGTCCTCCGGGCTCCGCCCCCCGGCCCGGTCGGCCCCCGCCGGGCCCGACCGCACGGTCTCGACGCGGTCCCGTCGCGCCGGACCGGGCACCGGCCCCCGGAAGGACCGGTCGGCTGCCGGGTCGTATCGTGGACCCGGGCACACCACACCCCGCCCCACCAGCCGCTTCAGCGCCGCAGCGGCCCCCACCCCGCCGCATCAGGAGCCGCACCGCCATGGCACATCCCGCCTACCCCGTAGGACTCCGCCTGGCCGGCCGCCGCGTCGTCGTCATCGGCGGTGGCCAAGTCGCCCAGCGACGCCTCCCCGCGCTCATCGCCGCCGGGGCCGACGTCCTGCTCGTCTCCCCGTCCGCCACGCCCTCCGTGGACGCCATGGCGGAGACCGGCGAGATCCGCTGGGAGCGCCGCCGCTACCGGGACGGCGACCTCGCCGGCGCCTGGTACGCCCTGATCGCCACCCAGAACCGCGAGGACAACGAGCGGGCCTCCGCCGAGGCCGAGCGCGAGCGCGTCTGGTGCGTGCGCGCCGACGACGCCTCCGCAGCCACCGCCTGGACCCCGGCCACCGGCCGCGTCGAGGGCGTCACCGTCGCCGTGCTGACCGGCAACGACCCCCGCCGCTCCGCCTCCGTCCGCGACGCGATCCTGGAGGGCCTGCGCGAGGGCACCCTCGCCGCCCCCGGCCACCGACACCGGTCCGCCCCCGGCGTGGCCCTCGTCGGCGGCGGCCCCGGCGACCCCGACCTGATCACCGTGCGCGGCCGCCGGCTGCTCGCCGAGGCCGACGTGGTCATCGCGGACCGGCTCGGCCCCCGTGACCTGCTCGACGAACTGCCGCCGCACGTCGAGGTCATCGACGCCGCGAAGATCCCGTACGGCCGGTTCATGGCCCAGGAGGCCATCAACAACGCCCTCGTCGAGCACGCCAAGGCCGGCAAGGCCGTGGTCCGACTCAAGGGCGGGGACCCGTACGTCTTCGGCCGCGGCATGGAGGAACTCCAGGCCCTCGCGGAGGCCGGCATCCCCTGCACCGTCGTGCCGGGCATCTCCAGTTCCATCTCCGTCCCGGGCGCGGCCGGCATCCCGGTCACCCACCGCGGCGTGGCACACGAGTTCACCGTCGTCAGCGGCCACGTCGGCCCCGACGACCCGCGCTCGCTCGTGGACTGGGCTTCCCTGGCCAAGCTCACCGGCACCCTGGTGATCCTCATGGGCGTCGACAAGATCGGCCTGATCGCCGAGGCCCTGATCCGCCACGGCCGCCCCGCCGACACCCCCGTCGCGGTCGTCCAGGAGGGCACCACCGCCGCCCAACGCCGGGTCGACGCCACCCTCGCCACGGTCGGGGAGACGGTGCGCGCCGAGGAGATCCGCCCGCCCGCGGTCATCGTGATCGGCGCGGTCGTCGCGGTTCACACCCCCAGCGCCTGACCGGGCCGTTGGCACCACACCCAGGACAAGGCAGTATCACCCTGTGGCAGATCTCATCATCGTCGAAGACCCCGACGACCCCCGCCTGCGCGACTACACGGGCCTGACCGACGTCGAACTGAGACGTCGGCGCGAGCCCGCCGAAGGCCTCTTCATCGCCGAGGGCGAGAAGGTCATCAGACGGGCCAAGGACGCCGGGTACGAGATGCGTTCGATGCTGTTGTCCGCCAAGTGGGTCGACGTCATGCGCGACGTCATCGACGAACTCCCGGCCCCCGTCTACGCGGTCACGCCCGAGCTCGCCGAACGCGTCACCGGCTACCACGTGCACCGCGGCGCCCTCGCCTCGATGCAGCGCAAGCCGCTGCCCACCGCCGAGGAACTGCTCGCGCAGGAGTCGACGGGGCAGCGGATCGGCGTGTTCGAGGGATTCGTCGACCACGCCAACCTGGGCGCCGCGTTCCGCAGCGCCGCCGCCCTCGGGATCAGCGCCATAGTGCTCTCCCCGGACTGCGCGGACCCGCTGTACCGGCGTGCCATCAAGGTCTCGATGGGCTCGGTCTTCTCGGTGCCGTACGCCCGCCTGGACCAGTGGCCCGCCGACCTGGAGAAGGTCCGCGAAGCGGGCTACCGGATCCTCGCCATGACGCCGAGCGAGAAGGCCACCCCGTTGGACCAGGTGCCGCCGGAGCGGTTCGCGCGCTCCGCGATCATGCTCGGTTCGGAGGGGCACGGCCTGTCCACGTACGCCCTGCGGGCCGCCGACGAATGGGTGCGCATCCCCATGGCCGAGGGCATCGACTCGCTCAATGTGGCGGCGGCCTCCGCCGTCGCCTTCTACGCGACCCGCCCGCCCGCGTCCCCACAGGCGTAGCGCCCGGGGTCCCGCCGGGCCAGGCCCCGCGGGACCCCGCTACAGCTTCTGCGCGGCGGCGATCCCCAGCGCCACGACCAGCGTCACCACGATGAACACGATCAGCCGCTGCCGCATCAGCTTCGGGTCCGGCCGCGACGGCCGCCGCCCCGTCCCGGTCGTCCGCGGCGTTGGCCGCCCGCCCGTACGGCCCGCCGTGGAGCCGGGGTTGCGGGGGGACGAGGGCCGCGAGTGCGGTCCGCTGTGCGGCCCCGTCGCCCGGGGGATCGTGTTGCCGCCCGTACGCCGCTCCGTCCGCTGGTCCACGTACTCCTCGGCGGGCGACCGATCGGTACGTCCGCGCTGCGCCGGCGGCCGGGCCTCGCCCAGCCCCTGCGCCTCGCGCGCCGCGATCTCCTTCAGCCGCATCGACAGCTGGAGGGTGCTCGGCCGCTCCTCAGGATCCTTGGCGAGGCAGGCCCGCACGAGCGGCGCGAGCGCGTCCGGAACCCCCTGGAGGTGGGGCTCCTCGTGCACCACCCGGTACAACATGACCTCGGAACTGCCGTGCCCGAAGGGCGAGTCGGCGGTCGCCGCGTAGGCGAGGGTGGCGCCGAGGGAGAACACGTCGGTCGCGGGGGTGACGGCCGCCCCGCGCACCTGCTCGGGCGCGAGGAAGCCGGGGGAGCCGACGGCGGTGCCCACATGGGTGAGGGTGCTCGCCCCGGTGGCCCACGCGATCCCGAAGTCGATGATCCGCGGACCCTTGGGGGAGAGAAGAATGTTCGAGGGCTTGAGGTCGCGGTGGACGACACCCGCCTCGTGCACGGCGACGAGGCCCTCCGACAGCGCGGCGCCGATCGCGGCGATCTGCGCGGCCGTGAGCGGGCCCTCTTCGGCCACCTTGTCGTGCAGGGAGGGGCCCGGGACGTACTGGGTCGCGAACCAGGGCCGCTCGGCCTCCAGGTCGGCGGCCACCAGCCGCGCCGTACACCCGCCCCGGATCCGCCGCGCGGCGGACACCTCGCGGGCGAAACGGGAGCGGAACTCCTGGTCCTCCGCCAGATCCGGCCGGATGACCTTGAGCGCGACACGCTGTCCGCGCCGGTCGGAGCCCAGGTAGACCACGCCCATGCCGCCGGCGCCGAGCCGCCGGTGCAGCCTGAACGAACCGACGACACGCGGGTCCTCGCGCCGGAGCCGCATCATCGCCATGTCCACCCCGCCGCCCGGTCGTCCTGCTGACGTGCCACAGCTTACGGACCATCCGCCATCGGCGCTCAGAGGCCGCGCCCTCGCCGGGAGATTCGATTGTCAGTGCGGAGCAAGCCACTTGAGGGTTGTTCAGACGAATCCGCGGTGCTTCGCCCCACCGGCCGGCGGAAGCCCAAACGGCCGTACGAGCAAGGGGATTGGCCCCGTTCCGGGCGGATCCGGCGGCCCTGCCGGAGTGGATCTCGCGCGGAGTCGCCGCCGGCTTGATCCACATCACGCGGGAGGACGCGCGTGTGCGGGGAGTGACGGAAGTGAGCGAAGTCACTACCCTCCGGTCATCCCCTCCGGGATGACCCTCACGGCGGGGGGTCGGTCTCCACCCAGGGGAGTAGGCGGGGGGTGACCCCGTCATCCTCCTGGAGGCCTGCCAATGGGTACGGAGGCATGAGGCCAGGCGCCCGCCGGCCGCCTAGTGTTGAAGACAAGCGGCGGGTGGCGCACTCGTCCCCCGAGGTCACAAGCCCGCCGCTGCCAAACGACAGGGAGAAGGGCCATGGCGGACATCGCACGGCAGGGACGCAAGGCATTCGCGTTCAACGGCCATGAGTCCGGCAAGCGGCACCCGCTGGTGGCCGCCGCCATGGTCCTCCCCCTGGCCGCCGTCCTGCTCTTCGTCTTCGGAGGATTCGACCAGGTGGCGGCGCAGGCGTCGTCCGTGGGCGCGATGCTGGGGCGCTGAGCGGCGCCCCGGGTCCGGGAGAGCGGCCCGGACCGGGACATCGGCCTGTCGAACCCCGTGGGGACGGGGGCGCGACGGACGGCAGGTGAAGGGTGCTGCCCGTACGACTGGGGAGTCGGACGGGCAGCACCCTTTTTCATGCGACCCCCGTCCTCATCCGCCCCGCGCTTTCCCCGCGAGGTCCGTGCGACGTTCCTGCGACGCCCGTGCGACCGCCCCCCGACGAGCGGGACACGGCCGCGCTCCGGACACCCCAACCCGCACCCGAGTCCGTAACCTCCTCCTGGGACCGCGGCCGCGCCCGGCGGCGGCGGGGCGACACCGGAGCCGGCCACCATGACCCAGGACGACGCCACCTGGCGCCTGATGCGCGAGGACGTGCTGCTCGGCACGATCACCGTGGAGGAGACCGACTTCCCCTGGATGTACGGCCGCTTCACCGCCGAGCCCGCCTTCGCCGAGGTGAAGCCGTGGTTCGACGCCGTCCGGGAGACGATGGCCGCCGAGGTCTACGACGAACGGTTCGACGCCGCCTACGCCCCCATCGCGCGGACGCTGACGCTCGTCTCCCCCTCGGGGCCGCTGGCCGACTTCCTGCTCCACATCGACGGGACGACCGCATGGTTCCGCTGAACGACCGGCCGGCGGGCCTGCCCGCCGCCCTCGCCGCGTACGCCTCCACCGTGTGGCCCGACACCGCGCCCCACCCGTACGTCCTCCTCGCCGACCGGGACGACGGCACCGTCGTGCGCTGCGGCGCCGCCGTGGTCAAGGCGCACGCCGAGGACACCGACCGGGGCGGTCTCGCCGTACGGATGCGGATCGCGGGGGAGCGGGCGCTGGCCGAGGTGTTGCTGCCGCCGCTGACCGTGGAGGCCGGCCACGTCCTGCGACGCCCCGTCTCGCTGTGGCCGTACGGAGCCCCGGTGGATCCCGCGCGCCCCGAGGACGCCCCGTGGGAGGAGGTCGCCCGACTCCTGGCGGCCCTCCACCGCGTCCCCGTGCACACGCTCCCCGGACCGGTTCCGCCGATGCGCGGCCCGGCCAAGGTCGCCCGCGCCCTGCACCGCCTCGCCAGGGCCCTGCCCGACGCCGCGCCCCCGGTTCCCGGGGGCGTCCCGGGCCCCGCCGACGCCCGGGCCGTGTGGAACGCCGCGCGGACCCTGCCCGGGTGGGCGCGCGGGGTGGGTGAGCCGCCCCGCGGCGGGGTCCTGTGCCACGGGGACCTGCACCTCGGGCAACTGGTGCGCTGCCCGGCCCCGGACGGCGCCTGGCGGCTCATCGACGTCGACGACCTCGGACTCGGCGTCCCCGCCTGGGACCTGGCCCGCCCCGCCGCCTGGTACGCCGCCGGCCTGCTCGCCCCCGAGGACTGGCTGTGCTTCCTCGACGCCTACCGGGCCCTGACCGTACAGACCGCCGCCCTCGCCTTGGCCAAGGCGGCGGCCGGGAACCGGGACCTCGACGAGGGGGAGCGGCTGATGGTGGACTCCTGTGCCCGAATTTCCGCCCTCCCGCCCGAGTTGGAGCCGCAGCCTCCGTCGTAGGGTGAGCCCCACGCCACCGGGGCACCCCTCCGGTGGTGACGTACACGGCGAGGAGTTGATCCGGTCATGCAGTGTCCGAAGTGTCACGCGATGATGCACACCTACAACCGCAACGGCGTCCAGATCGAGCAGTGCAGCGGCTGCCGCGGCATCTTCCTCGACTACGGCGAGCTGGAGGCGCTGACCCGCCTGGAGTCGCAGTACACCTCCCAGCAGTACGGCCAGGTCCCGCCGCCCGCCGCGCCGCCCGCACCCTACCCGGCCCAGCATGGAGCCCCCGCACCCGCGCCGGCCTGGGGCGCCCCGCAGCAGCACGGCGGCTACGGCCACGGCCACGGTCACGGCAAGAACCACCGCGGCGGCTTCGGCCGGATGCTGTTCTCCTCCTGACGCCGCGCGCCGAGTCCGGGGCCCGGTACGCACACGGGCCCCGACCGGCCGGCGAACCTGCGGGCACACCCGCCGGGACAACGCGGAAGCCCCGACCGTCGAGACGGCCGGGGCTTCCGGATGGTGCGCGATACTGGGATTGAACCAGTGACCTCTTCCGTGTCAGGGAAGCGCTCTCCCGCTGAGCTAATCGCGCGGGAACGGCTTGACGGCCGCAAGTAAAGCACGCTTTACGATGATACTGCGTGCGCGATACTGGGATTGAACCAGTGACCTCTTCCGTGTCAGGGAAGCGCTCTCCCGCTGAGCTAATCGCGCGGGGATCCTTGCGGACCAGTGGACGATACTGGGATTGAACCAGTGACCTCTTCCGTGTCAGGGAAGCGCTCTCCCGCTGAGCTAATCGTCCTTGGAGGTGGAGACGGGATTTGAACCCGTGTAGACGGCTTTGCAGGCCGTTGCCTCGCCTCTCGGCCACTCCACCATGGAGCCGTGGGGGGTTCTCGGGAAGATGATCCCCCACTTCGAGCGGACGACGAGACTCGAACTCGCGACATCCACCTTGGCAAGGTGGTGCTCTACCAACTGAGCTACGTCCGCAGGTCACCGTGTTTGCTCCGGGGGGTTGCCCCTTCGCTCCCTGGCGACGTGTTGAACTCTAGCGGATTCCCGGGCCAGCTCAAAAACGCGTTTCCGCAGCGTGCTGCCGGTCGATCACCGCCGGTCACCCGGCCGTCACCTCACCGGCGGGATCCCGTCACCGGTCATAGACTCGCAGCCGTGCACGACCTGCCCCCCTTGGCCCGCTTCGGCGGCCGCCTCGCGACCGATCTCCGCGATGTCACCAGCGACCCCTCCGCCCTCGACTCCACCGGCTTCTGGGCCGTGGCCGCCGACTTCGAGGGTCGACTGGTCTGCGCGCGGTTCGGCGACGTACGCCCCGACCCCGTTCCCGCGCCGGTGCCCGGCGCCTGGCGCGGTCCCGCCGCCGACGGCTGGGTCTCCTCGCTCGACCGCGCCGCGTACGTGGCCGGCGTCCGGCGCGTGCGCGAGTACATCGCGAAGGGCGAGGTCTACCAGGCGAACCTGTGCCGGGTGATGTCCGCGCCGCTGCCCGACGCGGCCACCGCCGACGTGGACGCCCTCACCGCACTGCTCGCGCGCGGCAACCCGGCGCCCTACGCAGGAACGATTCGGCTGCCGGCGCGCGGCGTCGAGATCGCGACCGCCTCGCCCGAGCTGTACCTGCGCCGCAGCGGCCGTCACGTGGAGTCGGGCCCCATCAAGGGAACCGGCCGGACGGTGGCCGACCTGCTCCCCAAGGACCACGCCGAGAACGTGATGATCGCCGACCTGGTACGCAACGACCTCGGCCGCGTCTGCGCCACCGGCTCCGTCGCCGTCCCCGCCCTGTGCGAGGTCGAGGAGCACCCCGGGCTGGTCCACCTCGTGTCCACCGTCAGCGGCGAACTCGCCGAGGGCGCGGGCTGGGCGGAGCTGCTCGGCGCGACCTTCCCGCCCGGTTCGGTGACCGGCGCCCCCAAATCCTCCGCGCTGCGGATCATCGAAGAGCTGGAGACCGCCCCGCGCGGCCCCTACTGTGGCGGCATCGGGTGGGTCGACGCCGATCAGGGCACCGCCGAGCTCGCCGTCGGCATCCGGACCTTCTGGATCGACCGCGCGGCAGCGGGCGGACCCCGCCTGTGCTTCGGCACCGGCGCGGGGATCACCTGGGGGTCCGACCCGGACCGCGAATGGGCGGAAACGGAATTGAAGGCCGCCCGGCTGCTCGGCGTCGCCTCCGGCACGCCCGAGACGCACGGGCTGAGCGCGGGGAGCGTGCGGTGAAGATCTGGCTCGGCGGCACATTGCGGGACGTGGACGACGCGAAGGTGTCGGTGCTGGACCACGGGCTGACCGTGGGGGACGGCGTCTTCGAGACGCTCCGGGCGAGCGACGGGCACGCCTTCGCGCTCACCCGCCACCTGGACCGGCTGACCCGCTCGGCGCGCGGCCTCGGCCTGCCCGACCCCGACCTCGACGAGGTGCGCCGGGCCTGCGCCGAGGTGCTGAAGTCCAACCCGATGCCGCTCGGTCGGCTGCGGATCACCTACACCGGCGGGGTGTCCCCGCTCGGATCCGATCGCGGGGAGGCCGGTCCCACCCTGGTCGTCGCGGTCGGTCCGACGGTTCGCCGCCCGGACACCACCGCCGTGATCACCGTCCCGTGGGTGCGCAACGAGCGCTCGGCCGTGACCGGGCTGAAGACCACCTCGTACGCCGAGAACGTGGTGGCGCTCGCCCGCGCGCACGCGGGCGGGGCCAGCGAGGCCCTGTTCGGCAACACCGTCGGACGGCTCTGTGAGGGCACCGGCTCCAACGTCTTCGTGGTTCTCGACGGACAGGCGCACACCCCGCCGGTCTCCTCGGGTTGCCTCGCGGGCATCACCCGGGCCCTGACCGCGCGGTGGATCGGTGCCAAGGAGACCGATCTGCCGCTCGACGCCCTGGAGCACGCCGAGGAGGTCTTCCTCACCTCGACCCTGCGCGACGTCCAGGCCGTCCACCGGATCGACGGGCGAGAACTCGCCGGCCCCGGGCCGGTCACCGCCCGCGCGATGCGGATCTTCGACGAGCAGGCGGGCGCGGACCTCGATCCGTAGCCGCCGTCGGGGGCGGGCACTGTCGCGGCGGCCGCCCGGCGGGTAGAACTCGACGATGACCACCACCCTGCGGCCGAGCGGGCCGCTTCAGCAGAGCGACGGGGGCGCGCGCTCGCGCCCGTACGAGATCCGCGTCAACAGCAGGCGCGTCGGCGCGCTGACGATCGCCACGGACACCCCCTTCGGGCCCGCCGTCGGCGAGATCCGCGACCTCGCCGTCGACGAGCCCGACCGCCGGCGGGGCCGGGCCACCGTCGCGGCGCTCGCCGCGGAGGAGGTGCTGCGGGGCTGGGGCTGCCGTCGGGTCCGCGTCTCGGTGCCGGCCGACTCGGCGGGCGGCCGGCGGTTGGTCGAGACCCTCGGGTACGTCGAGCACGGCCGGAACATGGCCAAGAAACTCCCCGCCGAGCCGCCCGCCGCGCGCGAGGGGGTGACCGGCCGGCCCATGACGCCGGCCGAGTACGAGGAGTGGGAGGCCCTCGCCCGCGCGAGCTACGCCGCGCTCTGGGTCGAGCGGGGCATGTCCCCCCAGGCCGCGGCCGCCAAGTCGGAGGCCGACCACGACACCAACCTGCCCCGGGGACTGGCCAGTCCGGGCGTCTCGCTGTCCGTCCTGGAGGCGGGCGGCGCCACCGTCGGGACCCTGTGGATCGCGCGGCTCGACGAGGGCGCGTACGTCTTCGACGTCGAGGTGGCCGAGGAGCACCGCGGGCGCGGCCACGGCCGGGACCTGATGCTGCTCGCCGAACGCGTGGCCCTCGCCGACGGCCAACGGACCCTGGCGCTCCACGTCTTCACCACCAACACCCCGGCCCGACGGCTCTACGAGTCCCTCGGCTACCGCACGACCCGCCTGAACCTCGCCAAGGACCTGCTCTGAGCGAGAACCCGGTCAGAGGGCCAGCAGGCGGTCGGCGATCTCCTCGATGCGGGCGCGCAGGCCGTCCTGGCTCTTGCCGCCGTCGAGGCGTTCGCCGCCGATCACGTACGTCGGGGTGCCGGTCACGCCGATCGCCTTGCCCTCGGCCTGGTCGGCGTCGACGATCAGGATGTGCCGCCCGTCGACCAGCGCGGTGTCGAACTCCTCGACATCCAGGCCGAGTTCGCGTGCCACGTCCAGCAGGACGGGCTCGCCGACCCGGGTGAGCTCCGCGGTGCGGGCCAGCACGGCCTCCGCGTACGGCCAGCCCTGGCCCTGCTCCACGGCCTCCTCGGCGGCCTGCGCGGCGGCGAAGGAGTGCTTGTGCTTCTCCAGCGGGAAATGGCGCAGCACGATGTCCAGCCGGTCGCCGTAACGGGCCCGCAGGGCGCGCACGTCCTCCAGGGCGGCGTGACAGTCGGGGCACTGGAGCTCGCACCACACCTCCAGGACGACGGGGGCGGGGGAGGCGGCGGGGGCGTGGGAATCGGTCATGGGAACAGTCTCCCAGCAGTGTCCGGACCTCCGAGCACCCCCACCCACCGGTACCCGGGGAGGAGGCGCGACCCGGAGATGACCCGGAGATCGCCGCGGGATCGGTTCCGGACGTGGCCGCGGCGGCATCGCCCGGTGCAGGATGGATAGGGACAGAACGCCCAAGCCTGACTCACAGCCCTGCCCTGGAGGACAGCATGCTTGCCGAGACCACATGTTCCGCGGTGTCCGCGGCGGGCCTGGGCTTGGCCGCGGTGACGGCTTACCGCAAGCGCTTCCTGGCCGCCACCCGGATCGCCGCCTACTCGCTCATCCCCGTGGCCCTGGTGCTGACGGGCGTCGTGGAGTGGGTGTCCGGGATGGTCTTCAAGCCGTCCGTCTGGATCGGCTTCGGGCTCCTCGGTCTGTCCTGGCTGCTCTTCATGACCACCCGCGCCGTCGAACGCCGGGCGCTCGCCAAGGGCGGGAAGCCTGCGGAGGAGCCCAGGGCCGCCAAGGGCCGTCAGGCACCCGAGGCCGTCGCCCCGAACGCCTCCGCGCCCTCCCTCGGCGCCGGCGTGCCCCGGCCCGCCGCGGGCCAGGCCCCGGCGGCCCCCGCGGACGACTTCTCCGACATCGAGGCCATCCTCAAGAAGCACGGCATCTGATCCGGTCGGGCCCCCGCCGGGGCCGGGCCCCGAGGCGCGGGCGGGGCGTGTACGAACGGACGGGAACTGACGAACTCCCGCGTGTTCGTTGGCGTGTTGAGTGCCGGATCGGGGCGCGCTGCGCGATCATCGCCCCGACATGCTCGACACATCGCAGGGTGAGCCGCAGGCTCCCGCCCCCGTCGCCGAGGCCCCCGTCGCCCCAGAAGGACGCGGTTGTCTCTTCGCGCTCTCCCAGCCGCCCTTGATGATCTTCCTAGGGGTGATCGGAACCCTGCTGCTGCTCGCCGCCGTGCACGACCTCTTCCTGCTCTGACCCGTGCGCGTCCGCTTCCTTGCGACGCGCCCGGTAGGCCGCCACGTGCAACCGGTTCCCGCAGGTCCGGCTGTCGCAGTAGCGACGCGACCGGTTCCGGGACAGGTCCACGAAGGCGCGCCGGCAGTCCGGTGCCTCGCAGCGGCGCAGCCGCTCCTCCTCGCCGGAGACCACGATGAAGGCCAGCGCCATGCCGCCGTCCGCGGCCAGGTGGTCACCCAGCGAGGCGCCGGGCGCGAAGTAGTGCACGTGCCAGTCGTAGCCGTCGTGGTCGGTCAGGCGGGGCGTCGTGCCCGCCGTGGCCACCAGTTCGTTGATCTGCGTGGCGGCCGCGCGCGAGTTCGGCGCCGCGAACACCTTGGCGAACTTGCCGCGCACCGTGCGCACCCCGGACAGGTCGCGGGCGCCGAGCTCGCCGACGTCGCTGATCGCGTACTCGCGGACGAATCCGCGCAGTGCGCCCAGGTCCGGCAGCCCGTCCGTGCGGCCGGGCTCGGCCGCGGTGTTCACCAGCGCGACGACGACGTCGAGCGCGCGACGGGTGTCGTGGGGGATCTGCACGAGGTCTCCCTGAAGGGCGGGCCTGCGACGACGGGCCTGCCGTCACTTGGGGGCCGACTCTAGCGGGTCCTCCGCGAAGCGCACCGGCGCCGCCCTCGCGGTTGGCTCCCGCGAGAACAGCGCCGGTACGGCCGTATGTGGTTGTCCGACGCGCACCGTCGCCCCGAGTCGGACGGTGTCGCGCCGGTGTAGGCCTGGCTCAGCTTTCGGCCAGGATGTGGGAGAGCTCCTTGTCGAGGTCGAAGTGCCGGTGTTCGGTCCCGGGTGGGACCGCGGCGTCCGTCCGCTTGAGGAACGACTCGAGTGCTCGGGCGGGTGCTTCGAGCAGTGCTTCTCCCTCCGGTGAGCTCAGGGCGATGCAGACGACGCCCTGACCGTGGCTGCGGGACGGCCAGACGCGGACGTCGCCGGTACCGGTGGGCCGGTGGAGGCCCTCGGCGAGGAGGTCGCGGGCGAATACCCATTCGACCGTCTCCTCGGCGCCGGTGTGGAAGGTGGCGTGCACGGCGTAGGGGTCGGCCGTGTCATACCGCAGGCCCGCGGGAACAGGCAGTGAGGACTCGCTCGACACAACGAGGCGCAGGTGCAGCTCGCAGCTGACCGTGGTGTTCATAAGCGCCAGGGCCTTTCGCTCAGTGTGCGCTCGGGGATTCGCACGTCGGCGAAATCGACATGCCACCTACGGTGCCGTTGTAAACCCCTCTGACCGTTTTGCGGACCTCTGGGTCCCTCGAACGGCGGATCCAAACCACCGTTCACGCGTGTATCCGGCTCGGGTAGATTCGGTGGCATGAATACGGGGAGTGACCGCGAGACCCACGAGTCCGCGACCAGTGAGACGGAACCGGACGAGAAGCCGCACGTGTCGAGGGCGCCCGCCTTCGTCAAGGCCCGGCGCAGTCTGCACCTGAGCTGGCAGGTCGGCGTCTTCGTCGTCGGCCTGGCCATCATCGCCGCCGGTGTGGCGATGCTCGTCCTGCCGGGCCCGGGATGGGTCGCGATCTTCGCCGGCCTGTTCATCTGGGGCACCGAGTTCGCCTGGGCGCAGGTCGTGCTGCGCTGGACGAAGCGCAAGGTGGCCGAGGCGGCCCAGAAGGCGCTCGACCCGAAGGTGCGCCGCCGCAACATCATCCTGACCAGCGTCGGCCTCGTGATCGCCGGCGTGCTGGTCGGCTTCTACCTGTGGAAGTACGGCCTGATGCTGCCGTGGAACATCAAGGACCAGTGATCCGTCCCTGATGGCGGGGAGCACCGCTGACATGCGGTAATGTTTGCGGTGCGTCCGGGCGATTAGCTCAGTGGGAGAGCACTTCGTTCACACCGAAGGGGTCACTGGTTCGAACCCAGTATCGCCCACCCGGACCAGAGGCCCGGAGACTTCACCGTCTCCGGGCCTCCGGCGTTTCCCGGGCGTGTCACCCCAGCCGGCCGAACGCGGCCCGCAGTCGGCGGGCGTCGCGCAACCGCCGTTCGTACGTCGCCCCCACCGCCAGCAGCAACAGGCCGGCCAGCGCCGGCGGCAGCCACCTGGGCAGCGCGCCAACGACCTGGACCACGTACGGGGCCAGCTCGTGCAGGGCCACGGCCGCGAGGGTCGCCCCGCCCAGCAGCAGCGGTGCCTGGAGCCGCTGCCGGGCGCCGACCAGCGTGAGGGCCAGTGACGCCAGACCCAGCAGCAGCGGCCGCTGCCAGTGCGGGTCGCCCCAGGCCGCGATCAGGGTGGGCAGCCCGGTCGCCGCCAGTCCGGGCCCGTACGCCGTCCAAGACGAGGCGGCCGGGTCCCGGCGCCGCCGTACGAAGCCCACCACCAGCGCCGGGACCGTCACGGGCAACGTGTACGCCTCCGGCCAGGCCACCCCCGACGCGCTCAGCCGGACCCAGGTCGCGGCCACGAACAGCGCCCAGGCCGCCCAGCCCAGCCGGCGCCGGTCCGCACGGACCGCCGCGGCCGCGCACACCACCCCGGCCAGGGCCAGCGCCAGGGCCAGCGCCGGCCGGTCGGGGGCCGCCAAGCCCAGGGCGAGTACCCCCGACGCGATCGACGCGGCCTCGGCGGGAACCCGTACCGCGCCCCACCGGGGGCCGAACGCGACCACCGCTGCCGGCGCCGCCAGCACCGGCGGCGCCCACCACACCACCGCGAGATCCGACAGCGCGCACAGGGCCACCACCAGCGCCGTGGCCCAACCCACGGCGAGCACCGCGGCCCCGGCCCGCGCCCACCCGGGTGCGGGCCGGTACGCCGCTCCCACCGCTCCGGCGGCCGTCAGGGCCCCCAGCACCAGGACCGTGGCCAGTCGGCCGTCCAGCGCCCCCACAGCCACGTTCCCGGCCCCGAGGAGCGCGCACGCGGCGGCCGCGATCCCGGGACCGGAACCGCCGGGCCGGGCCCGCAGCGCGAGCGCCCCCGCGGCCACCGTCACCGACAGTTGCGCCACGAGCACGGCCGCCACCGGGAAGCCGAGCAGCACCGGGGCCGCGAACAGCCCGGCCCAGCCCAGGGCCACCGCGAGCACCCCGGGCTCGGGCCGGGCCGGGAGCAGTCGGGCAGCCAGGGCGGCCGCACCCGCGGTCACCAGCAGCGTCACCGCCACCGCCGCGCCCGTACCGGGTCGATCCACCTCCGGGGTCGTCGCCGCCCACACCTCGCCGAGCACCCGCAGCCGGGCCGACAGCGCCGGGACCACCGACGCCAGCGCCCAGAGCGCCGCCACCGCGGCCACGCCCAGCCCCGCGCGGACCAGGCCGCGGCGCACCGCCGCCGGGACCGAGGCCGCCCCCGACGCCGCCGGCAGGGTCAGGACCAGGGCCGCCGCCAGGTGCGCCGGCACCGCCCAGCCCGTGTCCCAGCGCGGGGAGAGCGGGCCGCCCACCGCCACCACCGCGGCCAGACCGCCCGCGAGCGCGGCGGCGGAGGCCCGGGGCACCCGCCAGGCCACGGCCACGCCGAGCGCCGCACCCGCCGCGAGCAGCAGCGCCGGAGCCGGCGCGCCCGGGTCGGCCGCCGACTCCACGCACCCGACTGCCAGAGCGGCCACGCCCAGCACGGCCCCCGCCGGCCACGCGGCCCGTGCCCGGGGCACCGTCATCGCCGCGACCACGTCGAGCGCGGCCGTCGCCAGGAGCGCCCAGCCGAGCCCCATCGGGTCCGCCGCGGAGGCGAGCGCCGCCAGCGGCAGCGGGAGCTGCGCCGCCGCCACGGCGACGGGCAGCGGCAGCCGCAGCCGGGGCAACGCGAACCCGTACCCGGCCCAGAGCGCCGCCAGGACGCCGGCCGCACCCGCCGCGTACGCGGTGCCGTCGACGGTCGACATCCCGACGGCGTGCACCGCGTACGCGTCCAACACCGTCAGCAACAACCCCAGCGCGGCGACCGACTCGGCCGTGGACCGCAGCCCGCGACGCAATAGCGACAGCGGCGCGACGAGCGCCCCCGCCGTCACCGCGGCCAGCACCGCGGCGCGCCCGGCGATGCCCAGGGAACCCCAGCTGACGAGCGTGAAGGCGAGCGCGGCCACCGAGAGCAGCACCGCGCCCAACGTCAGCAGCACGTTCTGAGCGCCCCGCCCCGAGGCGTCCTTGACGGGGAGCGAGGGCGGCGCGGGCGCGGGCGCCGCCGGCCACGGGGTCGGGGGCAGGCGCAGCAACCAGTCGCGGCGTGCCGTCAGATGGGCCCGACGGGCGTCGAGTCGGGCGAGTTCGCCGGCGATGAGCGCCAGTTCCTCGGCGGGCGACAGGGGCGTGTTCATGTATCGGAGTGTGGTGCCCGACACGCGGCCGGGACATGGGCGGGCGTACTCAGATCCGCCTGAGTACCCCGGTGCGCGGAACAGGGGGCCGGGCGCCGGGAGCGGCCGGCCAGGGGCCCGATCGGAAGCGGTTTGAACAGACCCCGAGGCTCTTGTATTGTTCAGTCCGTTCCCGGGCGATTAGCTCAGCGGGAGAGCACTTCGTTCACACCGAAGGGGTCACTGGTTCGATCCCAGTATCGCCCACCGGGACAGGCCGGTCCGTCACAGACGGACCGGCCTTCCGCATTCCCGGCCGTCAGGCCGCGGCCCCCAGTTCCGGCCGCAACGGCCAGTGCGGATCCACCGACTCCGGAGTGCCCTGGCGGGCGAACCAGGCCTGGAGCCCCCGCGCCTGCGCCGCGTGCCACACCGCCTGGAGCGTGTGCAGCTCGGCCGGCGTCAGCCGCTCCAGCCGGCCCGCGAACCGGCGCCCGACCGCCCGGACGACCTCCAGCGAGGCCAGGGCGTCCGCCGACGCGTCGTGGGCCCCCTCCAGCTCTATTCCGTAGTGCTCGCACAGGTCCGTGAGCGTCCGACGACCCTTGCGGTAGCGGTCCAGGTGCTTGTCCAACACCCGCGGATCCAGCACGGTCAGCGGTCGGTTGTCCAGATAGCGCCCCAGCGACGACGCCCGGTGCCGGCGCAACTCCCGGTCCAACAGCGTCAGATCGAAGGGCGCGTTCATCACCACCACCGGCCGGCCCGCCACCTGCTGCTCCGCCAGCGCGCGGGCTATCTCCTCCACCACCGGCGCCGGCCACCGGCCGTGGCGCTGGAGGTGCTCGTCGGTCAGACCGTGCACTTCCGTGGCGCCCGGGGGTACCGGGACGCCGGGATTGACCAGCCAGCGCGTGGAGCGGACACGACCGCCCGCACACTCCTGCACGACGAGCGCGGCGGACACGATCCGGTCCTGCTCGACGTCCACTCCGGTGGTCTCCGTGTCGAATGCGGCCAGCGGGCCCTCATACCAGCGTGTCATGGCGAACTCCTCGTCCCCGGTCGGCAGGTGGGGCGCACCCGGTTCACGCCGCCCTTGCCCGAATCGGTGATACCCGGGCTGTTTGCCCCGTACGCCGTTTGCGACTCGTCTGCTACGGAGACAACTTCCCTGGGGGAACGCACGCATGACCGGTCGTCACCCCGACACCCTCACTCTGCGGAGCCCGGAAGGCATGGGGAGCCGGCCATGGCGCTCACACAGCCCGAACCGCTCGGGGTGCCGCCGGCGCGGATCGGTCCTCGGCCGGACGCGGGGACCGGACCGCTGCGCGGCACACTCGCCACCACCGCCTGCATGGAGACCCTCCAGGTGGGATACCTGCACGCCGTCGCGGCCGCCGCCGGCTGCTCGTTGTCCCAGCCCTTCCCGGACAACGGCATCGACTGGCACGTCAGCCACGGCGCGCCCGAGCACGTCGTCGACGACGAGGTCACCATCAAGGTGCAGTTGAAGGCGACCTACCAGACACCGCCGCGGCCGGCCGGGGCCACCTTCGGCTTCACCCTCGACAACGACCACCTCGTGAAGCTGGCGCGCACTCCCGTCGCCGTCCACAAGATCCTCGTGGTGATGCTCGTACCGAGGGAGCGTGAACAGTGGCTGGCCGCCGGACACGACCGGCTCGACCTGCGGCACTGCTGCTACTGGACCAACCTCGCCGGACAGCCCGTGACCGGCCGGCGCCGGACCACCGTGCGGATCCCGACCACGCGGATCTTCGACGATCGGGCGCTGTGCGAGATCATGACCCGGGTCGGGTCGGGAGGGACACCTTGATGGAACGGTACTCACCGCGCCCGGAGCCGCTGACGCCCCCGGATCCCACCGCGTACGCGGTCGCCGCCACGCCCGATCCCGCGAAGGTCGACCCCGCCGTGCTCGGCGCGCTGCTGCACCGGCACGGCTGGCTGCGGCGCGGCGGGGCCGCCGGTCGGTACGGGAGGTGGACGCCGCCCGGGCACCCGGGCACCAGCCTGCTCGTCCCCGAGAGCCGGACCTTCCCCGACTGCGCGGACCTGCTGGACGAGGCGTTGACCGCGTTGGCGTGCAGCGGGCTGCCCTCGGCCCGGGAGGTGCTGTTCGGGTTGAGCATGCCGAGCGACGAGATCCGCTGGGAACGCGAGTTCCCCGAGGGGACGTACCCGGCGCAGGGCGCGGAGGCCTGGCCCGTACAGGAGCAACTCCGCTCGGCGGCCCGTCAACTCCTGCTCGCCGGCGCCTTGGCGGCGCACGCCCGCGCCGGCTACTACGGGGCGCGGCACCGGGCGCAGGTCGAACGGGCCCTGGACGGGGTGCTGGTGGGACCCTCGCCCGGCGGCCGGCGACTCGCCGCGTACGTCCCGGTGGACGGCGGGAGGGGCATCACGACCCGGCTGCACCACGCGCTGCACGCGGCCCGCGAGGCGGTGGACTACCGGCGCGCCACCGGCGGCATGGAGGCCTTCGACGCGGCGGTGGAGGCCGGCGTCAGCCGGGAACTCGCCGACGCCCTGATCACCCTCGTACGCGGCTCGGAGGGGGCCCGGATCGCGCTGGCCTGGGCTCCGGCGGCGGGAGTCCCGGCGGGGTGCGCGACCCGGCCGGAGGCGGTGGAGTTCTCCCCGGGCGACCTGCCCGTGCTGCGCGAGGCGGCCGCCCGGTACACCCGGGAGGAACCGGCGATCCCCGTCCGGTTGGCCGGGGCCGTGGTCCGGATGCGGCGCTCGGCGGCGGGCGGCGGCGGGACGGTGCGGCTGCGGGTGCTGTCGGGGGCGGAGGTGCCGTACGTACGGGCCGCCCTGGACGAGGAGTCGTACCGGGTCGCCGGGCACGCTCACCTGGTGGGACTGCCGGTCCGGGTCAGCGGGCGGCTCCAGCGGCGGGGCGGGTTCCGCAGGCTGACGGACGCGGTGGACGTGCGGCCGGTCCCGCTCGACGAGGTCGAACGGGACCGGCTGATGAAGTCGCTCGACGAGGCCTTCGACCCGTCGGAGGTGCTCCCCTGCGACGACTAGGCCCTGTCGTCAAAGTCTCGCCTGGCCCCACTTTGACGACAGGACCCAGGACGCCGCCGGCGCTTCGGCGTCGGGGATCCAGGACCCGTGGATCATGGCGGGGACCCGGCGGGGGAGGTGGACGGTGGCGACCGGCGGGAGGGCGAGGTCGGTCGCGTCCAGGACGAGCAACTGCGAGGCGTCGGCGTTCAGATCGCTGACCACGGTCAGCAGGTAACCCGCGTCCTCGTCGCCGGGGCCCGCCTCGGCGGCCGGCACGAACACGGCCTCGCCGGGCAGCCGGCCGGTACCGAAGGGCAGGACCTGGCGGCCGCCGGTGCTGCGGTCGTACTTGACCAGACCGTGGTTGCCGACGCCGAGGTCGTCCGGGAAGGACAGAGCGTACTGGTAGCGGTGTTCCCGGCCCAGGTAGGCGTCGTTGATGGTGGGGAACTCCACGGTCAGGTCGTCCGTCTGCTCCTCGGTGACCCTCCCGGCGGCCAGGTCGACGGTCCAGCGGCGGTTGCGGGAGCCGGAGTTGGGCTCGGCGCCGCGATCGGGGGCGCCCACCCACCAGTTCCAGGAGCGCTGCCAGCCCGCACGGCCGACGGTCGGGCCCTCCACCACGATCCGGCCGTGCGCGTCCTCGTACGCGTTGGCGAAGTGCATGCCGTAGCCGGGGGCGATCTCGAACCAGCGGATCCGGGCCGCGCCGCCCGCGCCCCGGGGCATCACCCCGATCCGGGAGACCTGGTCCTCGCTCCAGCCGTACGGGATGCCGGAGTGCTCGGAGGGATCGAAGGTCACCGATCCCTCCAGGAAGACGACGTGGTGCGCGGTCAGCGCGAAGTCGTGCTTCAGCGCCGCGCTCGCCCCCGGCACTTCCCGACTGTCGAGGACCTTCCCGTCGGCCGAGGCCACGTGGTGGATCAGGAACGGCGGGAAGGGGGAGGAGGCGAAGAAGTGGAGCTCCCCGGTGACGGGGTCCTCCTTGGGGTGGGCGGTCATCGCCGACGTCAGCTTGCCGCCGAAGTCGTAGGCACCCACGGTCTCCAGGTCGGCGGTGAGCTCGAAGGGCAGTGCGGCCTCGCTGAGGGCCAGCAGTCGTCCGGCGTGCTCGATCACGTGGGCGCCCGCGGTGCTCGCGGTCAGGTCGGGGCCGTGCTCGGTCATGCAGGGGGCGCCGTCCAGGGCGGGGGTGTGCACCCAGCGGTTGCGGTACCACTCGGCGCGGCCGTCGCGCAGCCGGATGCCGTGGACCATGCCGCTGCCCTTGAACCAGTGGGTGGGGGTGATGCCGGGCTTGGGGTTGTGGCTGTTGCGGAGCAGCCGGCCGGTCAGCTCGGGCGGGAGGGTCCCCTCCACCGTCAGGTCTGTCGCGGTGATCTCGTCGACCACGGGGGCGTAGTGGCCCGTCAGGTAGGGCTTCTTCGTGGTGGTCATCGTCTTCACTTCCTGGCTGGTCCGCACGGTGGGCCTCGGCTTTCGGAGGGTGGGGCGGGGCGGTGGCGGGGGTGTTCGGTCGGCTTCAGCGGGCTTCGGCGGTGGTCTTGAGGAGGTGGAGCCACTCCTCCAGCGACTGGCGCAGAGCCGCGCCCAGTTCGGCGGGGCGTGCCTCGACGGGGGCGCCGGCCCAGGACTCCTCGGTGCGGACGGTGACTCCCTCGGCGCTCTCGTGGAAGGTCCAGACGTGCACTCCGTCGATCCCGTGGGCGGGGCCGCCCCAGGCGATCCGCTCACCGGGCGTCACGTCGAGGACGGTCGAGGTGATGTCGAGCCCGTGGGTGAGCCAGCGGAAACGGGTGCCCGCGACCAGGGGGCCCACGAACTCGACGCGGTCGATGCCGGTGTGCCAGTCGGACCAGCCGGCGATGTCGCTGTGCAGGGCCCACACCGTGGCGAGGGGGGCCGCGACGGTGGTCTCCAGTTGGACGACGGCGGGGGCGTGCTCGTCGGTCGTGGTGGGGCGGGTGTGGTTCGTGGTCATGACGGGTGCTCCTGAGTTCGGTCGGGAGGGGATCGTGAATAGTGTGTGTGGTTGACCACTCACTCTTTGGGCCGGAAGAAGGGCGGGCTCCGGGGCCCGCCCTGTTCCGTCGTTCGTCCTCGTGTCCGCCCCGCGTCGTCAGTAGTGTCGGACGCCGGCCGAGAGGGTTCGTGTCCACGGCGCGTCCACGGCCTGCGTGTCCATCGAGACCAGCAGGTGGCAGAGCATGCCGATCGCGAAGAACTGCTGCACTTCCGGTTCGCTGCCGCCCGAGGCGCCGCGCACGTACTCCACGAGACGGGCGTAGCCGGCCCGGACGGCGTCGCGGACCGCGTCCTCCGACACCGCCGCCGCCTGGGCGTGGGTGAGGACGAGCAGTAGGTCCTTGTCCGCGATCAGGTGGGCGTAGGCGTCGCCCATGGCGCTCAGCACCGCCTCGGGCGCACTGCCCCCGGCGTTCGCCGCACCCTCCTCCAGGCTGGCCCGCACCCGGGTGAAGCAGTGGTCGACGACCGCCGTGAACAGCGCCTCCTTGTTGGGGAAGAGCCGGTAGACGTACGACTGCGAGATGCCGGCGGCCTTGGCCACCTCCGTGGTCGTGGTGCCGAAGTAGCCGCGCG
Source organism: Streptomyces sp. H27-H5 (assembly GCF_026627505.1). GTDB lineage: Bacteria > Actinomycetota > Actinomycetes > Streptomycetales > Streptomycetaceae > Streptomyces. The sequence goes on along the minus strand of NZ_JAPNLK010000013.1, from coordinate 81,441 downwards.
AGGCGAAGGCCCCGATGGCCGTGCGCAGCACCGTGTCCCGGCGTTCCTCCGCGGAGGAGAGCTGTCGACGTCGTTCCGTGTTCATGTGAGTAATAAACCACTCACACTTTTGGATGTCAACGGTTCGGAGGAGCGCAGGGAGCGGGATTCCGGGAGAACGAGGCCATCCGCAGCCCCGGGACGGGCTCGAAGTCCTCGCCGCGCAGGAAGCCGAGGCGTTCGTACAGGGCCACGGCGGGCGCGTTCGCGGCGCCGGTGGTGACGGTGACGGGCCGGTCGGCCGGGGTCCGCGCGCACAGCAGCGAGGCGATGCCCCGGCGGAACCAGGCCGGATCCACGCACAACCGGTCGACGCACACGCCGCCGTCCTCCGCGTCCTCCCACGCGAGGAACCCGGCGATCGCGCCGTCCGGCGCGACGGCGCCGATCCAGTGCAGGGGCCGCTCCCGCATCTCGTCGAGGCTCTCCCGTAGGGCGGGGATGCCGTCGAAGCCGATGAGCGCGGCCTCCACGGCGTACGCCGCCCGACCCACGCGGTGGACGGCGGCGGCGGTGGGGTCGTCGGTGAGGTCCAGCGGGCGGACGAGCACGTGCGGCATGGCGGTTCGCTCCAGGGGGTCGGGACGCGGCGAAACGGTACCCCGGCCGGTCATCGCCGAGGTGGGCGTCCGGCTCCGGCGAACAACCGTTTAACGGTGGCGCCCCCCGGCTCGGTACGATTCAGGCGCGCAGTGTTCGCTCGCGCACCCCCTGAGTCAGGAGAGACCGGTGTCAGACGTCCGTGTGATCATCCAACGCGATTCCGAGCGGGACGAGCGCGTGGTGGCCACGGGCACTACGGCGGCGGAGCTCTTCGCCGGCGAGCGCACCATCGTCGCCGCGCGCATCGCGGGGGAGCTGAAGGACCTCGCGTACGAGGTGCAGGACGGCGAGACCGTCGAACCGGTGGAGATCTCCTCCGAGGACGGCCTGAACATCCTGCGCCACTCGACCGCGCACGTCATGGCGCAGGCCGTGCAAGAGCTCTTCCCCGAGGCCAAGCTCGGCATCGGCCCGCCGGTCCGCGACGGCTTCTACTACGACTTCGACGTCGCCCGCCCCTTCACCCCCGATGACCTCAAGGCCATCGAAAAGAAGATGCAGGAGATCCAGAAGCGCGGGCAGAAGTTCGCCCGCCGCGTGGTCACCGACGAGGCGGCCCGCGAGGAGCTCGCGGACGAGCCGTACAAGCTGGAACTCATCGGCATCAAGGGTTCGGCCTCGACCGACGACGGTGCGAACGTCGAGGTGGGCGGCGGCGAGCTGACCATCTACGACAACCTCGACGGCAAGACCGGCGAGCTGTGCTGGAAGGACCTCTGTCGCGGTCCCCACCTGCCCACCACCCGCAACATCCCCGCCTTCAAGCTCATGCGCAACGCGGCCGCCTACTGGCGCGGCAGCGAGAAGAACCCGATGCTCCAGCGCATCTACGGCACCGCGTGGCCGTCGAAGGACGAGCTGAAGGCCCACCTCGACTTCCTCGCCGAGGCCGAGAAGCGCGACCACCGCCGCCTCGGCACCGAGCTCGACCTGTTCTCCGTACAGGACGAGATCGGCTCCGGCCTGGCCGTCTTCCACCCGCGGGGCGGCGTCATCCGCCGCACCATGGAGGACTACTCGCGCAAGCGCCACGAGGAAGAGGGCTACGAGTTCGTCTACACCCCGCACGCCACCAAGGGTGCCCTCTTCGAGAAGAGCGGTCACCTGGACTGGTACGCGGAGGGCATGTACCCCCCCATGCAGCTCGACGGTGGTACCGACTACTACCTCAAGCCCATGAACTGCCCGATGCACAACCTGATCTTCGACGCGCGCGGCCGCTCCTACCGCGAACTGCCGTTGCGCCTCTTCGAGTTCGGCACCGTGTACCGGTACGAGAAGTCCGGCGTGGTGCACGGCCTGACCCGTTCGCGCGGCTTCACCCAGGACGACGCGCACATCTACTGCACCAAGGAGCAGATGGCGGAGGAGCTCGACCGCACCCTCACCTTCGTGCTGAACCTGCTCCGCGACTACGGTCTGACCGACTTCTACCTGGAGCTGTCGACCAAGGACCCGGAGAAGTTCGTCGGCTCGGACGAGGTCTGGGAAGAGGCCACCGCCGTTCTGCAGTCGGTCGCCGAGAAGCAGGGCCTGCCCCTGGTCCCGGACCCGGGCGGCGCCGCGTTCTACGGTCCGAAGATCTCCGTCCAGTGCCGTGACGCGATCGGCCGTACCTGGCAGATGTCAACCGTGCAGCTCGACTTCAACCTGCCGGAGCGCTTCAACCTGGAGTACACCGGCCCCGACGGCTCCCGTCAGCGCCCGGTCATGATCCACCGAGCGCTCTTCGGTTCCATCGAGCGCTTCTTCGCCGTGCTGCTGGAGCACTACGCGGGCGCCATGCCGCCGTGGCTGGCCCCCGTCCAGGCCGTCGGCATCCCGATCGGCGACGGGCACGTGGAGTACCTGCAGGAGTTCGCCGCCGAGGCGAAGAAGCAGGGGCTGCGCGTCGAGGTCGACGCCTCCTCGGACCGGATGCAGAAGAAGATCCGCAACCACCAGAAGCTCAAGGTCCCGTTCATGATCATCGTCGGTGACGAGGACATGGCCGCCGGCACCGTCTCCTTCCGCTACCGCGACGGTTCTCAGGAGAACGGCGTGGCCAAGGACGAGGCCTTGGCCAAGCTGGCCAAGGTCGTCGCGGACCGCGTCCAGGTCTGACCGACCGAGCACGTCAGGAAGGGGTCTCCCGGGAACTCTCGTTCCCGGGGGGCCCCTTCTCGTCCTCCCGGCGGAAGACCTGGATCAGCCAGGACGAGAACGAACCGGTCACCGCGCCCAGCAGGGCCACGCCGAAGACCATCATCACGACCGCGATCAGCCGCCCCACCGGGGACACCGGGGTGATGTCCCCGTAGCCCACCGTCGTCAGCGTCTGGCTCACCCACCACAGCGAGTCCCCGAAGGTGCGGATCGTGGAGCCGGGGATCAGCCGCTCCTCGTGGTAGACGCACAGCGCCCCCGAGAAGCCGAGCAGGACCGCCGAGAGCCCGGCGTACGTGATCACCCGCTCGTACAGCCCGCGGCGCGGGCGGTTCTGCCTGGCCTGGACGGCGTCGTGGACCTTGACCATCCGCAGGGGCCGCAGCAGCGGCAGGATGACCACCAGGGTGTCCAGCCAGTGGAGCCGGACGAAGCGGTGCGGCTTCTGGCGGCTGAGCACCAGCCGGACCACGTAGTCGACGATGAAGCAGACCCACATCAGCAGGACCAGCAGCCCGGCGATGTCCCGCCAGATGTGGTCCGCCTTGTGGGCGAGGACGCGGACCGCGTATCCCGCGATGAAGATCAGGGAGGCGTAGAACAGCGGCAGCTCGGTCCGGCGTTCCCAGGCCTTGTCGCGGGGCTCGACATCGGGGTGCATGTGCCCAGCATCGTGGCGGAGGTGCCCGTCTTCGCCCCGGCGACACGCCCCGCGGGGGCAAGGTCATATGCTGCATCCCATGACGATTGAGCCGGAGCAGCAGATCGGTGTGGGCACGCAGGACGCGTTCCAGCGTCTGTGGACGCCCCACCGGATGGCCTACATCCAGGGGGAGAACAAGCCGACTGGTCCGGAGGCCGGGGACGGGTGTCCCTTCTGCGGGATTCCGGACATGTCGGATGAGGATGGGCTCGTGGTCGCCCGGGGCAGGCACGTCTACGCCGTGCTCAACCTGTACCCGTACAACGGTGGCCACCTGATGGTCGTCCCGTACCGGCACGTCGCCGACTACACGGAACTCGACGCCGCCGAGACCGCCGAGCTCGCCGACCTGACCAAGCGGGCCATGACCGCCCTGCGCAAGGCGTCCGGGGCGCACGGATTCAACATCGGCATGAACCAGGGCGCGGCGGCCGGCGCCGGCATCGCCGCGCACCTGCACCAACACATCGTGCCGCGCTGGGGCGGGGACACGAACTTCATGCCGGTCGTCGGCCACACCAAGGTGCTCCCGCAACTGCTCGCGGACACCCGCCAGATGCTCGCGGACGCCTGGCCCACCGACTGAGACGCAGCCGACGGCCGGGCCGGACGGCCCGCGCCGCCCGGCCCACGCCTCGTGGACCCGCCCGGGCCGACGCTTCGCGGCCCCCGGCCCTACGCGTCGTAGACGTCGGCCTTGCGCGGCGAAGGCTCCTGGATCAGGCCGCTCATGATCGAGGAGCGGTTGGTGAAGCGGTCGGTGTCCACGCCGTTCTCCTCCAGGACCTTGAACGCGGCGGTGTGCACCGACCGCAGGACCGGGGCCACCGTGCGCAGGGCGTCGTCCGCCATGAAGCGGTGGCGCCACATCGAGCCGGCCCACACGTGCCGCAACCCGAACGGCTCGGGCAGGATCAGCTTGCCGCCGAAGTACTCCAGGACCGGCGGGTACCAGGTCAGCGAGGCGCGCACGGCCAGGCGGACCACCTCCGTCGCGTCCACCAGCGGGAGCTGTTGCTCCACCGTCTCCCAGAAGCGGACGGACTTGGCCACCTCGACCGTCTTGGGCGCGGACTTCGTGGTGAACAGACCGTGCACGGGGCCCAGGGAGTGGGCGGTGACGTCCACCCGCAGGGTCTTGTAGAGCACCGTGACGGTGACCAGCATGGTGATGACGAGCTGCCCGTCCCAGAGCGGGTACTGGATGCCCAGGTAGTGCCGGTTGCCGGCACTGAACTGCTGCTCGTTGCAGATCCGGGTGATCTCGTGCGGCTTCACCAGGAAGGTGTCCACGTCCTCGCCGGTGGGCCGGGCCACCTCGGCCGCGCCCTCGCCGATCGGGGTGACGATCCAGTGCTGGATCGACGCGGTCGGGAAGCCCCCGGTGTGCAGCGGGCCGCGCTCCAGCTTGCGGAGCTGAGTGTCGATCGCGCGTATGACGTCCCAACTGCGGAACGGGTGGATGTCGGCGCCCTCGGTCCTCGGGGTCAGCTCCTCGGCCATCTGCCAACTGCCCCAGCGGGTGCCCATGCCGAGGATCCCCTTGGGGCCGGCGTAGAAGGCGGAGTTGCTGCGGTCCTCGGCGGTGAGCTTCGCCAACTGGCGGCGCAGGTCCTCGCGGGCCTTCTCGTCGGGGTTGCCCGGCACCGCCTCGGGGATCTTGGCGGCCACGCCCCCGCCGCCCAGCAGCCCGTCCCAGCGGGACCGCATGTCGACGGCGGTGGCCTCGCAGATCCGGCGGGCCAGGAACCAGCCCAGCGCCGGAGCGATGATCATCGCGCGCAGGTATATCCCGAGGAACCCGGTGAAGGGCAGCCGGAACATCAACACCGCCACCACGACGGCGACACCCACGAGCAGGGCGGTGACCAGCCACGACCGCTTGCCCTCGCCCTTGCCCAGGGACTTGCGGAGCTGGAACAGGCCCAGCCACAGCAGCAGCCCGGGCAGGAAGAGCACCCCGCACACCAGCACGATCATGCGCAGCTTGCGGTCGCGCTCCTTGCGGATGCGGGACGCGGCCAGGCAGTGCTCGACGACGGTCTGCGGGTCGGCGCCGAAGGACTGGATGAGCGGCTTGCGGCCGGCGCCGAGGGTGCGCGCCTCGACCGCGCGGCAGAAGGCCTCGCCCAGGTTGGGTTCGAAGAGGGAGATCCTGGGGGCCTTGACCTTCGACTCGTGGAGGTCGTTGTTGGCCTTGAGGATCTCCTCCAGTTTGCCGTCGCGGTACGCGGCGGAGGCCAACGCGTTGGTCGCGGCGGTCTGCCCACCGCCTCCCTGGAGCGGAACCTGCGCCCCGGGCCTGAAGTCGAAACCGTCGTCCGCCACCGTTGCCCCCATCACCGTGCGCCTGTGCCCACTGCCGGCTCGCGCCGGCCGTCGTCCTGCCCCGCGCCGCCGAAAAGCCTATCGGCGCAGCCTGCCCCATGGTCATGGGACAGGGAAATACCGCCCACCGCAAGCGGGTTGGGTGGGCGGTCGCCACGGCGCTATGTCAACTACGTTCCCTTCTCGGCCTGTTCGCGAATCTTTTCCGCCAATTGTGGTGGCATGGGTTCGTGGCGGGCGTACGTGCGACGGAACCCGCCCGTGCCGTGCGACACGGACCGCAACTCCACCGCGTACCGGCCGATCTCGATCTCCGGGATCTCCGCGCGCACCCGGGTCCGGCCCGGCCCGGCCTGGTCGGAGCCGACGACGCGGCCCCGACGCCCCGCGAGGTCGCTCATGACCGGGCCCACGTACTCGTCGGGCACCAGTACGTCGAGTTCCGCGAACGGCTCCAGGAGGTGCATGGTCGCCTCGGCGGCGGCCTCGCGCAGGGCGAGCGCGCCCGCGGTCTGGAAGGCGGCGTCGGAGGAGTCCACCGAGTGCGCCTTGCCGTCGAGCAGGGTGATCCGTACGTCCACCAGTGGGTACCCGGCCGCGACCCCGCGCGCGGCCTGGGCGCGGACGCCCTTCTCCACGGACGGGATGAACTGGCGGGGCACCGAGCCCCCGACCACCTTGTCGACGAACTCCACGCCGCTGCCGGCCGGGAGCGGCTCGACCCGGATCTCGCAGATGGCGAACTGGCCGTGGCCCCCGGACTGCTTGACGTGGCGGCCGCGGCCGGTGGCCTCGGCGCCGAAGGTCTCGCGCAGGCTGACCTTGTGGGGGACCGGGTCCACCTGGACCCCGTAGCGGGTCCGCAGGCGTTCGAGCACGACGTCCTGGTGGGCCTCGCCCAGACACCACAGGACGAGCTGGTGCGTGTGCGGGTTCTGCTCCAGCCGCAGCGTCGGGTCCTCGGCCACGAGACGGGCCAGCGCCTGCGAGAGCTTGTCCTCGTCGGCCTTGCCGTGGGCCTCGACGGCGAGGGGCAGCAACGGCTCGGGCATCGACCAGGGCTCCATCAGGAGGGGCCGGTCCTTGGCGGAGAGCGTGTCGCCCGTCTCGGCGCGGGTGAGCTTCGCCACGCAGGCGAGGTCGCCGGCGATGCACCGGCCGAGGGGCCGCTGGTGCTTGCCGAACGGGGAGGACAGGGCCCCGGTCCGCTCGTCCACGTCGTGGTCCTCGTGCCCGCGGTCCGCGAGCCCGTGGCCGGACACGTGCACCGTCGCCTCGGGGAGCAGGGTGCCGGAGAAGACGCGGACGAGGGAGACGCGGCCGACGTAGGGGTCGGAGGAGGTCTTGACGACCTCGGCCACGAGGGGCCCGTCGGGATCGCAGGTGACGGCGGGGCGCGCGGAACCGTCCGGGGCGGTGACGGCGAGCGGCGCGCGTTCCGCGGGGGTCGGGAAGCCGCCGGTGATCAGTTCGAGGAGCTCCACCGTCCCGAGGCCCTGGCGGGCACCCTCGGCCGCCGGCGCCGCCATCAGCACGGGGTGGAAGGTGCCCCGGGCGACGGCCCGCTCCAGGTCGTCCACGAGGGTCTTGACGTCGATGTCCTCGCCGCCGAGATAGCGGTCCATGAGGCTCTCGTCCTCGCTCTCCGCGATGATCCCCTCGATCAGGCGGGAGCGGGCGTCGGCGATGAGGGCGAGTTCCGCGGGATCCGGGTCGCGTTCGACGCGTTCCCCGGAGCCGTAGTCGTGCACGCGCCGGGAGAGCAGGCCGAGCAGCCCGGTGACGGGGGCGTGCCCGTCCGCGCCCGCGGGCCCGTGCAGGGGCAGGTAGAGCGGTACGACGGCGTCCGGGTCCTCGGCGCCGAAGATCTCCCCGCAGACACCGGCCATCTGGGCGTAGTCGGACCGGGCCGCCTCCAGGTGGGTGACGACGATGGCCCGGGGCATGCCGACGGCCTCGCACTCGTCCCAGACCATGCGGGTGGCGCCGTCGATCCCGTCGGCGGCCGAGACGACGAAAAGGGCCGCGTCCGCTGCCCGCAGACCGGCCCTGAGTTCCCCGACGAAGTCGGCGTATCCCGGAGTGTCCAGGACGTTGATCTTGATCCCGCCCCATTCGACGGGGACGAGGGAGAGCTGGACGGACCGGTGGCGACGATGTTCGAGCTCGTCGTGGTCGGAGACGGTCGAGCCGTCCTCGACCCGCCCGGCGCGATTGACGGCCCCGGCGGTCAGCGCCAGGGCCTCGACCAGGGTGGTCTTGCCGGCGCCGCTGTGGCCGACCAGCACGACGTTCCGTACGGAAGTGGGCCGGTCGGCCGTCAGTGCCCTGCCGGCGGCCCCGGCTTGGTGTGATGTGGCTCCCATGATGCTCGTGCCTCCCGGTGTCGCGGTGAGGAGGGTGATCGGGGTCCTTCGAGCTTTGCACCGGTGTCACACCACGTCCATACGTCGTACCCGGAGCCGTCCGGAGCACGACAAGCGGCCGGCTCGGGGCCGCGGTGGGGGCGGCGCGGGGATTGTCCGGGGCGAACCGGTGGGTGCGCGGCACCCGGGGCGCGAGGCGCCGGCTACGATGGGCCAGCCGGCGGCCGCTGTGGCCGCACGGCCCAGCGACCCCCCGGGAAGGCCATGCTGAACAAGTACGCGCGTGCATTCTTCACGCGTGTTCTCACGCCGTTCGCCGCATTTCTCCTCCGTCGGGGGGTGAGCCCGGACGCCGTCACCCTGATCGGCACCGCCGGAGTGGTGGCCGGAGCGCTGGTCTTCTTCCCCCGGGGCGAGTTCTTCTGGGGCACGATCACCATCACCCTCTTCGTCTTCTCCGACCTGGTCGACGGGAACATGGCCCGCCAGGCCGGCGTCTCCAGCCGGTGGGGGGCGTTCCTCGACTCGACGCTCGACCGGGTGGCCGACGCGGCCATCTTCGGCGGACTCGCGCTCTGGTACGCGGGCTTCGGGAACCACAACGCGCTCTGCGCCGTGTCGATCTTCTGCCTGGCCAGCGGCCAGGTCGTCTCCTACACCAAGGCCCGCGGCGAATCGATCGGCCTGCCGGTGGCCGTCAACGGGCTCATCGAACGCGCCGAACGCCTGGTGATCACCCTCGTCGCGGCCGGCCTGTCCGGGCTGCAGACCTTCGGCGTCCCCTCCTGGATCGGGGTGCTCCTGCCGATCGCCCTGTGGGTGGTCGCGGCGGGCTCCCTCGTCACCCTGATCCAGCGGGTGGTCACCGTACGCCGCGAGGCGGCGGAGGCCGACGCGGCCGAGGCCGCGGCCGAAGGCGGTGCCGCCTGATGGGCGCCGCACAGGACAAGCTCGTCGACGGGCTCTACGGGCTCGGCTGGGCGGGCGTGAAGAAGCTCCCCGAGCCCGCCGCGGTGGCCCTCGGCCGCCGCATCGCGGACTACGCCTGGAAGCGGCGCGGCAAGAGCGTGCTGCGCCTGGAGTCGAACCTGGCCCGGGTGGTCCCGGACGCGACCCCCGCGGCCCTGCGCGAACTCTCGCGGGCCGGCATGCGCTCGTACATGCGGTACTGGATGGAGTCCTTCCGACTGCCGACCATGGACCCGAAGCGGTTCGGCACCGACGTCGAGATGAAGGACGACCACGTCCTGCGCGAGGCGCTGGCCACCGGACGCGGCGTCGTGGTCGCCCTGCCGCACCTCGCGAACTGGGACCTCGCCGGCGCCTGGGCCACCGGCCACATCGGCGTGCCGTTCACCACGGTCGCCGAGCGACTCAAGCCCGAAAGCCTGTACGACCGCTTCGTGGCCTACCGGGAGAGCCTCGGCATGGAGGTGCTGCCGCACAGCGGCGGCGCCGCCTTCGGCACCCTGGCCCGACGGCTCCGCTCCGGGGGACTGGTCTGCCTGGTCGCCGACCGGGACCTGTCGGCCTCCGGCGTCGAGGTGGACTTCTTCGGCTCCACCGCGCGCATGCCGGCGGGACCGGCGCTGCTGGCCCAGCAGACGGGCGCGGCGCTCCTCCCGGCCACCCTGTACTACGGGGACACCCCGAAGTTGTACGGCCGGATCCACCCCGAGGTGGCCGTGCCGAAGAACGGCACCCGCGTCGAGAAGACGGCCGTCATGACCCAGGCCCTCGCCGACGTGTTCGCCGGGGGAATCGCAGAGCACCCCGAGGACTGGCACATGCTGCAGCGGCTGTGGCTGGACGACCTGGAGGAACGCGCGCAGTGAAGATCGGCATCGTGTGCCCGTACTCGTGGGACGTACCGGGCGGCGTCCAGTTCCACATCCGTGACCTCGCGGAACACCTGATCCGCAGCGGCCACGAGGTGTCGGTGCTCGCCCCCGCGGACGACGAGACCCCGCTGCCGCCCTACGTGGTCTCGGCGGGACGCGCGGTCCCGGTGCCGTACAACGGGTCGGTGGCCCGGCTGAACTTCGGCTTCCTGTCCGCGGCCCGCGTACGACGCTGGCTGCACGACGGGGTCTTCGACGTGATCCACATCCACGAACCGGCCTCACCGTCCCTCGGCCTGCTGTCCTGCTGGGCGGCCCAGGGACCCATCGTGGCCACGTTCCACACCTCCAACCCCCGCTCGCGCGCGATGATCGCCGCGTACCCGATCCTCCAGCCGGCACTGGAGAAGATCAGCGCCCGCATCGCGGTGAGCGAGTACGCCCGACGGACCCTCGTGGAACACCTGGGCGGGGACGCCGTCGTGATCCCCAACGGGGTCGACGTGGACTTCTTCGCCAAGGCCGAACCCAAGGCGGAGTGGGGCGGCCAGACCCTCGGCTTCATCGGCCGGATCGACGAGCCCCGCAAGGGCCTGCCCGTGCTCATGGCGGCCTTCCCCAAGATCGTGGAGGCCTGCCCGGACGTACGGCTCCTCGTGGCCGGCCGCGGCGACGAGGAGGAGGCCGTGGCCTCGCTCCCGGCCGACCTCCGCTCCCGGGTCGAGTTCCTCGGCATGGTCTCGGACGAGGACAAGGCACGACTGCTGCGCAGCGTCGACGTGTACGTCGCCCCCAACACCGGCGGCGAGAGCTTCGGCATCATCCTCGTCGAGGCCCTCTCGGCCGGTGCCGCGGTGCTGGCCTCGGACCTGGACGCCTTCGCGCAGGTACTGGACCAGGGAGGCGCGGGCGACCTCTTCACCAACGAGGACGCCGACTCCCTCGCGGCGGGCGCCATCGCCCTCCTGCGGGACCCGGAACGCCGGGCGGAACTGAGCACCCGCGGCTCCGCGCACGTGCGGCGCTTCGACTGGTCGACCGTGGGAGCGGACATCCTGGCCGTCTACGAAACGGTCACCGACGGCGCGGCGGCGGTCGCGGAGGACGAACGGGTCGGCCTGCGCGCCCGACTGGGCTTCTCGCGGGACTAGGCCTACTCTTCGGCGTCTCCCGGCCGCCCGGGGGGCGCCGACGGGCCGGGCCCGGGCCGGGGGGCCGCGAAAGGTAGAGTCGCGGCCCGTGATCGAAACCCTTGTCTGGATTGCCCTGGGCCTCGGCGTCATCGGGGTCTACCTCAGTTGGACCGCCGGCCGGCTCGACCGACTGCACTCGCGCATGGACGCCGCCCGGGCCGCCCTCGACGCGCAGCTCGTGCGGCGGGCGTCGGTGGTGCTGGAGGTGGCCACCTCGGGCGTGCTCGACCCGGCCTCGTCGCTGGTGCTGTACGAGGCCGCGCACGGGGCCCGCCAGGCCGAGGAGGAGCACCGCGAGGTGGCCGAGAGCGAGCTGAGCCAGGCGTTGCGCGCGGTGTTCTCCGACGTGGACCCGGTCGAGGTGCTGAAGGCCGCGCCCGGTGGTGCGGAGGCCACCGAGGAGTTGGCGGCGGCCGTCCGCCGGGTGCCGATGGCCCGCCGCTTCCACAACGACGCCGTCCGGGCGGCCCGCGCGCTGCGCAGGCACCGCAAGGTCCGCTGGTTCCGATTGGCCGGACACGCCCCCTTCCCGCTCGCCTTCGAGATGGACGACGAGCCCCCGGTGGATCTTGCGGAACGGCCGTAGACGGCCCCACTTGTACCCAATGGCCAAATCGGAAGGAGCCACCGGCTCCTCATTGGCCCTTGCAGTGGACTGGTCGTGGGGGGTTTGCTCAGCGCAGTACCACCGCAGCACCCGTCTTCCTTCGAGTGAGGTCAATCCGTGAGCACGCTTCCCTCCACCCCGCAGTCCGCTGAGTCCGCGATCGGCACGTCCCGCGTCAAGCGCGGCATGGCCGAGCAGCTCAAGGGCGGCGTGATCATGGACGTGGTCAACGCCGAGCAGGCGAAGATCGCCGAAGACGCCGGCGCCGTGGCCGTCATGGCCCTGGAGCGGGTCCCCGCCGACATCCGCAAGGACGGCGGAGTGGCCCGGATGTCCGACCCCAACATGATCGAAGAGATCATCGAGGCCGTCTCCATCCCCGTCATGGCCAAGTCCCGCATCGGCCACTTCGTCGAGGCGCAGGTGCTCCAGTCCCTCGGCGTCGACTACATCGACGAGTCCGAGGTCCTGACCCCGGCCGACGAGGTCAACCACTCCGACAAGTGGGCCTTCACCACCCCCTTCGTCTGTGGCGCCACCAACCTGGGCGAGGCCCTGCGCCGCATCGCCGAGGGCGCGGCCATGATCCGTTCCAAGGGTGAGGCCGGCACCGGCAACGTCGTCGAGGCCGTTCGCCACCTGCGCCAGATCAAGAACGAGATCGCCCGCCTGCGCGGCTTCGACAACAACGAGCTGTTCGCCGCCGCCAAGGACCTGCGCGCCCCGTACGAGCTGGTCAAGGAGGTCGCCGAGCTCGGCAAGCTCCCGGTCGTGCTGTTCTCCGCCGGTGGCGTCGCCACCCCGGCCGACGCCGCGCTGATGCGCCAGCTCGGCGCCGAGGGCGTCTTCGTCGGTTCCGGCATCTTCAAGTCCGGCGACCCGGCCAAGCGCGCCGCCGCCATCGTGAAGGCCACCACCTTCTACGACGACCCGAAGATCATCGCCGACGCCTCCCGCAACCTGGGCGAGGCCATGGTCGGCATCAACTGCGACACCCTCCCCGAGTCCGAGCGCTACGCCAACCGGGGCTGGTAACAAGCATGAGCAGCACCCCCGTCATTGGTGTCCTGGCTCTTCAGGGCGATGTACGGGAGCACCTGATCGCCCTGGCCGCGGCGGACGCCGTGGCCAGGCCGGTCCGGCGTCCCGAGGAACTCGCCGACGTCGACGCCCTGGTGATCCCCGGCGGCGAGTCCACGACCATGTCGAAGCTCGCCGTGCTGTTCGGCATGCTGGAGCCGCTGCGCGAGCGCGTGCGGGCCGGGATGCCGGTCTACGGCACCTGCGCCGGCATGATCATGCTCGCGGACAAGCTCCTGGACGGCCGCGAGGACCAGGAGACGCTGGGCGGCATCGACATGATCGTCCGCCGCAACGCCTTCGGGCGGCAGAACGAGTCCTTCGAGGCGCAGATCGACTTCGCCGGCATAGCGGGCGACCCGGTCGAGGGTGTCTTCATCCGCGCCCCGTGGGTAGAGTCGGTCGGCGCCTCGGTCGAGGTGCTCGCCACCTACGACGGTCACACGGTCGCGGTACGGCAGGGGAACGTGCTCGCCACGTCCTTCCACCCGGAACTGACCGGCGACGACCGTGTTCACGCGTACTTCGTCGACATGGTGCGCGCGGGGCTGTAACGGCGTCCCGGTAGGATCTGAGGCGAACACTGTTGGTGACGCGAAGGAGACAGGCAGATGTCCGGCCACTCTAAATGGGCTACGACGAAGCACAAGAAGGCCGTGGTTGACGCCAAGCGCGGCAAGCTCTTCGCGAAGCTGATCAAGAACATCGAGGTCGCGGCCCGCATGGGCGGCGCCGACATCGATGGCAACCCGACCCTCTTCGACGCCATCCAGAAGGCCAAGAAGAGCTCGGTCCCGAACAAGAACATCGACTCCGCGGTCAAGCGCGGCGGCGGCCTGGAGGCCGGCGGCGCCGACTACGAGACGATCATGTACGAGGGCTACGGTCCGAACGGCGTCGCGGTGCTCATCGAGTGCCTCACCGACAACCGCAACCGTGCCGCGTCCGACGTGCGTGTCGCGATGACCCGCAACGGCGGCTCGATGGCCGACCCGGGCTCGGTCTCGTACCTGTTCAACCGCAAGGGTGTCGTCCTCCTGCCCAAGGGCGAGCTCTCCGAGGACGACGTCCTGGAGACGGTGCTGGAGGCCGGGGCCGAAGAGGTCAACGACCTCGGCGACAGCTTCGAGATCATCAGCGAGGCCACCGACATGGTCGCGGTCCGCACCGCGCTCCAGCAGGCCGGCATCGACTACGACTCGGCCGACTCCAACTTCCTGCCGACCATGCAGGTCGAGCTGGACGAAGAGGGCGCCCGCAAGATCTTCAAGCTGATCGACGCGCTGGAGGACAGCGACGACGTGCAGAACGTCTTCGCCAACTTCGACGTTCCGGACGAGGTCATGGAGAAGGTCGACGCCTGAGCCGCAGGCTCTCGCCGCAACAGACGTGAACGGCCCGCCGGATCGATCCGGCGGGCCGCTTCGTTGGCCGACGGCTTCCTCGGCCCTCGGCGGCTCGTCTCACCGGCCGCTCGTCTCACCGGCGGCTCGTCTCACCGGCCGCCGAACACGGCGGGCCCGTCCCGAGCGGTCACCGCCGCTGTCGGTGCCGGCCGGTAGCCTGCACACCTGCGTGAAGGAGGAGGGGACGTGCGAGTGCTCGGTGTGGACCCGGGGCTGACCCGGTGCGGTATCGGGGTGGTCGAGGGCGTCGCGGGTCGCCCGCTGAAGATGCTGGGCGTGGGGGTCGTACGGACGCCCGCCGACGCCGACATCGGCCTGCGCCTCGTTGCCATCGAGCAGGGCATCGAAAGCTGGCTCGACGAACACCGCCCCGAACTCGTCGCGGTGGAAAGGGTGTTCAGCCAGCACAACGTCAGCACCGTCATGGGGACCGCGCAGGCCAGTGCGGTCGCCATGCTCTGCGCCGCCCGCCGCGGACTGCCCGTCGCCCTGCACACCCCCAGCGAGGTCAAGGCCGCCGTCACCGGCAGCGGCCGCGCCGACAAGGCACAGGTGGGAGCCATGGTCACCCGCCTGCTGCGGCTCGACGCGCCGCCGAAACCGGCCGACGCCGCCGACGCCCTGGCCCTCGCCATCTGCCACATCTGGCGGGCCCCCGCCCAGAACCGTCTCCAACAGGCGGTCGCCCTGCACAGCGCGACCGCCGCGCGCGGCACCGCACCCGTCTCAGCCCGGAAAGGCCGTACCCGATGATCGCCTTCGTCAGTGGCCAGGTCGCCGCCCTCGCCCCCACCCTCGCCGTGATCGAGGTCGGGGGCGTGGGCATGGCCGTGCACTGCACGCCGAACACCGTCTCCGGGCTCCGGCTGGGTGAACCCGCACGGCTGGCGACCTCCCTGGTCGTACGCGAGGACTCGCTGACCCTGTACGGCTTCGCCGACGACGACGAGCGACAGGTCTTCGAGCTGCTCCAGACCGCCAGCGGGGTCGGGCCGAGGCTGGCCCAGGCCATGCTGGGCGTGCACAGCCCGGACGCGCTCCGGCTGGCCGTCTCCACGGGCGACGAGAAGTCCCTGATGGCGGTGCCCGGCATCGGCAAGAAGGGGGCGCAGAAGCTGCTGTTGGAGCTCAAGGACAAGCTGGGCGCACCGCTGGGCACGAGCGGCCTGGTCGGGGCCCAGCGGGCCGCCGCGACCGGACCCGCGCCGTGGACGGAGCAGCTCGCCGCGGCGCTGATCGGGCTGGGGTACGCCTCCCGGGAGGCGGAGGAGGCGGTCTCGGCCGTCACCCCGCAGGCCGAGGAGGCCATCGCCACCGGCGGCTCGGCCCCCGTGCCGCAGCTCCTGCGCGCCGCCCTCCAGTCCCTGAACCGGGCCCGCTGACCCCACGACGCGACGGCGCGCGAGGCCGCCTCGCACCCGCCGACCCGCATCGCCGACCCGCACCGGAGTCCCCGTACGCGCCGACGGACCGGCGGCGACCGACCGGGACGGTCGCCGCGATCCGACCGGGGCCGCCGCGCCCCGCCGGTCCGGCCGACCGCGCGAGGCCGTACGGCGGGCGCGCACGCGCGGTACCGGCCCGGGCGGCGTTCCCGTACCGGGCCGCCGGGCCGCCCCGCAGGGCCACGCACATCACCGCACCGACCGAGAAGGCAGACTGACACCGTGAACTGGGACGACGAGACCGACGCAGCCGAGACCGATCGTCTTGTCGCGGCGGCGGCCGGCGGGGAGGACACCGCCGTCGAGGCGGCCCTGAGGCCCAAGGACCTCGGCGAGTTCGTCGGCCAGGAGAAGGTCCGCCGGCAGCTCGACCTCGTCCTCAAGGCCGCCCGCCAGCGCGGAGCCACCGCCGATCACGTCCTGCTCTCGGGCGCGCCCGGCCTGGGCAAGACCACCCTCTCCATGATCATCGCCGCCGAGATGGAGGCGCCCATCCGGATCACGTCCGGTCCCGCCATCCAGCACGCCGGCGACCTCGCCGCGATCCTGTCCTCCCTCCAGGAGGGCGAGGTCCTCTTCCTCGACGAGATCCACCGCATGTCCCGGCCCGCCGAGGAGATGCTGTACATGGCCATGGAGGACTTCCGCGTCGACGTGATCGTGGGCAAGGGCCCGGGCGCGACCGCCATCCCGCTGGAGCTGCCGCCCTTCACCCTCGTCGGTGCCACCACCCGGGCCGGACTGCTGCCCCCGCCGCTGCGCGACCGCTTCGGCTTCACCGGGCACATGGAGTTCTACGTACCGGAGGAACTCGAACGGGTCATTCACCGCTCGGCCCGCCTCCTCGACGTGGAGATCGACACCGCGGGCGCCGCGGAGATCGCCGGCCGCTCCCGGGGCACGCCGCGCATCGCCAACCGGCTCCTGCGCCGGGTCCGGGACTACGCCCAGGTCAGGGCCGACGGGGTGATCAACCGCGAGGTGGCCGGCACCGCCCTCCAGCTGTACGAGGTGGACGCGCGCGGTCTCGACCGGCTCGACCGGGCCGTGCTGGAGGCCCTGCTCAAGCTGTTCGGCGGCGGACCCGTGGGTCTGTCCACCCTGGCCGTGGCCGTCGGGGAGGAGCGGGAGACCGTCGAGGAGGTGGCCGAGCCCTTCCTGGTACGCGAGGGGCTGCTGGCGCGCACGCCCAGGGGCCGGGTCGCGACCCCCGCCGCCTGGGCCCACCTGGGGCTCGTACCGCCCCAGCAGGGCGGTAGTGGATCAAGCGGACAACAGGGGTTGTTCAGGGCCTGACGGCGCGGAGGTTCGACCGCTCAGGAACTGCGGTGCCATGCTGGGCGTTGTTCCATCGGTGCGGACTCGCCTAGACTCCGCCGATGCCGACCCTTCGGGTCGGCATGCCCACCCCCGTAGAAGAAGGCCGTCTCCCGTACGGTCGTGCGAAGGATCTCCGTCCCGTGAATCTCGTGACACTCCTCCCGTTCATCGTGCTCATCGGGGCGATGTTCCTGATGACCCGCTCCGCCAAGAAGAAGCAGCAGGCGGCCGCGCAGATGCGCAACGAAATGACGCCCGGCACCGGGGTCCGCACCATCGGTGGCATGTACGCCACCGTGAAGGAGATCGGTGAGGACACCGTGACCCTCGAGGTGGCCCCCGGCGTCCACGCCATCTACGCGAAGAACTCCATCGGTGCCGTGCTGGAGGACGCTGAGTACAACCGCATCGTCCACGGCGCCACCGATGATCTGACCATCGACACGCCGGTCGTCCCGGACGACGCCTCCTCGCTGACCGCGGGCGAGACGCCGAAGACGGACCTGTCGAAGGACGAGGACGAGGCTCCCAAGCTCGACCTGGGCAAGAAGGACGAGCCCGGCAACGGGCCCGCCGACGAGCCGAAGGACGGCAAGACCGACGGCGAGGCCGGCGCGAAGTAGCGCTCGGCCGGGAACCGCGGAGGCGCCTGATCGGCGGCCGCCGCGGTTCCCGTGAGTGACACTTCTGCGGGGGGCAGGGGTCCCCACCACACATTTCGTGGCCGTCCGCGTGCTGACCCGGCGCGGGACGGTTGGACAGGGAGATACGACAAGGTGGCAGCACCGAAGAAGGGCCGGCGGCCCACGGGGGCTCAGGGGAGGCCGGGGCGTGCCCTGGCGATCATCCTGATCGCGATGGTGGCGCTCACCGCGGGGATGTTCATCTCCAAGCAGACGACTCCCCGACTGGGCATCGACCTCGCCGGCGGTACGAGCATCACGCTCAAGGCGAAGAGCGAGCCCGGCAAGCCGGACGCGATCAACGAGACCAACATGAACACCGCGGTCGGCATCATCGACCGCCGTGTCAACGGTCTCGGCGTCTCGGAGGCCGAGGTCCAGACGCAGGGCCGCGACCACATCATCGTGAACATCCCCAAGGGAGTGAACGAGCAGCAGGCGCGCGAGCAGGTCGGTACCACCGCCCAGCTGTACTTCCGCCCGGTCCTGGCATTCACCGGCGGTGAGCCGGTCGCGCCCGACGCCACGCCGAACCCGTCCGGCAGCCCGTCCGCGAAGCCCTCCGGCAGTCCGTCCGCGAAGCCCTCCGCGAGCGGCTCCGGCGCCCCCAAGGCCCAAGACGGCAAGCCGTCGGCCACCCCGTCGTCCAGCGCCACTTCCCAGGGCCGCGCGCTCAGCGAGGGCCTCAAGGCCCCGAGCGCCCCCTCTCCCACGCCGTCGGCGAGCGGGTCGAAGAAGGCAGACGACAACAAGGCCACCACCCCGGCCACGACCCCGGCACCGGTCCCGTCGGGCGCCGACGCCGCCGTGGCCGACCTGCAGGCCAAGTTCGCGGCGCTGAACTGCGCCGACCCGGCGCAGCGCGCCGAGGCCGGCAAGGGCGCCAAGCCCGAGGACCCGATGCTCGCCTGTGGCAAGCGCGGCGACACCTGGGGCAAGTGGGTGCTCGGCCCCGCCGGCGTCAACGGTCAGGACGTCGACAAGGCGAAGGGCGAGATCAACCCGCAGACCGGTGAGTGGATCGTCACGATGCAGTTCACCGACAAGGGCGCGGACAAGTTCGCCAAGATCACCGGTGAGCTCGCCACCAAGCAGATGCCGCAGAACCAGTTCGCGATCGTGCTCGACGGCTCGGTGATCTCCGACCCGTCCGTGAGTCAGGCGCTGACCGGCGGCAACGCCGAGATCTCCGGTGGTGGCTTCACCCAGGAGTCCGCCACGGACCTGGGCAACATGCTCTCGTACGGCGCGCTGCCGCTCTCCTTCCAGGAGGACAGCGTCACCACCGTCACCCCCGCGCTCGGCAGTGAGCAGCTGAAGGCCGGTCTGATCGCCGGCGCCATCGGCCTGCTCCTCGTGGTGATCTACCTGCTGGTCTACTACCGGGGCCTGGCGTTCATCGCGATCGTCAGCCTCCTGGTGTCGGCGATCCTCACCTACACGATCATGGCGCTGCTCGGAAAGGGCATCGGGTTCGCGCTGAACCTGCCCGCCGTGTGCGGTGCCATCGTCGCGATCGGCATCACGGCGGACTCGTTCATCGTGTACTTCGAACGCATCCGTGACGAGATCCGCGAGGGCCGCACCCTGCGTCCGGCCGTGGAGCGCGCCTGGCCGCGGGCCCGGCGCACCATCCTGGTCTCCGACTTCGTGTCGTTCCTCGCCGCGGCCGTGCTGTTCATCGTCACCGTCGGCAAGGTCCAGGGCTTCGCCTTCACGCTGGGTCTGACCACCCTGCTCGACGTGGTCGTGGTGTTCCTCTTCACCAAGCCGATCATGACGCTGATGGCCCGTACGACGTTCTTCTCCAGCGGCCACCCGTGGTCCGGGCTGGACCCGAAGCGGCTCGGCGCCAAGCCGCCGCTGCGCCGGTCCCGCAGCACCGGTACCGGTGCGAGTGCCGCCACCGTGTCCGCCCCCGTCGACTCGAAGGAGGCGTGAGAGATGTCGAAGCTGGGAGATCTCGGCGCCAGGCTGTACCGCGGTGAGGTCGGCTACGACTTCGTCGGCAAGCGTTTCCTCTGGTACGGCGTTTCCATCCTGATCACCATCACGGCGATCGTGGCCCTGGCCGTTCAGGGCCTCAACATGGGCATCGAATTCAAGGGCGGTGCCGTCTTCACCACCCCGAAGCCGGCCGCCTCCGTCGCCCAGACGACGGAGATCGCGGAGAAGGCCTCCGGGCACGACGCGATCGTCCAGGAGCTCGGCACCGGCGGCATGCGCATCCAGATCTCCGGTCTGGACACCGACGCCGCGGCCGACGTGAAGAAGGACCTGGCGGCCGAGCTGAAGGTGCCGGCCGGCGACATCAACGCGGACCTGGTCGGCCCGAGCTGGGGCGAGCAGATCGCGAACAAGGCCTGGACCGGCCTCGCCATCTTCATGGTCCTCGTGGTGATCTACCTCGCCATCGCCTTCGAGTGGCGGATGGCGGTCGCCGCGCTGGTCGCGCTGATCCACGACCTCACCATCACCGTCGGCGTGTACGCGCTCGTCGGCTTCGAGGTCACCCCGGGCACCGTGATCGGTCTGCTCACGATCCTCGGTTACTCCCTCTACGACACCGTCGTCGTCTTCGACGGTCTCAAGGAGGGGTCGAAGGACATCACGAAGCAGACCCGCTACACCTTCAGCGAGATCGCCAACCGCAGCATCAACGGCACGCTGGTCCGCTCGATCAACACCACCGTCGTGGCGCTGCTCCCGGTCGGGGCCCTGCTGTTCATCGGCGGCGGCTTCCTGGGCGCGGGCATGCTCAACGACATCTCGCTGTCGCTGTTCGTCGGTCTCGCGGCCGGCGCGTACTCCTCGATCTTCATCGCGACCCCGCTGGTCGTCGACCTGAAGGAGCGCGAGCCCGCCATGAAGGCCCTCAAGAAGCGGGTGCTCGCGAAGCGGGCGGCCGCCGCGGCCAAGGGCGAGTCCGTCGACGGGGGCGAGTCCTCCGAGGACTCCCCGCAGGTCGTGGCCGAGGGCCACGGACGGCGGCGCCGATGACCGCGTGTGCTCCCGAGGTCCGCGAGCTGCTGCTCAGCCGGATCAAGGACGTCCCGGACTACCCGAAGCCGGGCGTGATGTTCAAGGACATCACCCCGCTGCTGGCCGACCCGAAGGCCTTCGCGGCCCTGACGGACGCGCTGGTGGACCTCGCGACCCGGTACGGCGCGACGAAGATCGTCGGGCTGGAGGCGCGCGGGTTCATCCTGGCGGCCCCGGTGGCCGTCCAGGCCGGGATCGGCTTCGTGCCCGTCCGCAAGGCCGGGAAGCTGCCCGGAGCGACGCTCGCGCAGTCGTACGAGCTGGAGTACGGGACCGCGGAGATCGAGGTCCACGCCGAGGACCTGTCGGCCGGTGACCGGGTCATGGTCATCGACGACGTCCTGGCGACCGGCGGCACGGCCGACGCCTCGCTCTCGCTGATCCGGCGCGCCGGCGCCGAGGTCGCCGGCGTGGCGGTCCTGATGGAACTGTCGTTCCTGCCGGGCCGCGCCCGGCTGGAGCCGGGCCTCGACGGCGCTCCGCTGGACGCGCTGATCGTGGTCTGACCCTTCCGCCCGCTCCGGCATTGCGGGGGCGCGCGGCGCACTCCGCCGGGGACCCGGTGCGTGCGAACGCCGGCGGATCGGGGCGTGCCCGGGCGGCGGCGGGGGAGCCGGGGCCGAGGGGAACGAGCCGGCGCAACCCTCGCTACCATGGGTTATCCGGACCTGACCGGGGCACCGGATCCGCTTGAGGAGCGCTCTTGCCAGACGAGGTCCAGCCAATCTCCGCCGCGCAGCCCGACCCGCAGCCCGAGGAGGCCGCGGCGGCCGCAGCCACGCCCCCGCCGACTCCGCCGGTCAAGCCCGCTCCGGTGAAGCCGGCCGGGTCCTCCAACCGGGTGCGCGCCCGGCTCGCGCGCCTCGGCGTACAGCGTTCCAACCCGTACAACCCGGTGCTGGAACCCCTGCTCCGCATAGTCCGCGGCAACGACCCGAAGATCGAGTCGGCGACGCTGCGCCAGATCGAGCAGGCGTACCAGGTCGCGGAGCGCTGGCACCGAGGCCAGAAGCGCAAGAGCGGCGACCCGTACATCACGCACCCGCTCGCGGTGACCACGATCCTCGCCGAACTCGGCATGGACCCCGCGACGCTCATGGCGGGCCTGCTGCACGACACCGTCGAGGACACCGAGTACGGGCTGGACCAGCTCAGACGCGACTTCGGCGACGCCGTCGCGCTGCTCGTCGACGGGGTCACCAAGCTCGACCGGGTCAAGTTCGGCGAGGCCGCGCAGGCCGAGACCGTGCGCAAGATGGTCGTCGCCATGGCCAAGGACCCCCGGGTCCTGGTCATCAAGCTCGCCGACCGCCTGCACAACATGCGCACCATGCGTTACCTCAAGCGGGAGAAGCAGGAGAAGAAGGCCCGCGAGACGCTGGAGATCTACGCGCCCCTGGCCCACCGGCTGGGCATGAACACGATCAAGTGGGAGCTGGAGGACCTCGCCTTCGCGATCCTCTACCCCAAGATGTACGACGAGATCGTGCGTCTGGTCGCGGAGCGGGCGCCCAAGCGCGACGAGTACCTCACCGTCGTCACGGACGAGGTGCAGACCGACCTCAGGGCGGCTCGCATCAAGGCCACCGTCACCGGCCGGCCCAAGCACTACTACAGCGTCTACCAGAAGATGATCGTGCGCGGTCGCGACTTCGCGGAGATCTACGACCTGGTCGGCATCCGGGTCCTGGTGGACACCGTCCGGGACTGCTACGCGGCCCTCGGCACCGTGCACGCGCGATGGAACCCGGTCCCCGGCCGGTTCAAGGACTACATCGCGATGCCCAAGTTCAACATGTACCAGTCGCTGCACACGACGGTCATCGGGCCCAGCGGCAAGCCGGTCGAACTCCAGATCCGCACGTTCGACATGCACCGCCGCGCCGAGTACGGCATCGCCGCCCACTGGAAGTACAAGCAGCAGACCGTCGCCGGCACCTCCAAGGTGCGCACCGACGTGCCGCAGGCGGCCAAGGGCAGCGCCGGCCAGGACACCGTCAACGACATGGCGTGGCTGCGGCAGCTGCTGGACTGGCAGAAGGAGACCGAGGACCCGGGCGAGTTCCTGGACTCGCTGCGCTTCGACCTCTCCCGCAACGAGGTCTTCGTCTTCACGCCCAAGGGCGACGTCATAGCGCTGCCGGCGGGAGCCACCTCGGTGGACTTCGCGTACGCCGTGCACACCGAAGTGGGTCACCGCACGATAGGAGCGCGGGTCAACGGGCGGCTGGTACCGCTCGAATCGACCCTCGACAACGGCGACCTGGTCGAGGTGTTCACCTCCAAGGCCGAGGGCGCCGGACCGTCCCGGGACTGGCTGGGCTTCGTCAAGTCCCCGCGGGCCCGCAACAAGATCCGTGCCTGGTTCTCCAAGGAGCGCCGTGACGAGGCGATCGAGCACGGCAAGGACGCCATCGCGCGGGCCATGCGCAAGCAGAACCTGCCGATCCAGCGCATCCTGACGGGAGACTCGCTCGTCACCCTCGCGCACGAGATGCGCTACCCCGACATCTCGTCCCTGTACGCGGCGATCGGCGAGGGCCACGTGGCCGCGCAGGGCGTCGTCCAGAAGCTGGTGCAGGCCCTCGGCGGCGAGGAGGCCGCCAACGAGGACATCGAGGAGAGCATCCCGCCGGCGCGCGGCAAGTCCAAGCGCCGCGCCAACGCCGATCCGGGCGTGGTCGTCAAGGGCGTGGACGACGTCTGGGTCAAGCTGGCCCGCTGCTGCACCCCGGTGCCGGGCGACCCGATCATCGGGTTCGTCACGCGGGGCAGCGGCGTGTCCGTGCACCGCGCGGACTGCGTCAACGTGGACTCCCTCTCCCAGCAGCCCGAGCGGATGCTGGAAGTCGAGTGGGCGCCGACCCAGTCGTCCGTCTTCCTCGTCGCCATCCAGGTCGAGGCGCTGGACCGGTCCCGACTCCTGTCCGACGTCACCCGGGTCCTGTCGGACCAGCACGTGAACATCCTGTCGGCGGCCGTGCAGACCTCGCGGGACCGGGTGGCCACCTCCCGGTTCACCTTCGAGATGGGCGACCCGAAGCACCTGGGGCACGTCCTGAAGGCCGTACGCGGCGTCGAGGGCGTCTACGACGTCTACCGCGTCACCTCCGCCCGCAGGCCTTAGCCCGCGGGCCCCGGGGCCGAACACCGAACGGGCACCACCGGAGGAATCCGGTGGTGCCCGTTCGCAGGTGTCGAGCCGGCGTCAGCCGCCGAACTCCTCCAGGCCCTTGAGCGCCTGGTCCAGCAGCGCCTGGCGGCCCTCCAGCTCGCGGGAGAGCTTGTCGGCCCGCGCGTTGTTGCCCGAGGCCCGCGCCGCGTCGATCTGCCCGCGCAGCTTGTCGACCGCCGCCTGCAGCTGACCCGTCAGACCGGCCGCACGCGCCCGGGCCTCCGGGTTCGTACGTCGCCACTCGCCTTCCTCGGCCTCCTGGATGGCCCGCTCCACGGCGTGCATCCGCCCCTCGACCTTGGGACGGGCGTCGCGCGGTACGTGGCCGATGGCCTCCCAGCGCTCGTTCAGGGAGCGGAAGCCGGCACGGGCCGCCTTCAGGTCCGTGATCGGGACGAGCTTCTCGGCCTCGTCGGCCAGCTCCTCCTTGAGCTTGAGGTTCTCCGTCTGCTCGGCGTCGCGCTCGGCGAAGACCTCGCTGCGAGCGGCGAAGAAGACGTCCTGCGCACCGCGGAAACGGTTCCACAGGTCGTCCTCGGACTCGCGCTGCGCCCGACCCGCCGCCTTCCAGCTCTCCATCAGCTCGCGGTAACGGGCCGCCGTCGGACCCCAGTCCGTCGACTTCGACAGCGACTCGGCCTCCGAGACCAGCTTTTCCTTGGCCTTGCGGGCGTCCTCGCGCTGCGCGTCGAGCGAGGCGAAGTGCGCCTTGCGACGCTTGGAGAAGGCGGAACGGGCGTGCGAGAAGCGGTGCCACAGCTCGTCGTCCGACTTGCGGTCGAGGCGGGGCAGGCCCTTCCAGATGTCCACCAGGGCGCGCAGCCGCTCACCGGCACTGCGCCACTGCTCGCTCTGCGCCAGTTCCTCGGCCTCGACGACCAGGGCGTCCTTGGCCGCACGGGCCTCGTCCGCCTGCCGGGCCTTCTGGACCTTGCGCTCCTCGCGCCGCGACTCCACGGTCGCGACCAGCTTGTCCAGCCGGACGCGCAGGGCGTCGAGGTCACCCACGACGTGGTGCTCGTCCAACTGCGTCCGCAGATGGTCGATGGCCGTCTGGGCGTCCTTGGCGGACAGATCGGTGGTCCGCACCCGCCGTTCGAGGAGGCCGATCTCGACCACCAGGCCCTCGTACTTGCGCTCGAAGTAGGCCAGGGCCTCCTCAGGGGTGCCCGCCTGCCACGAGCCGACGACCTGCTCGCCCTCGGCAGTACGCACGTACACGGTGCCGGTCTCGTCGACACGGCCCCACGGGTCGCTGCTCACAGCGCCTCCTCCACCTGATGCCTTGCGAGGGGTTCACCCCCCCTGGGCATCGTCCACAGTTTCCTGGGGCGGGCCGCGCCCGCCCTGCACAACGCCAACATAGGCGACCGCCGGGCCGGCTGTCCGCATCCCGCACGACGCAATGTCGACGCACGGGCGGGAGGCCGGCCGGGTTCGGGCCGCCGGTCACTCGGTCCCCGGTCAGTTCTTGGTGACGACGCCCTTCTCGATGGTCACACCGTTCTTCGGGGCCCCGTCCTGGGCCCCGTCGGCGGTCCCCGCCTTGGCGATCTCCGTCAGGACCTTCAGTCCGGCCGCGTCGATCCTGCCGAACGGCGTGTACGAGGGAGCCAGCGGGCTGTCCTTGTACACGAGGAAGAACTGGCTGCCGCCGCTGCCCGGCTGACCCGTGTTCGCCATCGCCACCGTGCCGGCCGGGTAGACGACCTGACCCTGGTCGTTCGGCTTGCCGAGGGAGTCGAGGTTCTCGTCGGGGATCGTGTAGCCGGGGCCGCCGGTGCCGGTGCCCTCGGGGTCGCCGCACTGGAGCACGAAGATCCCGCCGGTCACCAGACGGTGGCACTTGGTCTTGTCGAAGAAGCCCTTGTCGGCGAGCGACTTGAACGAGTTGACGGTCTGCGGGGTCTTCGCCGCGTCCATCTCGAACTTGATCGGGCCCGCGTTCGTCTTCAGGTCGAAGGTGTACTTCGCCTTCTGGTCGATCGCCATCGCCGGCGGCGACTGCTTGGGCGAGGGCGAGGACGACGGGGTGTCCGTCGGGTCGGTCGCCTTCGTCTCCTTCGAATCGAAGACGCCTCCCACCACCAGGCCGATCAGCGTGGCGACGACCACGGCCACCGCCGCACCGATCACCGCCATGTTGCGGCGCGCCTTGCGCCGGGCCGCGGCCCGGTTCGCCTGCTGGCGCTCGTACTTCTCCCTGGCGAGCTGTCGCCGACGCTGATCGCTCGTGACCACCGGTCGTCTCCTTGTACGTCTCTGGTACCGCTGTCCGGGCTGGGCTAGGCCGTACCGTATATGGGTTCGCTGTGTAATGAGCGGCGCCGGTAGGCTCTGAGCAGCGGTATTTCCATCCGCGGCCGCTTGTGTGGCTCCCATCGGACGACGATTGAGGACGAACGTGCTGATTGCCGGGTTCCCCGCCGGGGCCTGGGGGACCAATTGCTATGTGGTCGCCCCCGCCGCCGGTGAGGAGTGCGTGATCATCGACCCGGGCCACCAGGCCACCCAGGGCGTCGAGGACACGCTGAGGAAGCATCGGCTCAAGCCCGTCGCGGTCGTCCTCACCCACGGCCACATCGATCATGTGGCCTCGGTGGTCCCGGTGTGCGGAGCGCACGACGTGCCGGCCTGGATCCACCCCGCCGACCGCTACATGATGAGCGACCCGGAGAAGGCCCTCGGCCGGTCCATCGGGATGCCCCTCATGGGCGAGTTGACCATCGGCGAGCCGGACGACGTCCGGGAACTGGCCGACGGCGCCGCCCTGAGATTGGCCGGGATGGACTTCTCGGTGGCCCACGCGCCCGGGCATACCGAGGGGTCGGTGACGTTCAGGATGCCCGAGGCGGCCGACATCCCGCCGGTCTTCTTCTCGGGCGACCTGCTCTTCGCCGGCTCCGTCGGACGCACCGACCTGCCCGGCGGCTCCCACGCCGAGATGCTCCGGTCGCTGGCCCGCGTGTGCCTGCCGCTGGACGACTCGACGGTGGTGCTGTCCGGCCACGGTCCCCAGACCACCATCGGGCGCGAACGCGCGACCAACCCGTACCTGCGGGAAGTCGCCGCCGGCGGCCCGGACCGCGGAGACGGCAACGCCACTCCACGACGAGGAATGTGACGAGAGTTTCGTGAGTACTTTTCAGGCCCCCAAGGGCACGTACGACCTGCTGCCCCCCCGCTCCGCGACCTTCCTGGCGGTGCGCGAGGCGATCTCGGGCCCGCTGAGGAACTCGGGCTACGGGTACGTCGAGACCCCCGGCTTCGAGAACGTCGAGCTCTTCTCGCGCGGCGTCGGCGAGTCCACCGACATCGTCAGCAAGGAGATGTACACCCTCACGACCAAGGGCGGCGACCAGCTCGCCCTGCGCCCCGAGGGAACCGCGTCGGTGCTCCGCGCGGCGCTCCAGGGCAACCTGCACAAGGCCGGCCTGCTGCCCGTCAAGCTCTGGTACTCCGGTTCGTACTACCGCTACGAGCGCCAGCAGGCGGGCCGCTACCGCCACTTCTCGCAGGTCGGCGCCGAGGCCATCGGCTCCGAGGACCCGGCCCTGGACGCCGAGCTGATCATCCTGGCCGACCAGGCGTACCGCACGCTGGGCCTGCGCAACTTCCGCGTCCTGCTCAACTCGCTGGGCGACAAGGAGTGCCGCCCGGTCTACCGGGAGGCCCTCCAGACCTTCCTGCGCGGGCTCGACCTGGACGCGGAGACCGTGCGCCGCGCCGAGATCAACCCGCTGCGGGTGCTCGACGACAAGCGCGAGGACGTGCAGAAGCAGCTCGTCGGGGCGCCGATGCTGCGCGACTACCTCTGCGACGCGTGCAAGGCGTACCACGAGGAGGTGCGGGCCCTGGTGACGGCGGCCGGCGTCGCCTTCGAGGACGACGAGAAGCTGGTGCGCGGCCTCGACTACTACACCCGGACCACCTTCGAGTTCGTCCACGACGGCCTGGGCTCGCAGTCGGCGGTCGGCGGCGGCGGTCGCTACGACGGCCTGTCCGAGATGATCGGCGGCCCGTCGCTGCCGTCGGTGGGCTGGGCGCTGGGCGTCGACCGGACGGTCCTCGCGCTGGAGGCCGAGGGCGTGACGCTGGACATCCCCGCCGCGACCTCCGTCTTTGGCGTGGCCCTCGGCGAGGAGGCCCGCCGGGTGCTCTTCGGCAAGGTCACGGAGCTGCGGCGGGCCGGCATCGCCGCCGACTTCGCGTTCGGCGGCAAGGGCCTCAAGGGCGCGATGAAGGACGCGAACCGCTCGGGGGCGCGCTTCGCGGCCGTCCTTGGCGAGCGCGACCTCGCCGAAGGCGTCGTCCAGCTCAAGGACATGCAGTCCGGCGAGCAGGGCCCGGTGGCCCTGACGGACCTGGTGGACGTGCTCCGCTCCAGGCTGGCCTGACCGAGACCGCCCGGGAGGGGCGGGGCCGGGGACCGCTCCCGGACCCCGCCCCTCCCGTGCGTTTCCGGGGGGCGAGCACCGCCCGGCGCCCCTCGGGCCGGCCTCCTTATGCCCATCGAACGGTGCGCGCACAGCCCCGTACGGCACAATGGCCGGTGCTTGATGACCTTGCAGATGCGGAGCGGGCGGGTATGACGACAACAGGTGCTGACGCGGACGCCGCCCGGACCCACGGCGGCAGCCGGGCCCTGGCGCTCCTTCTGGTGATCACGGGAGCGGCCGGACTGCTCGCCGCCTGGGTGATCACCATCGACAAGTTCAAGCTGCTGGAGGACCCGAACTTCACGCCGGGGTGCAGCCTCAACCCGATCGTCTCCTGCGGCAACATCATGAAGAGCGACCAGGCCTCCGTCTTCGGGTTCCCCAACCCGATGCTGGGTCTGGTCACCTACGCGATCGTGATCTGCGTCGGCATGAGCCTGCTCGCCGGGGCCCGCTTCCGGCCCTGGTACTGGCTCACCCTGAACGCCGGCACCCTCTTCGGCGTCGTCTTCTGCACCTGGCTGATGTACCAGTCGCTGTACAACATCAACTCGCTGTGCCTGTGGTGCTGCCTGGCCTGGGTCGCCACCATCGTCATGTTCTGGTACGTCACCTCGCACAACGTCCGCCAGGGGCTGCTGCCCGCCCCGGGATGGCTGAAGGCCTTCTTCGACGAGTTCACGTGGGTCGTGCCCGTGCTGCACGTCGGCATCATCGGCATGCTGATCCTGACCCGCTGGTGGGACTTCTGGACCTCCTGAGCCCGGCGCAGCCCGACGGCGGTGTCGGTGGGCTCGCATAGGCTTCCCGTGTGGAACCAGATCTCTTCACCGCCGCAGCCGAGGACCGCCAGGAGAAGGACCCGTCGAGTTCTCCGCTCGCCGTCCGGATGCGTCCGCGCACCCTGGACGAGGTCGTCGGCCAGCAGCACCTGTTGAAGCCCGGCTCGCCACTGCGCCGACTCGTCGGCGAGGGTGCCGGGGGACCGGCCGGAGCCTCGTCGGTGATCCTCTGGGGACCGCCCGGCATCGGGAAGACCACCCTCGCGTACGTGGTCAGCCAGGCGACGCAGAAGCGGTTCGTGGAACTGTCCGCGATCACGGCGGGCGTGAAGGAGGTCCGGGCCGTCATCGAGGGCGCCCGACGCGCGGCCGGCGGGTACGGCAAGGAGACCGTCCTCTTCCTCGACGAGATCCACCGCTTCAGCAAGGCCCAGCAGGACTCCCTGCTCCCGGCCGTGGAGAACCGCTGGGTGACCCTCATCGCGGCCACCACGGAGAACCCGTACTTCTCGATCATCTCCCCGCTGCTGTCGCGCTCCCTGCTGCTGACGCTGGAACCGCTGACGGACGACGACCTGAGCGCCCTGATGAAGCGGGCGTTGGAGGAGGAGCGGGGCCTGGGCGGAGCCGTCACCCTGCCGGCCGACGCGGAGGCCCACCTGCTGCGCATCGCCGGCGGCGACGCCCGGCGGGCCCTGACGGCTCTGGAGGCGGGGGCCGGATCGGCCATCGCCAAGGGCGAGGAGGAGATCACCCTCGAAACCGTCGAGGAGGCGGTCGACCGGGCGGCCGTGCGCTACGACCGGGACGGCGACCAGCACTACGACGTGGCGAGCGCCCTCATCAAGTCCATCCGCGGCTCCGACGTGGACGCGGCGCTGCACTACCTGGCGCGGATGATCGACGCGGGGGAGGACCCCCGGTTCATCGCGCGACGCCTGATGATCTCCGCGAGCGAGGACATCGGTCTGGCGGACCCCACGGCCCTGCCGCTGGCCGTGGCCGCCGCCCAGGCCGTGGCCATGATCGGCTTCCCGGAGGCGGCGCTGACGCTGTCGCACGCCACGATCGCGCTGGCCCTGGCACCCAAGTCGAACACCGCCACGACCGCGATCGGCGCCGCCCTGGCCGACGTACGGGCCGGGCTGGCGGGCTCCGTCCCGACGCACCTGCGCGACGGCCACTACAAGGGGGCGGCGAAGCTGGGTCACGCCGTCGGGTACGTCTACCCGCACGACGTCCCCGGCGCCATTGCCGCGCAGCAGTACGCGCCGGACGAGATCCACGGCAAGCGGTACTACGAGCCGACGCGGTACGGCGCCGAGGCGCGGTACGCGGACGTGGTGGAGAAGGTCCGCGAGCGCCTGCGCGGGTCGTAGCGGCCCGGGGCGGCGTGGGTCGGGCGAGATCCGGAGGAGACGGCCTAGGCTCCGGGCATGGGACGTCGGGCTCCGCTCATCGCCGTCGCGGCCGTGCTGCTGGCCGCCGGATGCCATCACGGGGACGGGGAGAAGAGCCCCGCCGGCATCGCGGCGCTCGTCTCGGGGGCGCCGCTCACGAGCCCCGGCTTCCCGCCGACCGCGCGGGAGGCGGCCGCCCGGCTGGCCGCGCTCAAGGTCGAGTGGGGCAGGAACTGGCAGACCTACAAGCGGGAGAACTTCGGCCGCTACTGGTCGGACGAGACCGACGCCCTCGGCGGCCGCAACGGCTGCGACACCCGGGACGACGTGCTCCGCAGGGACCTCCGGCAGCTCCGGGAGGGGGACCGCAACCCCTGCGTGGTGCTCTCCGGAGTGCTGCACGACCCGTACACCGGCAAGGAGATCCCCTACACCTACCGCCGCGCCTCCGGGATCGAGACGGACCACGTCGTCGCGCTGGGCGCCGCCTGGCGGGGCGGGGCCCACGCCTGGACGCCGCAGCGCAGGCTGGAGTACGCCAACGACCTGAACGTCCTGCTCGCCGTGGACAAGCAGACCAACCAGGACAAGGGCAGCAGGACCGCCGACAAGTGGAAGCCCCCGCGGCGGGCGTACTGGTGCGAGTACGCCCGGCGCTACACCGGCATCAAGGCGACGTACGGGTTGTCCGTGACGCCACCGGAGAAGACCGCCCTCGTCGAGATGCTGGGGACCTGCCCTCAGGGGTGACCGGCCGCCGAGAAGAGCGTGTGCATCGCCCGGCGCAGGCCGCAGATGTCCGAGACCGGCTCCGGGAAGTCGAAGCGGGCGTCGAAGGCGGCGGAGGGGTCGCCGCCCGTGAAGCGCACGCGCAGCCCCAGCCGGTCGAGGGCCAGCGGGACGCCCTTCATGCCCTGCGCCTCGCGTGCGCCGAGCAGCCCGCACAGGTCCGCGATCCGGTCGCCGTGGGCGGCGGAGAGGTGCTGGAGGAGTTCCGTCTCGTGGGCGACCATCGGGTCCGGCTCCGCCGACGCCAGGTCGTCCGGGTCCACCTGCTCCGCGCCCCACAGGTCGTCCACCGAGATCTCGCCGACCTCCAGGCGGAGCATCATCCAGGCCGGGCGGCCCGAGTACGGGGCGTCCAACGACTCGGACATGCCCAGCAGCTCGCCCACCGGACGGCGCTCCGCGAGCAGCGCCGCACAGGCCGGTCGGTCGTCCCCGCGCACCGGCGTCAGCCACCCGGCGAGCCACGCGCGGCCTCGGATACGATGGGGCACGGACACCGGCGCCACATCCGTGATCTCGATCACGGCGGTGAGGTCGTCGTCCTGGGCGTGAGCGGCTGCCCTGGCAGCCGCGGATTCCCCGGAAACAAGGAGAATCACGTCCCCGTCCGGGGTGACGGTCCGAGCGGCCGGCAGCCCTGTCCCGAACTCTTCCTGGTCGAAAGCACCCGGGAGCGTGAGGGATACTGAGGCGTTGGACTCTACGAGGGTTCGTACGCGTTCGGCTCCGGTGAGCTGCCGAACGCCTTCCCTGGGACGCGGCTGACCTTGCTTATCGTCGTCGAAAGCAGATTCCGTTTCGTTGGAATCTGAACTTCGACGCGCACTGGGCAGGGGGATCCCATGTGGTCGAGACATTACGTCCTCCTCGCTAAGGTAAGCCTCACCTAACTTACATGGAGGTAGGTTCCACGTGAACCAGAAGCGACCCAAGGTCAAGAAGTCGCGTGCCCTCGGCATTGCGCTGACCCCGAAGGCCGTCAAGTACTTCGAGGCCCGCCCCTACCCGCCGGGCGAGCACGGCCGTGGCCGCAAGCAGAACTCGGACTACAAGGTTCGTCTGCTGGAGAAGCAGCGTCTGCGCGCTCAGTACGACATCTCTGAGCGTCAGATGGCCCGCGCGTACGACCGCGCCAAGAAGGCCGAAGGCAAGACGGGCGAGGCGCTGGTCGTCGAGCTCGAGCGTCGCCTCGACGCGCTGGTCCTGCGTTCGGGCATCGCCCGCACCATCTACCAGGCTCGCCAGATGGTCGTTCACGGCCACATCGAGGTCAACGGTGGCAAGGTCGACAAGCCGTCGTTCCGTGTCCGCCCGGACGACGTCATCACGGTGCGCGAGCGCAGCCGCGAGAAGGTTCCGTTCCAGGTTGCCCGTGAGGGTGGCTACGCAGGCGAGGGCGAGACCCCCCGTTACCTGCAGGTCAACCTGAAGGCCCTGGCCTTCCGCCTGGACCGCGACCCGAACCGCAAGGAAATCCCGGTCATCTGCGACGAGCAGCTCGTCGTCGAGTACTACGCCCGCTGATTCGGCGGACGTAGCCTCACAGGCTGGTCAGCCCGCCGGTTCCCCCTTGGGGGAGCCGGCGGGCTTCCTGTTTCCCGCGCCCGACCCGGCGCGGCCCGCCGTCCGGGTCGGCATCGTACGGGGCCTCGGCAGCGCGACCGCGGGCGCCGGCTCCGGCCCCCGCAACGCCCGCTCCACCAGCGCGTCCGGCGACAGGGCGCGCCCGTGTCGGGCGGCGGCGGCGCAGCGCTCCGCGCCGATCAGCTCGCCCGCGCGCTCCAGGCACATCAGCCGGGGCGC
Source organism: Streptomyces sp. H27-H5 (assembly GCF_026627505.1). Taxonomy (GTDB): domain Bacteria; phylum Actinomycetota; class Actinomycetes; order Streptomycetales; family Streptomycetaceae; genus Streptomyces. The sequence goes on along the minus strand of NZ_JAPNLK010000013.1, from coordinate 48,252 downwards.
GTTGAAGTACCCCGAGCCGAAGAGCCGCAGCCCGACCCCGTCCCACATCGGCTCGGCCGCGCCCTGGAGCACCACCGCCTCCGTCGGATGCCCCTCCGTCACCGTGACCAGGGCCAGCAGCTCGACCGCGAGGACCAACCCCACCAGGTCCCGGAACGCGTGGTTGATCTCCACGCACTCGGTCAGCAGCGACCTGGCCCGTCCCGTGTCCCCGGCGTCCAGCGCCGCGTACGCCAGCACGTACAGCGCGTACGCCTTCGTCCACAGCTCCCCGCGCTCCTCGCAGATCTCCCGGACCTCCTCGCACAGCGAGAGCGCGCCGGCCGGCTCCCCCAGGAACGCCAGCGACATCGCCAGCTCCACCTGGCACATCAACACATTGCTGTTCAGCTCACCGGCCTCGCGGTAGCGCTCCAGCGCCGTGCCCAACAGCTCCCGGGCCCGTGCCATGTCGTCCGAGACCAGGGCCAGGCAGCCCAGGCGGTGCACCGCGTACGCAGCGGCCACCGGGTTCCCGGTGCGGGCCGCGCCGTCCCGGCACTCGTACAGTGCGCTCATCGAGGCCACCGCGTCGCCCTGGAGGGCGGCCACGTACCCCAGCACCCAGAGCGCCTTCAGCCGCGAACTCTCGTACTCCGGGCCCGGAGCGTGCTCCAGCGTGCGGTCAAGCCAGTGCCGGCCCTCGGTGAGCCGGCCGCAGCCCGCCCAGTAGAACCAGAGGGTGCCCGCCAGGTACTGGCCCAGATGCAGGTCCTCCGGTTCTTCGAGGCAGCACTCCAGGGCCAGCCGCAGGTTCGGCAGCTCCGCCTCCACCAGCGCGGCCACCTCCCGCTGACGCGGACTGAACCAGTCCAGCTCGCACCAGGTCGCCAGCCCCATGTACCAGTCCCGGTGCCGGCGCCGCAGCTGCCCGGCGTCGCCCAGCGACTCCAGCCAGCCCGCGCCGTACAGCCGCACGGTCTCCAGCATCCGGTAGCGCACCCCGGCCGGGGTCTCCTCCTTCACCAGCAGCGACTGGGCCAGCAACTCCCCGATCAGGTCCAGCACGGACTCCACCGGCAGGTCCCGACCGGCGCACACGTATTCGGCGGCGTCGAGGTCGAACTGCCCTGCGAAGACCGAGAGTCGCGCCCACAGCAGGCGCTCCGGCGGCGTGCACAGCTCGTGGCTCCAGCCGATCGCCGTGCGCAGCGTCCGGTGCCGCGGCAACGCCCCGCGCGCCCCGCCCGTCAGCAGGGCGAACCGGTCCGCCAGCCGGGCCGACAGCTGCTCCGGGGCCAGTGCGCGCAGCCGGCCCGCCGCCAGCTCCAGCGCCAGCGGGATCCCGTCGAGCCGCTCGCACAGCCCGATCAGCGCCGCCCGGTTGGCGTCCGTCACCTCGAAGGCCGGATCGAGGGCCGCCGCCCGGCTCGCCAGCAGGGCCAGGGCCTCCCCGGGAGCCGGCGGGGCCAGCGGGAAGACCAGCTCCCCCTCCACCTCCAGCGGACGCCGGCCCGCGGCCAGCACCCGCAGCCCGGGGGAGCGGCGCAGCAGCTCCCGGACCAGGACCGCGCACTCGTCGACCAGCTGCTCGAACCCGTCCAGGACCAACAGCACCCGTCGCACCGCCAGGTGCTCGGTCAGCACGGTCCGCAGCGGCCGGGTGGTGTGGTCGGTCAGCCCGAGCGCCTCCGCCACGGTGAGCTCCAGGAACGCCGGATCCCGCACGCAGGACAGCTCCGCCCACCACACGCCGTCGCAGTAGCGTTCCTGCTCCGCCGGGGTCCCGGACGCCTCCATCTCCCGGGCGGCCGCCAGCACCAGCCGGGACTTGCCCACGCCCCCGACCCCGGTCACCGTCACGAGCCGCGAGGTCCCGAGGAGCCGTTCCAACCCGTCGAGTTCGTCACCCCGGCCGACGAACTCGCTCAGCTCCGAGGGAAGATTGCCCCAGGTCCTGTTTCGAAGGGGTCTCTGTCGCATGGGACACGGAGAGTACTGGTCCGGATGCGCCCCGTACAAGGCGGACCCCGAGCCTCCGGAATTCCGGTACGGGCGGGGATCTCCGGCGCGATAGGGTCGGACGACGACCTTTATACGTGGCGATCGATGTGCAGAGAGTGGTGCGACGTGTCCGGTGGAGAGGTGGCCGGGATCCTCGTGGCCGTCTTCTGGGCCATCCTGGTCTCCTTCCTCGCCGTGGTGTTGGTGAGGCTGGCCCAGGTCCTGAAGGCGACCACCAAGATGGTGGCCGACGTGACCGAACAGGCGGTCCCGCTGTTGGCCGACGCCTCCACGACCGTCCGCTCCGCGCGCACCCAGCTCGACCGGGTCGACGCCATCGCGAGCGACGTCCAGGAAGTCACCTCCAACGCCTCCGCGCTGTCCTCGACCGTGGCCTCCACCTTCGGCGGCCCCCTGGTCAAGGTCGCGGCCTTCGGCTACGGGGTCCGCAAGGCGCTGGGCAAGAACACGGACGCCGCGCCGAAGAAGACATCCCGACGTACCGTGATCGTCGGCCGTACGGTGCCGACGCCCCGGCGCCGGAAGCAGAAGGGCTGAGACCTCCGATGTTCCGCCGAGCCTTCTGGTTCACCGCCGGCGCAGCCGCCGGCGTGTGGGCCACCACCAAGGTCAACCGACAGCTGAAGAAGCTGACACCGGAGAGCCTCGCCGCGCAGGCCGCCGACAAGGCGGTGGAGGCGGGTCACCGCCTCAAGGACTTCGCCCTCGACGTCAAGGCGGGAATGACGCAGCGCGAAGACGAGCTGAACGATGCACTGGGGCTCCACCAGGACCCCGACCGGCCCGACAACGTCACCGCCCTCCCCGGGCCGCGACGGCTGCGGGCCCTGGAGAACGACCAGACCACCCCCCGCACGAACCACTCGGCGGTCGGGTACAACCGGAATGAGGACCACTGATGGAGTCGGCTGAAATCCGCCGCCGCTGGCTGAGCTTCTTCGAGGAGCGCGGTCACACCGTTGTCCCTTCGGCGTCGCTCATCGCGGACGACCCGACTCTGCTGCTGGTCAACGCGGGCATGGTCCCGTTCAAGCCGTACTTCCTCGGCGAGACCAAGCCCCCGGCCCCGCGGGCCACGAGCGTGCAGAAGTGCGTCCGTACCCCGGACATCGAAGAGGTCGGCAAGACCACCCGCCACGGCACGTTCTTCCAGATGTGCGGCAACTTCTCCTTCGGGGACTACTTCAAGGAAGGCGCCATCAAGTACGCCTGGGAGCTGCTCACCAGCTCCGTGGCGGACGGCGGCTACGGCCTCGAACCCGAGAAGCTCTGGATCACCGTCTACCTCGACGACGACGAGGCCGAGACGATCTGGCGCGACGTGGTCGGCGTCCCCGCCGAGCGCATCCAGCGCCTGGGCAAGAAGGACAACTTCTGGTCCATGGGCGTCCCCGGCCCCTGCGGCCCGTGCTCGGAGATCAACTACGACCGCGGCCCGGAGTTCGGCGTCGAGGGCGGCCCCGCCGTCAACGACGAGCGCTACGTGGAGATCTGGAACCTGGTCTTCATGCAGTTCGAGCGCGGCGCCGGCGACGGGAAGGAAGACTTCCCGATCCTGGGCGACCTGCCGTCGAAGAACATCGACACCGGTCTCGGCCTCGAACGTCTCGCCATGATCCTGCAGGGCGTACAGAACATGTACGAGACCGACACCCTGCGCGTGGTCATGGACAAGGCCACCGAGCTCACCGGCGTCCAGTACGGGGCCGCCCACGGCACCGACGTCTCGATGCGCGTGGTCGCCGACCACATCCGCACCTCGGTGATGCTCATCGGTGACGGCGTGACCCCCGGCAACGAAGGCCGCGGCTACGTGCTGCGCCGCATCATGCGCCGCGCCATCCGCAACATGCGCCTCATGGGCGCCACCGGTCCCGTCGTCCAGGAACTCGTGGACGTCGTGATCGACACGATGGGGCAGCAGTACCCGGAGCTGGTCACCGACCGCAAGCGCATCGAGACCGTCGCCCTCGCCGAGGAAGCCGCCTTCCTGAAGGCCGTCAAGGGCGGCACGAACATCCTCGACACCGCCGTGAGCGAGACCAAGGCCACCGGCGGCACCGTCCTCTCCGGCGACAAGGCGTTCCTGCTCCACGACACCTGGGGCTTCCCGATCGACCTCACCCTGGAGATGGCCGCCGAACAGGGCCTCTCCGTGGACGAGCCCGGTTTCCGCCGCCTGATGCAGGAGCAGCGCGACCGCGCCAAGGCCGACGCCAAGGCCAAGAAGACCGGCCACGCGGACATGTCCGCCTACCGGGAGATCGCCGACGGCGCCGGAGCCACCGAGTTCACCGGCTACGCCACCAACCAGGGCGAATCCACGATCGTCGGCCTGCTGGTCAACGGCGTCTCCGCGCCCGCCGCCTCCGAGGGCGACGAGGTCGAGATCGTCCTCGACCGCACCCCCTTCTACGCCGAGGGCGGCGGCCAGCTCGCCGACCAGGGACGGATCAGGCTCGACTCCGGCGCCGTCGTCGTCGTGCGCGACGTGCAGCAGCCCGTCCCGGGCGTCTCCGTGCACAAGGGTTCCGTCCAGGTCGGCGAGGTGACGGTGGGCGCCTCGGCGTACGCCGCCATCGACGTCAACCGTCGCCGGGCCATCGCCCGCGCCCACTCGGCCACGCACCTGACGCACCAGGCGCTGCGCGACGCCCTCGGCCCGACGGCCGCCCAGGCCGGTTCCGAGAACTCGCCCGGCCGCTTCCGTTTCGACTTCGGCTCCCCGAACGCCGTCCCCGGCACGGTCCTCACCGACGTCGAGCAGAAGATCAACGACGTGCTCTCGCGCGAGCTGGACGTCACCGCCGAGATCATGAGCATCGACGAGGCGAAGAAGCAGGGCGCCATCGCCGAGTTCGGCGAGAAGTACGGCGAGCGGGTGCGCGTCGTGACCATCGGCGACTTCTCCAAGGAACTGTGCGGCGGCACGCACGTCGGCAACACCGCCCAGCTGGGTCTGGTGAAGCTGCTCGGCGAGTCCTCCATCGGCTCCGGCGTGCGCCGCGTCGAGGCCCTGGTGGGCGTGGACGCGTACAACTTCCTCGCCAAGGAGCACACGGTCGTCGCCCAGCTCCAGGAGCTGGTCAAGGGCCGTCCGGAGGAGCTGCCGGAGAAGATCGCCTCCATGCTCGGCAAGCTGAAGGACGCCGAGAAGGAGATCGAGAAGTTCCGCGCGGAGAAGGTTCTCCAGGCCGCCGCCGGTCTCGCCGCCGGCGCCCAGGACGTACGGGGCGTCGCGCTCGTCACCGGCCAGGTGCCGGACGGCACCGGCGCCGACGACCTGCGCAAGCTCGTCCTCGACGTGCGCGGCCGGCTCGCCCAGGCGCCGGGGCAGGGCGACCGCCCGGCCGTCGTGGCCCTGTTCACCGTGGCCAACGACCGCCCGCTGACGGTCATCGCCACCAACGAGGCGGCCCGCGAGCGCGGCCTCAAGGCCGGTGACCTGGTGCGCACCGCCGCCAAGACCCTCGGTGGTGGCGGCGGCGGCAAGCCCGACGTCGCCCAGGGCGGCGGCCAGAACCCGGCCGCCATCGGCGACGCCGTCGCGGCCGTCGAGCGGCTCGTGGGCGAGACCGCCCGATGACACTGCGCAGCGGCCGCCGGTTGGCCATCGATGTCGGTGACGCCCGGATCGGGGTCGCCTCGTGCGACCCCGACGGGGTGCTGGCCACACCGGTGGAAACCGTCCCGGGACGGGACATTCCCTTCGCCCACCGGCGGCTGCGGCAGCTCGTCGCGGAGTACGAGCCCCTCGAAGTCGTGGTCGGCCTTCCCCGCTCGCTCAGCGGGCGGGAGGGGCCGGCCGCGGTCAAGGTGCGCGCCTTCGCGAACGAGCTGGCCAAGGGCATCAAGCCGGTGACGGTACGGCTCGTGGACGAACGGATGACCACGGTCACCGCCGCCCAGGGGCTGCGGGCCTCCGGGAAGAACGCGAAGAAGGGACGCTCGGTCATCGACCAGGCGGCCGCCGTCGTGATCCTCCAGACCGCTCTTGAGACCGAACGGGTATCGGGTAATCCGCCCGGTGAGTGCGTCGAAGTGGTTGTCTGATCGCGATACGGTAACGTTCCGCGCGATGTGGCGGCATTCGAACAGCCGTCGCCCACCACTTCAGAGGCGGAACCGGGTGCCGCGGCAACGAAGCCGCTGCCTCCGTCTCGCGGCTCTAGGGGATCGATGACTGAGTATGGCCGGGGCCGCACCCCCGAACCGTGGCACCCCGAGGACCCCCTGTACGGGGACCAGGGGTGGACCGGACATCCGGTCCAACAGGGTCAGACGCCTTACGACACCGGCGCTCAGGAGCAGTACCAGCAGCAGCCGCAGCATCCGGACCCCCAGACCGGCGGGCCCTCGTACGTGGATCCGCAGTACCAGCAGCAGTACGCGCAGCAGCAGTACCCCCAGGCGCAGTACCCGGACCCGCAGTACCAGGACCCGCAGCAGTACCCGAACCAGCAGCAGTACCCGCAGCAGGGCTACCCCCAGCAGCAGCCCGCCCCCCGGCAGCAGGGCGGGCAGCAGCACCCTCAACAACAGCAGCCCCAGCAGCCCCAGCAGCCTCAACAGCAGTACGGCGACCAGGTCTGGGACACCGGCCAGGGCCAGTACGTCACCGGGCCCGCGCCGGTCGACCCGTTCGCGGGCGTGGACCCGTACACCCAGCAGAACGCGGGCGCCTACCCCGGTGAGGCCCCCGACCTGTACAGCACCCCCGACGCCTACCCGCCGCCGCGGCCCCCGGGCCTGCGCCACCTGGACCCCGAGCCCGGGGCTCGGGAACAGGACGGCGACCTCCTGACGGAGGAGCGCGAGGAGGAGAACGAATCCCTCGCCGGCGGCGGCGACCCCGACGGGTCGGGCGGCGGGCGCAGGTCCGGCCGTTCGAAGGACACGACGAAGCGCAGCGGCGCCGCGTGCCTGATCGCCGCCCTCGTGATCGTGGGCGTCGTCGGCGGAGGCGGCTACTACGGCTACACCTACCTCAAGGGCAAGTTCAGCTCGGCCGCGGACTTCGCCGGCACGGGCACCGACGAGACCGTCGACGTGGAGATCCCCAAGAACGCCGGCCTGATGCTCATGGGTCAGCTCCTCAAGAAGGCGGGCGTCGTGGCCAGCGCGGAGGCCTTCGCGGCCGCCGCCGAGGCCAACCCCAAGGGCAAGTCCATCCAACCGGGCGTCTACTCCCTCAAGAAGGAGATGTCCGCCAGGTCCGCGGTCGAGATCATGCTCGACCCCTCGGCCCTGAACGTGCTCACGATCCCCGAGGGCAAGCGCAACTTCGAGATCTACACCCTGATCGACAAGAAGCTCTCCCTCAAGCCCGGCACCACGAAGGACGTCGCGACCAAGGAGTCCAAGAACCTCGGCCTCCCGGACTGGGCCAACTCCAACAAGGACATCAAGGACCCGCTGGAAGGCTTCCTCTACCCGGCCCGCTACGACCTGGGCAAGGACATGAAGCCGGAGGCCCTGCTCAAGCAGATGGTCGCCAAGGCGAGCCAGGAGTACGCGAACGCCGACGTCAAGGGCCAGGCCACGAAGATGGGCCTGAAGAACCCCCTCGAACTCGTCACCGTCGCGAGCCTCGTCCAGGCCGAGGGCAAGTACCAGCACGACTTCGACAAGATCTCGCGCGTGGTCTACAACCGCCTCAAGCCGGGCAACACGGAGACCAACGGCCTGCTCGACTTCGACTCCACGATCAACTACATCAAGGGCCAGAGCACCCTCGACGTCGGTTCGGTCAAGGAACTGCGCCAGATCGCCGACCCCTACAACACGTACAAGATCGTGGGTCTGCCCGCGGGTCCCATCAGCAACCCGGGCGCCGACGCGCTCAAGGCGGCGACGAACCCGGAACCGGGCCCCTGGTACTACTTCGTGTCCGTCAACGAGAACAAGACGCTGTTCGCCGTCACCAACGACGAGCACAACGTCAACGTCGAGGAGTACGAGAGGGAGCGCAAGAAGTCGGGCCAGTAGTCCGACCGTTCGGGACGCCTTCGCACCCGGTCCCCGTCGTCCGCGGACGACGGGGACCGGGTGTCCTCGTCGCCGCACCGGCTGCTGTACTGTCTCTCGCGCCCGGGCACCGGCCCGGTCGCCCGCGCGCGCGGACGGGAACTGGTGAGGGGCGAGGGACATGCAGCCGACCGTACGGCGGGCCGCGGTACTGGGGTCGCCGATCGAGCACTCCCTCTCCCCGGTCCTGCACCGCACCGCGTACCGGGAACTGGGTCTCCTCGACTGGACGTACGACCGCTTCGAGATCGACGAGGCCACGCTCGCGGGCTTCGTCGCCGACCTCGGCCCCGAGTGGGCCGGGCTGTCCCTCACCATGCCGCTGAAGCGGGCGATCATTCCGCTGCTCGACGGGATCAGCGACACCGCCGCGTCGGTGGAGGCCGTCAACACGGTCGTCCTCACCCCGGACGGCCGGCGCCTCGGCGACAACACCGACATCCCCGGCATCGTCGCCGCACTGCACGAACGCGGCGTCGAGAAGGTGCCCGCCGCCGCCGTCCTCGGCGCCGGGGCCACCGCCTCCTCGGCGCTCGCGGCGCTCTCCCGCGTCTGCACCGGCGAGGTCACCGCGTACGTGCGCTCGCGCGAGCGCGCCGACGAGATGCGGCAGTGGGGCGAACGGCTCGGCGTCGACGTCCGCACGGCCGACTGGTCGCGGGCGGCCGAGGCGCTCGGCGCACCCCTGGTGATCGCCACCACCCCGGCGGGCGCGACCGACGCACTGGCCCGGGAGGTGCCCGCCGGCGCGGGGACCCTGTTCGACGTCCTGTACGACCCGTGGCCCACCGCGCTCGCGGCGGCCTGGACGGAGCGCGGAGGCACGCTCCTCGGCGGGCTGGACCTCCTGGTCCACCAGGCCGTCCTCCAGGTCGAGCAGATGACCGGCCGCGCCCCCGGACCGTTGGCGGCCATGCGCGCGGCGGGCGAAGAGGCGCTCCGGGACCGCCCGTGAGGGCGTGACACCCCCTCGAAGGGCGGGGACCTGACGGATCCCCCGTCCGATACCTGGACCTGGCACCGGGATACCCCCGCGGACATGGGAGGATCGGGTGAGGCGGGTCCGGGCCGCGCACCCGATCGCGCCGTCGCTGTGCCAGGCGCGAGCATGAGGAGCATCGTTGAGCAGGTTGCGTTGGCTGACCGCTGGAGAGTCGCACGGACCGGCCCTGGTGGCGACGCTGGAGGGCCTCCCCGCCGGCGTCCCGGTCACCACCGAGCTGGTGGCCGACCACCTGGCCCGGCGCCGGCTCGGCTATGGCCGCGGTGCCCGGATGAAGTTCGAGCAGGACGAGATCACCTTCCTCGGCGGCGTCCGCCACGGACTGTCCCAGGGTTCCCCGGTCGCCGTCATGATCGGCAACACCGAGTGGCCCAAGTGGGAGACGGTCATGTCGGCCGACCCCGTCGACCCCTCGCTGCTCAAGGAGACCGGCCGCAACGCGCCGCTCACCCGCCCGCGCCCCGGCCACGCCGACCTGGCGGGCATGCAGAAGTACGGGTTCTCCGAGGCCCGCCCGATCCTGGAGCGCGCCAGCGCCCGTGAGACGGCCGCCCGCGTGGCACTCGGCGCCATCGCCCGCTCCTTCATCAAGGAGGTCGCGGGCATCGAGATCGTCTCGCACGTGGTGGAACTGGCGGCGGCCAAGGCCCCGTACGGCGTCTACCCGACCCCCGCCGACGTCGACAAGCTCGACGCCGACCCGGTGCGCTGCCTCGACGCCGACGCGTCGAAGGCGATGGTCGCCGAGATCGACCAGGCCCACAAGGACGGCGACACCCTCGGCGGCGTCGTCGAGGTCCTCGCGTACGGGGTGCCCGTCGGCCTCGGCTCGCACGTCCACTGGGACCGCCGCCTCGACGCCCGCCTCGCGGCCGCGCTCATGGGCATCCAGGCCATCAAGGGCGTCGAGGTCGGCGACGGCTTCGAGCTGGCCCGCGTGCCCGGCTCCCAGGCGCACGACGAGATCGTGTCCACCGACGAGGGCCTGCGCCGCACCTCGGGCCGTTCCGGCGGCACCGAGGGCGGCCTGACCACCGGTGAGCTGCTGCGCGTACGGGCCGCGATGAAGCCCATCGCGACCGTGCCGCGCGCGCTCGCCACCGTGGACGTGGCCACCGGGGAGGCGACGGTGGCCCACCACCAGCGCTCCGACGTGTGTGCCGTCCCGGCCGCCGGCATCGTCGCCGAGGCGATGGTCGCACTCGTGCTGGCCGACGCCGTCGTCGAGAAGTTCGGCGGCGACTCGGTCCCCGAGACCCGCCGCAACGTCCGCTCGTACCTCGACAACCTGCAGATCCGGTGACCGCCGGACCACTGGTCGTCCTCGTCGGACCCATGGGGTCCGGCAAGTCCACGGTGGGGGAACTCCTCGCCGCACGCCTCGGCGTCCCCTACCGGGACACCGATGCCGACATCGTCGCGGCCACCGGCCGGGAGATCTCCGACCTCTTCGTCGACGAGGGCGAGCCGTACTTCCGCGGGCTGGAACGGCAGGCCGTCGCGGCCGCCGTCGCCGAGCACACCGGGGTCCTCTCCCTGGGCGGCGGAGCCGTCCTGGACGAGGGCACCCGCGGGCTGCTGGCCGGCCTGCCCGTCGCCTACCTGTCGATGGACGTCGAGGAGGCGGTCCGGCGCGTCGGCCTGGGCGCCGCGCGCCCGCTGCTCGCCGTCAACCCGCGCCGCCAGTGGCGCGAGTTGATGGAGGCCAGGCGCCCCCTGTACACCGAAGTCGCGCGCGTCGTCGTGGCCACCGACGACCGCACCCCCGAAGAGGTCGCGCAGGCGGTCCTCGACGCTCTGGAGTTGAAGGACGTATGACAGACCAGGTGACGCGTATCCAGGTCGGCGCGAGCGCCGGACACGACGCGTACGACGTGCTGGTCGGCCGGCAGCTGCTCGGCGAGCTCGGCTCCCTGATCGGCACGAAGGCCAAGCGGGTCGCGGTGATCCACCCCGAGGCGCTCGCCTCGACCGGTGAGGCGCTGCGGGACGACCTGGCCGCGCAGGGCTACGAGGCGGTCGCCATCCAGGTGCCGAACGCCGAGGAGGCCAAGACGATCGAGGTCGCGGCGTACTGCTGGAAGGCCCTCGGGCAGTCCGGCTTCACCCGGACCGACGTGATCGTCGGCGTGGGCGGCGGAGCCACCACCGACCTCGCGGGCTTCGTCGCCGCCTCCTGGCTGCGCGGCGTGCGCTGGATCGCCGTACCCACCACCGTGCTCGCCATGGTGGACGCGGCCGTCGGCGGCAAGACCGGCATCAACACCGCCGAGGGCAAGAACCTCGTCGGCGCCTTCCACCCGCCCGCCGGCGTGCTCTGCGACCTCGCGGCGCTGGACTCGCTGCCGGTCAACGACTACGTCAGCGGTCTCGCCGAGATCATCAAGGCCGGTTTCATCTCCGACCCGGTGATCCTCGACCTGATCGAGGCGGACCCGCAGGCGGCCCGCACGCCCGCCGGCCCGCACACCGCCGAGCTGATCACGCGCTCGATCCAGGTCAAGGCGGACGTGGTCTCCAGCGACCTCAAGGAGGCCGGGCTGCGGGAGATCCTCAACTACGGCCACACCCTCGCGCACGCCATCGAGAAGAACGAGCGCTACAAGTGGCGCCACGGCGCGGCCGTGTCCGTCGGCATGGTCTTCGCCGCCGAACTCGGCCGGCTCGCGGGCCGGCTGGACGACGCGACGGCCGACCGGCACAAGGCGGTCCTCGCCTCCGTCGGCCTGCCGCTGACCTACCGCGGCGACCAGTGGCCCAAGCTGCTGGAGACCATGAAGGTCGACAAGAAGTCCCGCGGCGACCTGCTGCGCTTCATCGTCCTCGACGGGCTGGCCAAGCCGACCGTCCTGGAAGGGCCGGACCCCGCCGTGCTGTTCGCGGCGTACGGCGAGGTCGGGGCGTGAGCCGGCGGGTGTTCGTCCTGAACGGCCCGAACCTGGGCCGGCTCGGGTCGCGCGAGCCCGACGTGTACGGGGCCACCTCCTACACCGGGCTCGTCGAGAGCTGCCGCGCGGTCGGCGCGGAACTCGGCTTCGACGTCGAGGTCCGCGAGACCAACGACGAGGGCGAGCTGGTGCGCTGGCTGCACGAGGCGGCGGACGGCGGGATCCCCGTCGTCATCAACCCGGGCGCCTTCACGCACTACTCGTACGCCATGCGGGACGCGGCGGCGCAGCGGACCGCGCCGCTGATCGAGGTGCACATCTCGAACCCGTACGCCCGCGAGGAGTTCCGGCACACCTCGGTGATCGCCGCGGTGGCGACCGGCACCGTGGCGGGATTCGGCATCGGTTCTTACCGCCTGGCGTTGCGCGCGCTGGCGGACGAAGTGACCGCCTGACGGCAGGGGTGCGACGCCGGCGCTCCGGGGTCATATAACGTTCTCGCATCAGTCGCCGGAACGAGACGGAGTGGCAGCGGATGCAGCAAGGAGTGGAAGGCGGCGCCTGGGGCGGGTCGGGACAACACCCGGCGACGCCCTCGCAGCCGCCCATACCCCCCGGGCAGGGCTGGTCGGGTTCCGTACCGCCGCCCCCGCCGGTCCCGCCCCAGCAGGCGGTCCCGGAGACGACGGGCCACATCCCGCTGCCGCCGGCCGTGGCCCCCGGCACCGGCGGCGCCACCCTCGCCGTCCTGCTGATCGGCCCGGCGGGCGCGGGGAAGACCACCGTCGCCCGCCACTGGGCGGCCACCCGGCCCGTGCCCACCGCGCACATCAGCCTGGACGACGTCCGCGAATGGGTCTGCTCGGGCTTCGCCGACCCGCAGGCGGGCTGGAACGAGCACTCCGAGGCCCAGTACCGCCTCGCCCGCCGCACCTGCGGTTTCGCCGCGCGCAACTACCTGGCGAACGGCATCTCCTGCATCCTCGACGACGCCGTCTTCCCGGACCGGCCCGTGGTCGGCCTGGGCGGTTGGAAACGGCACGTCGGCCCGGCCCTGCTGCCCATCGTCCTGCTGCCCGGACTGGAGATCGTCCTGGAGCGCAACGCGGCCCGCTCCGGCAACCGGCGGCTCTCCGACGAGGAAGTCGCCCGCATCCACGGGCGGATGGCGGGCTGGTACGGGTCCGGGCTGTCGATCATCGACAACTCGCACCTGGACGTCGAGGGCACCGCCCGCGCGCTCGACGAGACCCTGGCCCGCGTCATCGGGGCCCCGCAGGCCTGAACCGGGGCCGCGGGCCCGTACGGACCCGCTCGCCGGGCCGGATGGGCGGGGCGCTCGTAGGCTCGAAGACATGTCAGACGCCTACGCGGCCCGCAGGGGCCGGCTTCGCGACCGCTGTGCCGCCGCGGGCAACGCCGCCGCGTTGATCACGCGTCCGGCCAATGTCCGCTACCTCGCCGGGGCGTCCCCGCGCGGCGCCGTCCTCCTGGTCGGATCCGTCGAGGACGTGCTGTTCTGCGGCACCTCGCCCACCGGGGAGGCCGACGAGGGCCGCCTGGACGACCAACTCCGGCTGAACGTGCTCTCCGCCCCCGGCGGGGACCCCGCCGTGGCCGCCGCCGACATGGCCGCGTCCGCGCGGGCCGACTCGCTCGCCGTCGAGGAGCACCACCTCACCGTCGGCCGTCACCGGGCCCTGCGCTCGGTCGCGCCCGGACTGCGCCTCGCGGACCTGGGGACGTCCGTGGAACAGCAGCGCCTCGTCAAGGACGAGGAGGAGATCGCCTGTCTGCGGATCGCCGCCGAGATCGCCGACCAGGCGCTCGGCGAACTGCTGGAGTCCATCCTGGTCGGACGGACCGAACGCCACCTCGCCCTGGAGCTGGAACGGCGCCTGGTGGACCACGGAGCCGACGGGCCCGCCTTCCCCACCTCGGTCGGCACCGGTCCGCACTCCGGCCGTTCCCGGCACCGGCCGTCGGACCGCCGGGTGGAGGAGGGCGACTTCCTCTCCGTCTGCCTGGGCGCCAACTACCGCGGATACCGCTGCGAGATCGGCCGCACGTTCGTCATCGGCACCACCCCGGCCGACTGGCAGATCGAGCTCTACGACCTGGTCTTCGCGGCCCAGCGGGCCGGCCGGGAGGCGCTCCTGCCGGGCGCCGCCTACCGGGACGTCGACCGCGCGGCGCGCTCCGTACTGGGCTCGGCCGGCCACGGTGAGGCCCTCGAGGCGTCCACCGGACACGGCGTCGGTCTCGAAATCGACGAGGACCCGCAGCTTGCACCTACGGCAATGGGTAAACTGGACGCTTGCGTGCCGGTCACCGTCGAACCGGGGGTTCACCTCCCGGGCCGGGGAGGTGTCCGGATCGATGACACGCTCGTCGTACGCCCCGAGGCGGACGGCGGTCCAGAGCTACTCACCATTACGACCAAGGAGCTGCTCGCGCTGTAGTCCGCCCAACCGGACGGTGCGCGCCTCCGCGGTCTTCCAGTGCAGGAGATTCCGCAACCGTGGCTTCCACGAACGACCTCAAGAACGGCATGGTGCTGAAGCTCGACGGGGGCCAGCTCTGGTCCGTCGTCGAGTTCCAGCACGTCAAGCCCGGCAAGGGCCCGGCCTTCGTGCGCACCAAGCTGAAGAGCGTGATGTCCGGCAAGGTCGTCGACAAGACGTTCAACGCCGGCACCAAGGTCGAGACGGCCACCATCGACCGCCGCGACATGCAGTTCTCGTACATGGACGGCGAGTACTTCGTCTTCATGGACATGGAGACCTACGACCAGCTGATGGTCGACCGCAAGGTCGTCGGCGACGCCGCCAACTTCCTGATCGAGGGCTTCACCGCCTCCGTGGCCCGCCACGAGGGCGAGGTGCTCTACGTCGAGCTCCCGGCCGCCGTCGAGCTGGTCATCCAGCACACCGACCCGGGCGTCCAGGGCGACCGCTCCACCGGTGGCACCAAGCCGGCGACGCTGGAGACCGGTCACGAGATCCAGGTCCCGCTCTTCGTCAGCACCGGTGAGAAGATCAAGGTCGACACCCGCACGAGCGACTACCTCGGCCGGGTGAACAGCTAACCGTGGCTGCCCGGAGCAACGCGCGAAAGCGCGCTTTCCAGATCCTCTTCGAGGCCGACCAGCGCGGCGTGCCCGTGCGCGAGGTCCTCGCGGACTGGATCCGCCACGCGCGGTCGGACGACCGCCAGTCGCCGGTCAACGCCTACACGATGGATCTTGTCGAGGGTTACGCCGACAAGGTGGACCGCATCGACGATCTGATCGCCACCTACGCCGTGGACTGGGACCTCGACCGCATGCCGGTCGCGGACCGGAACATCGTGCGGCTCGGCGCCTACGAGCTGATCTGGGTGGACGACACCCCGGACGCCGTGGCGATCGACGAAGCGGTCCAGCTGGCCAAGGAGTTCTCGACGGACGAGTCGCCCTCGTTCGTGAACGGACTCCTGAGCCGGTTCAAGGACCTGAAGCCGAACCTGCGCCGCAGCGAGAGCTGACGCACAGGCCACGCACACACGGAAGGGCCCGCAGCGCACGCGCTGCGGGCCCTTCCGTCTGTCCTCGTCGAATCCCGGAGCCGGGGGAGGGGCGGGACACACGGAAACGGCGGCCGCCGGGACCCCCGTGGGATCCCGGCAGCCGCCGGTACGTTTCTGCTGGGACAGGGCCCGGGACTAGATGTCCTCGTGGGCCACCGCGCGACGCGCGTCCGCGTCCAGCACGCCCCAGCTGATCAGCTGTTCGGTCAGGACCGAGGGGGACTGGTCGTAGATGACGGCGAGGGTGCGCAGGTCGTCCTGGCGGATCGACAGCACCTTGCCGTTGTAGTCCCCGCGCTGGCTCTGGATCGTCGCCGCGTAGCGCTGCAGCGGACCGGCCTTCTCGGCGGGCACGCCCGCGAGGCGCTCCAGGTCCAGACGGAGCTTCGGCGGCGGCTCGGCGGCCCCGCCGGGAGTCGTGCCCGGCAGCAGCTCCTGCACCGGCACCCCGTAGAAGTCCGCCAGCTCGGCAAGGCGCTGGACGGTCACGGCGCGGTCCCCGCGCTCGTAGGAACCGACCACCACGGCCTTCCATCGGCCCTGGGACTTCTCCTCGACACCGTGGAGGGAAAGGCCCTGCTGGGTGCGGATGGCACGGAGCTTGGCCCCGAGCTGTTTGGCGTATTCGCTGGACATAACGCTCCCGGACGCTGTGACGCTGTGACGACATGGACAACGTGCGGCTCCGCCGCGCGGCTGGTAACTCACTGTGAGGTTACGCAGCGTTACTTGGATGCGTCAAGCCGAATGGTCTTCGTCGCCCCCTCGGGAGGGCCCCCGGACGGGCCCGGTGCGAGGCGCGCGGAATCCCCCTGGTACCGTGGAACACGTAGATCAGACGTCCTTTAAGGTCCGTCCCGTGAGGCGGAGAAGGAGGTCCTTTTCATGGACACTCAGCACAGCCCGGACACCCGGCACAGCCCCGATGACATGCGCCCCGTACTGGACGCGCAAGACATCGCTCGGGTCCTGACCCGTATCGCCCACGAGATCGTCGAACGCGCCAAGGGCGCCGACGACGTGGTGCTCCTCGGCATCCCCACCCGCGGTGTGTACCTCGCCCGCCGGCTGGCCGCCAAGCTCGAAGAGATCACCGGCACCAGGATTCCGGTCGGCTCCCTCGACATCACCATGTACCGGGACGACCTGCGCCTGAAGCCCGCCCGGGCCATCGGCCGCACCGAGATCCCCGGCGACGACATCGACGGCCGCCTCGTGGTCCTCGTCGACGACGTGCTCTTCTCCGGCCGCACCATCCGCGCCGCCCTCGACGCGCTCGGCGCCATCGGCCGTCCGCGCGCCGTGCAGCTCGCCGTCCTCGTCGACCGGGGCCACCGCGAACTGCCGATCCGCGCCGACTACGTCGGCAAGAACCTCCCCACGTCGCTGCGGGAGACCGTCAAGGTCCAGCTCCAGGAGGAGGACGGCCGTGACGCCGTGCTGCTCGGCCAGCGGACCGCCCCGGCAGCCGGGCAGCAGTAGCCCCCACCGGCGCGGGACCCTCCACGGGGTCCGTGCCGCGGTGCGCCCTGCCCGCACGTCAGCCAGTCCACCTGTCTGCCCTCCTGACCTACGGAGCACCCGGATGAAGCGCCACCTCATCTCGGCCGCCGATCTCACGCGCGACGACGCCGTCCTGATCCTCGACACCGCCGAGGAGATGGCCCGTGTCGCGGACCGGCCGATCAAGAAGCTGCCCACCCTGCGCGGCCTGACCGTCGTCAACCTCTTCTTCGAGGACTCGACGCGCACCCGGATCTCGTTCGAGGCGGCCGCCAAGCGACTGTCCGCCGACGTCATCAACTTCTCCGCCAAGGGGTCCTCGGTTTCCAAGGGCGAATCCCTGAAGGACACCGCCCTGACCCTGGAGGCCATGGGCGCGGACGCGGTCGTCATCCGCCACCACGCCTCCGGCGCCCCCTACCGGCTGGCGACCTCCGGCTGGATCGACTCCGCCGTGGTCAACGCCGGCGACGGCACCCACGAGCACCCCACCCAGGCCCTGCTGGACGCCTTCACCATGCGCCGCCGACTGGTCGGCCGCGACGCCGGGCTCGGCAAGGACCTGAACGGCCGCCGGATCACCATCGTCGGCGACGTGCTGCACAGCCGCGTGGCCCGCTCCAACGTCCAGCTGCTCCACACGCTGGGCGCCGAGGTCACCGTGGTGGCCCCGCCCACCCTCGTCCCGATCGGCGTCGAGAGCTGGCCCTGCGAGGTCTCGTACAGCCTCGACGAGGTGCTGCCTAAGTCCGACGCGGTCATGATGCTGCGTGTGCAGCGCGAACGCATGAACGCCGCCTTCTTCCCGACCGAGCGCGAGTACTCCCGCCGGTACGGGCTCAACGGCGACCGCATGGCCAAGATGCCCGAGCACGCCATCGTGATGCACCCCGGCCCGATGAACCGCGGCATGGAGATCACCGCCGAGGTCGCCGACTCCGACCGGTGCACGGCCGTCGAGCAGGTCGCCAACGGCGTGTCCACCCGGATGGCCGTCCTGTACCTGCTGCTCGGTGGTTCCGAGCCCGCCGTCACCACCCCCGCCGCCGCCCGTACCGAGGAGAGCAAGTAATGAGCAAGATCCTGATCCGTGGCGCGAAGGTACTCGGTGGCGAGGCGCAGGACGTCCTGATCGACGGCGAGACCATCGCCGAGGTCGGCACCGGGCTGTCCGCCGAGGGTGCGACCGTCATCGAGGCCGAGGGGCAGGTCCTCCTCCCCGGCCTCGTCGACCTGCACACCCACCTGCGCGAGCCCGGCCGCGAGGACTCCGAGACGGTCCTGACCGGCACCCGCGCCGCCGCGAGCGGCGGCTACACCGCCGTCTTCGCCATGGCGAACACCTTCCCGGTCGCCGACACCGCCGGCGTCGTCGAGCAGGTCTGGCGGCTCGGCAAGGAGTCCGGCTACTGCGACGTGCAGCCCATCGGCGCCGTCACGGTCGGCCTGGAGGGCAAGCAGCTCGCCGAGCTCGGCGCGATGCACGACTCCGCCGCCCGCGTCACCGTCTTCTCCGACGACGGCAAGTGCGTGGACGACGCCGTGATCATGCGCCGCGCCCTGGAGTACGTGAAGGCCTTCGGCGGCGTCGTCGCCCAGCACGCCCAGGAGCCCCGCCTGACCGAGGGCGCCCAGATGAACGAGGGCGTCGTCTCCGCCGAGCTGGGCCTCGGCGGCTGGCCCGCGGTCGCCGAGGAGTCGATCATCGCCCGCGACGTCCTCCTCGCCGAGCACGTCGGCTCCCGCGTGCACATCTGCCACCTCTCCACCGCTGGCTCCGTCGAGATCGTCCGCTGGGCCAAGTCCCGCGGCATCGACGTCACCGCCGAGGTCACCCCGCACCACCTGCTCCTCACCGACGACCTCGTCCGCTCGTACAACGCGGTCTACAAGGTCAACCCGCCGCTGCGCACCGAGCGCGACGTGCTGGCCCTGCGCGAGGCGCTCGCCGACGGCACGATCGACATCGTCGCCACCGACCACGCCCCGCACCCGCACGAGGACAAGGACTGCGAGTGGGCCGCCGCCGCCATGGGCATGGTGGGCCTGGAGACCGCGCTCTCCGTCGTCCAGCAGACGATGGTGGAGACCGGACTCCTCGACTGGGCGGGCGTCGCCCAGAGGATGTCCTTCGCCCCGGCGCGCATCGGAGGCCTGGAAAACCACGGCCGGCCCGTCTCGGCAGGTGAACCCGCGAACCTGACCTTGGTCGATACCTCGTACCGTGGTGTCGTGGACCCCGCACACTTCGCCTCCCGCAGCCGCAACACGCCCTACGAGGGCCGCGAGCTGCCGGGGCGCGTCACTCACACATTCCTGCGGGGCCGGGCAACGGTCGTGGACGGGACGCTGGCGTGACACCTGCAGTAATCCAACTGGCCGCCGAGGCCGCCGAACGACAGTCGGCGGAGGTGACGGACTGGGGCGCGCGCATCGCGTGGGTCGTCGGTCTGCTCGTCTTCATCGCGTTCGTGTACTGGCTGATGCGGCAGGGCTGGAAATGGCGCGGCGCCCTGCAGAGCGATCTGCCGGAACTCCCCGCCGCCCCGAGCGGTCTCCCCGAGCACCGGCTGGCACTGACCGGCCGGTACCACGGGTCGACCACCGCCGGGCAGTGGCTCGACCGGATCGTCGCCCACGGTCTGGGTGTCCGCAGCCGGGTGGAGCTCACGCTCACCGACGCGGGCCTCGACGTGGTCCGACCGGGTGCCACCGACTTCTTCGTACCGGCCGCGCGGCTGCGCGGCGCCCGCCTCGACAAGGGAATCGCGGGCAAGGTACTCACCGAGGGCGGTCTGCTCGTCGTCACATGGGCGCATGGCGACAAGCTGATCGACTCCGGATTCCGCTCCGACCGCGCGGCCGAACACGCCGCCTGGGTCGAAGCGATCAACCACATGAACTCATCCATCACGACGGAAGGCGCCGAACGATGACGACCTCCACCAGGGGAGCAGCCAAAGCTCCCGCCGTACTCGTCCTGGAGGACGGTCGGATCTTCCGCGGCCGCGCCTACGGCGCTGTGGGGGAGACCTTCGGCGAGGCCGTGTTCTCCACCGGCATGACCGGCTACCAGGAGACCCTCACCGACCCGTCGTACCACCGACAGGTCGTCGTGATGACCGCCCCGCACGTGGGCAACACCGGCGTGAACGACGAGGACCCCGAGTCCTCCCGCATCTGGGTCGCCGGCTACGTCGTGCGCGACCCCGCCCGCGTCCCCTCCAACTGGCGCTCGCGGCGCTCGCTGGACGAGGAGCTGGTCAAGCAGGGCGTCGTCGGGATCTCCGGCATCGACACCCGTGCCCTGACCCGCCACCTGCGCGAGCGCGGCGCCATGCGCGTCGGCATCTTCTCCGGCGAGGCCTGGGAGGGCGTCCGCGACGAGGCGCTGCTGGCCAAGGTGCAGGCCGCCCCGCAGATGAAGGGCGCGAACCTCTCCGCCGAGGTCGCCACCAAGGAGGCGTACGTCGTCCCCGCGATCGGCGAGAAGAAGTTCACCGTCGCCGCCGTGGACCTCGGCATCAAGGGCATGACCCCGCACCGGATGGCCGAGCGCGGCATCGAGGTCCACGTGCTGCCCGCCACCGCCACCGTCGAGGACGTCTACGCGGTCTCCCCGGACGGCGTGTTCTTCTCCAACGGCCCGGGCGACCCGGCCACCGCCGACGGCCCCGTCGCCGTCATGCAGGCCGTGCTGGAGCGCAAGACCCCGCTCTTCGGCATCTGCTTCGGCAACCAGATCCTGGGCCGCGCGCTCGGCTTCGGCACCTACAAGCTGAAGTACGGCCACCGCGGCATCAACCAGCCGGTCCAGGACCGCAGCACCGGCAAGGTCGAGATCACCGCGCACAACCACGGCTTCGCCGTGGACGCGCCCCTCGACAAGGTCTCCCAGACCCCCTACGGCCGCGCCGAGGTCTCCCACGTCTGCCTGAACGACCAGGTCGTCGAAGGCCTCCAGCTGCTCGACCAGCCGGCCTTCTCCGTCCAGTACCACCCCGAGGCGGCCGCGGGCCCGCACGACGCCGCGTACCTCTTCGACCGCTTCACGTCTTTGATGGAAACCGCCCAGATGGAGGCCGAGCGTGCCTAAGCGCACCGATATCCAGTCCGTCCTGGTCATCGGCTCCGGCCCGATCGTCATCGGCCAGGCCGCCGAATTCGACTACTCCGGCACCCAGGCCTGCCGCATCCTCAAGGCCGAGGGCCTGCGGGTCATCCTGGTGAACTCCAATCCGGCGACGATCATGACCGACCCGGAGATCGCCGACGCCACGTACGTCGAGCCGATCACCCCCGAGTTCGTCGAGAAGATCATCGCGAAGGAGCGCCCCGACGCGCTGCTCCCGACCCTCGGCGGCCAGACCGCGCTCAACACCGCGATCTCCATGCACGAGCAGGGTGTGCTGGAGAAGTACGGCGTCGAGCTCATCGGCGCCAACGTCGAGGCGATCAACAAGGGCGAGGACCGCGAGCTCTTCAAGGGCGTCGTCGAGGCCGTCAAGGCCAAGATCGGTTACGGCGAGTCCGCCCGTTCGGTCATCTGCCACTCGATGGACGACGTCATCCAGGGCGTCGAGACCCTCGGCGGCTACCCCGTCGTCGTGCGCCCCTCCTTCACCATGGGCGGCGCCGGCTCCGGCTTCGCCCACGACGAGGAGGAGCTGCGCCGCATCGCCGGCCAGGGCCTGACGCTCTCCCCGACCACCGAGGTGCTCCTGGAGGAGTCCATCCTCGGCTGGAAGGAGTACGAGCTGGAGCTGATGCGCGACACCAAGGACAACGTGGTCGTCGTCTGCTCCATCGAGAACTTCGACCCGATGGGCGTCCACACCGGTGACTCGATCACCGTCGCCCCGGCCATGACGCTGACCGACCGCGAGTACCAGCGGCTGCGCGACGTCGGCATCGCGATCATCCGCGAGGTCGGCGTCGACACCGGCGGCTGCAACATCCAGTTCGCGATCGACCCGGTCGACGGCCGCGTCATCGTCATCGAGATGAACCCGCGCGTCTCGCGCTCCTCGGCGCTCGCCTCGAAGGCCACCGGCTTCCCGATCGCGAAGATCGCCGCCAAGCTGGCCATCGGGTACACGCTCGACGAGGTCCCCAACGACATCACCGAGAAGACCCCGGCCTCCTTCGAGCCGTCCCTCGACTACGTCGTCGTCAAGGCTCCGCGCTTCGCCTTCGAGAAGTTCCCGCTCGCCGACGCCACCCTCACCACCACCATGAAGTCGGTGGGCGAGGCCATGGCCATCGGCCGCAACTTCACCGAGGCCCTCCAGAAGGCCCTGCGCTCCCTGGAGAAGAAGGGCTCGCAGTTCACCTTCGTCGGCCCGGTCGGCGACAAGGAAGAACTGCTGGCCACCGCGGTCCGCCCGACCGACGGCCGCATCAACACCGTCATGCAGGCGATCCGCGCCGGCGCCACCCAGGAGGAGGTCTTCGAGTCCACGAAGATCGACCCCTGGTTCGTCGACCAGCTGTTCCTGATCAAGGAGATCGCCGACGACCTGGCGGCCGCCGACAAGCTCCGGCCCGAGCTGCTCGCCGAAGCCAAGCGGCACGGCTTCTCCGACCACCAGATCGCCGAGATCCGCGGCCTGCGCGAGGACGTCGTCCGCGAGGTCCGGCACGCCCTCGGTGTCCGCCCGGTCTACAAGACGGTCGACACCTGCGCCGCCGAGTTCGCGGCCAAGACCCCGTACTTCTACTCCTCGTACGACGAGGAGTCCGAGGTCGCGACCCGCACCAAGCCCGCGGTGATCATCCTGGGCTCCGGCCCGAACCGCATCGGCCAGGGCATCGAGTTCGACTACTCCTGCGTCCACGCCTCCTTCGCGCTCAGCGACGCCGGCTACGAGACCGTGATGGTCAACTGCAACCCCGAGACCGTCTCGACGGACTACGACACCTCCGACCGCCTGTACTTCGAGCCGCTGACGCTGGAAGACGTGCTGGAGATCGTCCACGCCGAGTCCCTCGCCGGCCCCATCGCCGGCGTCGTCGTCCAGCTCGGCGGCCAGACCCCCCTCGGTCTCGCCCAGGCACTCAAGGACAACGGCGTCCCGGTCGTCGGCACCCCGCCGGAGGCCATCCACGCCGCCGAGGACCGCGGCGCCTTCGGCCAGGTCCTCGCGGAGGCCGGGCTGCCCGCCCCCAAGCACGGCACCGCCACCACCTTCGCGGGTGCCAAGGCGATCGCCGACGAGATCGGCTACCCGGTCCTGGTCCGCCCGTCCTACGTGCTCGGCGGCCGCGGCATGGAGATCGTCTACGACGAGACCCGCCTGGAGTCGTACATCGCGGAGTCCACCGAGATCTCCCCGACCCGCCCCGTGCTGGTCGACCGCTTCCTCGACGACGCGATCGAGATCGACGTCGACGCGCTCTACGACGGCCACGAGCTCTACCTCGGCGGCGTCATGGAGCACATCGAGGAAGCCGGCATCCACTCCGGCGACTCGGCCTGCGCCCTGCCCCCGATCACCCTCGGCGGGCACGACATCAAGCGCCTGCGCACCTCCACGGAGGCCATCGCCAAGGGCGTCGGCGTCCGCGGCCTGATCAACATCCAGTTCGCGATGGCGGGTGACATCCTCTACGTCCTGGAGGCCAACCCGCGCGCGTCCCGGACCGTGCCCTTCACCTCGAAGGCGATCGCGGTCCCGCTGGCCAAGGCCGCCGCCCGCATCTCGCTCGGCACCACCATCGCCGAGCTGCGCGAGGAGGGCATGCTGCCCAAGACCGGGGACGGCGGCACCCTGCCGCTCGACGCGCCGATCTCCGTCAAGGAGGCCGTGATGCCGTGGTCGCGCTTCCGCGACATCCAGGGCCGCGGCGTCGACACGGTCCTCGGCCCGGAGATGCGCTCCACCGGCGAGGTCATGGGCATCGACTCCGTCTTCGGCACGGCCTACGCCAAGTCGCAGGCCGGCGCCTACGGCCCGCTGCCCACCAAGGGCCGCGCCTTCATCTCCGTCGCCAACCGCGACAAGCGTTCGATGATCTTCCCGGCGCGCGAGCTCGTCGCCCACGGCTTCGAGCTGATGGCGACCTCGGGCACGGCGGAGGTGCTGCGCCGCAACGGCATCAACGCCACCATCGTGCGCAAGCTCAGCGAGGGCGAGGGCCCCGACGGGGAGAAGACCGTCGTCCAGCTCATCCACGACGGCCAGGTCGACCTGATCGTCAACACCCCGTACGGCACGGGTGGCCGCCTCGACGGCTACGAGATTCGTACGGCGGCCGTGGCGCGCGGCGTCCCGTGCCTGACCACGGTCCAGGCGCTCGCCGCCGCCGTCCAGGGCATCGACGCGCTCAACCGCGGCGACGTCGGCGTGCGCTCGCTCCAGGAGCACGCGGAACACCTGATCGCGGCCCGCGACTAGCAGCCCGTACGAAAGGGGGGCACCGGCACAGCGACCGGTGTCCCCCCTTTCATGAGCGCACAAGGGATATTTCGGACGATGTACAAACTGTTCTTCAACCTCGTCTTCAAGCGCATGGACCCGGAGCAGGCGCACTACCTGGCCTTCCGCTGGATCCGCCTCGCGGCCCGCACCCCGGTGCTGCGGACCTTCGTCGCCGGCTGGCTGGCGCCCCGCCACAAGGAGCTGCGCACCGAGGCCCTGGGCCTGCGCATGCACGGCCCCTTCGGTCTCGCGGCGGGCTTCGACAAGAACGCGGTCGCCATCGACGGCATGGCGATGCTCGGCTTCGACCACGTCGAGATCGGCACGGTCACCGCGCAGGCCCAGCCCGGCAACCCCAGGAAGAGGCTCTTCCGGCTCGTCCCGGACCGCGCCCTGATCAACCGCATGGGCTTCAACAACGAGGGCTCGGAGGCCGTCGCCGCCCGACTGGCCGCCCGCAACCCCGTCTTCAAGACCGTGGTCGGCGTGAACATCGGCAAGACGAAGGTCGTCCCGGAGGCGGAGGCCGCGGCGGACTACGTCGCCTCCACCGAGCGGCTCGCCCGCCACGCCGACTACCTCGTCGTCAACGTCTCCTCCCCGAACACCCCGGGCCTGCGCAACCTCCAGGCCACCGAGTCCCTGCGCCCGCTGCTGACGGCCGTGCGCGAGGCCGCGGACCGGGTGGTCACCGACCGCCGGGTCCCGCTGCTGGTCAAGATCGCCCCCGACCTCGCCGACGAGGACGTGGACGCGGTCGCCGACCTGGCCCTGGAACTCGGCCTCGACGGCATCATCGCCACCAACACGACCATCGCGCGCGAGGGCCTGGGCCTGAAGTCCGCCCCCGCCCTGGTGAAGGAGACCGGCGGCCTGTCCGGCGCGCCCGTCAAGGAACGCTCCCTGGAGGTCCTCAGGCGGCTGTACGCCCGCGTGGGCGACCGTCTGGTGCTCGTGGGCGTCGGCGGCATCGAGAACGCCGAGGACGCCTGGCAGCGGATCCTGGCCGGCGCGACGCTGATCCAGGGTTACAGCGCCTTCGTCTACGAGGGTCCGCTCTACGCCCGCGCCATTCACCGCGGCCTGGCCGCCCGCCTCGCGGACAGCCCGTACGACTCGCTCGCCGACGCGGTGGGCGCCGAGACCCGGAAGGCCTCGCTGTGACCTCTGTGACCCCCTTCGGCGCCCGCCTGCGTGCGGCGATGGACTCCCGGGGCCCGCTGTGCGTCGGCATCGACCCGCACGCCGCCCTGCTGGCCTCCTGGGGCCTGGACGACGACATCGCGGGGCTGGAGAAGTTCTCCCGCACGGTCGTCGAGGCGCTGGCGCGGGAGGTCGCGGTCTTCAAGCCGCAGGCCGCCTTCTTCGAGCGGTTCGGGTCGCGGGGCATCGCCGTGCTGGAGCGGACCGTCGCGGACGCCCGGGCGGCGGGCACGCTGGTCGTCATGGACGCCAAGCGCGGGGACATCGGCTCGACGATGGCCGCGTACGCGGAGACCTTCCTGTCGCCGTCCTCGCCGCTGTTCTCCGACGCGCTGACGGTCTCCCCGTACCTGGGCTACGGCTCGCTGGCCCCGGCGGTGGAACTGGCGCGCGCGTCGGGCTCCGGCCTGTTCGTGCTGGCCCTGACCTCGAACCCGGAGGGCGCGGAGGTCCAGCGCGCCGTGCGCGAGGACGGCCGCACGATCGGCGCGACCATGCTGGGACACCTGGCGGCCGAGAACGCGGGCGCCACCCCCATGGGCTCCTTCGGTGCGGTGGTGGGCGCCACCCTGGGGGACCTGTCCTCCTTCGACCTGGACATCAACGGGCCGCTGCTGGCCCCGGGCATCGGCGCGCAGGGCGCGACCGCGGCCGACCTCCCGGGCGTGTTCGGGGCGGCCGTGCGCAACGTCGTGCCGAACGTGTCCCGCGGCGTGCTGAAGCACGGTCCCGACGCCGCCGCGCTGCGCGCGTCGGCGGCCCGGTTCGCGGACGAGGTCCGCACCGCGGTGGCCTCGGCCTGAGCCCCGACGGGGCGCCGGACGGGGCCGACGTGACGCGGATCACGTCGGCCCCGTCCGCGGGGCGGCCTCGGGGTGCGGAACGGGGCCGTTCGGGGAGTCCCGGACCGGACACGTCGCACTGCTTGACGAAATTCGAACGTCCTTCACCGGACAAAACCGAGGTAGTTTGTCCGTGATGTACGGTTCAGTCAAGGCTGACCAGGACTTTTCGTCCGTTCTCGCTGACGGGAGCGGCCGTGGCCGCTAGTCTCCGACCAGAGTGAACGAGCAGCGATCGAGCACCACCGCTGTTCGGGGGCTCGCCTGGTGTGATGCCTTCCGGCATCCCGCCGGTCCGTATCCGACAGTTCGACATCCGAGGTGACGTAGGCGTGGCTCTTCCGCCCCTTACCCCTGAACAGCGCGCAGCAGCGCTCGAAAAGGCCGCCGCGGCTCGCCGGGAGCGGGCCGAGGTGAAGAATCGACTCAAGCATTCCGGCGCCTCCCTCCATGACGTCATCAAGCTGGGCCAGGAGAACGACGTCATCGGCAAGATGAAGGTCTCCGCTCTTCTGGAGTCCCTCCCCGGCGTGGGCAAGGTCCGCGCCAAGCAGATCATGGAGCGCCTCGGCATCTCCGAGTCTCGACGTGTTCGAGGTCTCGGCTCCAACCAGATCGCCTCTCTGGAGCGTGAGTTCGGCGGCAAGCCCGCCTGAGGCTTCGCACGAAGTTCTCCCGGCGTTCTCAGGCAGTCCCGAGAACCTGGATAATCGCTCTATGGCAGCAGAGGTTCGTCCGCGGCTGACCGTGCTCTCCGGCCCCTCGGGGGTCGGCAAGAGCACGGTCGTCGCGCATATGCGCAAGGTTCACCCCGAGGTATGGCTCTCGGTGTCGGCCACCACCCGCAAGCCGCGGCCCGGTGAGCGACACGGAGTCCACTACTTCTTCGTCAACGACGACGAGTTCGACAAGCTGATCGCCAACGGCGAGCTGCTGGAGTGGGCCGAGTTCGCGGGCAACCGCTACGGCACACCGCGCGGCGCGGTACTGGAACGCCTGGAGAACGGCGAGCCGGTCCTGCTGGAGATCGATCTCCAGGGCGCCCGACTCGTCCGCGAGTCCATGCCCGAGGCTCAGCTGGTCTTCCTCGCCCCGCCGAGCTGGGAGGAGCTGGTCCGCCGGCTCACCGGCCGCGGGACCGAGTCGGCCGAGGTCATCGAGCGTCGGCTCGGCGCGGCGCGGGTCGAACTCGCTGCCGAATCGGAGTTCGACACCACCCTTGTCAACACCTCCGTCGAGGACGTGGCGCGCGAGCTGCTAGCCTTGATGGAAGTTGTCTGATCGTTGATCGATGTTCTTTCGATCGATGTTTGATTCTTCACCCATCTTCGGAAGGTAGAGCGTGTCCTCTTCCATGACTGCGCCCGAGGGCATCATCAACCCGCCGATCGACGAGCTGCTCGAGGCCACCGACTCGAAGTACAGCCTCGTGATCTACGCGGCCAAGCGTGCCCGTCAGATCAACGCGTACTACTCGCAGCTCGGCGAGGGCCTGCTTGAGTACGTCGGCCCGCTGGTGGACACTCACGTCCACGAGAAGCCGCTTTCGATCGCGCTGCGCGAGATCAACGCGGGTCTGCTGACGTCCGAGGCCATCGAGGCCCCGGCTCAGTAAGCACCGAGAATTCCTTTCACCACAGGCCCGGCAGAACATCTGTCGGGCCTGTGGTGTGTCATAGGTGTCAGTGACGTTCCGCGAAGGGGAGTGTGTGGTGGGCAAGCCGAAGGTCGTGCTGGGGGTCAGTGGCGGAATCGCCGCCTACAAGGCCTGTGAGCTGCTGCGTCGGCTGACCGAGTCCGGGCACGACGTACGGGTGGTGCCCACCGCGGCCTCTCTCAACTTCGTCGGCGAGGCCACCTGGGCCGCGCTCTCCGGAAACCCGGCCTCCCAGCAGGTCTGGGAGTCCGTGCACGAGGTGCCGCACGTCCGCATCGGCCAGACAGCCGACCTGGTGGTCGTCGCCCCCGCCACCGCCGACATGCTCGCCAAGGCCGCCCACGGGCTCGCGGACGACCTCCTGACGAACACCCTGCTCACCGCGCGCTGTCCGGTCGTCTTCGCACCCGCGATGCACACCGAGATGTGGGAGCACCCCGCCACCCAGGAGAACGTTGCCACGCTGCGCCGGCGGGGCGCCGTCGTCATCGAGCCCGCCGTCGGCCGGCTCACCGGCAAGGACACCGGCAAGGGGCGACTGCCCGACCCCGAGGAGATCTACGAGGTCTGCCGGCACGTCCTGCGGGGCGCCGGCCGCGCGGACGGCGCCGCCGGCCCCGATCTGGCCGGCCGGCACGTGGTGGTCAGCGCCGGCGGCACCCGGGAGCCGCTCGACCCGGTCCGGTTCCTGGGCAACCGTTCCTCCGGCAAGCAGGGCTACGCCCTCGCCCGCACCGCCGTCGCCCGTGGCGCCCGCGTCACGCTGGTCGCGGCCAACACCGCGCTGCCCGACCCGGCCGGGGTGGACGTCGTACGGGTGGGCACGGCCCTCCAGCTCCGCGAGGCGGTCCTCAAGGCCGCCGCCGACGCCGACGCGGTGGTGATGGCCGCCGCCGTCGCCGACTTCCGGCCGGCCCATTACGCGGACGGCAAGATCAAGAAGAAGGACGGCCAGGAGCCCGAGCCGGTGGCGCTGGTCCGCAACCCCGACGTCCTCGCGGAGGTCTCCGCCGACCGGGCCCGGGAGGGACAGGTCGTGGTGGGGTTCGCCGCCGAGACGGACGACGTCCTCGCGAACGGTCGTTCGAAACTCCGCCGCAAGGGATGTGACCTTCTCGTCGTCAACGAAGTGGGTGAGAGCAAGACCTTCGGTTCGGAGGAGAACGAGGCGGTTGTCCTCGCTTCCGATGGGACGGAGGCGGCAGTGCCGTATGGTCCGAAGGACGTACTGGCCGAGGTGATTTGGGATCACGTCGCGGTCCGATTCGCGCCACGACGCGCCTGAACGGGACGCTTCCGGGAGGCAGACTCCTGGGTCAGAATGGAGTGCCGCAGGTCACACGGCTCCCACAAGGCGAGACGGGTGGTCCGACAGACGGCGGCGACCGATAAACTGCAACTCGGAACGTGATCGGGCGCAGCCCCCGGTGTGGTTCCGCCAAATGATCAGCCAGCAGCCGCTGCAACCCCAGGGAGCGTTGTGTCCCGTCGCCTGTTCACCTCGGAGTCCGTGACCGAGGGCCACCCCGACAAGATCGCTGACCAGATCAGCGACACGATCCTCGACGCGCTTCTCGCCGAGGACCCGACTTCGCGCGTGGCCGTGGAAACCCTCATCACCACCGGTCTCGTGCACATCGCGGGAGAGGTGACGACGAAGGCCTACGCCCCGATCGCGCAGCTCGTCCGCGACAAGATCCTCGAAATCGGCTACGACTCCTCGAAGAAGGGCTTCGACGGCGCCTCCTGCGGCGTGTCGGTGTCCATCGGCGCGCAGTCCCCCGACATCGCGCAGGGCGTCGACACCGCGTACGAGAAGCGGGTCGAGGGCGACGAGGACGAGCTGGACAAGCAGGGCGCCGGCGACCAGGGCCTGATGTTCGGGTACGCCTGCGACGAGACGCCCGAGCTGATGCCGCTCCCGATCCACATCGCGCACAAGCTCTCGCGCCGACTGTCCGAGGTCCGCAAGAACGGCACCATCCCGTACCTGCGCCCCGACGGCAAGACCCAGGTCACCATCGAGTACGACGGCGACAAGGCCGTGCGCCTGGACACGGTCGTCGTGTCCTCGCAGCACGCCGCCGACATCGACCTGGACTCGCTGCTCGCCCCGGACATCCGCGAGTTCGTCGTCGAGCACGTGCTGGCCCAGCTCATCGAGGACGGCATCAAGCTCGACACCGAGGGCTACCGCCTCCTGGTGAACCCGACCGGTCGCTTCGAGATCGGCGGCCCCATGGGCGACGCCGGCCTCACCGGCCGCAAGATCATCATCGACACCTACGGCGGCATGGCCCGTCACGGTGGTGGCGCGTTCTCCGGCAAGGACCCGTCCAAGGTCGACCGCTCGGCCGCCTACGCCATGCGCTGGGTCGCCAAGAACGTCGTCGCCGCCGGGCTGGCCTCGCGCTGCGAGGTGCAGGTCGCGTACGCCATCGGCAAGGCCGAGCCGGTCGGTCTCTTCGTGGAGACCTTCGGCACCGCCAAGGTCGACGTCCAGAAGATCGAGGAGGCGATCGGCCAGGTCTTCGACCTCCGCCCGGCCGCCATCATCCGCGACCTGGACCTGCTGCGCCCGATCTACGCGCAGACCGCCGCCTACGGCCACTTCGGCCGCGAGCTGCCGGACTTCACCTGGGAGCGCACCGACCGCGTCGACGCCCTGCGCGCCGCCGCCGGTCTGTAGGACCCCCGGCGCGGACGCGCCCGTACGTACGGCCCCGGACCCCTCGGTCCGGGGCCGTACGTCGTTGTCACCGGCATTTGGTAAGAATTCGGGTGTGAGCAGCGAGAGCGATTCCGAAGAGCGGCCCGAGGACGGGAGTCCCGGTGGTCCGCCGGAGCAGCTCGCGCTGATCCGGGGGATGGTGGCCGAGGCCAAGGCGACGGCCGAGGAGAAGGCCAAGCCCCGCACCTGGCGGGGAGCGCCGCTGGCCAAGGACCTGCCGATCGCCAGGATCCTCGTCAACAAGGGTGTCCTGCACCTCGACCAGACCTGGGACTACGCCGTCCCCGAGCACCTGGCCGAGGACGCCCAGCCGGGCGTCCGGGTCCGGGTCCGCTTCGGCGCGGGAGAGGGCCGCGTCCGCGACGGACGCCGCGAGGGCGGCGGCCTGATCGACGGTTTCGTGATCGAGCGGATCGCGGAGACGGACTACGACGGGCCGCTCGCCGCACTGGCCCAGGTGGTGTCGCCCGAGCGGGTGCTGAGCCCGCGGATGGAGAAGCTCGCCCGGGCCGTGGCCCAGCGCTACGCGGGCAGCCTCGCCGACGTCCTCCAACTGGCGATCCCGCCGCGCCACGGACAGGCCGAGAGCCGGCCGTCCCCGGAGCCGAGGCCCGCCCCCGGGGTGCCCGAACCGGGCGGCTGGGAGCGGTACCCGGCCGGACCGGGCCTCCTGCGCGAGCTGGCGTCCGGCGCGAGCCCCCGCACCGTGTGGACGGCGTTGCCCGGTCCGCACTGGCCGGACGAGCTGGCGCGCGCGATGGCGACCACCCTGGCCTCCGGCCGCGGCGCGCTGGCCGTCCTCCCCGACGGCCGCGCCGCCGCCCGCGTGGACGAGGCGCTGACCGCGCTGGTGGGCAAGGGGCTGCACACCCTGCTGACCGCCGAATCGGGCCCCCAGAAGCGCTACACGCAGTGGCTCTCGGTGCACCGTGGCTCGGTGCGGGCCGTGATCGGGACCCGCGCGGCCATGTTCGCGCCCGTCCGGGACCTGGGGCTGGTCGCCGTCTGGGACGACGGGGACTCCAGCCACAGCGACGACAACGCCCCCTTCCCGCACGTGCGGGAGGTGCTGCAACTGCGCTCGATGACGGAGGGCTGCGCCTTCCTCCTGGGCGGTACGAGCTGCACGGTCGAGGCGGCCCAACTCGTCGAGTCCGGCTGGGCCCGGCCGCTGGTGGCCGACCGGACGACGGTACGCGCGCACGCGCCCCGCATCCGCACCGTCGGGGACGAACTCCTCGCGCGGGACGAGGCGGCCCGCGCGGCCCGCCTGCCCAGCCTGGCCTGGGAGACCGTACGGGAGGGCCTGAAGACCGGGCCCGTGCTCGTCCAGGTGCCCCGGCGCGGTTACGTGCCCCGGCTGGCCTGCGAGCGGTGCCGGACCCCCGCGCGGTGCGGGGCCTGCGCGGGCCCGTTGGAGGCGCCCGACGCGCGGGAGCTGCACTGCGGATGGTGCGGCCGACAGGAGAGCGCCTGGCACTGCGAGGAGTGCGGATCCTTCCGCCTGCGGGCCCAGGTGGTCGGGGCGCGCCGCACCGCCGAGGAACTGGGGCGGGCCTTCCCCGCCGTGTCCGTGCGCACCTCCGGACGCGACCACGTGCTGGACCGGGTGCCCGACGCCCCGGCCCTGGTGGTCTCCACACCGGGCGCGGAGCCCGTGGCGGAGGGCGACGGCTACGCGGCCGCGCTGCTCCTGGACGGCTGGGCGATGCTCGGCTTCCCCGACCTGCGCGCGAGTGAGGAGGCGCTCCGACGCTGGATCGCCGCGTCGTCCCTGGTGCGCGGCAGCGGCCAGGTCGTCATCGTGGCCGAGCCCACGCTGCGCCCGGTACAGGCGCTGGTCAGGTGGGACCCCGTGGGACACGCGCTGCGCGAGCTGGCCGAGCGCGCCGAGCTGCGCTTCCCGCCGGTGTCGCGCATGGCGTCCGTCATCGGCCGCAAGGAGGCGGTGGAGGGCTTCCTGGCCGCCGCGGACCTGCCGTCGGACGCGGAGATCCTGGGCCCGGTACCGCTGCCGGGGCGCCGCCGGGAGGCTTCCCCGGGCGAGCGGGCGCTGGTTCGGGTCCGGCCCGGCAACGGCGCGGCCCTGGCGGCGGCGCTCAAGTCGGCGCAGGCCGCTCGGCTGGCCCGGGGCGTGTCGGCGGCGGAGTCGGTGCGGGTCAGGATCGACCCGCCGGACATCGGCTGACGCCCGCGCGGGGGCGGCCGGGTCGTTCTCGGCGGAGAGCCGGAGAGCCGGAGAGCCGGAGAGCTGGAGAGCCGGGGGCGTTGGCGGCGCCGGCCGGCCGGGACGTGGAACGCCCCCGGCGGGGCGACCGTTCGGATCGCTCTGCCGGGGGCGGGAACCGCTGTACTGCGGCCGGATCGGCCCGGCCGTCGGGTGTCGGCGTCCCGGCGGCGGGGGCGATCAGCTGTTCCGCGGTCCCGGGAAGGCCGGTGAGCGGGGGACCGACCCCGCCGCGGCTGCGGCCTGGGCCCCCGCCTGCGACTCCTCGCGCACGGGCTGCGGCGGTACCGAGCGGGCTGCGGGGATCGTGGGGAGCGGCCCCAGGGTGCGGGTGGTGGTCGCCTCGGGCTGCGGCTCGGTCGCCTCGACGGGCTGCGCGCGCCGGGCCCCGTAACGCCGGTGCACGGCCTGCTTGGTGACGCCGAGAGCCGAGCCGACCGCGTCCCACGAGAAGCCGAGCGAGCGGTCGAAGTCCACTGCCGCGGTGACCAGCGTCTCGACGCTGTCCCGCAGTTCCTGCGCGAGGCGGACGGTGGGCGCGGGCGCCCTTCCGTAGACGACGAAGCCCGTGGAGGGACCTGAGCGGCGCGGGCGGTACACGTTGCCGAGCTGGGCGGTGAGCGTACGCAGAGCATCCACCTGCCGGCGAACCCGCTCGATGTCCCGCACCAGGAGGTGCAGGCTGGCCCGTGCTTGGGCGTCGTGGGTGGCGTGGTCGGCCATGAAGAAGCCTCTCGAACCGGTGCTGAAGAGCGGAGGAGCCGCAGACACCGGTAGTGATGCGCGGCCCGTTTCGGTCAATCTCTCTTGACCAACGCTCCACCCGGTGCCCAGGTCACGCTGTGGGGGCGTGTCGGCATATGCGAGGGGCGCGCGCGTGTGCGTACGCCCCCTGGGCCCGACCGGCGCCACTCGCCGACAGGACCCGGGGGCCGCAGGTGAGCCGCCTCGCGCGCACCCCCATAGACTGGTGTGCTGCTGACAGCCGAGAGAGCGAGGTAGTAACCGGTGAAGCTCGTCTTCGCAGGCACCCCCGAGGTCGCCGTGCCCGCCCTGGACGCCCTGATCGCCTCCGGGCGCCACGAGGTCGCCGCCGTCGTCACCCGGCCCGACGCACCGGCGGGTCGTGGCCGACGCCTCGCCGCGAGCCCCGTCGCCGAGCGCGCCGAGGAGGCCGGGATCGAGGTCCTCAAGCCCACCCGGCCCCGCGACCCCGAGTTCCAGGCCCGGCTGCGCGAGATCGACCCCGACTGCTGCCCGGTCGTCGCCTACGGGGCGCTGCTGCCCAAGAGCGCCCTGGAGATCCCCCGGCGGGGATGGGTCAACCTGCACTTCTCGCTGCTTCCGGCCTGGCGCGGCGCGGCCCCCGTACAGCAGTCGATCATGGCCGGGGACCAGGTCACCGGCGCGTCCACCTTCCAGATCGAGGAGGGCCTCGACTCCGGCCCGGTCTACGGGATCCTCACCGAGGAGGTCCGGCCGACCGACACCAGCGGCGACCTGCTGACCCGACTCGCCTTCGCCGGGGCCGGTCTGCTGGCGGCCACCATGGACGGGATCGAGGACGGGACGCTGCGCGCCGTCGAGCAGCCTGCCGACGGGATCTCGCTCGCGCCGAAGATCACCGTGGAGGACGCCCGGATCGACTGGAAGGCCCCCGCGCTGCGCGCCGACCGGGTGGTGCGCGGCTGCACGCCCGCCCCCGGGGCGTGGACCGTCTTCCGCGGCGAGCGGCTCAAGCTGATCTCGGTCGGCCTGGTGCCCGACCGCACGGACCTGGAGCCCGGGGTGCTCGCCCCGGCCAAGAACAACGTGTACGTCGGCACCGGTTCGCACGCCGTGGAGCTGCTCTGGGTGCAGCCGCAGGGCAAGAAGCCGATGAAGGGCGCCGACTGGGCGCGCGGGGTGCGGATCGCGCCCGGCGAGCGCCTCGGAGGAGTCGACGTAGGCTGACCTCCGTCGTTCCCCACCCCTGCAGACCCGTAGCACCTCGTACATCCGGAGCACCTTTCACGTGAGCGAACAGCCTCGCCAGCCTCGTCGTCGACCCGCCGCCGCCGGGGGAGGCAAGCCGTCCGGAGGCCAGGGCGGCAAGCCGGGCAAGCCGTACCGCCGGCCGCAGAAGGACCCCGTGCGGATGCTGGCCTTCGAGGCGCTGCGGGCGGTGGGGGAGCGGGACGCGTACGCCAACCTCGTGCTGCCGCCGCTGCTGCGCAAGGCCCGCCAGGACGAGAACTTCCAGGCCCGCGACGCGGCGCTGGCCACCGAGCTGGTGTACGGGACGCTGCGCCGCCAGGGCACGTACGACGCGGTCATCAAGGCCTGCATCGACCGACCGCTGCGGGAGGTGGACCCGCCGGTGCTGGACGTGCTCTCGCTCGGTGCCCACCAACTGCTGGGGACGCGGATCCCGACGCACGCGGCGGTGTCCGCGAGCGTGGAACTGGCGCGGGTGGTGCTCGGCGACGGGCGCGCCAAGTTCGTGAACGCCGTCCTGCGCAAGATCGCCGCGCACGACCTGGACGGCTGGCTGGAGAAGGTCGCCCCGCCGTACGAGGACGACGCGGAACAGCACCTGGCGGTGTACCACTCGCACCCGCGCTGGGTCGTCAGCGCGCTGTGGGACGCCCTCGGCGGGGGCCGCGCGGGCATCGAGGACCTCCTGGAGGCCGACAACGAGCGGCCTGAGGTCACCCTGGTGGCGCGGCCCGGACGGTCCACCACCGAAGAACTGTTGGAGGCGGTCGGCGAGGACTCGGCCCTGCCCGGCCGCTGGTCCCCGTACGCCGTGCGGATGGCCGAGGGCGGCGAGCCGGGCGCGCTGGAGGCGGTGCGCGACGGGCGCGCCGGCGTGCAGGACGAGGGCAGCCAACTGGTGGCGATGGCCCTGGCGGCGGCCCCGATCGAGGGCCGTGACGCCCGGTGGCTGGACGGCTGCGCCGGCCCGGGCGGCAAGGCGGCCCTGCTGGCGGCGCTCGCCGCACGCCGGGGCGCCTTCCTGCTGGCCTCCGAGAAGCAGCCGCACCGGGCGCGCCTGGTGGAGAACGCGCTCGCCGGCAACCCCGGCCCGTACCAGGTCATCGCCGCCGACGGCACCCGCCCGCCGTGGCTGCCGGGTTCCTTCGACCGGGTCCTGATGGACGTCCCGTGCTCCGGCCTCGGCGCCCTGCGGCGACGCCCCGAGGCCCGCTGGCGGCGGCGCCCCGAGGACCTGGACCGCTTCGCGCCGCTCCAGCGCGGCCTGCTCCGGGAGGCGCTCTCGGCCGTCCGCGTCGGCGGGATCGTCGGCTACGCGACCTGCTCCCCGCACCTGGCGGAGACCCGGGTGGTGGTCGACGACGTCCTGAAGGGGCGCGGCGCCGGCGCGTCGCCCGTCTCGGCCGAACTGATCGACGCCAGGCCCTACATGGCCGGCGTACCGGCCCTGGGAGACGGCCCGGACGTCCAGCTCTGGCCGCACCTGCACGGTACGGACGCCATGTACCTGGCACTGCTGCGCCGCACGGCCTGAGGCCGGCCCGCCGCCCCCGGTCGAGGGGGCGGCGTGCGGTGGGGCGGTGGCGGGATACCTCGGCGGCCGCGGGGCGCGCGGCGCGGCCGTGCCAGGGGTGGTGACGAGGGGCGAGTGGGGCGAGACCCATGATCACTCGCACGTCCCGCACCCTACGGAGACTTCCGGGGTCATGGCCGGAACCGGGCGGGGGCATGGCAACCTTGGGGCATGGCCGTTCAGATCAACCCCAGCATCCTGTCCGCCGACTTCTCCCGGCTCGCCGAAGAGGCCAGGGCCGTCGAGGGCGCCGACTGGCTGCACGTCGACGTCATGGACAACCATTTCGTCCCGAACCTCACCCTCGGCATGCCGATCGTGGAGTCCCTGAGCCGGGCCACGGACATCCCGCTCGACCTGCACCTCATGATCGAGGACCCCGACCGCTGGGCGCCGCAGTACGTGGAGGCCGGTGCCGGGTCGGTCACCTTCCACGCCGAGGCCGCCGCCGCGCCGGTGCGCCTCGCGCGGGAGATCCGGGCCAAGGGGGCGCGGGCGTCGATGGCGCTCAAGCCGGCCACGCCGATCGAACAGTACGAGGACCTGCTCCCCGAGCTGGACATGGTGCTGATCATGACGGTCGAGCCCGGCTTCGGCGGGCAGTCCTTCCTCGACATCATGCTGCCCAAGATCCGGCGTACCCGGGAGCTGATCGCCAAGCACGGGCTGGAGCTCTGGCTCCAGGTCGACGGCGGGGTGTCGGCCTCGACGATCGAGCGGGTCGCCGAGGCGGGCGCGGACGTGTTCGTCGCCGGGAGCGCGGTCTACGGCGCGGTCGACCCGGCCGCCGCGGTGCGGACGCTGCGTGAGCAGGCGAGTGCGGCCATCGCCGCCGCGCCCTGGGGTTGCGACCACTGAGACGAGGCTTGGTGAACAGCTCGGTGAACGGGAGCTGTCCAGGCTGATCAACGGCCGTCGGATCTGACAGGATGAACGGCGAGTCGAGAGTGTGAACACGAGAGTGTGAACAGCAGTGAGGAGAACGCGGTGTCTGCAATGTCGGCGGGACGGTCAGCCCTGCGGATGGGACCCGCGGAGCTGGTGCAGGCGGCGGCCATGGCGCGCCGCTTCTACCTGGAGGGGAAGTCCAAGATCCAGATCGCCGAGGAGTTCGGCGTGAGCCGCTTCAAGGTGGCCCGGGTCCTGGAGACGGCGCTGGAACGCGATCTCGTGCGCATCGAGATCCGGGTCCCGGCCGAGCTGGACGCGGAGCGGTCGGACGCGCTCCGGGCGCGGTACGGGCTGCGCCACGCGGTCGTCGTGGAGTCGCCGGCCGACGCGACCGAGGACGCTCCCGACCCGGAGAACCTCGGCGCGGTCGCGGCCGACCTCCTCGGCGAACTCGTCAACGAGGGCGACGTGCTGGGCCTGGCGTGGGGCAGGTCGACCATTCACATGGCCGCCTCCCTGCACCGGCTGCCTCCCTGCACGGTGGTCCAGCTGACCGGCGTGTACGACGCTGGGACCGCCGAGCGCGGCTCCGTGGAGGCCGTACGCAGGGCCGCACAGGTCTCCGGCGGCGACGCGCACCCCATCTACGCCCCCATGCTGCTGCCCGACCCGGCGACGGCCGCCGCGCTGCGCGGCCAGACGGGCATCGCGCGGGCCTTCGAGTACTTCGACAAGGTGACCGTCGCCGCCGTCTCCATCGGGTCCTGGGAGACGGGCATCTCCACGGTCCACGACATGCTCACGGACGAGGAACGGGCGCACTACGCCTCCCTGGGCGTCGCGGCCGAGATGTCCGCGCATCTGTTCGACGCCGAGGGGCGTCGGGTCGGACGGGACCTCGGCGAGCGGTGCATCACCGTCGAGGCCGACCGACTGCGTCGGATCCCCGAGGTCGTGGCGATCGCCGGTGGGCTGCGCAAGGCCTCCGCGATCGGGGCGGTGCTCCGGTCGGGCCTGGTGACCAGCCTCGTCACGGACACGGCGGTGGCCGACTACCTGCTCACCGAATCCGCGCCGGGGCTCCGGCCGGCGCTGGAACGGGCCGACCCGGACGACTGACCGGGCCCCGTCGGGGGTCGGTGGTGCGGATGGTGCCGGAATTGAGATCCGAACGGCGGACCGTGGGGCGGCCTGTGGGGCGCATACTGGGTTCAATGACAAAGTCAGCAGTACCTCGCCGCCATTTGCCGTCCAGCCCGTTCAAGGCCCCTGTGGAAGCGCCCTTGCGGCACTTCAGCGTGGGCGACCGGGTTACTCACGACGAACACGGTCTCGGCCGTGTCGTCGGTATCGAGGAGGGGATCGCC
This sequence comes from Streptomyces sp. H27-H5, assembly GCF_026627505.1. GTDB lineage: Bacteria > Actinomycetota > Actinomycetes > Streptomycetales > Streptomycetaceae > Streptomyces. Next base: position 9,371 of record NZ_JAPNLK010000013.1, on the reverse strand, counting down.
GTTCTCGTCGACTTCGGCTCGGTCCAGAAACGAATCCTGAGTCCCTACACCAAGATGGCCGCGCTCTGAGGCCACCGGGCGATTCGCGAGCGAATCGGATATTTGGCACGATCGGTGCATGATCTTTCGGAACGTGCCCCGATCGTTGCTGCGTGTGCTGGGGGCGCTGTTCCTCTGTGTCGCGCTGGTCGGTGCGGCGGGCTGCGGTGCGAAGAATCCCGCGCCCACCGCCGCCAGCCCGCCCGCCACGGCCTCCGCCCCCACCGGGGGCGACGCCGCCGTGCCGAAGTGGGCGAAGGGGATGGCCACGGTACGCGCGGACGCGCTGCCGCGGCAGGCGCGTGAGGTACTGGCGCTGATCGACAAGGGCGGGCCGTACCCCTACCGGCAGGACGGGACCGTCTTCGGGAACTTCGAGAAGGCACTGCCCCGCCAGAAGCGCGGCCACTACCACGAGTTCACCGTGACGACACCGGGGGCGCGCGACCGCGGGGCCCGGCGGACCGTGACGGGCGAGGGCGGGGAGTTCTTCTACACGGACGACCACTACGAGACCTTCAAGGCGGTTCTCCGATGACCCTCGAAGCGCAGCCGCTCGAACCGGCCCTCGCCGCCGCCCGGGAGGCGGGGTGGACGACCCTGCGGCTGGACCTGGACGGGGTACGGAGCAAGGCCGAGCTGATGCGGCGCGTCGGCGAGGCGCTGCGGGTCCCGGAGTGGTTCGGCGGCAACTGGGACGCGCTAGCGGACGCGCTGATCGACCTGTCGTGGCTGCCGGCGGCGCCGGGGCGACTGGTCGCGGTGACCTCCTGGCGCGGGTACGAGCGGGCCCGACCGGGCGACTGGGAGACCCTGCGGGAGATCCTGGAGGAGGCCGTGGACTTCTGGGCGCGCGGCGACGACGGACCGCCGTCCCCGCTGACCGTGCTGTTGGCGGACGGGGCGGCGACGGATCGCGGGGAATCGCCCCGGCCTCCGCGCCGCGGACCCCGGCGGGACTGACCCGACGGGCGGGAAGGTGGGGGCCGGGGCCCCACCGGGTCACGGGGTCTTGGGTGGCTTGGGGAGCCACGGCGGGGTCTGGCCCCAGGACCAGACCGGGATGTCGGCCGCGTCGACCGGCGGGGGATTGGCGCCCGAGTAGATCAGCGCCATCCGGGTCCCCCATTCGATGTAGTAGACGAAGACCGCCCGGAACTCGGGGTCCGTCGGGAGCTTGACCTCGTCGGCGGTGTCCAGCAGCAGGTCCACCCAGCGGCGGCGCTGCTTCTCGGTGATGCCCCGGCCCACCGTCTGCGACGCCCGGCCCGTCTTCACCACACCGGCCCGCTTCCCGGACGCCGACGAGGTGATCGTCGACTGGCCGCACCGGCACCTCGCCGCGGAATGGGAGGCCGGGCGCCTGGACGCCCGTACGGCGGTCTGCGTCCTGACCCACGACGCCAAGTTCGACGTCCCGCTGCTCGCCCTGGCCCTCGGGCTGCCCCTGGCCTACGTGGGGGCCATGGGTTTCCGGCGCACCCACACCGAGCGGGCCGGACGACGGCGGGAGGAGGGGGTGACGGAGGCCGCCCTGGCCATCGCCGCCGAGTAGGCTGCCACCGACCGGAACCCCCGATTCCCGCGCCCGACCGCACCGGCCCGCCCGGTTCGGGACCAACGTCCCGTAGGAAAGAACCACCCGGCCCGGCATGTCCTGGACGATCGACCCGGGCGGCACGAACACCAGGACATGGGAGAATGAAGTACGTGCGTTTCCTCGGCTGCCCCGCCTGGGCATGACGGGCTCCTCCGAACGACTGGGATGTTCAGCACGTGCGTTTCCTCAATGACCTGAAGCCGCCGTACGACCTGACGTACGACGATGTGTTCATGGTGCCGAGCCGCTCCGCGGTCGGCTCCCGCCAGGCCGTGGACCTGTCCTCGCCCGACGGCACCGGCACCACCATTCCGCTCGTCGTGGCGAACATGACCGCCATCGCGGGGCGCCGGATGGCCGAGACCGTCGCCCGCCGCGGCGGCATCGTCGTCATCCCGCAGGACATCCCCATCGACGTCGTCACCGACGTCATCTCCTGGGTGAAGACCCGCCACCACGTGCTCGACACCCCGATCACCCTGGCGCCCACCCAGACCGTCGCCGACGCGCTGTCCCTGCTGCCCAAGCGGGCCCACGGCGCCGGCATCGTCGTCGACGCCGACAACCGCCCCATCGGCGTCGTCACCGACCACGACCTGACCGGCGTGGACCGCTTCACCCAGCTCTCCGAGGTCATGTCGAAGGAGCTGCTGCTCATCGACGCCGACATCGACCCCCGCGAGGCCTTCAACAAGCTCGACGCCGGCCACCGCAAGCTGGCCCCGGCCGTCGACAAGGACGGCAGGCTCGTCGGGATCCTGACCCGCAAGGGCGCCCTGCGCGCGACCCTGTACACCCCCGCCACCGACGCTCAGGGCAAGCTGCGCATCGCGGCCGCCGTCGGCATCAACGGCGACTTCGCGGCCAAGGCCAAGCAGCTCCTCGACGCGGGCGTCGACACGATCGTGATCGACACGGCCCACGGCCACCAGGAGTCGATGATCAACGCGATCAAGGCCGTCCGCGCGCTGGACCCGCAGGTCCCGATCGTGGCGGGCAACATCGTCGCCGCCGAGGGCGTCAAGGACCTCATCGAGGCCGGCGCCGACATCATCAAGGTCGGTGTGGGCCCCGGCGCCATGTGCACCACCCGCATGATGACCGGCGTGGGCCGCCCGCAGTTCTCCGCGGTGATGGAGTGCGCGGCCGAGGCCAAGAAGTACGGCAAGCACGTCTGGGCCGACGGCGGCGTCCGCCACCCGCGCGACGTGGCGATGGCGCTGGCCGCCGGCGCCTCGAACGTCATGATCGGTTCCTGGTTCGCCGGGACGTACGAGTCCCCGGGCGACCTCCAGCAGTCCGCCGACGGTCGCTTCTACAAGGAGTCCTTCGGCATGGCCTCGGCCCGCGCGGTGCGCAACCGAACCTCCGAGGAGTCGGCCTACGACCGGGCCCGCAAGGCCCTCTTCGAAGAGGGCATCTCCACCTCGCGGATGTTCCTCGACCCGACCCGTCCGGGCGTCGAGGACCTGATCGACTCGATCATCGCGGGCGTGCGCTCCTCGTGCACCTACGCGGGCGCGGGCTCCCTCGCGGAGTTCGAGGAGAAGGCCGTGGTCGGCATCCAGTCCGCCGCCGGCTACGCCGAGGGCAAGCCGCTGCACGCCAGCTGGAGCTAGGCCTTGCAGCCACCCGCCTGACCGGCGCGTTCTTTCCGCGGCCCCGGGCCCGCCCCCTCCGGGCGGTCCGGGGCCGCGGGCGTTCGTGGCGGGCTTCCCGACCCGCTGTCTGCATCACCACCATCCCGCCCCTCGTAGCCTGGTGACAACTCGTCAGGATCCGAGAGGCTCTTCTGTGACCACGTATCTCGTCGGCTCGCGCGCGAGCAATCTGGCCAGGACCCAGGTCCGCGAGTTCCTCGCGCCGCTGCGCGAACGGTTCCCCGACGTGACGTTCACCCACCGGGTGATCCTCGAAGGCGGGGACCGGGACCGCCGCTCGCTCCTGGCCGACGTCTCCGCCGTCAGCGGCGGCTCGGCGTTCAGCAGCGAACAGGAGGCGGCGCTGGTCCGCGGCGACGTGGACGTCGTCGTGCACTCGCTCAAGGACCTGCCCACCGAGAGCCCGGCCGGCCTGACCCTGCTTCCCCCGCCGGTCCGCGAGGACGTGCGCGACGCTCTGCGGATCCACGCTCGCCGCACTGCGCGAGGGAGCCCGCGTCGGCACCGGGTCCGCCCGGCGCAAGGCCCAACTCCTCGCCGTCCGACCCGACCTCGACGTGGTGCCGATCCGAGGCAACGTGCCGCCGAGGCTCCGCAAGATCCAGACGGAGGGTCTCGACGCGGTCGTCCTCGCGGCCGCCGGTCTGCACCGGCTCGGACTGGGGGACGCCGTCGGGGAGTTCCTCCCGCTCGGGGACTTCCCCCCGTCACCCGGACAGGGCGCGCTCGGCATCCAGGTCCGCGAGGAGTCCGCCGCGCTGCGCGAGATCCTCTCCACGGTCGGCGACCTCGACACCGATGCCCGGGTGCGCGCGGAGCGCGCCCTGCTCGCCGAACTGCACGGCGGGTGCAGCGTCCCCGTGGGAGCCCACGCCCGCACCGCGCCCGACGGCACCCTCACCCTCCACGCCCAGGTCACCTCCCTCGACGGCCGCCGCAGGGTGTCGGGAACCCTCACCGGGCCCGCGGACGCGCCCGAGAAGATCGGCGCCGCCCTGGCCGGTGAACTGATCGACGAGGGCGCCCGCGAGATCCTCGACGCGGTACGCGCCGCCCTCTGACGGCCGCGCGGGCCCGCCCGTCGCGGCCCGGAGCGGCCCGCCCGAGCCGGACCCGGCGCGCCCCGCGCCCGAACCGCGGGCGTCGCCGGCCGCGCCAGGCCCGGACCGGAGACCCCGCCCGAGTCCGGTCAGTGCCGGTGCCGGCCCGGCGGGGGGCCCGGTTCACCGGGCGTGGACGTGTGCACGCCCGCGCGGTACTTGGGGATCCGCACGGTGATCTTCATGCCGGCGCCCACGCCCGTCTCGATGACGAGCCCGTACTCGTCCCCGTACACCTGCCGCATCCGCTCGTCGACGTTCGGCAGGCCGACGCCCGAGGAGGAGCCGGACCGCTCCCCGGCCAGGATCCGCCGCAGCAGCGCCGGATCCATGCCCACCCCGTTGTCCTCGATCGTCAACACGGCCTCCGAGCCCTCGTCCCGGGCCGCGATGGTGATCCGACACTCCTCGGTGGAGTCCTCCAGCCCGTGCTTGACCGCGTTCTCCACCAGCGGTTGCAGACACAGGAAGGGCAGCGCCACCGGCAGCACCTCCGGGGCCACCCGCAGCGTCACCTTCAACCGGTCGCCGAACCGGGCCCCCGCCAGGGCCAGGTACTGCTCGATGGAACGCAACTCCTCGGCCAGCGTGGTGAAGTCGCCGTGCCGACGGAACGAGTAGCGGGTGAAGTCCGCGAACTCCAGCAGCAGGTCCCGCGCGCGCTCCGGATCGGTCCGGACGAACGAGGCGATCGCGGCCAGAGAGTTGAAGATGAAGTGCGGGGAGATCTGCGCCCGCAACGCCTTGATCTCCGCCTCCATCAGCCGGGTGCGCGACCGGTCCAGCTCCGACAGCTCCAGTTGGACCGAAACCCAGCGCGCGACCTCCGTCGCGGCCCGCACCAGCACCGCGGACTCCCGCGAGCCGTACGCGACGAGCGTGCCCAACATCCCGTCCTCACCGGTCAGCGGAGCGAACACCGCCCACTTCAGCGGACAACCCGGCTGCCGGCAGTCGGTGCGCAGGCTCACGCTCCGCCCCGACTCCAGCATCGCCGTCACCCGGGCCATCGCCCGCCGCTCGTGGTGGTCGGCGCCCGGACCGTCCCAGGCCAACACCGCCTCCCGGTCGGTCAGACACAGCGCCTCCGTGCCGAGCAGCGACCGCAGCCGCCTGGCGGCCTTGCGTGCGGCGTCCTCGGTCAGGCCGGCCCGCAGCGGGGGAGCGGCCAACGAAGCCGTGTGCAAGGTGTGGAAGGTGGCCCGCTCGACGGGAGTACCGAGGTCCGGCCCCGACGCCCGGTCGCCGCGCCCCGCCTGCCACCGCCCCCCGGCCCACCCCAGGCCCAACAGCAGCGCCGCGCCCGCCAGGGCCGGCGCCGCGCCCACCACCGCGCCCAGGACGCCCGTCACCGCGCGTCCCCCGCCCGGTGCCCGGCGACGTCCTCCGGCAGGTGCAGTCGCGCCAGCGTCGCCGCGGTCCCCGCCGGGATCCGGGACCTCGTGCCCAGCGACACCACCACCATCGTCAGGAAGCCCAGCGGCACCGACCACACCGCCGGCCAGGCCAGCAGGGTGTGCGCCCAGCCCGGCGACGCCAGCCCGCAGCGGGTCGCCACCACCGCGCCCAACGCCGCCCCGCCTCCGGTGACCAGCCCGGCGACCGCCCCCGGCGGGGTCAGCCCGCGCCACCAGATGCCCAGCACCAACAGCGGGCAGAACGAGGACGCGGACACCGCGAAGGCCAGGCCCACCGCGTCCGCCACCGGTACCGCCGTCGCCGCCACCGCGCCCACCAGCGGCACCAGCATCGCGACCACCACCGCCAACCGGAAGCTGAGCACCCCGCGACGGGGCAGCACGTCCTGGTGCAGCACCCCGGCCACCGCCATCGTCAACCCCGAGGCCGTCGACAGGAACGCCGCGAACGCGCCCCCGGCCAACAGCGCCCCCAGCAGCTCGCCGGGCAACCCGCCCACCATCCGAGCCGGCAGCACCAGCACGGCGGCGTCCGCGTCGCCGGTCAGCGCCAGCTCGGGCGTGTAGATCCGGCCCAGCGTCCCGTAGACCGGCGGCAGCAGGTAGAAGATCCCGACCAGCCCCAACACCACCAGGGTGGTGCGCCGGGCGGTCCGGCCGTCCGGGCTCGTGTAGAACCGCACCGCGACGTGCGGCAGGCCCATCGTGCCCAGGAAGGTCGCCAGGATCAGTCCGTACGTGGCGTACAGCTGATGCCCCCGCCGCTCCCCGGACAGCGGCTCCGACCAGCCGGCCGGGCCCGGGCCGGACTCCGCGCGGGCGTCGGGCACCCGGCTGTCCGGCGCGAACTCCAGCCGGGTGCCCGCCCGTACCGAGTGCTGCCCGGTGGCCAGGACCAGCGACTCGCCCTCGACGGCGCGCCCGTCCACCCGCCCGGTCACCGTCACGGCCAACGGCTCGTCCAGCGCGATCCGCAGGTCCTCGCCCACCGTCACGGCGGTGTGCTCACGGAAGACCGCCGGTGCGTCGAAGCCCGCACGCGGGGCCCCGTCCCCGGCCCAGGCCGCGATCAGGAAGAAGGCCGGCACCAGCAGGGCGGTGAGTTTGAGCCAGTACTGGAAGGCCTGGACGAAGGTGATGCTGCGCATCCCGCCGGCCCCCACGGCCGTCGTCACCACACCGGCCACGACCAGCCCGCCGGCCCAGGTCGGGGCCCCGGTGAGGATCTCCAACGTCAGCCCGGCGCCCTGCAACTGGGGCAGCAGGTAGAGCCAGCCGACCCCGACGACGAACAGCACGGCGATCCGGCGCACCGCCTGCGACTCCAACCGGGCCTCGGCGAAGTCCGGCAGGGTGTAGGCCCCCGAGCGCCGCAACGGGGCCGCCACCAGCACGAGCAACACCAGGTACCCGGCCGTGTAGCCGACCGGATACCAGAGCATCTGCGGCCCCTGGAGCAACACCAGCCCCGCGATGCCGAGGAACGAGGCGGCGGAGAGGTACTCCCCGCTGATGGCCGCCGCGTTCAGGCGGGGACCCACGGTGCGCGAGGCGACGTAGAAATCGGAGGTGGTCCGGGATATCCGCAGGCCCAACGCGCCGACGAGCACCGTGACCAGGACGACGACGGTGACCGCGGTCAGCGCGTACGTCTGGTTCACCGGGCGGTCCTTCGACGGGGAGAGGCTGTGGGGAGAGGGGAGGGGCGACGGGCTGCGGGGACTTTCGGAGTCTATGCAGCGCCCCGCACCGGCGAACAGGCGCGTTCCGGCACCTCCGCGAAAGCCGCGCACCGCCGCGTCGGCGCCCTCCCCGTGCGGCGCGGGCCGGGGTGCCCCGGGCGGGGTGCTTCAGCGGGCCGGATCGCGGTGGTCCGCGCAGTCGCGCAGGGCGATCTCCAGCTCCACGTACGACTCCTCCGCGCGACGGAAGGCCTGCATGAGGGCCGCCTCGGCGCGCGGCGGCAACTGCCGGCGGGTGCCGTCGTGGGCCTCGTACAACAGGTCGGCCCAGCGGGCGGCCGCGCTGCGCAGCCGGGCCAGCAGGGCCTCGGCCTCGGCGGGTCCGGCGGGCCGGGTCCGGGGCAGTCCGCTCAGCGCGTCCAACAGCGCCTCGATCTCGGACAACCGCTGCTCCTCCCACGCCGGAAGATCCACGATACGCGCGGCCGGCCGGCGCGGGTGCCGCCGAGGCGACCGGTGCGACCGACGGGCCCCGGGCATCGCCGTACGCCCGCCCCGGCGCGATGAACGGCGCGTCGGACGGCGCGTCGGACGGTCGGCGGTCCCGGAGGTCAGCCGGTGGCCTGGCGCATCAGGAGTTCGCGGAGTTCGCGTGCGTGGCGGCGGCTGACCTGGAGTTCCGCCGAGCCGACCCGAACGGTCGTGACGCCGCCGTCCAGGCGCAGTTCGTCGATCCGGCGCAGCGCCACCAGGTGCCTGCGGTGGATCCGGACGAACCCGCGGGCCGCCCAGCGTTCCTCCAGCGTGGACAACGGGATCCGGACCAGGTGGCTGCCCTCGTCGGTGTGCAGCCGGGCGTAGTCGCCCTGGGCCTCCACGTGGGCGATGTCGGCGATGGCCACGAAGCGGGTGACCCCGCCCAGTTCGACGGCGATCTGGTCCGGCGCGCGGTCGGCCACGGCGACCTCCGGCTGCGAGCGGCCGGGCCCCGCTGCCGCCGCGACGGGCGGCGCGGCGCCGTCCGTCCCGGTCGAGGGGGTCGGGAGGTCCGCGGCGGGCGGCTCCTGTACCCGGCCGAGTTGGGCGCCGACCCGGCGGACGGCCTCGGCCAGCCGCTCGGGACGGACCGGCTTCAGCACGTAGTCGACCGCCTTGAGGTCGAAGGCCTGGACGGCGAACCCCTCGTGGGCGGTGACGAACACGATCAGCGGGGGACGCGCGAACCCGGCCAGCAGCCGGGCGATGTCCAGGCCGGTCAGCCCGGCCATGTGGATGTCGAGGAAGACCACGTCGATGCCGTCGGGGCCGTCCGGGCCGCTCTCCAGCGCCCGCGTGATCCGGCGCAGTGCCTCGGTGGCGTCCGAGGCCCCCTCGGCGCTGCGGACTCTCGGGTCGGAACGCAGCAGGTAGAGGAGTTCCTCCAGCAGGGGTCTCTCGTCGTCGACGGCCAGTGCGCGCAGCATGGGGGCGAGTCTAGTGCTGCACCGCGAAAGTTCGTGGAGGGGGGTTGGGCCGGTCAGGCCGGGCTGCCGAGGTAGAGGGTGCCGGCGCAGGTAAGGCAGTCCTCGGGACTGCCGATGGGGAGGCCGGTGGGGAGGAAGTTGTCCTCGTACTTGCCGCTACTGGCGAGATAGAGAGCGAAGCCCCAGGTGTGCAGCGTCCCGGCGAAACGCGGACGGCACAGAGGGACGGGTTCGTCCTCGTCATTCGACTCGGCGGCCACGTAGGCGAATCCGGCACGGAATCGGACCTGCACGGACTCGACCTGGGGCCAGAGGGCGCGGGCGTGGACGGTCAGCCGGTGTCGCAGGTGGTGCTGCGTGGAGTCGGGCGGGTTCTTGGGCACGACCCCATCGTGCCGCCCCGGGCCA